>NZ_JAULSI010000071.1 GCF_030711405.1 Massilia brevitalea
GAGAAGCGAGATTATGCAGTGTTTCGTTTGCGTCGTCAACTTCTCTTTTTTGCTACACCGCGTTTTCCGCGGCTTCCTGCGTCATCTTCAACTACTTGATTTCGTTGTCGTTTTCGCGAGGGACTGAACTATAGCAAACCTTATCGAGCTCTGCAATACCCGCTGTTGTTTCGCCTCCCAGAATAAACAGTTCTCGGCCATCAAAATAACGGGTATTCTTTCGACAAGATTCTGTAATGCAACTTAACCCTGCCGCTCATCCGGCGATTCGTGCCCCTCACTTCATGCTGAAAGCCGAACAGATCCTTGCGCTTGCTCCCGATGCCGCATCTGCAAAAGCAGGGTCGCAGCTTGCCGCTCCCGCCAAGTGGGGCACGCTCGGCCTGGATGGCAATGCGATGTGGGGCGAATGCCAGGGCAGCGGCAAGCTCCCTTACCGTACCCAGATCGACCTCGGCGAACCCGCCTTCAAATGCTCCTGCCCCAGCCGCAAGTTCCCGTGCAAGCACGGTCTCGGCCTGTACCTGCTGCATGCGGCCCAGCCCACACTGTTCAACGAGAACGAAGCGCCGCAATGGGTCAGGGACTGGCTCGACGGCAGCCAGACACGGCGCGAAAAGAAGGAAGAGAAAGCGGCCGACCAGTCTCCTGAAGCCGTAGCCGCTTCCGCCGCCCAGGCACGCAAACGCGAAGACAAGCGTGCCCAGAACATCGCCAACGGCCTGGCCGACCTGCAAACCTGGCTTGAGGACCTGGCGCGCGAGGGCATCGCCACGGTGCGCGAACGCGGCCCGGCGTTCTGGGAAGGCATGGCGCGCGCATGGTCGACGCCCAGGCCGGGGCCATCGGCAACCGCCTGCGCCGCGCATCCGGCCTGTGCTTCCAGACCACGAACCCCGACTGGCAGCGCCAGCTGGGCAGCGAACTCGCCTCTCTCTATATGCTGTGCCAAGCCCACGCCCGGCTCGATGCGCTGCCGGCGCCCCTGCAGGCCGACGTGCGCACCCTGGTCGGCTGGAGCGTGCCGCAGGAAACCGTATTCGTCGAACCGGCCATCGTCGATCGCTGGCAAGTGCTGGCCCAGACCACGGAGGACGAAGGCCGGGTGCGCTCGCGCACGACCTGGTTGCGCGGCGTCGCCAGTGGCCGCTGGGCCATGCTGCTGCATTACTCGGCCGGCGGCCAGGGCTTCGAGGCGCCGCTGGCGACCAGCACCGAATTCGACGGCGCCCTGTGCTTCTACCCGGGCGCCTGGCCACTGCGCGCGCTGATCAAGGAACAGTCGGGCACGCGCCCGCTCCACGCCGTCGCCTCTGCGCCTGCGCTCGACACCACGCTCGACGCGTATGCCGACGTGCTGGCGGTCCAGCCCTTCATCGACCGCTATCCGATGCTGCTCGACGCCGTAGTTCCCGACAGCGCCAGGCGCACCAGCCTGCGCACATCGGATGGACGGCTGCTGCCCCTGCACACATCCTTCCGCCATGCGCCGCACCTGCTCGCACTCAGCGGCGGCCATCCGCTCACCGTCTTCGGCGAATGGGACGGCGTTTGCCTGCTGCCGCTGAGCGTCTGGCAGGACGGCCGCCTGTTCAACATCGACACGGAGTTCAACGCATGACGGCCCCGGTTTCGCTACACAAGCTGCTACTGGTCGGCACCGCGCGCGCGCCGCTGCCCGCCGCGCTGCTCGATCCGGAACTGGCCGGCGCCGCCAGCCCGGCACTCGACGCAACCGGCGCAATGCCCGAACGCCGCCTCTGGCTGGCCACCGGCGCCAGCGACCTGTGGACACGCGCCGGCTACCTGCCGCCGCCAGCGCCAGCGACGCAACCCATGGCCAGCGCGCCGGAGCAGCTCCCGGCCTGCCCGCTCGCGGCGGAGGCGATCCTGAAACGCCTGCTCGCGGGCGGTCAGCCGGCTTCGGTGCAAACCGAATGGATCAGCCTCCTGGCCGGCAAGGGTGCACGCCTGCCCGAACGCTTCCTGCCCAATATGCTCGATTGGGCTACCCGCCAGCCGGCGCTGCGGCCACGTCTGCGCCCGGTGCTGGGCACGCGCGCCGCATGGCTGGCGGCGCTCGAACCGGCGTGGGCCTGGGCGGCCGACGCACACGGTAACAATGACGCGCATCCGCAGCAGGCCTGGCACGAAGGCGCGCTGGAGCAACGCGTCGCCGCCCTCGACAACTGGCGCCGCGCCGATCCGGCCGCTGCCCGCGCCGCGCTCGAAGCCACCTGGTCCAGCGAGCCGCCCGACAATCGCCTCGCCCTGCTCTCCTGTCTCCGCACCGGACTGGGCGCCGCTGACGAAGCATTCCTCGAAGCGGCCCTCGACGACCGCCGCAAGCCGGTGCGCCAGATGGCGCAGCGCCTGCTGGCCCGCCTGCCAGACTCGCATTTCTCGCAGCGCATGCTGGCGCGCGCCGCGCCGCTGCTGCAGACCGAAAAGCGCTTCCTGCGCGGCAGCCGCCTGATCGTCGCGCCGCCGGAGGAACGCGATGCCGCCGCCATCCGCGACGGCGTGGGCGACAACAAATACGCGGGCCTGGGCGAAAAGGCGGGCTGGCTGGTGGACATCCTGGCGGCGATCGATCCGTCGCACTGGTCCACTTCGCTCGGCCTGTCGCCCGACGAATGCATCGCCCTGAGCGCCGGCACCGACTACCATCAAGCGCTGCTGCTCGGCTGGACCGGCGCCCTGCAGCTGCACCTGGTGCATGCGGCCACGCCCGGCCTGCTGGCCTGGCTCGAAGCCTGGACCCGCATCTGGCTGGCGTCTGACGGCACGGTGCGCTACCAGAACGCTTCGGCCTTCGTCGGCGCCTACGCCGCCCTGCCTGCGCCAGCCATGCACGCGATGCTGCTCGCGCTGGTCGAGGCCAGCCGCATGCCCTGGCACGGCGCCGACCTGCCCCTGGTCGAACTGCTGCACCAATTGGCGGACGCCACGCCTGCGCCCTGGCCCGCCGGCCTGTCGCTGGCGATCGCACGGCGCCTGCTCGGCGCACTGCCTGCGCTGCCGGCCCAGCAATGGAGCTTCCGCTCCGCCCTCGGCCCGCTGGCGGCCGTGCTCGACCCGGCCGCGGTGTTCGAGGCCGAGCGCGGGTGGCCGGGACTGGCGGACGATCCGCACGGCTGGCAAAACGCCGTCGACCAATTTTTCCAGCTCGTGCGTTTCCGCCACGAGATGATCCTCTCATTCCAGGAGCCTGCATGACCGCCACCAGCACCGTCCTTCGCCAGCACGCCGAGACCCAGTACGCCAACGAGCTGGAAGCATTGATCGCGTGCGACCGGCGCCAGCGTCCGCCGCGCTGGAAGATGTCGCCGTGGGCCGTGTCGACTTACCTGCTGGGCGGGAAGCTGGACAACGGCGTCGAGATCAGCCCCAAGTACATCGGCAACCCGCGCATCATCGAGATCGCGGTGGCCACCCTGGCCACCGACCGCGCCCTGCTCCTGCTGGGCGTGCCGGGCACCGCCAAGTCGTGGGTGTCTGAACACCTGGCGGCGGCGATCAGCGGCGACTCGACCCTGGTGGTGCAGGGCACCGCCGGCACCGGCGAGGAAGCCGTGCGCTATGGCTGGAACTACGCCCAGCTGCTGTCGAAAGGCCCGTCGCTCGAGGCGGTGGTGGCCAGCCCGGTGATGCGCGCCATGCGCGAAGGGAAGATCGCGCGCGTCGAGGAACTCACGCGCATCGCCGGCGAAGTGCAGGACAGCCTGATCTCCATCCTGTCCGAAAAGGTGCTGCCGATCGCCGAACTCGATGACGAAGTCCAGGCCCGGAAGGGCTTCAACATCATCGCCACCGCGAACGACCGCGACCGCGGCGTGAACGAACTGTCGAGCGCCCTGAAGCGCCGCTTCAATACCGTGGTGCTGCCGCCGCCGCGCAGCGCCGACGAAGAGGTGCGCATCGTGCAGACGCGCGTGGCCAGCATGGGCCGTGCGCTGGAACTGCCGGGCGAGCTGCCGGCGCTGGAAGAGATCCGCCGCATCGTCACCGTGTTCCGCGAACTGCGCGAAGGGATCACGGCCGACGGCAAGGTCAAGATCAAGGCGCCCAGCGCCAGCATGAGCACGGCCGAAGCGATTTCCGTCATCACCCACGGCATGTCGCTGGCGGCCCACTTCGGCGACGGCGTGCTGCGCGGCGCCGACCTGGCCGCCGGCATGGTCGGCGCCATCGTCAAGGACCCGATCCAGGACCGCGTGGTCATGCTCGAATACCTGGAAACGGTGGTCAAGGAACGCGACGGCTGGAAGGACCTGTACCGCGCCTGCCGCGACGTGATGGCTTGATGCCGGCGCAGCGATGAGCGTACACCTGTTCGGCATCCGCCACCACGGGCCAGGCTGCGCGCGCAGCCTGCTCGGCGCGCTGGAAGCGCTGCAGCCCGACTGCATCCTGGTCGAGGGCCCGCCCGAAGCCGATGCACTGCTGGCCCACGTCGGCGCGCCCGGCCTGCATCCGCCCTGCGCGCTGCTGGTCTATGCACCAGCGGCGCCGCAGCGCGCCGTGTTCTATCCGTTCGCCGAATACTCGCCCGAGTGGCAGGCGATCCGCTACGCCAACGCGCACGGCCTGCCGGTGCGCCTGTGCGACCTGCCGCAAAGCCACCGGCTGGCCGTGGCGGATGTGGCGGACGATGCCCCTGTCGGCGAGCAGGCCAAGGTCGATGCCAACACCGAAGCAGGCGTCGAAGCCGCGCCGCCCGCCCTGCACGCCGACCCGCTGGCCTGGCTGGCCGAGGCGGCCGGCTTCAGCGATTCCGACACCTGGTGGGACCACCTGGTCGAGCAGCGCAGCGACAGCCTCGATCTGTTCGATGCGATCGCCGGGATGATGACCGTGGTGCGCGAGCAGATCGGCACGCCGGAAGACATTCTCGAGCAGCGCCGCGAAGCCTACATGCGCAACACGATCCGCGCCGCCGAAAAGGAAGGCCGCCAGCGCATCGCCGTGGTCTGCGGCGCCTGGCACGTGCCGGCGCTGGCGCGCATGCCGACTGCGAAAAGCGACAACGACCTGCTGAAAGGCCTGCCCAAGGAAAAGCTGGCCGCGACCTGGACCCCGTGGAGCTACGGCCGGCTGGCCTTTGCCAGCGGCTATGGCGCCGGCGTGGCGGCGCCTGGCTGGTACCAGCACGTATGGGAGCGGCGCGAACAGGCCAGCCTGCACTGGCTGACCGATGTCGCCACCCTGCTGCGCAAGCACGACCTCGACGCCTCGCCGGCGCACATCATCGAAGCCTCGCGCCTGGCAGATACGCTGGCGGCGCTGCGCGATCGCCCGCGCGCCGGCCTCGACGAACTGATGGAAGCCATCCGCGCCGTGTTCTGCTACGACAGCGAGCTGCCGCTGCAGCTGATCCGGCGCGAGCTGCTGATCAAGGACCGCCTGGGCGAAGTGCCGCCCACGGTGCCGACCCTGCCGCTGATCCAGGATGTGCAGGCCCAGCAAAAACGCCTGCGCATGGCGGTGCGCGCCGATACCCTCGACATCGACCTCGATTTGCGCCAGCCGGCGCACCTGGAAAAAAGCGTGCTGCTGCACCGCCTGGCCATGCTCGGCATCGCCTGGGGCAGCCGCCAGGTCGTGCGCGGCAAGAGCGGCACCTTCCACGAGCTGTGGCGCCTGGCCTGGGAGCCCGAGTTCGCGATCCGCCTGATCGAGGCCAGCGTCTGGGGATCGACGCTGGAAGACGCCGCCGGCGCCCGCGCCATCAGCCGCGGCGCGGCGGCGCCCGACCTGGCGGCCCTGACCGGCCTGATGGAAGAGGTGCTGCTGGCCGACCTGCGCGCAGCGGTGGCGCCGCTGATGACGCGCATCCAGGACGCCAGCGCCCTCACCGCCGACCTGGGCTTCCTGCTCGCGGCCCTGCCGCCGCTGGTCAACGTGCTGCGCTATGGCAGCGTGCGCGGCACCGATACCGCGGCGCTGGCAAGCGTGGTCGATGGCCTGGTGGCGCGCGCCTGCGTCGCCCTGCCCTTCGGCATGCGCGGCCTGGCCGACGAAGCCGCAAGCGCCCTGCTGGCCCAGCTGATCGCCGGCGACGGCGCCATCCGCCTGCTGCAGAATGGAGAATACGAGGCCGCCTGGTTCGCGGCGCTGGAAGCCGCCGCGCGCAGCGAAGCCACGCACCCGCTGCTGGCCGGACGCGCGGTGCGCATCCTCACCGAGCAGGGCCACTGGCCGATGGGCGAAGCCTCGCGCCACCTGCTGTTGCTGTGCTCACGCGCGGTGGCGCCGCTGGCCGCGGCCCAGTGGCTGGAAGGGTTTTTGCAGGGCAGCGGCACCCTGCTGGTGCACAACGACGAACTCTGGCATGCGGTCCACGGCTGGGTGCTGTCGCTGCCGGCGGAGACTTTCACAGAGCTGCTGCCGCTGCTGCGCCGCACCTTCGGCAGCTTTGCCGCGCCGGAGCGGCGCCAGCTGGCCGAGCGCGCCAGTGCGGGAGCGGCCGGCGCGGTGGCTTCTTCGCACGCCGCCACGCAGGAGATCGGCCTGGGCCGCGCGCGGCGTGTACTGCCCATCGTGGCAACGCTATTCGGTGGCGCCACGGCGCCGGAGGTGATCCATGGCGCATGAATTCGACACGACCGAAGCCGCGCGCCGCTGGCGCCTGGTGCTGGGCGGCGGCGCGGCCGACACCCCGCTGGCGCCCACCGACCTGGCCATGGACCGCGCGCTCGACGCGCTGTACGGCGCCGAGCCGAACGGATCGCGCGCCGGCCTGGGCGCCTCGGCGCCGAACGTGGCGCGCTGGCTGGGCGACATCCGCCAGTATTTCCCGTCCAGCGTGGTGCAGGTGATGCAGAAGGATGCGTTGGAGCGCCTCGGCCTGCAGCAGATGCTGTGCGAGCCCGAGATGCTGCAGGCGGTCGAGCCGGACGTCCACCTGGTTGCGACCCTGCTCAGTTTGAACCGCATCATGCCGAACAAGACGCGGGCCACGGCGCGCGCCGTGGTGAGCAAGGTGGTGCGCGAGCTGGAGCAGAAGCTGGCCAGCCCGCTGCGCCAGGCCGTCACGGGCAGCCTGAACCGCGCCACGCGCAACCGCCGCCCGCGCCACAACGAAATCGACTGGTTGCGCACCATCCGCGCCAACCTGAAGCACTACCAGCCGGAGTACGGCACCATCATCCCGGAAACCCGGATCGGCTTCGGCCGCAAGGGCCAGTCGCTGCGCGACATCGTGCTGTGCATCGACCAGAGCGGCTCGATGGCGCCGTCGGTGGTGTATGCCAGCGTGTTCGCGGCGGTGCTGGCCAGTATCAAGGCCGTCAGCACCTCGGTGGTGGTGTTCGATACGGCGGTGGTCGACCTGACGCCGCTGCTGGCGGACCCGGTGGAGGTTTTGTTCGGCACCCAGCTCGGCGGCGGCACCGACATCAACCGCGCGCTGGCCTATAGCCAGGGCCTGGTGCGGCGCCCGAAGGACACGATCTTTGTCCTGATCAGCGATTTGTACGAGGGCGGACGCAATGACGAAATGCTCAAGCGCGCGGCGGCGATGATCGCCAGCGGCGTGCAGTTCATCGTCCTGCTGGCCCTCGACGACCAGGGCGCGCCATCCTACGACAAGCACAATGCCGCCAAACTGGTGGCGATGGGCGCGCCCTGCTTTGCCTGCACGCCGGACCTGTTCCCCGACCTGATGGCGGCGGCGATCAAGCGCCAGAGCCTGGAGCAGTGGGCGGCCAAGGCGGGCATCGTCCACGTGTGATGCTCTAGCGCGGCACCACCACGCAAGTGCTGGACTGCTCGCCGCGTTCGAAACGCACCGTCACCGGCAGGAAGCGCTCGATCACCGCCGCATTCGTCGCCGCATGGCCGGACACGGTCGACAGGGTAAAGCGTCCGCTGCCGGCCAGCGCCAGCGGCAGCATCAACTGGTCGGCCAGGTGCTCGCCGACTGCCGCGCCGGAGGCGATATAGGCCTGCGCCTCGGCCAGGGCTGCGTCGGCCACCGCTTCCGCCGTGATGCCGCGCGCACCAAAGGCGGCGAAGACTTCGGTGTGATGTTCATACGCGAGCGTCAGCAGCAAGGCATTGCCCGGCCCCTGCTCGGCAGGCAGGCCGCGCAGGCGCAGCTGGCGCCCTTCCCAGCCGAGGGCGGCGCCGACCTGCGCCAGCTGGCGGCTTCCCACGTTCGACGGGATGCCGGCGAAAAACGCTTCGGCATAAGCGTCGACGAAGGCGCCGCGCTCGATGCAGGCCAGCGGCGCCAGGCGCGGGCAGGGCTGGACGCTGGCCGTCACCACGCCGCCGCCCGCCGGATAAAAGCCGTAGCGCAGCAAATCGATCCCGATCTCGGCGCCCATCTGCGCCAGCAGCGGCAGCCAGGCGCGCTGCAGGAACTGCACCGGCGGCGCCATCGCATTGTGGGTGCCGCCGCTAATGCGGATGGTCGATGGCTGGTCCGCATGCAGCAGGGCCAGCAGCACGGTTTGCAGCACCAGCGTGCAGCTGCCGGCGGTGCCGATCGCAAAGTCGTAGTCGCCCGCCGCGATCGGGCCGGGGATGAAGCTCAGTTCTCCCGCGCCGACCGCCGCTCCGATCACCGCCGCATTGCTGACCTGCTGCGCGGCCTGCACCGCCACCAGGTGCTGGCGCATCAGGCCCGGCTTGGACCGGTTCGCGCGGATGTTCCTGATGCGGAAGGGCTGGCCGGTGATCATGGACAGGGCCAGGGACGTGCGCAGTATCTGCCCGCCGCCCTCGCCTGCGGCGCCATCGAGTTCGATCATGTGTTCTCCTTTATTGTTATTGTTGAAGGCCGCGTAGTCAGCCCTTCACGCACACCACCTGCTTGAGCGTGTGCACCACTTCCACCAGGTCGCGCTGGGCATGCATCACCGCGTCGATGTCCTTGTAGGCCATCGGGATCTCGTCGATCACGTTCGCATCCTTGCGGCATTCCACGCCCTCGGTGGCGCGCACCTGGTCGGCCAGCGTGAAGCGGCGCTTGGCCTCGTTGCGGCTCATGGTACGCCCTGCACCGTGGCTGCAGCTGTGGAAGCTCTCTTCGTTCCCCTTGCCGCGGACGATGAAGCTCTTCGCGCCCATCGAGCCCGGAATGATGCCCAGTTCGCCGGCACGCGCCGATACCGCGCCCTTGCGGGTCACCAGTACGTCCTTGCCGAAGTGGCGCTCCTTCTGTACGTAGTTGTGGTGGCAGTTCACCGCTTCCACGTGGGTCTCGAAGGGCTTGGTGATCACCGTGCGCACGGCGGCGATCAGGTTCTGCATCATGACCTCGCGGTTCATGCGCGCGAACTTCTGGGCCCAGCTCACCGCCTCCACGTAGTCGTCGTAATGCTGCGTCCCTTCCGCCAGGTAGGCCAGGTCTTCGTCGGGCAGGTTGGCGATGTGCGTGCGCATGTCTTTTTTGGCCAGCTCGATGAAGTGGGTGCCGATGGCATTCCCGACACCGCGCGAGCCCGAGTGCAGCATGAACCAGACAAAACCGACTTCATCCAGGCAGACTTCGACGAAGTGGTTGCCGCTGCCGAGCGTACCCAGGTGGCGGTAGTTGTTGGTCTTCGCCAGCGACGGCGTCTTCAGGCAGATCGCATCGAACTCGCCCTTCAGCTGGGCCCAGGCGGCATCGACCGGCGCCGGCGGCGTGTGCCAGGAACCTTCGTCGCGGCCGCGGTAGCCGCGCGTCTTCGGCGACATGCCGTGCGGGATGGCGCGTTCGATGGCGCTGCGCAGCGTGCCCAGGCTGTCGGGCAGGTCGTTGGCGCTCAGGGTGGTTTTCGCCGCCATCATGCCGCAGCCGATGTCGACGCCCACCGCGGCGGGGATCACGGCGCCCAGGGTCGGCACCACGGTGCCGATGGTCGAGCCCTTACCCAGGTGGACATCCGGCATGACGGCGATGTGCTTGTACACGAACGGCATCTGCGCGGTGTTGGCCAGCTGCTGCTTTGCCAATTCTTCCACCGGCACGCCGTGGGTCCACATCTTGATCGGGGCGCCGCCCGCTACTTGCATCAGGTCGTATTCTGCGTTGTTCATTGTTGTTCTCCACGATAGGTATAAAAGGCGATGACAAGAGTGGTGAAATAGTGCTGCATACTGAGCTACGCGGCTTGCGCCGGCCCGGGATTGAACCGGGGACCTCTGGAGACGCCTCCAGCGCTCTATCCCATGTAATTCCACCTGCATTCATCGAAAAAGGTGAGCCGGCAGGACCAGTGGTGAGTGCGACGGTTTTGGACATGTAGTCGCACCCGCATTCCTGCCAGCTCGAAAGCTGTACTGCTATTCGTCGTCAGCCGGCCAGGCCGACCGCTTCGATTGCGCCGACCCAGTGCCGGTAGTCGAGCTGGCCGGCGGCAAAGGCGGCGATCATCCGGAACACGTCGTCTGAAAAACCGCCGACGTTCAGGATGTCCTCGCGTTCGCATGCCTGGGTGCTGGCATTTGGCGCGCAATCGATGCACACCAGGCGCGCACGCGGGTTGCGCCGCTTGAATGCCGACCAGGCCTGCATGGTGGCCGTCGCCCGTGGGCGGGCATCCATCCACGATTCGTTATCGGAGACGAACACCACCAGCTCCGCCTCGACCCGCTTCTCGTTCAGCCACACCAGCGGCGCGCTGCAATTCGTTCCGCCACCGCCCAGGGCCGCCAGCTTCTGCGCATTCGTGATCACGGTGTCAAGCGGATGCAGCCGGCAATCGACCACCTTGGTCTCGAACGGGAGCACCAGCGCATCCGGGTTCTTGCGCAGCATGGCGGCGGCCACCAGGCCGGCGACGTCGATGCAGCGCATGGCCGAGCTTGCGGTGCCGCGGCTGCCGCTGACCGGCGCATGCATCGAGCCCGATACGTCCGCGCACACCACCACGCGGCCCTCGACCGCAGGCACGTTTTCGAGGGCGATTTCCAGCGCCTCGTCCAGGGCCAGCCGTACCGCTACCGGCACCGCGTCCGTTGCCGCCTGGCGCGCCGCCATCAGCTGGTAGGGGAACACGCCTGCTTTGGCAATCGCTTCGCGGTCGCGCAGCTTGTCGGCAATCACCTGCGCCATGCCGTCGATACCGAACACGCCGTGGCGCGCAAAGGTATTCAGGTTCATGCGCACCATGTGCCAGCCGCCGTTGCGCGCGATCTGCGCCCATTCCCGGGCCGACAAGCCGAGTGCGGTCAGCATCTGGAACGGCACATCCGGCAGCGGCGCGGCGCGGTTCGCCTTGTATGCCTCGAAGGCGGCGGTCAGCGGCGGCAGGTCGTGTGCGGCATACGGACGGCCGATCAGCCAGGCGAAGAAGGCGGCGCGCCAGGCCTCGGCAGGCTTCGGGTGCACCATCTTGACCACGTCGGCCAGCGACGGCGCAGTGCCGACGGCAGCCGCGAGCAGTTGCGCTTCGCTGGCGCTGTTCAGCCATTCCTGCACCAGCTTCTTCGGACGCGAACCGAGCGACTTGCGGCCCACTGCCCCCGAGCGCAGGATCTGCACGACGTTGCGCAGCATCTTGCCGTTGTTGATCGCGCGCCCGAAGGCGGGCCGCAATTCCTCGGCGCCCTGGCCGGCCAGTACGGCCACCAGCAGCGCCGGCATGTCCTTCATGTAGCCGCGCTCGCGCAGGTACACCGCGGTCTGGGCGATGAAGTACGGGTCGACTTCGCGGCACAGTTCCAGCACGGTCGCCAGCTGCGCTTCGGCGCCGGCATAGTAGGTCGCGTTCAGGCAGCCGGTCGCGGCGTACTGTGCCAGGGCATGGCGCGGCGACAGCGCGTAGGCCGGGGCGCCGGCGCTGTTCACGGTGTCGGCGGCGGGAATGAATTTCCCCTTCAAAGTCTGGAACAGCTGCACGTCGACCATTTTCATTTCCTCGTTTTCTTGTTTTATACCTCCTCTATTGCAAACGCCGTGCCACCTGCATGCCTGGGGCTGGCACGCTTCTTTAAGTCTTTGATATGCAATGGATTTATTGTTTTTATGTTAGTTTCGGCGTTTTCTGGACCCTGGATGGTCTTCATGCTAAATTATCCTGTCGGATAAAATTTTATAAGCATGAAAAAGAAAAAGATCGTGGTGCTGGGCTTTGTCGGCACAAAGCTCGATAGCGGAAAAGGCCAGGCGCGCTGGAGCAAATGGCGGCCGAGCGTTGGCCTGACCCAGCACGAAGACGTGGTCATCGACCGCTTCGAACTGATGTACAACGGGAATGTGGAGACGCTGGTCAAGCAGGTTACGGCCGACATCACATCGGTGTCGCCGGAAACGCAGGTGATTCCACACGCGCTGCAGATGCGCGATGCCTGGGATTTCGAAGCGGTGTATGCGACGCTGTTCGATTTCGCGAAACGCTATCCCTTCGACCCGGAGCACGAGGAATACTGGGTCCACATCACCACGGGTACGCACGTGGTCCAGATCTGCCTGTTCCTGATGACCGAGGCGCGCTTCTTCCCCGGCCGCCTGGTGCAGACCTCGCCGCCGCGCAGTGCGGACACCACGGCCGGTACCTATGCGCTCATCGATCTTGACTTGTCGCGCTACGACCAGATCGCCCAGCGCTTTTCGCGCGAGCAGGCCGAGGGCGTGGCCTTCCTGAAGTCCGGCATCGCCACGCGCAATGCGCATTTCAACGCCATGATCGACGAGATCGAGCGCGTGGCCATCAAATCGAAGGCGCCGATGCTGTTAATGGGGCCGACCGGCGCCGGCAAATCCTTCCTGGCGCGCCGCGTATATGAACTCAAAAAAACGCGCCACCAGATCAGTGGCAAGTTCGTCGAACTCAATTGCGCCACCCTGCATGGCGATGGTGCGGCGTCGACGCTGTTCGGCCATATCAAAGGCTCGTTTACCGGGGCGGCGGCGGATCGGCCCGGCCTGCTGCGCAGTGCGCACAAGGGCTTGCTGTTCCTGGACGAGATCGGCGAACTGGGGCTGGACGAGCAAGCCATGCTGTTGAAGGCGGTCGAGGAGAAGCGCTTCCTGCCGGTGGGCAGCGACAACGAAATGCAGAGCGATTTCCAGCTGATCGCAGGTACGAACCGCGACCTGGGCGAGGAAATGGCGGCCGGCCGCTTTCGCGAAGACCTTTACGCACGCATTAACTTATGGACGTATGCGCTGCCGGGCCTGAAAGACCGCGCGGAAGATATCGAACCGAACCTGTCTTACCTGCTGGCGCAAGTTGGTGAAGAAAACGGCGAGATGGTGCGCTTCAATCGCGAAGCGCGCGAGCGCTACATGCAGTTTGCGATGTCGCCCGAGGCGGTCTGGAACGGGAATTTCCGCGACCTGGGCGCCTCCGTTACGCGGATGGCGACGCTGGCCGAAGCCGGACGCATTACCGAGAAACTCGTCGACGCCGAGGTAGTGCGGCTGCAGCGCCTGTGGGCCGCCGGCACGCGTGAGCGGACTGCGCCGGCAGCGGTGGATATCGGGGAAGTCATGGGGCCGGAAGCCGCGGCGCAACTCGATCTGTTCGATGCAATGCAGCTGGTTGGCGTGATTGACGTGTGCCGGCAATCGAAAAGCCTGTCGGATGCCGGCCGCAAGCTGTTCGGTGTATCGCGCGGCGCCAAGAGCAAACCGAACGATGCGGACCGGCTGAAAAAATACCTGGCCCGCTTCGACCTCAATTGGGAACAGGTGTCTTGACGCGATCGGCTTCGCCGCGTCTCAGTGCACCAGTTCTTTTTCCGGGGCCGTCTGCTTGCTGGCGGCTTTCGACTGCTTCCTGCGCCGCCAGAGAATGAGCGCACCAAGGACGGTGAAGACGCCGATGCCGGCAATCGGCCCGGGCACCGGCGACGGATCATCTTCAAGCGGGCTCGATGCATCGCGCAGCGTGTCCGGGAATGGCCGCGCTTCGACCGGCACGATTTTCCAGTCGGCCTGGTCCGTCGGCACCCGCGACTGGAATTCATCGAATGAAAACACCGGCGCCGAACCGGTAACGCGGCTCGAAGGAACCTGCGGAATGCGCACCAGGAAGATGGCGTCGACGTCGCTCCGGAGCTGCTGTTCATACGGCGTCAGCGAGCGTTCCGCTTTGCCATTCATCCCCACGATCTGCAGCAAATCCAGTCCTGCCGCTTCGAATGCCACTGCAGGCAGGAGGCGGGTCTGTTCTTCATTCAGGTAATCGTAGATCTTGCGGCCGCTTTGCAGGCTGCGGTCCTTGACGGCGATATAGGCGTAGGCTGCAAGCGACTTCAGCGGCGCCGACGGTCCGCGCTCCGGAATATGCCAGCCGAGCGACGCGAAAACGTCGACGCTGATGCCGGCGCAATTCGCGCTCGCGTGGCGGTACTGGAAATCGTGGCGGTAGAAATGATTGAAGACGCGCTGCACACCGCCCTGGTATGCGGCCGCGGTACGCGCGTTATTCAGCACCGCCACCAGCATGTAGGACGGGCGGTAGTATTGCTGGCCGCTGTTCAGGTCCATCAGGTAGTTATCCATCGGCAGCGTTGCCGCAACAATGCCCTTTTCGCTGAACGAATCCAGGTTATAGAAATTATTGACGGCCCAGTCGGCCCATTCGCCTTTGTTGCCGATACGGCCGGTGGCGATCGCGAAGTGGCCACCCAGCGATTCGTCGTCATCGCCCTGGGCGCCGTTCAGGACAAATCCCAGCACCGGCTTTTGCTTCCAGTCGCGTGCCTGCCCCGGATGGCGTTCCCATAACAGGCGCGTTTCGATCCCGCGCGCTTCCTTCTGGACAGGCGCGCGGACGAAATCCGCCAGGTCCGACGGTTTCTGGAGCGGCTTGGCTTGCATGGCTGCCGGTGCGAAGGCGTAATCGCTGGGCCAGATCGTACGCGCGACAAAGACCTGTTTTCCGTCGGCGCCTTCGAGCGCACCGCGCATGCGCACCTCCCGGCCGCTGAAATAGGCAGCCGTAGCGTCGTTCGCATAGGAGAGATTGGTGGCGATCTTCGGCACGAGCCGGATGTCGATTTCGTTTCCGCCGGCAGTACGAACGCGTTTGGCGCCAGGTTGCATGACCGCGTTCTCGAGAATGCTCGGGGCGCCAATCCAGACCAGGGATGGATGAGCCAGTTTTTCCTGGCGGGCCATTGCGGCCCATTTGGCAACGTCGCTTTCCCGGTCCACGCCTGGCGTAAATCCCGACACGGTTGTGCCAGGGCGTGGAACGGCAATCACGTCGTTTTCGAAATACCACAGCCCCTGCTTCGGCACGGTGCAGTTGCCGCACTTTCCCGTTTCCAGGCGCATGCCCTCGGCCGACAACAGTCCAATCGCTTCCGACTCGAGCGCACCCTTCACTGTCGAAGGCGATGCATTCGTAACGGTATCTGCAGCGCAGGCAAAGGTAGCAAACGCGGCAGCAACTGCACCAAGGAGTTTTCGGGCCATGCTATTTCCTCATTCTTGGTAAGAACAACAAACCTACCGTGAATG
>NZ_JAULSI010000072.1:0-205 GCF_030711405.1 Massilia brevitalea
GTGATCATGAACCAGCGGCGCACGAACGGCGAATAAAACTTGCTGCGGCAGGATGTTGTAGGGTGGACACCTGTGTCCACGCGGTCGTACCGTGCTGCGGCTGGTAATTTTCTGGAATCGGTAACGCATGCGTACCGATGTGTGTTGACTACCGTTCGTGTTTGTCGATGCTCGCAACTATCGAAGACGTTGCGGGACGCATCGG
>NZ_JAULSI010000072.1:217-15015 GCF_030711405.1 Massilia brevitalea
GTACCGTGCTGCGGCTGGTAATTTTCTGGAATCGGTAACGCATGCGTACCGATGTGTGTTGACTACCGTTCGTGTTTGTCGATGCTCGCAACTATCGAAGACGTTGCGGGACGCATCGGTGCGACCGCGTGGGCTCGGGAGCCCACCCTACGGCTGAGGTATCGACGTTGATATGCGTGACGTCTCAATCAAGCGTTATCGATATCTGAAACGTATCACTGCGCCCCAACCGGGGCATCGCTCGGCGCCACCGGATTCACCGGCCCGGTATTCACGCTCTCGACGAAATACTCGGTTTCGCCAAAGCAGCTGGTCGGCACGCCGCGGTGCTGTTCGTAGCTGATTTCCACGCGCTGGCCCATGGTCGACTGCAGCTTCTGCACCAGCTTGTCGTCGCGCACGGTGAACGCGAAACGCTCGGGAATCGCGCCCGGCATGCTCGACAGCAGGATCTCGCCTTCCCAGGTCTTGCACAGCCAGCCCTTGTTCGAGAACTTCTGCAGGTAGCCGGCGCGCGTGCCTTCCGAGTAGGACCAGGTCAGCGTGAACCAGGTATACAGGCCAAACACCACCACGAGGGCGACGAGCAGGGACAGCAGGACGGCAAAGGCGCGCTTCGGTAAGGCTTTCGGCATGATCGGCTTGGTATCAAAAGTGAGTAGGGTGGCGCAACAGTACCGCGCGGCGCCCATTCTGCCACGGCCGCGCGGATTGTCAAAAGGTCCAGGCTTAAGAGAAGCTTATGACGGATCCCGATGAGCGTCAGGCCTCGGACGACACGCCGACGCCGGCGCGCGCCTCTTCCGCCTCGACCCGCTTGCGGTAGCGCACCGACGACCACAGCGACACCAGGATGAAGGCCAGCCCCGACAAGCCCGTGAACCACTCCGGAATATGGAAGTGCACGCTGGCAAACATGATCAGGGCCAGGACGCCGATCGCGTAATGGGCGCCGTGCTCGAGGAACACGAATTCCTGCAGCGTGCCCTTATAGACCAGGAACACCGTCATCGAGCGCACGAACATGGCGCCGATCGCCAGGCCCAGCATGATCACGACCACGTCGTTGGTAATCGCAAAGGCGCCGATCACGCCGTCGAACGAGAACGAGGCGTCCAGCACTTCCAGGTAGAGGAAGCCGCCGATACTGCCCTGCGAAATCATCTTGCCGACCGTCGGGTCGTGCTCTTCTTCCTCGAGCAGGCTGCTGATCCAGTTCACGCCGATGTACACCGCCACCCCGACCACGCCCGAGATCAGCACGGCCAGCTTGCGCTGTTCCGGCATCATCGACATGGCGAAGAACACCGCCAGCAGGGTCAGCAGCACGGCCAGGCCTTCGGAGCCGTACTTGCCGATCTTTTCCTCGATCCAGCCCAGCCAGTGCAATTCCTTTTCCTCGTCGAACAGGAAGTTCAGGAACACCAGCATCAGGAAGGCGCCGCCGAAGGCCGACACTTCCGCGTGGTGCTCGGTCAGGTGGCGCGAGTATTCCTGCGGCGTGTCGATGGCCATGTGCCAGACGTCCAGCAGGCCGAGCCCGGTAGCCACCGAGACAATCACCAGCGGGAACAGCAGGCGCATGCCGAACACCGCCACCAGGATGCCGACGGTGAGGAACAGCTTGCGCCAGAATTCGTTCCAGTGGCGCAGCACCGAGGCGTTCACGACCGCGTTGTCGAAGGAGAGCGAGACTTCGAGCACGCCCAGGATGGCCGTGATCCACAGCGCCGACAGCAGGCCGCTCACGCCGCCATGCTCGTAGCCCCACCAGCCCGACAATGCCATGAGCACGACAGTGACGATGAACGATAAACGGAAGTGTTGCATCTGATTCCTCTTCTTATTCGAATATTGGTTGAAATGACACAGTTTTCAGGCATCTTACCGTTTCGTACCGGGGAAGGTCGCAGCGCAGGTCGCTCGCGTGCATGCCTTCTGCGATAATTCCGCCCGGCATTTACATTTTGGATAATACATGGACCTTACTTACCTCATCACGCCTTTTCTGACCTGGCTCGTCGTCGGTCCAATCAAGTTCCTGATCAACAGTGCACGCCAGCGGCGCTGGGCGTTCAACCTCGTCGGGAACGGTGGTTTTCCCAGCAACCATAGCTCGGTGGTCACCAGCATGGCGACCCTGATCGCCCTGCGCGAAGGCATGGGCCACCCTGCCTTCGGCGTGGCCGTGACACTGGCCTTCATCGTGATGATCGACGCCAACAGCCTGCGCCAGCACGTCGGCCGCCAGGCTGCCGCCATCAACCGCCTGGCGCTCGAGGTCACCGGCCACGTCACCCTGCGCGAACGCATGGGCCATACCCTGGTCGAAATCTGCGGCGGCATCGCCACCGGCATCGGCATGGGTTTCCTGGTCTACCACCTGTTCGTCGCCTGATGCATTAAGAAAAAAGGCGGACACTCGCCAGACGGTGTCCGCCAACTGTCCGCCGGGTGTCCCCCAGCGCTGCATTTTGTCCGGCCCCCGCTGCAGTCCATCGCGCCAGAGCGCAGTTCATCCCTCGAAAACCACAGTGCGCAGGACCGTCGATTGACGGGTGGGGCCGGCTCCCGGATACTGCGCGCTGGTGAAATCCGCCTCTTAAAAATATAAGTCATCAGCGTCCAATTGGAGAGACTCAACATGCTGCGCAACACTCTACTCGTCCTTGCCATCGCGTCGGCCCTGGCCGCCTGCAGCAAGGAGGGCAAGGACCCGGCCAAGACCGGTCCGAACGCCACCGCCCAGGCCAAGGACAACAAGCCGAGCCAGCTGCTGGTGGCGCCGGAAGACCTGTTGACGGTGCAGAGCGATGCGCTGGCTTCCGGCCCGGTCATCACCGGCTCGATCCAGCCGGAACGCCGCGCCGACCTGCGCGCGGAAGTCTCGTCCATCGTGCTGCAGGTGCTGAAAGAGAACGGCGAGCCGGTCAAGCGCGGCGACCTGCTGGTGAAGCTGGACGAAACCGCGATCCGCGACTCGCTGCTGTCGGCCGACGAAGCCGTGCGCGCGGCGAGCCAGGCACTGGACCAGTCGAACCGCCAACTGGACCGCCTGAAGACCCTGCGCGCCTCGGGCATGACCTCGGCCGCCGCCTTCGACGAAGCCGAAGTGCGCAAGAACAGCGCGCTGAGCGAACTGTCGGCCGCGAAGAGCCGCGCCGCCCTGGCGCGCCAGCAGACCAGCCGCACCCAGGTGCGCGCGCCGTTCGACGGCATCGTCAGCGACCGCAAGGTGTCGGCCGGCGACACCGCCACCGTCGGCAAGGAACTCGTGAAAGTCATCGACCCGAACAGCATGCGCTTCGAGGGCCGCGTCTCGACCGACAAGATCGCCACCGTCAAGCTGGGCCAGCCGGTGAAGTTCCACATCAACGGCTACGGCAAGCAGCAGTTCACCGGCGTCGTGAAGCGCATCGACCCCTCGGCGAACGACGTCACGCGCCAGGTCGAGGTGCTGGTCGGCCTGACCGGCGAGCAGCCGCGCGTGGCCGGCCTGTACGCGGAAGGGCGGATCGACGCCGAGACTTCGGACGCGCTGATGCTGCCGGAAAGCGCCATCGTGCGCAGCGGCGACGACACCTATACCTGGCGCGTGAAGGGCGGTACCCTGGGCAAGGTGAACCTGGAAGTCGGCATGCGCGACCAGCGCACCGGCAACTACGAGATCAAGGCCGGCCTGGCCGCCGGCGACACCGTGCTGCGCAGCCCGAGCTCGAACCTGAAGGATGGCCAGAAGGTGGAAATGGCTGCCGCCCGCGTAGCTAGCAACGGCGCCGCTCCCCAGCCCAAAGGGAAATAAGCCATGTTCCTGTCCAATTTCAGTGTCAAGAAGCCGGTCGCCACGATCGTGCTGATCCTGGGCATGATGTGCATCGGCTTGCTGGCCTTGTCCAAGCTGCGCGTCAACCAGAATCCCGACGTCGACATCCCGGTGATCGTGGTCAACGTGCCGTATCCGGGCGCCTCGCCGGAAACGGCCGAGCGCGAGATCATCGACCGCCTGGAAAAGCAGATGCAGAGCGTGCAGGGCGTGACCGAGGTCACTTCCTACGCCAACGAAGGCAGCGCCACCCTGGTGCTGGAATTCGATTTCAAGCGCAACCTGATCGAAGCCTCGGACGACGTGCGCAATGCCATCTCGGCGGTGCGCTACAAATTGCCGCTGGAGATGCGCGAGCCGATCCTGCGCCGCGTCGATCCTTCGGCCCAGCCGATCATGCAGCTGGCGCTGTCGTCCAGCAGCCAGAGCCACGCCACCATTTCGCGCCTGGCCGAGGATGTGCTGGCCGACCGCTTCCGCGCCATCGACGGCGTGTCCACCGTCAACGTGAACGGTTCGCTGCGGCGCGAACTGTCGGTGCTGCTGCGCGCCGACCAGCTGCGCGAATACAACGTCTCGGTCAGCGAGGTGACGAATGCGCTGAGCCGGCAGAACACGAATGCCCCGGTCGGCAAGGTGCGCGGCGTGCTCGACGAGAAGGGCATCCGCCTGATCGGCCGCATCGAGCGTCCCGAAGACTTTTCCCAGGTCGTGGTGAAACGCAACGGCGACACCATCGTGCGCCTGAACCAGGTCGCCACGATCCAGGACGGTTTTGCCGACATCGACAGCGCCTCGATCCATAGCGGCAGCCCGAACGTCGGCATCTCGATTGTGCGCACCCGCGACGCCTCGACCGTGTCGATCGCCAAGCACGTGCACGAACTGGCCGCCGAGATCAACAAGGAACTGCCGAAGGGCACGACGCTGACCATCACCCGCGACGGCGGCGAGGAAGCGCAAAGCAGCCTGAACAACGTGATCGAATCGCTGGTGTTCGGCGCCGTGCTGACCGTGTTCGTGGTGTACGCCTTCCTGAATTCCTGGCGCTCGACGCTGATCACGGCGCTGTCGCTGCCGACGTCGGTGCTGGCCGCCTTCATCGCGGTCTGGCTGTGCGGCTTCACGCTGAACTTCATGACCCTGCTCGGGCTGTCGCTGGCGATCGGCGTGCTGATCGACGACGCCATCGTGGTGCGCGAGAACATCGTGCGCCACATGGAAAACGGCGCCGACCGCCGCACCGCGGCCCTGGTCGGCACCTCCGAGATCGGCATGGCCGTGGCCGCCACGACTTTCTCGATCATGGCCGTGTTCATCCCGGTCGCCTTCATGCCGGGCATCGCCGGCGAATGGTTCCGTCCGTTCGCGCTGACCGTCACCTGCTCGGTGCTGGTGTCGCTGTTCATTTCCTTCACGCTCGACCCGATGCTGTCGGCCTACTGGGGCGACCCGCCGGGCCACCACCTGGAGCCGAAGCGCGGCCTGTCGAAAGTCCTGGGCCGCTTCAATGCCTGGTTCGACCGCCTGGCCGGCCGCTACGGCAACGTGATTGCCTGGGCGCTGCACCACCGCACCTGGATGGGCGTGATCGCCTTCCTCAGTTTCGCGCTGGCGATCTTCCTGCAGACGACCATGGGCGGCACCAGCTTCCTGCCCAAGGGCGACGGCAACAAGATCATGATCGAGGTCCGTACCCCACCGTCGTCGAGCCTGGCGTTTGCGCGCATGAAGATGGAGCAGGCGGCCAAGCTGGCCCATGCAATGCCGGAAACGCTCGCCACCGACATCGTGGCGCGTCCGAGCGGCGGCTCGATCTACGTCGAGATCGGCAAGCGCAATACCCGTCCCCGCAGCGCGGCCGCGATCGGCGCCGATCTGCGCGCCAGGGTGTCGCAACTGGTGGGCGCCGAGTACACCGTCATCGACGATCTGTCGGGCGGCGGCAAGCCGGTGCAGATCGAATTCACCGGCAACGATTCGCGCAAACTCATGGAGCTGACCACGGCCTACATGGAGAAGCTGCGCCAGGTGCCGGGTGCGGTGGACGTGACGCTGTCGCAGCAGGATCCGAAGGACGAGCTGCAGATCGAGCTCGACCGCGGCCTGGCGAACTCGATGGGCGTGTCGGTGGGCGACGCCGCCACCGCCCTGCGCGTGGCCTTTGCCGGCATCGAGGTCGGCGACTGGGTCGACCCGACCGGCGAAACGCGCGACGTGGCGGTGCGCCTGCATCCGGAAGACCGGGTCAGCATCGAGAACATCGAACGCCTGCCGATCGCGATTGCCGGCACCAATACCATGGTGCCGCTTGAGCAGATCGCCCGCATCAGCATGGGCAAGGGCCCGTCGGAAATCGTGCACAAGGACGGCAAGCGTGTGATTACCGTGTCGGCAAATGCCCAGGGCCGCTCGAACGGTGAAGTCACGGCCGATGCGATGGCGCTGGCGAAAAGCTTCGACTTCCCGCCGGGCTATGGCCTGGCGCTGGGCGGCGCCGGCAAGGACCAGGCCGAGCTGTTCCGCGAAATGACGATCGCCCTGTTCGGCGGTATCGGCCTGATGTACCTGATCCTGGTGATGCAGTTCGGTTCGTTTACCGCACCGCTGGGCGTGATGCTGTCGCTGCCGCTGTCGCTGATCGGCGTCGTGGTGGCGCTCCTGATCACCGGCGGCACCCTGAACCTGATGAGCTTTATCGGCATCATCATGCTGATGGGCCTGGTGGCGAAGAACGCCATCCTGCTGCTGGAAGCGGCGCGTGCGCTGGAACACGAAGGCTACGCCAGGGAAGAAGCGCTGATGAAGGCCGGCCGCGTGCGTCTGCGCCCGATCCTGATGACCACCTTCGCCCTGATCGCCGGCATGCTGCCGGTGGCCCTGGCGCTCGGCCCGGACGGCAAGTTCTACCAGCCGCTGGCGGTGGCCATCATCGGCGGCACCATTACCTCGACCTTCCTGACGCTGCTGGTGGTGCCGACCTTCTACGACAGCATCGAGATCAAGCGCGACAGCATGGCGGCCAAGTTCCACCGCCGCGCCGAGCGCTGGCACGCGCTGCCGGCCTTCCTGGTGACCTTCGTGGAAGCGATCCTGACCCTGGTGCTGGTGCGCTTCGTGTTCCGCATGGTCATGTGGCTGTTCCGCTTCGCCACCGGCCGCGGCCGTGGTCCGGGCGCCGGCAAGACCGTGCCGCTGGCGAAGAAGCCGGCCAAGGTGGCCGAAGGCGCGTAAGACAGCGGCCCGCTTCCGGGGCCGTCCGGGACCGCTCACGCTTGCTCCATGCGCTCCGCAATGAAAGAGCCCGCACATGTGCGGGCTCTTTTGTTTTTGCAGCTGTCCCTTCCTGGCCTGGCAGCGCGGCCAGGCTCAGGGAGGGGATTCAAGGTGTGGATTCAGCGGCCGGCGCCGGCGCGGGTCGATGCCGGGCCGGTGCCGGTGGTGTCGCCGGTGCTGCCGCCCGTGACGGCGCCTTCGTTGCCGGCGGCCGGGGCCGGGGCCATCGGCGCGCCGCCCGGGTTGGCGCCGCCGGTGGTGCTGCCGTTCGGGCCGACCGGTACGGCGCCGCTCACACCGCTGGCGCCGCCGACGGCGCCGGGCGTGTTCTCGCGCGAGCCGCCTTCGTTTTCGCCAACCGTACGTGGGTTGTTGTTGGTGTTGTACTCGACGCCGCCGAGGCCGGTATCGCCCGCATTCCCGGTTGCGCCGCTGGTGCCGGCAGCGCCGCCGGCGCCCGAGCCTTCGCTGCGGCTGGTCACTGCCGCCGCATCGCCGTCGCCGCCGATGCCATTGTCTTTCTTGCCGCAACCGCCGAGGACGGCGGCGAGCAGGGCGGTGGTCATGATGATGGCTGGAATTTTACGTGTGGTATTCATGGTGGGGTCCTTTTCTTGTGTTATCGCGCCGCCGGCGCCTGGCCGGTAGCACGTCTATTATTGGCCGGTGGTCGTGCTGCCGGTGCCGCTGTCGCGGGTATTCGCGCCGGTGCCGTTGCCCGTGCCGGTGGTGGCCGAGGTGGTGCCGTCGGCATTTGCCGGCGTCATGCTGTTGGCGCCGGGGCCGCCCGACACCGTGCTGCCGGCCGCGCCCGAGCTGGTGCCGCCGTTGTTGCCGGCCGCGCCTTCGTTGTCGCCCTGGACGCCGATGTTCGTGGTTTCGCCGTTGGTCGGGTTCACGCCCGCGTTCTGGCTGGCGGTGACGTTGTCGGTGCCGCCGGAGGTGGTGCCGGCCGCGCCGCTGGTGCCGACGGCAGTGCTGGTGCTCAGGCCGGAGCCTGCGACCGGGCCGCCGTCGGCGCCCTGGGCGACCGGATCGGCAACCGGCTCGTCCTTGCGGCAGCCGCCCAGCATGGCGGCGACGACGGCGGTGGCCAGGATGATTTTCGGTAGGGTAGTCGTGCGGTTCATGGGGAACCTCCTCGCAAAATTTTGAGAAATGAATTGGCAGCAATGCCGCCCTGGTTCCCATTCTGGCGGGCTGCACGTGCGCGGTCCGTGCGCAGGCCAACGTAAGACACAAATGTGTGAGGCTTCGGAAGCGGCGGAGCGGGAAGGCAAGCGAGGTGGCAAGCGGGAAAGCTAGCGGGATGGCAGGCGAGAAAGCAAGCGGGATGGCAATCGGGCTAAGGCGAGGGGAAGCGCAATGCGCGCCAGGACGACGGCTTGGGAGCCGATCAAGTCAATCGCGGATGATACCGAGGCGCAATGACGCCGGAGGAGACAAAAAATCGTGCAGTCAAAACCACGCAACACCGGCTCGGGCGCCGGCGGCGTGATGCATTACTGAAATGCGCACACCGCAGGGCCTGCAGAAAGCAGGCCCTGCTGAGTGGTCATGCGCGGCCAGATTAGCGGCCGGTGGTGCCGGTAGGTGGCGCGGTGGTGCCTGCGGCAGTACCCGAATCGGTATTGCCGGTCGTGCCCGAGGCGCCGGTGGTGCCGGTGGTGCCGGTGGTGCCGCTGGTGGTGCCGGTGCCGGTGGTGTCGCCAGTGGTGCCGGTAGCGCCGGTGCCGGTGCCCGTAGCGCCAGTGCCGGTGGTGTCGCCGGTGGTGCCCATGGCGCCGGTGCCGGTAGCGCCGGTGCCGGTGGTGTCGCCGGTGGTGCCGGTGGTGCCGGTGCCGGTGGCGCCCGTGCCGGTATCACCAGTGGTGCCCGTGGTGCCGCTGGTGCCGGACGTCGAGCTCGGCGAGGTTGCCGAGGTGTCGCCAGCGCCGGTGGCGGTGGTGTCGTTCTTCTTGCATGCGCCCAGCATGGTGGCCAGGAGGGCTGCGGTCAGCAGGATTTTTGGTGCTTTGGTCATTGCGTTCATTTTATATACTCCTCGTTCACGTCTATCTTGTGCCGTCGACTCCAGGTGAGGCGCTGGAGGGCTGACGGCGCCAGTTCAGTCTCGACATGGAACCTCGCTGGGCCCATTGCCGAAACACTCAGGGAACCGACGCAACACGCGGCCCCGTTCGGTGCACGAATCCGACTGTTGATTAGACTGGCATCCTTACCGCCAGTTCGTCGGATTGTGCACATCTTGCTTTATTCCGCGGTACGGCTTGCGGATTTTGATACCAGTCAAACAGCTTCCCGTTCAACCGTGTCCCCCGGCGCAGGCCGGATGGTCTTGCCGTTGCCGGCGTCAGTGCCGGCAACCGATTCGAGCAGGGCGGGGATCTCGTCCGGAATCTCCCGCGCCAGATAACCAAGTACGCCCATGCGTTCGGCCAGGCGTTCGCCGGCGCGCGCATGCAGGGCCACGCCCCAGCAGGCCGCTTGCTCCAGGGTGGCGCCGCGCGCCGCCAGTCCGGTGATGATGCCGGACAGGGTGTCGCCCGAGCCGGAAATACCCAGGCCGGCGTTGCCGCCTTCGTGCTGCCACAGTTCGCCGCCGGGCGACGCGATCACGGTGCGCGCACCCTTCAGCGCCACCACCGCGTTCCATTCGGCAGCCGAGGCCAGGGCCCGTGCATCGGGGCCGGAGACGATCTCGGGCTTGGCGATGCCGGTCAGGTGCGCCATTTCGCCGCAGTGCGGGGTGACGATCACGGGCTGCCGGAATCGGTATTGTTCATTCGGGTCCCAATCCGGCGGCGCGTGCAGCAGCGTGCCCATGGCGCAGGCGTCGAGCACCACGGCGGTGTCGCTCCCCTGCAGGCGTTCGAGCAGGCCGTGCACGAGTTGGGCCGCGGCCGCTTCGTCCTGCATGCCGGGGCCGATCAGCACGGCGCTGACGCGGTCGGCCAGCGGGTCGAGGCGGGCAATGGCCTCGGGCGTGAAGCCGCCGGCCTCGGTCTCCATCAGGCCGATGACGCGCGCCTCGGGCATCGCCATGGCCACCAGCTGGGCCACGCTGGCGCCGGTGGCAATGGTCAGCTTGCCGGCGCCGGCGCGCAGGGCGGCGGTGGCGGCCAGGATGACGGCGCCCGGCATTTCGCGCGAGCCGCCCAGCACCAGCACATGGCCGCGCACTTCCTTGTCGCTGTCTTCGCCGGGCATGGGCAAGGGCCACGCGCGCAGCAGTTCGGTGGTGACGTCGTGCACGGCAGGTGCGCTCTGGATCGCGTTCATGGTGTGGGCAGTAGTGGGCTCAGGCCTTGGGCGCGGCCGGCACGTCCTTGCTGACGGTAACCGGGGTGCCGCTCGCTTCCAGCGGGGCGACGAAGTTCACCAGGCGCAGCACCAGCTTGCCGCGCTTGCCGGCCTCGGGATCGAAGGCGTAGGAAGTGACCGAGCAGTTCGGCACGTCGCCGGCGCGATCGGCGGCCAGGATGCTGGCTTCGTCGAGGCGCTCGATCAGGTAGCGGAAGCAGTTGACGATGACCTGGTGCGCGACGATCAGCACGCGCTCGCCGCCGTATTCGCGCGAGATGGTGTCGAGCAGGCTGCGCAGGCGCAGGACGACGTCGCACCAGCTTTCGCCGCCGGGCGGGCGGAAATAGAACTTGCCGACATGCTGGCGCTGTTCGTACAGCTCGGGATACTTGTGGGCGATGCCGTGCGTGGTAAGGCGGTCGAGGATGCCGAATTCCTTTTCGCGCAGGCGCTCGTCGCCGTGGACGGCGAGCAGGATTTCGCGGTTGAGGCTGCGCATCAGGATGTTGGCGGTCTCGGCGGCGCGCACGTAGGGCGAATGCAGCACCACGTTCGGGCGCTCGGCCTCGGGCAGGCCGGCGAACCAGGAGCCCAGGGCCTGGGACTGGCGCATGCCGAGCTCGGACAGGGGCACGTCGACGTCGCGCTCGGCGATATCGATCATGTGCCCGGCCGCCGCCTCGGCCACGTCGCGCGCGACGTTACCCGCGCTTTGACCGTGCCTGACCAGCCAGATTTCCTGAGGCCACTTCTGTTCCATTCGCTGCCCGCATGATTATTGACATGACGTCATCATAGACGGATTCTGCAGCGGGTCAGCGCACGATACTTTTTGCTAACAAATTACAAAAAAAACAGCAGGAAAACCGCTCAGGCGGTTTGCTCTTCGCTGTCCAGGCTCACTTCTTCCCTGCTGTCGAAGACCGCCATGTTGGCGGCGCCGAGGGCGCGCGCGGTGAGGGTGCCGGCGGTAATCGAGCCGCTCACGTTCAGGGCGGTGCGGCCCATGTCGATCAGCGGTTCGATCGAGATCAGCAAGCCCGCCAGCGCCACCGGCAAATCGAGCGCCGACAGCACGATCAGGGCGGCAAAGGTAGCGCCGCCGCCGACCCCGGCCACGCCGATCGAGCCGAACACGACGATCGCCACCAGCGGCAGCAGGAAACCGATGTTCCACGGGTCGATGCCGACCGTGGGCGCGATCATCACCGCCAGCATGGCCGGGTAGATGCCGGCGCAGCCGTTCTGGCCGATGGTGGCGCCGAACGAGGCCGCGAAGTTGGCGATGCCCTCGGGCACGCCGAGGCGGCGGGTCTGGGTCGCCACGTTCATGGGAATGGCGCCGGCGCTGGTGCGCGAGGTGAACGCGAACACCAGCACGGGCAGGATTTTCTTCACGTAGCGCAGCGGGTTGTAGCCAGCCAGGCCGACCAGCAGCAGGTGCACGCCGAACATCAGGAACAGGGCGCTGTAGGAAGCGAGCACGAAGTTCAGCAGATTCAGGATGTCCTGCAGGCTGGAGCCGGCCACGACCTTGGTCATCAGGGCGAACACGCCGAACGGGGTCAGGCGCAGGACCAGGGTCACCATCCGCATCACGACCGTATGGGCGACGTGCACGAAATGGCTGAAGGAAGCGAATTCGCTCGGCTTCTTGCCCGCGATGCCGGTGGCGGCAATGCCGATGAAGACCGAGAACAGGACCACGGCAATCGTCGAGGTCTTGCGTGCGCCGGTCATGTCGAGGAAGGGATTGGCCGGGATGAAGGACAGGATCATCGACGGCAGCGAGATGTCCTTGGCCGTCGAGAGCGAACCCTGCAGATATTCGCCGCGCGCCACTTCCGCGGCCGACGCGGTCAGGCCCACCGCCGTCAGGCCGAATACCTTGGCCATGGCGATGCCGATCAGGGCCGCCACGGCGGTGGTGGCGATCAGGATGCCGATGGTGAGCGCGCTGATCTTGCCGAGCGAAGCGGCGTCGCGCAGTTTCAGGATGGCGCCGATGATGGAGACCATGATCAGCGGGATCACGATCATCTGCAGCAATTTCACGTAGCCGCTGCCGACCACGTCGAGCCAGGCATTCGTGCCGGCCACTTCCGGCGAGGCGGCGCCGTAGATGGCTTGCAGGGCCGCGCCCAGCACCACGCCCAGGCCCAGGCCGGTGAATACGCGCCGCGTGAACGACTGGTGGCCGGCCTGCATACGGTAGAGCACGACGCAGACAGCGACGGCAACGGCCAGGTTCAGGAGGATGGGGAGGGTCATGGGTGCCTCTTGTTTTAAACATCAATTGAATCGCAGCATTCTATAGGCAAATGAAGCGCGCCGCAGGGCGGGCCGGTGGTTCACATACCGTGTCCCTCTGTCAACGCCTGTTGTGCAAGGACGACGATAAACCCATGAAAGCAGTAAGGTATTAGATAGAAAGTTTCCGTATGGATTCAGTTGTTCCTATAATCAAGGGATCCGGCCGGTCCTGAACCTGCTGCCGACCAACTGTTCCCCCATCGCAGGCATTGTCATGTTCAAGAATCTCACCATCAAGTCGCGCCTGATCTTCGTGCTCGGTTTCCTCGTCTTCGAGCTGATCGTCGGCTTTGCCATCGGCATCCTCAACCTGAACAAGTCGAACGAGGCGCTCGAGCACATGTACAGCGACCGCCTGCTGGCCCTGGCCGATCTCGACGAGATTGGCCGCCTGATGACGCTGAACCAGCTGAACCTGGCCAAGGCCAGCCTGCCGAATGCCCAGAACACCGATGCCGTCATCGAGCTGGTGGAAGCCAACGCCAAGCGCGTGGCAATGCGCTGGACCGAATACCTGAGCACCGAGATGGCAGCCGACGAAAAGGCGCTCGCCAACCGCTTTGTCGGTGAACGCAAGGCGTTTGTCGAGGGCGGCCTGAACCCGGCCATCGCTGCCGTCCGCGCCCACGATACCGCGCGCGCCGCCGAGATCGTGAACGGCGACATGCAGCGCCTGTTTGCGCCCATGAACAAGACCGTGACCGAACTGGTGGAACTGCAGCAAACCGCGGCCAAGGCGAACTACGAGGAATCCCAGGCGATGTACCGCCTGGTGCTGGCGGTCTGCATCGCCGGCCTGGTGTTCGGCGTGCTCGTGGCCGTCGTGCTCGGCTGGATCCTGGTGCGCGCCATCGTCATCCCGCTGCAGGCTGCCGTGAAGATCGCCGGCGGCGTGGCCCAGGGCGACCTGACCCAGCAGATCGAAGTGCGTTCGAACGACGAGACCGGCCGCCTGATGGCCGCGCTGAAGGACATGAACGATTCGCTGGTCGAGATCGTGACCCGCGTGCGCGCCGGCACCGACAACATCGCCACCGCCTCGAGCGAAATCGCCGACGGCAACCTGGATTTGTCGTCGCGTACCGAGCAGCAGGCCGGTTCGCTGGAAGAAACCGCGTCCTCGATGGAAGAACTGACCTCGACCGTGAAGCAGAATGCCGACAACGCGCGCCAGGCCAACGTGCTGGCCGGCTCGGCCTCGGACGTGGCAGGCAAGGGCGGCGTGGTGGTGGCGCAGGTGGTCGAGACCATGGGCGCGATCAACACCTCGGCCGGCAAGATCGTCGAGATCATTTCCGTCATCGACGGCATCGCCTTCCAGACCAACATCCTGGCCCTGAACGCCGCAGTGGAAGCGGCCCGTGCCGGCGAGCAGGGCCGCGGCTTCGCGGTCGTGGCCGGCGAAGTGCGCAGCCTGGCCCAGCGCAGCGCCGCCGCCGNCGCAGTGGAAGCGGCCCGTGCCGGCGAGCAGGGCCGCGGCTTCGCGGTCGTGGCCGGCGAAGTGCGCAGCCTGGCCCAGCGCAGCGCCGCCGCCGCCAAGGAAATCAAGCTGCTGATCGACGACTCGGTGGACAAGGTGCACCACGGCGCGGCCCTGGTCGACCAGGCCGGCGCCACCATGAACGAGATCGTGCAGAGCGTCAGCCGCGTGACCGACATCATGGCCGAGATCACCGCCGCCAGCCAGGAACAGACCGCCGGCATCGAGCAGGTGAACGCGGCCATCGCGCAGATGGACCAGACCACCCAGCAGAACGCGGCCCTGGTCGAGGAAGCCTCGGCCGCGGCCCAGTCGCTGCAGCAGGAAGCCTCGACCCTGGCGCGCACCGTGGGCGCCTTCCGCATCGAGGAGCGCCTCGTGGCGCGCGCCGCCGCCCCGGCTGCCAAGGCCGCCCCGGCCCGTGCACAACTGGCCAAACCGGCCGCACGTCCCGCGGCGGCCAAGCCCGCCGCTAAACCTGCTGCAGAACCAACAAAGGCAGCCGTCACCGCCGGCGACGGCTGGGAAGAGTTCTAGGCACCGGACACGCCCGTATCCGTATCTATGGACTCCACCCGTTTTGCAAGAAGAAGATTGAAT
>NZ_JAULSI010000073.1 GCF_030711405.1 Massilia brevitalea
GCCTTTGCTCCCAGCTCTCAAGACGGTGCTGGGATGACGCTTACCCTAGAATGCTGCTGACGTTACGAACAATGAAGCATGCTGAGCCCCATAGACTTCGAGAGAGCAGTTAGTCGTTGTGAATTTCAATGACACATAGCGGCCCGTCATCCTGCATCAATGAATAGAAACGTAACTGTATGCCTGTAGAGCTTCTAGCTAAATCCAATCTTCTTCACGATGAACTCATCGCCATTTACGATAGTGTCGCTCCCTATCCTGAACGACGTTTCTCACTGACGATGGACGCTTGCGGGATTGCATTTGAGCACGCTAGCGGTGTTCAGAGCCTGATTGCAGCAGGGCTTCATATATCAGCTACTGCGTTGCTGCGCGTTCAGTTCGAGGCCCTGACTCGGGCGATGTGGCTCCTGTACGCAGCAACGGACATAGAAATCGAAAAATTGCTGGCACCTCTTAACGAAGATACTCAAAAAACTGCCAACAAGCTCCCCATGGCTACAGAGATGCTGAAGGCACTTGAGAAGCATGGCCCGTCTATGGCCGTACGGCCTTTGATGCAGTTCAAAGCGATTTCTGCGAGCCCAATGAACTCCTACATCCACAGCGGAGTTCATCCTCTGCAACGACATCGCGAAGGATTTCCGGCGGTACTACTATACCAACTCGTCATCAGCTCAAACGGGCTCAACACAATGTGCGGCATGCTTACCGCAGTGCTAACAGGACATACATCTGTCGTTAGGACTGTGAGAACGCTTCAGACGCTTTTCGCCGAGGTACTCCCTCCACTTGAGGATGCAGAAAAAATGGCGAGCCCAAATGAACAGAATTAGACATTATTTGTGTGACGAAGACCAGATGCCTCTAGGGCCGTGGTCGCCACAAGTTTCATATCATCAAGCCTCGGCCGACTCAAGACTGTGAAGCGAAACCACAGCTTCAATTCCTATTAGACCTTACTATTATCCTGGGCGCTTATAAGCGCAGTAGCCGCCGTCAGCATTTCATGCAAAACACTGTACATGGCATCCGCATCGGCTTTGGTCACGGGCGGAACGGACTGGCGATAGGTCACTCGATTGCGACTATCATGCAGACGCGTAAGGACGCTTTGCTTCGTCCAATCTAGGCCTAAATCGGCGGCCACGCGCTGGATAGCGGTCGCCCGATGACCTGGACTATCGCCGGGGCGAGCACCGCGAAACTCAAGCACAGCCATCACTACGTTGAACATGCCTTCGTAAGCGAGTGTAAACCTAGGAGCAGCACTGGCAGTAGCCTTCGATGCGGTCGACATCTCTTCCGCACTGCGCATGAACTGGTCAATTGACGCCTTACTTACAGCGGCAGGTTTGAAGGTGCCGTTCGCAAGAAGATTGTCATATTCAACGGGTCGTACCACGGAGCTCTCCTGTTAAGTCGATACGTGGACCAGCCTTGATAGCCTGAAGGACAGGGTCACTTTCGGACGACCACTCCTCTGCACTATAAACGTTCACGTGGATAGGCCTTCCAAGTTCTTGCTCTACAGTGTCTAGCAATGGAGAAACAGCGAAGAGGTCCACATCCCCTACGACAACTAAGTCGATATCGCTGTCACTGGTGTCCGTGCCAGCGGCAACGGACCCAAACACGAAGGCCTCATGTAGCTTATCAGCGAGCGGTCGCAGGGCGCGTGCTAGAGGTTGAGACAACCCGACTGTTTTCAGCGCCATCCTTCGCAGTTCGGGATACAGAAGGAACTGGGGATTTGCAGTCAGACGGCGCTGATTGCCAACACGTTTTTCCTTTAACAATCCAAACTCAACCCATCGATTCAACAGCGTGCTGCCGGCGCCCCGACTGCTGCCCATCTCACTCAAAAGTTCGAGGGTGCCGTAGTCAACTTCCGGATGTGCTAACACTGTAGCAAGAAGGCGCTGTTCCGGTGGTGAAAAGATGGCGTCAAGTGGTTGCATAATTATATGTTCCTAAATTAGGTACGATTGTACTCAATATAGGAACGTTTGCAAAGAAACGCAATCCTACTGTCGACAGCTCAGACTCTCGGGCGCGAGAAAGGTCTGTTGAGCAGAGCCAACATAGTTCTAGCTGGCCGAAGCTACCCACTGTGGCAAGAATCCGAACTGCTGAGGCATCACTGCCCTCTTTACCGGCGGACGGAGCACCCTAGTCGTTGGCATGACCTTCGAATATTTATTAGCTGCTTAGGCCGAAACTTGCAAATTAGCATGCCAACCGCATCTAGGTGACTGGACAATTTTGTCCCACAACCAAGCTAGGGCACAACAATGCTGAAAATTATTTCCGTTAACAATACTGGCGACGTGCGCAGCGAGCACGTCTTCCTGGCGGTTGAAGCTGACTGCAATCTCGGCGATTACCTCCTCACCGACAGCACATACGGCTCCAATGAAACACCTTCTAACAAACTCCGCCACGTCTTCTTCTTCCCTGTAGTGGCAGTCAAGAAAGGGGACTATGTAGTGTTGTGGACTCAGAGCGGCAAATACTCTGTAGGCGCAACGACGACGACGAAGCCGCAACACAACGTATTTTGGGGCCTGCAGGAAACCGTGTGGAACGTCAAAGGGGACAAGGCGTTCCTCTTCACTGCGCCGCGAGCTCAGCGCTCGGCAGTCACGGTTGCGCCGAAAAAACAGTGAGCTTGTAGGGTCAGCAGGATGGCGCCAGCCTGGAAATTTAACCAGGTAGTTACGTCGAACAATCAAAAGCCGCCCTCAGGCGGCTTTCCTTTATTTTGGCTTATATCATGCCTCTACTCCGGTCGAAGCCGTACGTACTTTCAGCCACTTCTTGAATACCTCCGGAACGCACGCGTCATACGTTCATCTTCGATGAAGTACACGGCGGGAGCGAACTCATTAAAGTATCGCTCACGCAGCTCGTCCCAGCCTTCAACGTCCACAGGCAGGTGCTGGCAAGCTATAGCGTCACTAACGACCTCGGCGCCTGTCAGAGTTCCCTTAAGCAACCGGTTGTGATTTTCGACGAGCCAGCGCTTAAACGACGCGGGCCACATACGAAGCATCTCCTCGTACATTGCGCTTCGTCGCAACTGGTATGAAAGTTGTGGCGTGTGCAGCCAGGTCCAGTCAGCAAACTCTGCGCATTGCGACCTTGCCCACTCAGCAAACGTTTGAACGGCCGGCTATTCACGCATTCGAAACGAATGCTGTACTCACGTACTTGCCGTTTGATAGCGACGAACGTTAGTGGAAGCGAACCTAGCAGTCGCTCCTAGGGTAAATCCAACGAGCCGCGGTTGTGTTGATTACGTTACCCCAGCCAAGCTAACACGCCTTATGGCCCCTCCATGTCTACGCTGGGTTAACACTGCAGAAATTCGGGTAGTGCCTTGTCATCTGGCCTTCGTTGCGGCTCCCAACCCTTACAAACGCCTCTTTCCAAGCAATACGAGCGCCCCGCTCCGGCTCCGCAATTTCACTATGTCTTAAACCACGAAGTTGAGCTTTTCGAAAACAATTTCCTTACGACAATGAACTTGTAATAGCGAGCTTACCCGCGATGGACGTAGTTTTCACGGTCTCACCTTGTCCGCAAGACCTAAAGCGCGGAAATCGCACGGAAGGACAAAATTATTTAAAATAAAACGACAAATTACTCTATATACTATAATGATTGCGACAAATTTGGGGGAAACGAGGACCGAAAGCTAAAAAATGCGACAAACTCGACTGGCCTTACTTCGCTTCCCATAAGAAAAAACGACAAAAGCGTCATCATAATTAAATAAAGACGACACAAGGATTCTTACTGTGGCAATAGCACGAAAAAAAGCGACACTCGACGACACCCTACTTCTCTATGCTGAGATGACACCCGCCGAGATTCGAGCGGTGCAACGACGCCAGCGAAATGGCGAGTTGAAACGCATTGCTACCGGAGTCATCACGAGCCTTCCGGAACAATCTTGGGAAGCGCTTATTGCGCGCGAGAGGATAAGGGTGCTCGCGGCGCTATACCCAGGTGCCATCATTGGTCCGCGAAGTGCTTTTATGGGAGGGGCGCCTAGCGACGGAGTCATCTATCTAACTTACACCTACACAAAACGTATTGACTTACCTGGCCTGACTGTGCAACTGCTTGACGGCCCCCCGGCCGCGTTAGGGGATATGCCCATGATGGGTCGTCAACTTTTCTTCCCGTCGAGCGCACGAGCATTACTAGAAAATCTTACCGTTTCCCGCGGAAAGGTTCAGAAATCCGTAGGCCCAGCTGCTGTTGAGCAACGACTTATTGAAATCTGCGAGGCTCGCGGGGAAGATGCTCTTGGTGTTTTGCGTGATAGTGCGAAGGCATTGGCACCTACTCTTAACTTAGAGCGCGAACACACTATCCTTGATGGGCTCATCGGAAGCATTTTAGGTACACGAAAGTCCGCCATGTCCACTGTTGCCGGGAAGGCAATGGTAGCCGCGATTCCCTATGACGCTAACCGATTAGCTTTACTCGAAAAGCTAGCGCAACACCTTCGCACAACGCCCTTGGCTCAGCCGCCAACTGTTGTGAAAACAGAGCAGGCAAAAACGCATTTCGCCTTCCTTGAGTCCTACTTCAGTAATTTTATTGAAGGAACCGAATTCGAAATTGATGAGGCCAAAGGCATTGTTTTGGAAGGTAAGCCAATCATCGAAAGACCGAAGGACTCACATGATATCCTCGGCGTGTTCCGTCAAGCACTTAACCCAGGCTGGGCAAATCAAACTCTCAGCTCTGGGCAATCAGTTCTTACCCAGCTACAGGAGCGGCACGCCGACCAGATGAAGGAGCGTCCTGAGGTAGGGCCGGGAGAATTCAAAGCAAAACCGAATCGTGCTGGAAATACCGAGTTCGTAGCTCCACGTTTAGTGCGCGGAACGCTGGTAGAAGGGTCGCAGATGCTGCCCACTGTGCCTTCCGGTATCGCACGGGCGTTACTCGCAATGTTCCTCATCGCCGAAGTTCATCCGTTTAACGACGGAAATGGCCGTCTTGCCCGACTGGTGATGAATGCTGAGCTATCGGTTGCGGGTAGCTGCCGAATTATTATCCCTACACTGTTTCGAGAAGAGTATCTCGATTGCCTTCGCGTGTTGACACGCGAAGGAAACCCAGTGCCTTTCCTTAGCGCAATGCAACTAGCACATGAATGGACTGCAGCTTTCGACTACGAGGACATCGACAAAGTAATTGCTGACATGAAAGCCTGTAATGCTTTCGAAAAATCCTTGGTCCGCTTTAAATTGCTCACCCCTTCAAGATAGCGGCCGATACAGTCAACGCAGTATCGCTAATTTGAGGCGTTCGAGGTCTCGTGCAAAAGCAAATATCGTAGGGTGTGGTATGGAATGCAACCGCCAGACCGATGCATCGCCCCTTCCGAGCCAGATACGAGCATCCGTTCCTGCCCTCCAAATTCCGGTATGATTGGATTCTGTCAACTGGAGGTATCCTGTGGAAAAGCTACTTCGATACATTGAAACCTCTGAAGGGCGGATTAAAATTATCAAAGTCCTTGGCACGTTCGGCGTTGTGGGCGGCATGATAGTCACCACAATACTGCTTTGGGCCACGTTCTTCTAAGGCTCCTTACGAGTTTTTAGCAGTTCGTCGACGACGGACAGTGGTGCCCCGACACCTGGTGGTTGTCCGATGATTTTGCCACCCGACCGAATGAATCCGATTACCTCGCTGCGCAGCCACTTGGGCACAAGCAAAGGCTCCACACCAAGCGCTCGGGAAATTGACAATACCGTATCTACGGCCGGGTCAACAGCGCCGGTCTCGATGCCCGTGATTGTGCTGCGCTTCACGTCAGCCCGCTTCGCTAACTCAGCCTGCGTCATGCCGGCTGAACGTCTTGCCGCCGCCAAGTGGTCGGAAAGAATGCTCATTGTGTACTTTCTGCTCTGACACCCACTTCATTCAAAGCCTGTATGAGAACCTTTGCGCCATCGTGCGCCTGATGTCAACGCAACCCGCGGACAAAAGCTTTTTCTATCGCGGCTTCGAAGGCATCCTCGGCCGGGCTCGTGCACAAAGCGAAAAATATAGGAGCCAAGCTAACTCCCGACTTGTCTCTGAAGTATTTTTCGCGCCGTCCGTAGCTTCGGATAGGTAAAGCCAAGCCAAGCATCACAGAAAACGGTTCTCTCTTCTAGCCAAGAGCCCGATAGTGCCCATCCTGACATGTGGTCGTCGATGATGACAAAAGCATGGCTGGCCTCCGGCACGTGCTGTTCGAGCCAAGACTCAATTTCGCTTAATCTACCGGACACTGAATCACGGGGAGTACGCCAGTCCTCGTTTAGGTTTTCGCTTACAAACTGCAGCCCCGTGCGACTGAGCACCTCGCGAATTTGGTCGCGATTCAGGTACGATGCCCAAGTGGAGGAAATCACATAGCTGGGCTCGAACTCCTCGTGCAACGCGAGCAAATTTTTTCGGGCGCCGGCATTGAAGACGTTGGACCACAGCTCGGATGCAGTATCCAGCTCACCACAATCGAAGGCCTCAAGAACTCGGTAGCCGTTGTGTACCTTATGGACAGCAAGGACGTCGTCGAAGTCCAGAAATACAGTTGGGTTCATGCACGCTCCATTGAGCTTACTGCCTTCTGCGAAGTTAAACTGCTTGGCACGTCTTCTATGCCTACGGGCTCAGGCATGTCTGCGCGCACCCACTGCTCACGGATTTGCTGCCGGAGGCAGCGGCCAATTAAGCGGCTCCGCCGCGCGCCTGATGATGAATCGCGCCTCCGCCTCAGATGTCCATGCGGTCGCGATGAGGCGCGGAAAGTACTGTTCAAGTATCGCTAGCTCAGTCATATGGGACCGTTTGCCATGTTTAGACTCTAAGGACTTTGCCCTCGTCCACTTAGCCAAGTCTTCGCACCGGCCCCAGCGACTGTAGAGTTCGGGAGGCGAGCAGCCAGCTGCGTAGAATTTGCCTGCGTGCTTCGTAAATAGAAGCTTCGGCTGAAAGCCGCTGATAGCTCCATGCGTCTTCGGACGGGGGAAGTCTGCCAGTACTTGGCTATAGTCGGGCCCATCATCGCCGGCTCGGACTGTTCGTTCGTCTTTGTTCTCCGTGCTTCCTTCGTTGTCGCCGCTGCGTTCGCAGCCGCATCAGCAAACCTTTCTCCGTTGAGCGTTACGGACTCGTCTGTCCAGCTGATTCATTGTTAGCAAAGTGCTCGTCGAACAGATTTCTGAAATTGATTGGCGTCGATGTGTGACCAATCAGGCGCGACACTAGTTCGTTTCGGATTAGTTCGTTGAGCTCATATGCCAGTGCCGGCAACAGGTCACCAGGGCTACTCTCGTATTGCTTAAGCCGCTCATTGCCTTGGCTTGCCAGCAGTCTTTTCAAGTAGGAAATCAAGAATCTGCTGAGCTCCACGGTTTCGTCGTGACTCAGGAGTCCATCGGTGAATAATGCGATTTCCCGCGTGAGGACAATCAGTTCCTCAATCCGAAACGACGCCGGCAGAAGTTGGCGTCCGTCCCGAGTTAGTATGTCGGCCTTCAGTTGTGTTGCTAGCATGATTTTCCCGGCGAAAGCGCGCGTCGCGTTGAGTACAGTAGGTGTACAAAAAACTGAGAAGAGATGTGCCTGACTCCCATTCCCACTGTAGTGGGATGACAGATTTTACCGCATCCACGACATTCCTCCCACTATAGGGGGATTTTTTTGGAAGCCAACGTCGCAGGTGCATTCGGCGCAGTGCTTAGAACACTGCGAATCGAAAAAAAGATAACTCAAGAGCAACTTGGGTTGGAAGCTGGTCTTCAAAGAAAGTACATCTCATTGCTCGAGTTAGGCACGAAGGCGCCGTCGCTTGCTACAGTTTTACGTCTCGCCAAGGCACTCAACGTTGAGCCAGGCGGACTGGTCTCCTTAGTATCCGCAAAAATTGATGAACTGTAGAGGCAGAGTAACGCGTCGCGGCAATACCCTCTAGGGCTAACCCTACTTCGCCTGCACCGGAGTCTATGGTGTCCGAATCGGCCGCAAATTGGGGAGCCGGTCTGCTACCAACGCGACGCATGCCTTCCGGTACGAGCATGCGCCAGTCTTGACCAACTCTGCGTGGAACGGTCCCTCGGCGACAATGTTCTGCACGTCAGGAAAAAGGCTAACTTTTCCAGCACTTCTACCTATACAGCACAAGAAGCATGCGCTTCGAACGCTGATACATCCACCGGATGAGACCATAGATAGGACAGGAAAATGAAAGCCACTTCAAAAGCGAACCACGGCGGTAGCCTCAACCAAGGGAGCATCACGTGCACGAAGGACTTAGGACTGATACCGAGAATTCCAGACTTGGAGGGCACCCGTCCGATGCTTCTGGCAGACCTTTCACACGACATAGACAAACCCCGCGCCCGCGTTCAATGGAGTGTCGGCGCTGAGGTGGTCCTCGCAAGCGAACAGGCTCTGTACTTATTCCGACTGCAAATCGGCGCTACCCTGGTCTGTTGGTTGGCGGACCCCAGTGACCCGAAAGTAGTTGGAATGCTGCAGGAATGGGCATGCGCGAAGCACATGTTCTTTGGACTAAGGACGAAGGAGGGTGTGATAGTTCGCACGCGAGAAGTCGCCGGTGTACCACTGACCATTGACGAAATCTCTGCAGCGTTGGGTGGAGTGGACAGAGAACGGTTCATCCGCTCTGCTACCGAAGTAGTGAACTCAGGACTCATCAAAGCAAAAGCTCAGAGCGACATCCTTGCAGTTTCTAAGATTCGGAAACTTCGCATATTCACCGTTTTGAGTGCGGAGGCGAACAGGTCAACCGAAGAGCTGCCGGCGTAAGCTCGAACTCGTAATTCTCAGCAAAGCGGGCTACGACAGATACCTGTCGTAGCCCGCTGACGTGCGCACCGTCCCGCCATCAAGCTTACAGCTTCTTCATCGTCTCTAACAGCGAGAGCAAGAACTGCAAGTTCACTGGCTTTAGCAGATATCTATCGAAGCCTGCATCCAGAATTGTTTCCTCAACACCAGTTGCGGTAAATCCCGTTAGCGCCACAATAAACTTCGTCGCAATTTCAGGCATTGCCCTGAGCCGGCGGCACAGCTCGAACCCATTGATATCTGGGAAAATCAGCTCAGTAAAGATAGCGTCAGGCACGTTCGATTTCGCCAACTCAAGTGCCTCAAAAGGACCACTCGCGCAGCTAACCGTGCACCCTTGGCTGACAAAGAGCGTCTCCAAAAGTTCTCGAATGTCCTCATCTGTCTCAACTATCAATACGTGCAGGGGTCGAGCTACTTTCAAGTACATTTCCATGGGCTCTCGGCTTTGGTAAGTGTAGAGACAAGACTGAACATTATAAGCCCAGCCGTAGCGAGGGGCCATCAACTCCGCGCTGACAAGATGTTCTTACGTGCGCCCAGCCCATCCCTACTGGGTCCGAGCACGGCCGAGCCATCCTCGCTGTGAGAAGTCGTCCGGAACCCGTAAACACGCCGTTGACAACGAAAGGATATTGCCAACAGTCGTTGTCGCAGCTAGGTTTATGTACTAGACCTATCGCTGCAGTCGCTCAATGAACATACCCCAAAAGTACTCCGAAGCGCCCTGCTCTGACAGCTGAGCATCCCGCTCTGAGTGGTGGTGTTGCATCCCCAAGGTCTTGAAGTACATCGATTGGCTGTCGGACTCGATGGTAACCATTTCATTGAACGAACCCCTTGCTGAATTCGCATTGTGGGAGAAGGTCAAAGCCTGCGAACGACCTCCAAGGCCACCTAACCAAATCAAGCACTCAGAAACGGCCTTCCCGTCCCTGTAGATGAACGCTGAGAACGCATCGCTCCCATTTTGCTGAAACCGCACCTGAATGCCGGCGTTACGGCTAGCTACCTCTTCCAAAGACGCCTGGAAGAACTTTCCCATGTAGTCAAACGTATCGTGCAAAAATTTGTCACGGTCAAAGTCCGAAAACTCTTTCTTGAGCCGTAGATTGCTAGACCTCGGTCTCTCGGACATCGACTGGCCAGCTCCTGCGGTGGGCGCTCGCATCGAGTCTGAATCCGAGAATCCTTGAGGACCAACGCCCCAACCTGACGCCACCTCCGGACCAGCTCCGGGTGCTGCCTTCGGTGGCGACTTGGCTCGTGCTACTTCCTCAACTGCCTTGCGGATTTGTCGCACCGCATCAGTCCATGCTTCAGCTTGGTTCGCCCAGGTAGTCACAGCCTTGCCGTCCTTTGGAACGGCAAGAAGCTTGCCGAAGGGGGCTGTATGCCAATCACATGGCTCCAGGATTACGGGGATGACCCGCGCCGTGCCCTCCGCATGCCTCTCGAGCGCTCGCTTCATCTCGATGGAATAGCAGTACCAGGACGCCAAAAAGTCCGCGCTGACGAGAAGCAGAATTACGTCGGCACTTTCAAGGTTCTCATCAATGGCCGCGCTTAGATTTGACCCAGCCGTAATGCCCCGGTCATGCCAAGTTTCGATTAGCCCCTGTTTTTTAATGAGCGACAAGTGAACTTCGAGCCTGTCGCGCAGCGCTTCGTCGACGTGAGAGTAGGAAAAGAAAAGCTTGGGCATCGTTGTTTCCTCAGTAGACAGTGTGGTGGCGGTTGCAGCGGCGCCGAAAGCATCTTGCGTTTTTAGCGATAGTTCGCCGAAGGCGAATGGCATAACGTCAGAGTAGCCAAAGGAATGCAACCGCTCGACAAACAGTATGTTGTCAAGACGCAAAGTAGGCAGGGACGAGGTGCTAGAAGAGTGAGCTATAAGAGCTGCGTTCGTGCGAAAGCCGGCAGCGGCAGCGACGGCTTCGCTTAGGTGCGACGATTTGACGAAAGGAAAACGGTCTTGCAGAGCGTTCTTGAGTAAACGCAGGGATGTCAGTGAAATGGCGTAGTTAGCCATAGCGCGATTCCAGTCATATCAGCTCGAGGTCAGTGTGTCTCCCGATTACGCACTGCGACCCAATGAATGGAATGCAAGTGTTGCGTACACTACAAGTCTGCTTTAACCCGGGAGCAGGTTAGGCCCAGACGCCTGGAGAAGATAGTAGCACAACGTCTGCTTCGGCCCAACGGGATGCTGTAGCGAGACGAAGCCAGGGCAGGATGAACGCAACAGAAGATTCCTCCGGCCTAGGCGCCGCCGTGGAACACCTCTTTACTAGGCTTCGGATGAGTTGCATTGCCTGCTCTACAAGGCTGCTGAAGTAAAAATCCGTACTGTGGCAACCGATGTTCAACAAGCCACATCATTGCCACAAGGAACTATTCTGTGCAAAAATGGTCACCTACACTTTGCTGATGCACGCATGCCATACATTGCCCTGAACTCAAATAACGAAGAGGTAACTGCATCTCACTGCCGAGACGAGTACCTCCGCACTGGGATGGTTCGTTCTGGCTTCAAGTGCGCTTTTTGTCTTTGTACCTACTTCGCCCGGAACATCTACACTGACGGCAAGATTGGTAAAGCTCCGCATTTTTTGTCACAAGGAACGATGGACACAAAGGCGCGTGCGACGGCACGCCGCTTGACGTAATTGTCGAGCCAACGAGCGGCAAGCACGGTAAGCGAATTCCAGACCAAGATTTCCGTTTCCCTGAAAAGTTTGTGGCGAAGCCGAAGCCGCGAGTTGTGAATGCGCCTGGTGGTAGCGACGACGATATCCTGAGCGATGAAGAGATTCGTGTACGCCGACATCGCGCCGGCATCGAGTATGGGGCTGCAACTTTCACCTCAAGCGTCCTTGAAGTGATAGTCGAGTCAAAGAACAAGATTAGTCGCTGGTGCTTCGACCAAGGAAAAAAGCAAAACCTCGACAAAGTAGCCCAAAGCAAGTTACTCAAGGAGACAGCTAGCAGCTATCCGCTCCAGCTGTTCGAACAGAAGGGCTTGACGTATGAGACTGCGTTCTGGAGCGCCCACTACGAGCGCAAGGCAGATAAACGCATCTTCCATGCGAAGAAAGGTGAGGCCATAGTATCCCCTGCGGGCTTCGCAATCCGCTCTGAACCTCAAGTCGTGCCAAAGGGTGCCGAAGCAAAGAAACCCTGCCCGCGGACTGTCGAGGTGCACTACCGCGGCGAGACCTACGACTCAAACACTCCCCCGCAAGCGCATACCAGGACACTCGCAGAGCTAGCGAATCTTGGCGTCGACGAGACCATCCAATGGTATGCGTATGGGGAAATGACGCTGGATGGAGAAAAATTCGTCATCCGGCTCGATACCCTGGACGATTTTTACTTCCGCAAAGAGAGCAAGTTCAAGGCTCGCAAGGCTTCGTAGAGTTGGCCAATGTCGGACAGTAGGGCGTCCCCCACAGATGTTGGGGGAGCTCAAGCGTATCCGGCATTCGATAAGCGGTATCGCTATCCGGTGCATTCCACGTGACCGACGATAGAAGGCGTGAGTCATCGAAAAACTGGAGCACGTGGAAGTCGTCCACCTGCTCGAGCGTGCAAGAGAAACCAGGAACGCTCACCGGCCAACACTCTCTGAGTGCCTTGAGCCAAAGCAGCACATCAGCGGGCGTCGATAAAAAATCGGTGGACGCCTGGGTAGCAGCAGCCGACGCCTCAATTAGCCCCCAACACCCTCCTCCATAGTGTCGCAGCCCGACAGCGAAGACTTCTATCGTGCAGGAGTCATCTGGCGAGACGTCAAACTCGTCGATTGTGACGATGCGAAATGCACCGGCTGCGGGCGGGCATGGAAGGCACTCTACGATGAGCGCAATCGCTTCAGCACGTGTTCCAGGCGCCGCAGGAATTGGCATGGCTACGCCGACGGGCGGTACAAGGTAGGTCTGCATGCATAGTCTCCACAAGGTTATCGATACCTTATGTAGCTAGGTTCGTTAGCCATACGGATGGAGTAAATGGTGACGCGTCAGACGCTCGCACACGGGTGGCCCCCGATTTGGTCACAACAAACCGGGGGCCTTCTTCCACCTTTACACGGAAGCCTTTCGATGTCCATAAACACGAAGCCAAAACAGTCAGCAGCCGAGAAACTTGCTCAATAGGCGGTCGAGGTGGGCCGGTGCTTCTTACTAACGTTCCAGTGGCGTTGTCACCGTTACCCATGTCAGCCAAGGCAGGCTTTGCTCTGCTAACGGCTGGCAAGGTAATGATAGACATCGTTATCGGCGCATCAGCATGGCTGATTAGGACAAAGTTGTAGTCTGACCTCAGGTAGCCCCGCCGGCGGAAGTTGGCGGGGCTTTTTTATGTATCGACCCCGTTTATACGCTCAAAGCAGAAATCCTTCCAAGCAGCTAGAGCACCCCTAGGGAAGCACTGATTAATTCGATTTTTCGGCCATCAAGCGCGCGTAACCTATTGATTTTTAATGGCGCGAGGATTGCACTTCAGAATTAATCAGCGTCTCCCTAGCATACGTAGCCGTAAGGCTCAGTAGATGAGCCCGATAGCTTCCGTGAACTTGTCCTCAACGCCTAAGGTCTCGGTCAGTGGCAAAATTGCCGCAGGACAATCTCTTACTAAATGAGGAAATCGAGGCGCGAAAGACGTTCGCGCAACGGTGGCCCTCAGTTTGTACACCGCAAACTGAGGGCCTTCTTCCGCCTTCACAAGGAGAGCCCTTCGATGTCACAAAACACGAAGCCAAACCAGTCAGTAACCGAGAAGCTTGCTCGAGTAGTCGAGCGATGTGGACCGGTGCTCCTTACTAACGTTCCAGTGGCGCTGTCGCCGTTACCTATGTCAGCCAAGGCAGGCTTTGCTCTGCTAACGGCTGGCAAGGTAATGATAGACATCGTTATCGGCGCATCAGCATGGCTGATTAGGACAAAGTTGTAGTCTGACCTCAGGTAGCCCCGCCGGCGGAAGTTGGCGGGGCTTTTTTATGTATCGACCCCGTTTATACGCTCAAAGCAGAAATCCTTCCAAGCAGCTAGAGCACCCCTAGGGAAGCACTGATTAATTCGATTTTTCGGCCATCAAGCGCGCGTAACCTATTGATTTTTAATGGCGCGAGGATTGCACTTCAGAATTAATCAGCGTCTCCCTAGCATACGTAGCCGTAAGGCTCAGTAGATGAGCCCGATAGCTTCCGTGAACTTGTCCTCAACGCCTAAGGTCTCGGTCAGTGGCAAAATTGCCGCAGGACAATCTCTTACTAAATGAGGAAATCGAGGCGCGAAAGACGTTCGCGCAACGGTGGCCCTCAGTTTGTACACCGCAAACTGAGGGCCTTCTTCCGCCTTCACAAGGAGAGCCCTTCGATGTCACAAAACACGAAGCCAAACCAGTCAGTAACCGAGAAGCTTGCTCGAGTAGTCGAGCGATGTGGACCGGTGCTCCTTACTAACGTTCCAGTGGCGCTGTCGCCGTTACCTATGTCAGCCAAGGCAGGCTTTGCTCTGCTAACGGCTGGCAAGGTA
>NZ_JAULSI010000074.1 GCF_030711405.1 Massilia brevitalea
ATGATGCCGTTATCAGGAGGGTGGAGTCCATCACATTAGGGTGGGGTCTTTGAGGCCGGGGGCCTCAAAGACGAACGTGCCCACGCGGAACGCCGATCATCGTTTGCGCCTGTGCTCGACGATGCGGATGCGAATTGTCGGCGTCCCCAAAGCGTCCCGCTAACGCCTCATTCCATCGCTGACGTCTCGGAGCGAATCAGCGCCGCCGCCGACTCCGGATCAACGCGTAACCGCGTGGGCACGGAGTGCCCACCGTACGGTCGTTGCCAACACCACCGCATTTTTCGTGGTAAATCAAGGAACACAATGCCGATCACACATCCAGGCACGGCGCCCATTGCCATCGAATGGGAATGCCTGAGCAACTTCGCCGGCAACGGCATCTTCGAAGCGCGCCTCACGCTGCGCAACGTCTCCGGCAATCCGCTCGCCCCCGGCTGGCAGCTGTTCTTCAACGCCTGCCGCAAGGTGATCCCGCACAGCGTCACCACCGGCTTCGCGATCGACCACATCAACGGTGACCTGTTCAGGCTGACCGCCCTGGCCGACGCACCCTGGGCCGAGAACGAAACCTTCGGCATCGCCTACCAGGCCCAGTTCTGGGTCATCAGCATCACCGACGCGCCGCTCGGCTTCTACCTGCTGCCGCAAGGAGGCGAAGTGATCGCACTCGGCGACCCGCGCATCCTGCCCTTCACCCGCGTCGAACAGCGCATGCGCCACGTCGAAGACCGCGTGCCGACCGCGAACGCCGCCCAACGTTACGCCGACAGCGCCAGCCTGCACCTGCTGCCCGAGGAGCAGGTCGGCCGCATCACGCCGCGCCCGGTCTCGGCCCGCTTCGGCGCCGGCACCTGCAAGCTCGGACCCGGCACGGCAATCGTGCACGCTCCAGACCTCGCCAACGAAGCCGCCTTCCTGCGCACCCTGCTCGACGACCTGCCGGCAAGCGATACGAACAATGCGCACATACTGATCGAGACCGGCCCCGTCCCCCTGGAAGCGCCAAACGGCGAAGCCTACCAGCTCGACATCGGCGCCGACCAGGCCGTATTGCGCGGCGCCTCCGCCCACGGCGTCTTCAATGCCCTCCAGACCCTGCGCCAGCTGCTGGACGAAGACGGCAGCCTGCCATGTGGCCACGTGCTCGACGCTCCCCGCTTCGCCTACCGCGGCATGATGCTCGACGTGGCGCGCCACTTCGCCGGCGCCGATACGGTGCTGCGCCTGCTCGACTGCATGGCCGCCTATAAACTGAATCGTTTCCACTTCCACCTCACCGACGACGAAGGCTGGCGCCTGCCGATCACCGCGCTGCCTGAGTTGACCGAGGTCGGTGCGCGGCGCGGCGTCAGCCTTGACGTAGGCCCCGGCAGCAGCCCCTGCCTGCCGCCATCCTTCGGTTCCGGCGCCGATATCGACAGCTCGCCCGGCACCGGCCACTACACGCACGAGGAATTCATCGCCATCCTGCGCCACGCCCATGCGCGCCACATCGAGGTGATCCCCGAGTTCAACATGCCCGGCCACGCGCGCGCCGCGGTGCAGGCCATGCGCGTGCGCCACGACCGCCTGCTGGCCGCCGGCGATATCGAGGGCGCCTGGGCCTACCGCCTCGACGACCCCGACGACGCGTCGATCTACGAATCGGTGCAGATGTGGCACGACAACGTGATCTGCATCGCGTTGCCCTCGGTGGAGCGCTTCATCGACACCGTGGTCGGCGAAGTGAAGTACCTGTTCCGCCAGGCCGGCGTGCCGCTGCGCGCCATCCACACCGGCGGCGACGAAGTGCCGAACGGCGCCTGGATCGATTCGCCCCTGTGCCGCGCAAGGATGCGCGAACAGGGCTGGACCGACGTGGCGCAACTGCGCTTCGACTTCGTGGCACGCTGCCGCGCGATCCTGGCGCGCCACGGCCTGGCCTTTGCCGGCTGGGACGACACCGCGCTGACCCACGACACTGGCGGCGCCCCGGCCCCCGAACCGCGCTTTGCCGGCCCGGACTTCCATGCCTACGTCTGGAACAACGCCTGGGGATCGGGCCAGGAAGACATCGCCTATCGCCTGGCGAATGCCGGCTACAGCGTGGTGCTGTCGAACGCGGCCAACCTGTACTTCGACCTGGCCTGCGCCAAGGACCCGGAAGAACCCGGCTACTACTGGGCCGGCTTCGTTGGCCTGCGCCAGGCCTTTGCCTTTTGCCCGCTCGACCAGCGCACGGTGCCGGCACATGATCCGATGGGCCGGCCCGTGCCCGCGATGCTGCTGGCAGGACTGGCACAACTCGATGGCGGATGCATCGCCGGCCTGCAGGGGCAGCTCTGGAGCGAGAACGCGCATTCGCGTGCGCGCATCGAATACATGATCGCGCCGCGCCTGCTGGCCCTGGCCGAACGCGCCTGGAGCCCGGACCCCGGCTGGCGCCTGATCGCCGACCCGATCGAGCGCGCGGCACGCATCGACGCCGACTGGAACGAGTTCGCCAACCGCCTCGGCCGGCGCGCGCTGCCGCGCCTGGACCGCGCGCCGCTGGCCTGGGCCTACCGCCTGCCGCCACCGGGCGTGCTGCTGCAGGCGGGCCGCATCCACGCCAACGTGGCGCTGCCCGGCCTGGCGCTGCGCTACCGCTTCGACGGGGGCGCACCGGATGCGGCCAGTCCGCTCTACAGCGCGCCGTTGAGCATTCCTCCGGATGCGCGTACATTCACCATCGCCAGCTTCGACACGCGCGGCCGCAGCAGCCGCGTCGCCACCATCGCCCTGAAAGACGCATCCGATGCCTGAGGTCTCCACCGCCGCCGCCAGCATGACGAAGCCGTCCGCCGCGCGCCATCCGCTGGCCTGGGTGCCGACCCTGTACCTGGCCCAGGGCTTGCCTTTCTACGCGGTGGCGCTGATCGCCGGCCTGATGTTCAAGAGCATGGGCGTGCCGAACGAGCAGATCGCGCGCTGGACCGGGCTGCTGGGGTTTGCCTGGGTATTCAAGGCGCTGTGGAGTCCCTTCCTGGAGGTCGCGCGCAGCAAGAAGCGCGCGGTGGTGAGCTTCCAGCTGCTGGGCGGGGCAGGGCTGGCGTCGGTGGCGCTGGCGCTGCAGTTGCCGGGCTGGTTCGCGCTGTGCATCGCGCTGCTGGCGGTGGTGTCGCTGGCATCGGCCACCCACGACATTGCCGCCGACGGCCTGTACATCGCCAGCCTGAGCGCCAAACAGCAGGCTGCCTATGCCGGCTGGCAGGGCGCCTTCTTCAATGCGGCCAAGTTCCTGTCGCTGGGCGGCCTCGTGATCCTGGCCGGCTACCTGGAAGGCCGGATCGGCACTGCGCCCGCCTGGACCGTGGTGTTCGGCCTGCTCGGCGCAGTGCTGGCAGGGCTCGCGCTGTACCATGCGCTGGCCTTGCCCGGCACGCTCACGGTACGCTCGGCGCAGACCGATTCGCTGCGCAGCATTGCCGCCACGCTGCTCGACGTGATTCGCGCCTTCTTCGCCAAGAAGGGCATCTGGCTCGGCATCGTGTTCATCATCCTGTTCCGCGCCAGCGAGGGGCAGATCCAGACCATCGGCCCGCTGTTCCTGCGCGACGCGCGCGCCGTTGGCGGCCTGGGCCTGAGCACGGCCGAAGTCGGCGCGGTGTACGGCACCGCCGGCACCGTCGCTTTCTTGGTCGGCAGTATCGCCGGCGGCTACTTCACGTCCTGGCTCGGTTTGAAGCGCGCGATGCCGTGGCTGATCCTGGCGATGAACCTGCCGAACCTGGTGTTCTGGTACCTGAGCGCCGCGCAGCCCGAGTCCCTGCCGTTGATCGCCACCGCGCTCGGCGTGGAGATGTTCGGCTACGGCTTCGGCTTCGTCGGCATCATCCTCTTCATCATGCAGGTGATCGCCAGCGGCCCCTACCAGACCGCGCACTACGCACTCGGCAGCGGCTTCATGCAGCTGGGCTTCGTGCTGTTCAAGATGGTCAGCGGCGATATCCAGCAAGCGCTGGGCTACCGTCACTTCTTCCTGTGGGTGCTGGCGTGCGCTGTGCCGGTGCTGGTGCTGACGCGCTTCGTGCGGCTGTCGCCTGAAAACAACGAGTGAAAACAACGAGGGTCAGGTCTGACATCCGGACACGAGCTCAGCCCTATCCATTGGCCGGTGGAAGGCGGCCATCGAAACGCTATGCTGGCGAGCCATTCACCAACCGGCACATGCTATGTCTACCACCCAAAAGCTTCAGAAAAAATCGTGAATTTCGGCGTCGCCTGGGAAGGCCTGTTCGGCTATGTTCAGAAAAAATCGTGAATTTCGGCGTCGCCTNAGAAAAAATCGTGAATTTCGGCGTCGCCTGGGAAGGCCTGTTCGGCTATGTTCAGAAAAAATCGTGAATTTCGGCGTCGCCTGGGAAGGCCTGTTCGGCTATGTCCAGGGGGTGCAGGTCACGGACACGATTTATCTGTCCGGTCAGCTCAGCCACGATCAGAGTGGCGCCCTGGTTGCGCCGGCGCCGCTTGACGAGTCTGGCAAGCCGGTGGATTTTGGCCAGATGGAGGAGCAGATTCGCCAGACCTATCGGAATGCCATCGCACTGCTCTCCGAATTTGGTGCAACACTGGATGACGTGGTCGAGGAAACGCTGTATGTCCTGGATGTCGACGCGGCTTTCACTGCCGGTGGCAAGGTGCGCAAGGAAGTGTACGGAACCGAGCAGCCGCAATGCGCCAGCAATATCATCGGCGCGACGCGGCTCGCTTTCCCTGCGCAGCTGGTGGAAATCACTTTCCGGGCGGTAGTGGGCAGCGATCTGGCGCTGGCTTGAACTGCCGGAGATAGAGCGCGAGGCCATGCTTGAATCCAGGGCTGGCGAACCTGGATTTGCTGGTAAGGCAGAGTCCGTGTCTGGATGGCAGACCTGACCCCCGTTGTTTTTAACGCTTCTTGACCGGCAGCGCCAGCCACCCGCGCCACTTGCCGGCGCCATCGCGCTCGACTTTCTGGATATGCGGCCGCGTGCTGTCCAGCCGCCAGAATGCCTGTTTGTCGAGCCAATCCTCGTACATGAAGCGGAAGCGCGGCCAATCGCCGCAGAAGTTGAGGATGGCGTATGAACCTGCCGGCAGCACGCGCAGCCCGAGCGTCGGATCGGGTACCGCATTGCCGCCAAAGCCGAAGTCGTAGCAGTATTCGCGCTCGCCGGTAAAACCCGGGTCTTCGTCGAACACGCCATACCAGGCGGTGGCGCGAGTCGTATCGCCATTGCTTTCGCGCTCGCAAATGAAGTTGTTGCAGGCGATCGACAGCGCCGCGCCCGACTGGCCGAAGAAGCGCTGGTAGCGCAGCGTGACGGCCGGCAGCGCCTGCACGCGGATGCGCGCCGCCACGCTGCCGGGTTCGGGCGGGCAATAGGGCGCCAGGATGGCTTCCAGGTTGTCGGGTTCGGCGACAAAGAAGCTGACGTCGCTCTCGCGCCCGACCTGCTGGTCCATGTAGGTGCGCCAGCCGCCTTCGCGCCAGGCCTTGGCCGACATGGCGAACTGCTGCTTGAAGGCCTTGGCAAAGGCTGCGTTCGAGGGAAAGCCGCAGTCCTGGGCGATGTGCAGCACCGGCACATCGGGTTCGTGGCGCAGCAGGTGGGCGGCGCGGCGCAGGCGGCGCTTGCGCTGGTATTCCACTGCCGAAAAGCCGGTCAGCTCGCGGAAGATGCGGTCGAAGTGGAAGGACGAGTAGCTGGCCGAGGCGGCAAGGTTCTTCAACGCCAGCGGGTCGCCCACCGAGTCGAGCATCAGGTCCATCACCTCGTACAGGCGCGAGACGCGCGAGGTCGGCTTCATCGCGCAGCTCCACGCCCGCCGCGCAAGCAGGCTGTCGGCGCCGGAGCGCAGGCTGGCAGGTGACGGGGAAGAAGGCGCATCGGGGCGGCCACGGATGAAAATGTTATTCATTATGGCTTAGAAAACGTGCAATAGCGAAATATCGCGCCGCCGTGCCCGAGCAGGCTTGGCATGAATGCGACAGGGACGTTTGCAGCGCTCGCACCATTTCGCATACGGCCCGTACTTACAGGCTGTATGCAAAAGGCACATGCATATGCGAACGCGGTTGTTCTACTTGGCAATGCCATGCTTTATGCATTAGCATCCTCCGGTCCCAATTATTCCTATAACGGAGAATCACATGAAGCGTACCCTGTGCAGCACCCTGATCGCGGGGCTGTTCGCCGTCACCGCCCACGCCGGCGCCCACGACGCAGCGGCCACCAGCGCACCATCGACGACAGCTGCCGCCGCTGCGGTATCCGGCGTCGACAAGGCTGCGATGGACGCCAGCGTGCGCGCGCAGGACGACTTCTTCCGTCATACCCAGGGCAAGTGGCTGGAAACCGTCGACATTCCGTCGGACCGTTCCAGCTGGAGCGCCTTCAGCGTGGCCCAGGAAAACGTCGAGAACCAGATCCGCACCATCATCGAGCAGGCCGCCACCGATACCAAGGCCGGCAAGGGTTCGGACGCGCAGAAGATGGGCGACTACTACACCAGCTACATCGACGAGGCGCGCCGCAATGCGCTCGGCCTGACGCCACTGAAAGGTGAGCTGGCGCGCATCGCCGCCCTGAAGGACAAGCGCGGCATCGCCGCCCTGTCGGCCCATATGGACCGCATCGGCGGCGAGGCGCCGCTCGGCATGTACGTCGGCCAGGACAGCAAGGATTCGACCCGCTATGTGGTGAGCGTCGGCCAGTCGGGCCTGGGCCTGCCGAACCGCGACTATTACATCGCCGACGAAGCGCGCATGAAGGACTTCCGCGCCAAGTACCAGGTGCACGTCGAGAAGATGCTGGCGCTGGCCGGCCACAAGAACGCTGCCGCTGAAGCGGCCAACATCGTGGCGCTGGAAACCGAGATCGCCAAGGCGCAGTGGAGCGCCGTCGAGAACCGCGATCCGGTCAAGCGCTACAACAAGATGACGTTCGCCCAGCTGAAGGACCTGATGCCGGGCTTCGACTGGACCACCTGGACCAAGGATGTCGGCGTGGCCGGCAAGGTCGATTCGATCATCGTCAGCCAGCCGAGCTACCTGGCTGCGCTGGACAAGATCATCGCCGCCACCCCGGTCGATACCTGGAAGTCGTATTACGCCTTCCACCTGATCAGCGCCTATGCGCCTTACCTGTCGCAGCCGTTCGTCGACGAGAGCTTCGCCTTCCGCGGCACCGTGCTGTCGGGTACCAAGGAAAACCGTCCGCTGGACAAGCGCGCCATCGCCCTGGTCAATCGCGAGCTGAGCGAAGTGGTGGGCAAGGTGTATGTCGAGCGTCACTTCCCGGCCGAGCGCAAGGCGCAGGTCGAGGCGATGGTGAAGAACTTCATCACCGCCTTCAAGGAAGGCATCGAAACCCTCGACTGGATGAGCCCCGAGACCAAGAAGCAGGCGCAGATCAAGCTCTCGAAGATGAACGCCAAGATCGGCTATCCGGAAAAATGGCGCGATTACTCGTCGCTGAACGTCGTGCGCGGCGACCTGGTCGGCAACGTGATGCGCTCGCGCGAGTTCGGCCACGCATTCGGCGTCAACAAGCTGGGCAAACCGGTGGACCGCCTGGCCTGGAGCATGAGCCCGCAGACCGTGAACGCCTACTACAGCCCGAGCATGAACGAAGTCGTGTTCCCGGCAGCGCGCCTGCAGGCGCCGCTGTACGATGCGAACGCCGAACCGGCGGTGAACTACGGCGCGGTCGGCATCTCGATCGGCCACGAGATCAGCCACGCCTTCGACGACAAGGGTTCGCAGTTCGACGGCGACGGCAACCTGCGCAACTGGTGGACCAAGGAAGACGGCGAGAAGTTTGCTGCGCGCGGCAAGGTGCTGGTGGCGCAGTACGCCGGCTACAGCCCGGTGCAGGGCTACCACCTGAACGGCGAGCTGACGCTGGGCGAGAACATCGCCGACAACGCCGGCGCCATCATGGCCAGCCGCGCTTATAAAATTTCGCTGGGCGGGAAGCCGGCGCCGGTGATCGACGGCTTCACGGGCGAGCAGCGCCTGTTCATGGGCCTGGCCCAGGCCAGGCGCGGCAAGGCGCGCGACGCCGCGTTGATCGCGCAAGTGAAATCGGACCCGCACTCGCCGTCGGAATTCCGCGTCAACGGCAGCCTGCGCAACCACCCGGGCTTCTACGAAGCGTATGAGGTGAAGGCGGGCGACAAGATGTACCTGGCGCCGGAAGAGCGGGTGATTTTCTGGTAATTGCCAGTCGATTTGCTTGATACGAAGGAGCGCTGCGGCGCTCCTTTTTTATGGCGCCGGAACATGCATATCATATGACGGGCCACTACTGCCGGACCGTACGGTGGGCACCCCGTGCCCACGCGGTTACGTGTTTATCCGTGAGCCTGCGGCAGCGAAGATCCGCTCGTACAAAGCGCCCCTGACGAAACGTCTGCGAGACGCTTTTGGACACGCCATCACCATGCATCACGCGCGGCGCCATCCAACGCCAACCATGATCATCGTTCCGCGTGGGCACGGGGTGCCCACCGTACGGTCATCGACCGTGGCCAATCGTCACGGCGTCCCGAACACCTGCGTCCAATACGGAAACCCCGGCAAGCGTACGCGGCTCACCGCATATCCCGCCCCCATCTCGCTGAATTGCGGATTCATCAGGTTCGCGCAATGCCCGGGACTCTCGATCCACCCTTCCACCGCTTCCTGCGGCGAGGTCTGCCCGGCCGCGATGTTCTCGCCAATGTGACGCCAGCGATACCCTGCGCTGGTGGCGCGCTGCGCCGATTCGCTGCCGTCCGAACCTTGGTGGCTGAAGTGCCGGTGCGCGGCCATGTCGTTGCTGTGCGCCAGCGCCGCCTGGGCCAGTTGCGTATTCCAGGCCACCGGCGGCGCCGCGCCAAACGGGCGGTCGCCGCAGTTGCGCGCCTGCGCCCGCGCCGCATTCACCAGTTCCAGGATGATGCGCCCGGCTTCTTCCTGCTGCGGCAGCACCAGCGGCGGGGTAGGGCGGGCCAGCACGACCGTCCAGTCGTTGCCGCTGCGGGCCACACCGATGTCGGTAAAGCGCGCATCCAGCAAACTGCGGCAGTACTGCCTGCGCAGCAGCTCCAGCACGGCCTCGTTGTCGGGCGCGCCGCCGACGTGGATCACCTCGGCCTTGTCGGTCGGGTAGCCGGCCTGCTCCAGCGCCCACTCCGGAAACGTGCCCGGCTCCAGGCGCACCCGCGCCAGCGCCGCCTGCGCAGCCAGGGCCGGCGCCGGCGCGGGGCGCAGGCCCTGGCAGCTGTCCGGCGCCGCACGGTAGGCGTTGATGGCGCCGATCAGGCGCGCGTCGTTCTGCACCGGCGCGGCGCCAGCCCAGGGCATGACGCAGGCCAGCAGGGCGGCGGACAGCGGGCGGCGGATCGACGGACGTTTCAAGGCACGTGCAGGGCGGTGGCGATGAATGCCAGCATACCCGCGCCCGCTACAGCGCGGCTTTCGCCTGTTTCGTAACGTGCGGAAATTCTACCGAGCTATGGTCAAATGATGCGGCAGCGGCTGCTTGTCATGCGGTCCGCCATCGACCATTTTCGGAGAGCCATCATGAGCAATGCATTCAAGGCCGGCGACAAGGTGAAGTGGGAGTCGTCGCAGGGAACGGTACACGGCACGGTCAAGAAAAAGCTGACCGCGCACACCAAGATCAAGGGCCACGAGGTGGCGGCATCGAAGGACAACCCGGAATACCTGGTGGCCAGCGACAAGACCGGCGCCGAAGCCGCGCACAAGCCGGGTTCGCTCAAGAAGGGATAAGGCGGCCCGGCTTGCTACCCCTCCCGCTTCAGTGATGCAGCGGCGCGGCCATCGGCGCCTGGGCCGGCTGGTCGGGACGGAAGGCGCGCTCGGCGGGCGCGGTATCGTTGTAGGCCTCGAAGCGCGCGATCTTGCCGTCGCGGATGGTCAGCACATGTACCCAGGGGCTGTCGAAGCTGCGGCCGGTCGGCTTGGCCAGCCAGCTGGCGTCGCCTGCAACCACGACCTTGTCGCCCTCGGCGACGAAGTCGCGGGGCGTGAAGCTGAGGGCTTCGGCGCCCTCGGCGAGTTTGCTGAAGAACTCGGCGATTTCGCCCTTGCCGTGGTAGGCCCCGGCGAAGGGAATGCAATCGGAGTCGCGCTCGACCCGGTCCGCGTCGTCCTGGCAACGGTCCAGCAGGCTGCGGATGTCGCCCTTCAGGAACAGCTGGTAGCACTCGATGACCAGCCGCTTGTTGTCTTGCGCGTTCATGACAGCTCTCCCTGCAATTCGGCTGTCCACTGACAATCGCGGTTGGTCATGCCCGGATAGTCGATGCCTTCAGCCTGGTTCGCGCAGGCAGGATGTCAAGCTGGGCGGTGGACCGGTAAACAAAAATGGGCGGCCAGCGCCGCCCATCCTCCACCATCAAGCCTGGCTCAACGGCGCTGGCGGCGGCGCGCCAGGGTCATGCCCAGCATGGCCAGCGGCAGCAGGGCCAGGGTGGCCGGTTCCGGCACGTCGCTGGCGGCTTCGCCCAGGACCACCTGGCCGCCACCGCTGACGGTATCGAAACGGCCGGTATAGTTGCCGAACTGGGCATTTTCGTACGTCGTCACAACCAGGAAGTAGCGGACATCGGCTTGCAGCGACTGGCTGATCAGCGAAAGGAAGCCGGTACCCGCATCGTCGTCGATGGTCAGCAGATTCGCCAGTGGCGATGAGGCATCGAAGGCGTTCGCATACAGTGCCAGGAAGGTATCGCTGTTGCGGGTGTCGGCGGAGAGCGTCTGCATGGAGTAGACGCCGTCGGCGGTCACGTGGAAACTGAATACGTCGTAGGACGTGGCCGTACCCACGCCGCTCAGGCTGAAGGTGCTGAAAGGCCGGTTAAAGACAGGATCGGATTCGGTCAAGGCGCCGGAAAAATCGACCGGCGCAGCCAGTGCGGCCTGGGACGCGAAGGCCAGGCTGGCGGCGGCGAGTTTCAGGAGGCGGGAAAGTTGGAAGTTGAACATGGCACATCCCTTAATGTCATTGTGGTGCCATTCACTTAGCAATGGCCGTGCCACCAACAGTTACTCGTTTTAAAACAAATAGTTCGCGCTCACTGAATTGCTTAAATTTAATTTTTGTAAAGAAATCCGACATGGGCGATCGCTTGCAAGCGGGTCTTAAGATTCCATTCATCCATCAGCCGTAGCATAGTCAAGCATGCGCATCCTCCTCGTAGAAGACGACCAGTCGCTCGGCGACACCATCCAGTCCTGGCTACGCCTGGACGGCCATGCCGTCGACTGGGTCGAACGCGGCGACTCGGCCGACACCGCCCTGAAAACCCACCATTACGACTGCGTGCTGCTCGACCGCGGCTTGCCGGGCCTTTCCGGCGACGCCCTGCTGGCCCGCCTGCGCGCCGCCGGCAACGCCGTGCCGGTGATCCTGATCACCGCCTTCAATGCCCTGGCCGACCGCGTCGAAGGCCTGGACCTGGGCGCCGACGACTACCTGGTGAAACCCTTCGAGCTGGAAGAAATGTCGGCGCGCATCCGGGCCGCGGCGCGGCGCGGCGCCAACCAGGCCAGCAATGCGCTCATGCACGGCGCCATTGCGCTCGATCCCGACACCAAGCAGGTTGCGTTGGCCGGCCAACCCGTCGCGCTCACGGCACGCGAATACCACGTGCTGCACGCGCTCCTGCTGCGCAAGAACAGCATCGTCACCCGCGCCCAGATCGAGGAAAGCCTGTACGGCTGGGGCGACGAGGTCGAGAGCAACGCCATCGAGGTGTATATCCACAACCTGCGCAAGAAGCTCGGTAGCGACAGCATCGTCACCGTGCGCGGTCTCGGCTATCGGCTGAAACACGATGAAAGCTGAAGCATCGCCTCCTTCGCTGCGGCGGCGCCTGGTATTCGCGATCGTTTCCGCCAGCGTGGCGCTGTGGCTGGCCAGCCTGGCCATCGTCACCGTGATCGCCTGGCAGGAAACCAACGACGTCTTCGACGATGCACTGGAGGAAGCCGGCTACATGATCCTGTCCGCCACCACCGACTGGCACGCGCGCGGCTTGCCGGCGCGCCCGTCAACGCGAGAAGTGCGCAAGGTCGACATGCAGTACCAGATCGTGGCCGATGGCCGCGTGATCCAGCGCACCGAAGGCGCGCCGAAGCGGGCATTCGTGTCCGGTTTCGACGAGGACGAAGGCTTTGCCGATCCGCAAGTGGATGGCCGGCGCTGGCGCGTGTTCGTGGTGCGCGACGAGGCCAGCCGCTTCGAGGTGCAGGTCGGCCAGCGGCAAGACAAGCGCTTCGACATCCTGGAAGAGCTGGCAGAGTCCCTGTGGCTGCCGGTGGCCGGCATCCTGCTGCTGCTGGCGCTGGTGTGCTGGCTCTTGATCGGCCGCGTGCTGCAGCCGCTGCGCCGCACCGCGAACGCCATTGCCGCCAAGACCCCGAGCGACCTGGCCCCGGTGGCGCTCGGCGGCCAGCCGCGCGAGCTGCAGCCCATCGTGGGCGCGCTGAACGGCGTGCTGGAGCGGCTCGACGCAGCCCTGCAGGCCGAACGCCGCTTCACCGCCGACGCCGCGCACGAGCTGCGCACGCCGCTGGCAGGGCTGCACATGCACGTGCAGCTGCTGGGGCGCCAGCATCCGGACATGGCGGCGCCGTTCGGCAAGCTGCGCCAGGACATCGCGCGCCTGACGGCCCTGGTCGACAGTTTGCTGACGCTGGCCCGGCTCGACCCGCTGGCGCGCGAGCAGCTGGTGCGCCAGCAGGTGATGCTGGCGCCCTTGCTGGAGGGCGTGCTGGCCCTGCACGCGCAGGAAGCCGAGCGGCGCGGGATCGCATTGACGCTGCACTGCGAACTTGACACCGTGCAGGCCGAGCCGCGCATGCTGGAGATCATGCTGCGCAACCTGGTCGAGAACGCGCTGCGTTACTGTCCCGAGGGCAGCCGGGTCGAAATTTTCGCCGGATTGCATGCGGGGCAGGCACGCATCGCCGTGCGCGACAACGGACCCGGCGTGGACGAGGCCAGCCGTGCGCGCCTGACCGAGCGTTTCTTCCGCGTGCTGGGGCAGGGACAGGGCGGCAGCGGCCTCGGGCTGTCGATCGTGCGCCGCATCGCCGAGCTGCATGGCATGACGCTCGCCTTCGGCGTGGGGCTGGAGGGGCGTGGCTTGGGTGTGACGCTCGATCTGCCGGCACCTTAAGATCGCGTTAATGTTCGGGCGGTGTAATGCGTCTGTGCCTGCCGCGAACGGCAGCGTAAACATCAACCAACGGAGGAACGACCCATGAAACGACTGATCCAACTGACCTGCATCACCGCTTTTGTTGCCGGCTCGGCGGCCGCCATCGCCCAGCCGGGCAACTACACGGGGCCGTCGAGCAAGCCGGCTGCCTCCGGCTACACCGGCCCGTCGAGCGCGCCGCTGATGACCGCCAAGCAGCTGCTCGACAACGGCAAGGACGACCAGTACGTGCGCCTGCAGGGCAAGCTCACCAGCCACAAGGGCGGCGAGGATTACGAGTTCACCGACGCCAGCGGCAAGATCACGGTGGAGATCGACGCCAAGTATTTCCCGCAGGGCGTGAATGTCGACCAGAACACGATGGTGGAATTGACCGGGGAGTTCGACAAGGAGACGTTTGGCGAATCGACGCTGGATGTAAAGCAGGTGAAGGTGGTTGGGAAGTAAGGTAACCGCCAACGTCGTTTGAACGTTAGCTTGAACGTACGGTGGGCACCCCGTGCCCACGCGGTTACGTGCTCGTGCTTCCTACGTTGGCGGTGACATGTCGCTCGCGATGCTTCCATCGGCCACGAGCGGGCTTCGCTTGATGTTTGCGGGCGTTACCTCGCGGCCAGCGCAAGAAGCATGCGCACGTAACCGCGTGGGCACGGAGTGCCCACCCTAATGTGA
>NZ_JAULSI010000075.1 GCF_030711405.1 Massilia brevitalea
CCAGTGTGAAAGTAGGTTATCGTCAGGCTAGTTAATATGTAGTAAGCAAAAGCCCCGCCCAGGAAACTGGCCGGGGCTTTTTGTTTTCCAGCGTGCGATTCGATTACGTGGTCGCTTGCGGAAGGTGCCGACGATCGAGCGATGAGACCGCGTGGACTCAAGAGCCCACCCTACGATGATCGGCGCAGTGAGACATTCATGTTGAAAACATGACGTACCGGACTAGAATGAAATCAGGTTCGCGTTCGGGGAACTGAGATGAACACTCCAGGTATGCGTGCAGTGAAGCGTCTTGCTGTTGGCTTGGTGATTGCTGGCAGCCTTGGCGGATGTGCTGTCTATGGGCCGCCTTATGCAGCGGCCTACGACCCCTACTATTATCCAGGCTATGCCTATCCGACCTACGTTGGTCCTCCGGTCGCGCTGAATTTTGGATTTGGCTATTACGATCGCGGCGGCTATGGACACCGCCATGGCTACGGCCATTACCATGGCGGCCGCTCACACGGCTGGCACGGGCGCGGCGGCGGCTGGTCGCAGCGCGGCGGGGGCTGGGGATACGGAAGAGGCCGGCGCTGAGCCGGCCCGGTAGAGAAGTTCAGGCGCTGTGCAGGCGGACTGCCGGCGCACTGGCGCGCTCGGCGTGTTCCCACAGGCGGTCATGCAGCGGCAGGAGGATCACGTTGCAGATCGGTTCGAGCACCGCGGCCACGCCGCCGATCGCCCAGGAACCGGTCGTCACATACATCACACTGAAGGCAACGCCGGCGTGCAGGAAAGTCTGGCTGAGCTTTTCGCCAGCCGTGGCCACGTAGCGCGCCTTGTCGTCACGCGCCATGCGGCGGCGTTTCGCCCAGGCCGCTTCGTGAAAAGGGAGCAGCAGCACGTTGATGATCGGCTCCGCGATTACGGCCAGGCCGCTGAACACTGCCGAACCCGTTACCGTATAAGCCAGGGCGTAGGCGATGGCCATGTGGGTGAGGACTTGGCTGAGGCGTTTGGCTGCGACGATCATGTACTGCTCCAGTTCTTAACAATCTGAAGCAAATGATAGTCATTCTCATCCGCGAGATAAAGTAAATTGATTTAAGCAAATCGATAGACATTATCTATCGATGGGCGGCAGGGCCATCAATCTTTCAAATAAAGGCTGGGCCGCATCCGCAATCCGGTCCAGGCTGGCTTCGCGCAACGCGGCGCTATCCACCCGGTGTTCGCTGCGGGCGCCGGCCCAGCGCAGCAAGGCAGCGCCGGCATCCGGATGGTCGAACAAGCCGTGCAGGTAAGTCCCGAGGATCTGCCCGTCCGCCGAACAGGCGCCTTCCAGCCGGCCGTCGATGCGGAATGCCGGCATCTCCAGCGCCGTTCCCTGCGACTCGCCCATGTGGATCTCGTAGCCTTCCACGCGCGCCGCGCCGGCATCGAAGGCGCACACGCCGCTCACCCGGCACAGCCACTTCTCGCGCGTCATCGTCGTCGCCAGGTCGAGCAGGCCCAGGCCCGCCGAGGTGCCCGCACTGCCCTCCACGCCATGCGGATCGTCCACCACCTTGCCCAGCATCTGGAAGCCGCCGCACACGCCGATCACCTTGCCGCCGTAGCGCAGGTGACGACCGATCGCTCGCGGCCAGCCCTGCTCGCGCAGCCATGCCAGGTCGCCGCGCGTGTTCTTGCTGCCCGGGAGGATGACCAAATCGGCGCCCGGTATCGTTTCGCCAGCGCGCACGAAGCGGACATCGACGTCCGGATGCGCACGCAGCGCATCGAAGTCCGTGTGGTTGCTCATGCGCGGCAGGCTGGGCACCACGATTTTGAAGGCGCCGCGCCCCGCCTGGGCCGGCTGCACCGCATCCTCGGCGTCGAGATACAGCCCGTGCAGGTAGGGCAGCACCGCCAGCACCGGCTTGCCGGTCTCGCGCTCGAGCCAGTCCAGGCCCGGCTCCAGCAGGCCGATATCGCCGCGGAAGCGGTTGATCACGAAACCGGCGATGCGCGCGCGCTCGCTGGCCGACAGGCAGGCCAAGGTGCCGACCAGATGCGCGAACACGCCGCCGCGGTCGATGTCCGCCACCAGGATCACCGGACAGTCGACCGCTTCGGCAAACCCCATGTTGGCGATATCGCGCTCGCGCAGATTGACCTCGGCCGGGCTGCCCGCACCCTCGACCACGATGCAGTCGTACTGCTGCCCCAGGCGCGCATGCGATTCCAGCACCGCCGCCATCGCCACCGTCTTATAACAGTGGTAGTCGCGCGCATTCATCTCTGCGCGCGCGCGGCCGTGGATGATGACCTGGGCGCCGGTGTCGCTCGACGGTTTCAGCAGCACCGGGTTCATGTCGGTATGCGGCTCGATGCCGGCGGCGATCGCCTGCAGCGCCTGGGCGCGCCCGATCTCGCCGCCATCCTGGGTCACTGCGCTGTTCAGTGCCATGTTCTGTGGTTTGAAGGGCGCCACGCGCACGCCATGCCGCTTCAACAGGCGGCACAGCGCCGCCACCACCGTGCTCTTGCCGGCATCCGAAGTCGTGCCCTGCACCATCAGGGTCTGGAAGGGGAAGCTCATTTTCTGTGCTTGCGTGCTTCTTCCAGCTTCTCGCACATCACGGCGGCGCCGTCGATCATGCGCGGGCCGGCGCGGTTCAGCAAATTGCCGTCCACCGTGAACAGGTTCTCGTTGCGCACCGCCGTCATGGTCGGGTACTGGCGCCACAGGTTCACGCCGCCGTAGTTCTTCTCGGCGGTGCCGAAGATGGCTTCCGGATCCGACTGCAGCACGCTTTCCAGCGTCACCACCGGCGCCGTCACCGGCAGCGTATGGAAGATGTTCTCGCCGCCGCACAGGCGCAGCGCGTCGGTGATGATGTGCTTGCCGCTGAGCGTGTACAGCGGCTTGTCCCACACCTGGTAGAAAGTACGCACCGGCGAGCGGCCCGCATAGCGCTTGCGCAGGCTGGCCAGGCGCGCACGCAGCTCAAACGCCACCGGCTTCGCTGCCGCCTCGGTGCCCATCAACTGGGCCAGGCGCTGCAGGCTGTCGGGGATGCCTTCCAGGGTCTGCGGGTCGCTCAGGTAGATCGGCACGCCGGTCCGGCGCACCAGCTCGATCTGGCGTTCCGAACTGCCGTGCATCCAGGCCACGATGAGGTCGGGCTTCAGCGCCATGATGCGCTCGACGTCGACCTCGCGGTTCGAGCCGATGCGCGGGATGCGCTTGGCCGCTTCCGGATAATCGCTGTAGTCGACCGCGCCGACCACGCGCGCGCCGCCGCCGGCCGCGAACAGCAGTTCGGTCGCATGCGGCGCCATCGAGATGACGCGCAGCGCCGGCTTTGGCAAGCTGACATTGGCGCCGGCGTCATCCTTCACGGTCACTGCCTGCGCCGCCTGGGCCAGCACCAGGCCGGCCAGCACGGCGCCCAGCCGCCAGGATCGTCCACTGCCAGCTTGACTACTGCGTTCCATGCTTTCCCTCATCCTTCGCTCCAGTTTTCCAAGGCGCACGCAAGGCGCCGCCATTCGTCGTCGTTGGCAGGCAGGCCGAGGCGGATGCCGCGCGCCGCCTGGGTGAACAGGCGGCACCAGATGCCTTGCCTGGCCAGGTGTTCGTGAAACGCTTCCGGCTGCGCATGCGGCCACCAGTGGAACAGCGGCGTGCCGCTCGCCGCGATGCCGTGCGCACCCAGCAGCGCGCGCATGTGCTCACCCGCGAGCAGCAGGCGCGTCTGGGTCTGGTCCTGCCAGGTCCGGTCTTCCAGCGCGGCGCGCGCCACCGTTTGCGCTGGCCCGCTGACCGACCAGGGCCCGAGCAGATCGGCCAGTTCCGCCAGCAGCGCCGGATGCGCGCCGACGAAACCCAGGCGCAGGCCGGCCAGCCCGAAGAATTTGCCGACCGAGCGGAGCACGATCAGTCCCGGCTGGCCGCTGCCGGCGGCCACGCTCAGGCCCGGCGCCGTGTCGCCAAAGGCTTCGTCGACCACCAGCCAGCCGCCGCGCCGCGCCAGGCGCGCCGCCCACGCGCGCAGCTGCGGCGCAGAGATGGTCGCACCGGTCGGGTTGTTCGGATTGCAGACCACCAGCACCTCGCAGCTATCGACCGCCCCTTCCAGGTCGGCATACGCCACCTGGCGCAGGCTGTGCCCGTGCCGGCCCCAGTGGTGCGCGTGCTCCGCATACGAGGGCGCGGCCACCACCACGCGCGAGGGTGGGCGCAAGCGCGGCAGGGCCTGGATCGCGGCCTGGGTGCCGGCCACCGGCAGCAGGGCCGGCGCGCGGTACCAGGCGCAGGCGGCCGCCGCCAGGCCCGGATCGGGCTCGGGCAGCCGGTGCCAGGCATCCGGCGGCAGCGCCGGCGCCGGATAGCCCCAGGGATTGATGCCGGTCGAAAGGTCGACCCAGTCGTCGCGCTCGTAGCGCTGCGCGGCTGCGCGCAGGTTGCCGCCGTGTTCAAGCATGGCCTGCTCCCCACATGAGCAAGGCAAGGATGCAGACGGCGCCCAGCCACAGCAAGGTGGTGCCCAGCACCAGGCGCCAGGCGCGCAGCACATCGACCGGGACGGCATCGCGGCCAAGGCCGAGCGGCGGACGCTGTTCGACCACGCCGTCGTAGCGCGCCGCGCCGCCCAGCGCAATGCCGAGCGCGCCGGCGCCGCTGGCCATCACCGGGCCGGCGTTCGGGCTGCTCCAGGCCGGCGCCTGGGCGCGCCAGCAGCGCCAGGCGCGCGCGTGGCCGCCGCGCGGCGCCAGCAGCACATAGCTCAGTGCGGTCAGGCGCGCAGGGACGAAGTTCAGCACGTCGTCGATGCGTGCGGCGGCGCGGCCGAACAGATTGAAACGCTCGCTGCGGTAGCCCCACATCGCATCGAGCGTGTTCGCGAGGCGGAACAGTAGCGCGCCCGGCCCGCCCGCGACCAGGAACCAGAACAGGGTGCCGAACACGGCGTCGTTGCCGTTCTCGAGCAGGGATTCGGCGCCGGCCTTGGCCAGGTCGGAGGTGCTGGCGTCGCGCGTGTCGCGGCTGACGATGCGGCCGGTCAGCCGGCGCGCTTCGTCCAGCTGGCCGGCGCGCAGGGCGCGGAAGATCGGGATGGTGTGCTCGCGCAGGCTGCGCAGGCCAAGAGCGAAATACAGCAGGAAGGCGTGCAGCAGCATGGTGCCTGCATCCGGCAGCACCCAGGCCAGGCAGGCTGCCGCCAGCACCGGCGGCAGCACCGCGAGTACCCAGGCCAGGGCGCCGCGCGCCAGCCGCCCGCCCGCCCGGTTGAAGCGCGCCTCGATCGCATTCGCCAGCCGCCCGAAGCCGACCAGCGGATGCCAGCGCCGCGCTTCGCCCAGCAGCAGGTCGAGCGCTACGCCGGCTACCAGCAGCAGCGCCAGTTCGGCCAGCGGCAGGCCGCTCAGCACGGCGCGCCTTTCAGCACCAGCGGCAGGCCGGCCGCCACCAGGATCACCCGGCCGGCACGCGCCGCCACGTCCTGGTTCAGGCGGCCCGCCTCGTCGGCGAAGCGGCGCGACAGGGCGCCCAGCGGCACGATGCCCATGCCGACCTCGTTCGAGACCAGGATCAGTTCGCCCGGCAGGCCGGCGTCCAGCAATTCCAGCAGGGCGGCGCGTTCGTCATCGAAGCGCGCCGGCAGCAGCAGTTCGCCGGTTTCCGGCAAGGGTTCATCTCCGCACAGCATCAGGTTGGTCAGCCACAGGGTCAGGCAATCGATCAGCACCAGGCGCCCGGCCGTGCATTCGCGGCGCAGCAGCGCGGCCAGCGCCAGCGGTTCTTCCAGCGTGGCCCAGTGCGCCGGCCTGCGCGCGCGGTGGTGCGCGATGCGTGTGCTCATTTCGCCGTCGCCCGCGTGGGCGGTGGCCAGGTGGAGCACCTCCTTTCCCGACTCGTGCGCCAGGCGCTCGGCCAGGGCGCTCTTGCCGGAACGGGCGCCGCCCAGGATCAGGGTGGCGCTCATGGCGCCGCTCGCGTAAGCAGCCTGGCCACCGCCTGCGGGTTCGAAGCGAAGTAGCCGTGGAAGTAGGAGGCCGTCAGCGAGCCGAGTTCGTACACCGCCTCGCCCTGGGTGCCCGAGGTATTGCGCACCGTGTACCGCGATGGCGCGACCGGCGTCTCCAGGCGCGAATAATGAAAAGTGTGGCCGCGCAGCGTGCCGTCGGGCGTAGCCAGGGCCTGGGCGCCGAGGCCGGCCAGGCGCGTGCCCATCGTCACCGCGCCCGGCAGCAGCCCGGCCATCGGCCAGCAGCGCCCGTCCGGGTCGGTGAGTTCGTCGGCCAAGGCTATCATGCCGCCGCATTCGGCCAGGATCGGCAGGCCGGCCGCATGCGCCGCCCTGATCGAGGCGCGCCAGCGTGCGGCCTGCGACAATGCTTCGCCATGCAGTTCCGGATAGCCGCCGGGCAGGTAGACGGCGTCGGCATCCGGTGGCAGCGCCTCGTCGGCCAGCGGCGAGAAATAGCTCAGCCGCGCGCCGAGGATGCGCAGGGTATCCAGATTGGCCGGATACAGGAAGGCAAAGGCGGCGTCGCGCGCAATGGCGACCGTCTTGCCGGCCAGTGCCGGTGCGATGGCCGGGCCATCCTGCGCCTCGGGCGCGGTCAAAGGCAATGCATCCCAGGCGGCGGCGTCCAGCTGCAGCGCATCGGCCAGGGCATCGAGGTAGGCGTCGATCTGCGGCTGCTCGCCCGGCAGCACCAGGCCGAGGTGGCGTTCCGGCAGGCTGGCTGCCTGGCGATTTAACGAGCCAATCAGCGGGATGTCGCGCAGCGAACCGGCCACCATCTGCGCGTGGCCGGGGCTGGCGATGCGGTTGGCGATCACGCCGGCCAGCTGCACCGGACCGTAGTCGCGCAGGCCGCGCGCCACGGCGCCGGCGGTTTGCGCCATGGCCGAGGCGTCGATCACGGCCAGCACCGGGATGCCGAATTCGTTGGCCAGATCGGCTGCCGAGGGCGTGCCGTCGTACAGGCCCATCACGCCCTCGACCAGCACGGCGTCGGCTTCGCGCGCAGCCTCGGCCAGGCGGCGCCGGCATTCGTCGCGGCCCACCATCCACAAGTCCAGGGTGTGGACCGGGGCGCCGCAGGCGCGTTCGAGCAGCATCGGGTCGATGAAGTCGGGGCCGCACTTGAACACGCGCACGCGCTGGCCGCGCCGCACCAGGCTGCGCGCCAGGGCCGCGGTGACGGTGGTCTTGCCCTGGCCGGAGGAGACGGCCGCCACCAGCACCATGCGGGCGCCGTTCTGCAGTGTGCTTACCATTCGGTCCCCGCTTGCGCGCCGATGCCGGCGGCAAAGGCGTGCTTCACCACGTTCATCTCGGTGACGGTGTCGGCCACCGCCACCAGTTCCGGCGGCGCGCCGCGCCCGGTGATCACCACGTGCTGCATCGGCGGGCGGTCGAGCAAATCCTCGATCACGGTATGGACGTCGAGGTAGCGGTACTTCAGGGCGATGTTCAGTTCGTCCAGCACTACCATGCCGATGCCCGGGTCGTTCAGGAAGCGCCTGGCCTGGGCCCAGGCTTCGGCCGCTTTCTCCATGTCGCGCTCGCGGTTCTGGGTTTCCCAGGTATAGCCTTCGCCCATCGCGTGGAAGCCCACTTCATCGGGGAAGCGGCGCAGGAACTGCTCTTCGCCGGTGGCGATCGCCCCCTTGATGAACTGGACCACGCCCACGCGCATGCCGTGGCCGAGGGCGCGCGCCGCCATGCCGAAGGCGCTCGAGCTCTTGCCCTTGCCGTTGCCGGTGTTGACGATGATGATGCCGACCTGCTTGTCGGCCGCCTCGATGCGGGCGTCGATGATGGCCTTCTTGCGCTCCATGCGCACGCGGTGGCGTTCGTTGAGCGCGGCCGTCTGTTCGGGTGTCATGTCGTTCATGGGAGGCTCCCGGGATCGCTGCGCCTCAGTGGCGGCGCAGGCGGTGCAGTTGATAAAGGAAGATGGGGGCGCCGATGATGGCGGTGACGGCGCCGACCGGCAGCTGCTGCGGCGCGACGACTGTTCGCGCCAGCGTATCGCACAGCACCAGGAAGCTGCCGCCGGCCAGCACCGAGGCCGGGATCAGTACGCGGTGGTCGGGGCCGAAGGCAAAGCGGCAGGCGTGCGGCACGATCAGGCCGACGAAGCCGATCGAGCCGGCGCTGGTGACGGCGCTGGCGGTCAGGATGCCCGAAACCAGGAACAAACCGCGGCGCAGGCTGCCGACGCGCACGCCCAGCGTCACCGCGCTTTCCGCATGCAGGGCCAGCACGTTCATGCCGCGAGCGTTGCGCAGCGCGTAGAGCAGGGCGGCGCCGAGCACCAGCCAGGGCAGCAGCCGCACCGGCGCCCCGGAGACATCGCCGATCATCCAGAACACCATGGTGCGCAGCCGGCCTTCGGGCGCGATCGACAGCATCAGGGTGATCAGGGCCACGCACAACGAGGAGATCACTACGCCGGTCAGCAGCAGGGTCGAGGTGCCGCCGCTGCCGCCGGCGCCGCCGCGCAGGTCCTGGCGCGCCAGCGCATACAGCAGCAGCGACACCGTGATGGCGCCGCCGACAGCCGCCAATTCGACCGTGGCCATGGCCGCCATCAGCATCAGTGCGGCCAGCGCGCCGACCGAGGCGCCGGCCGAGATCCCGAGGATGTAGGGATCGGCCAGGGGATTGCGCAGCAGGGCCTGCATCAGCACGCCCGCCAGGGCCAGGGCGGCGCCGGTGGCAAAGGCCACCGTGGCGCGCCCGGCGCGCAGTTCCAGCAGCGATGCGGCCAGCGTTTGCGGGCGGCCCTCATATAACTCGCGCAGCGCCGCCGGTACCTCGCCCAGCCCCACCTCGACCGAGCCGGTCATGCCCGCATACAGCATGCAGGCAATCGCCACCAGCAGCATCGTCCCCGTGACCAGCAGGGCGCGCTGGCGCAGCGGCCGCAGCGGCAAGGGTTTCGAGAGGGGCGGGGGCGTGCGGCTCATGAGGGATGGGATCAGCGGATACCGTAGCGCAGGCCGGCGAACCAGCTGCGGCCACCGGTGTTGTAGTTGCGGGCCAGCTCATGGTCCTTGTCGAAGCCGTTGTTCACCCTGGCCAGCAGCGAAAAGTCTTCGTTGATGCGCCAGCTCGCGTACAGGTTCAGCAGGCCATAGCCGCCCAGGCGGCGCAGGTTGGCGGCATCGTCGAAGCGGGCGCCGGAGAGCACCCATTCGGCGCCCGTCTCCAGGCGGCCGGTATCGTATGCGGCATGCAGGCTGGCGTGTTTCGCCGCGCGCCGCGCCAGCCGCTTGCCGCTGCCATTGTCCTGCGGGTCTTGCCAGTCGGCGCTGCCGCGCAGGCGCAGGGCGCCGATTCGGGTGCTGGCCGCCAGGCTCACGCCTTCCAGGGTGGCCGAAGCCACGTTGTAGGCGCAACTGCCGCTGCGGCCATCGCGCTTGTCCGGGCAGGGATTGGCCGAGACGATCATGTCGCTCAGGCGGTTGCGGTAGACGGTGGCGTCCAGCTGCACGGCGCGGCTGTCGTAGCGCAGGCCGAGTTCGGCGTTGCGGCCGCGCTCGGGCTGGTTGGTGTCGACGCCAAAGCCGGGGTAGTACAGCTCGTTGAAGGTCGGCGCGCGGAAGCTGGAGCCGATGCTGGCTGTGGCGCGCAGGCCGTTGCCGAAATTGTAGCCATAGCCGGCGGCGCCGGTGTTCTTGGCGCCATACACCGAACGGTCCTGGCGCGCGCTGAAATCGACCAGGTGCGGGCCGCGGCGCAGCGCGTAGGCGGCGGCCCAGGAATTGGTGATGCGTTCGCGTTCCAGGGCGCGGGTGGCGCTGGAGGCCACTTCTTCCTTGCGGTGGCTGTACAGCAGCTGCAGGGTATCGGGGCCGAGCGTGACCGTGTTCTGCCAGGTGAATTCGTCCTGGCGGGTGTCGATCTGGCTGGCGCCGCTGGCAGCAAGGCTGGTGAAGCTGCCAAGCTTGTCTTCGGAGCGCGCCAGCTGCAGCGTGCTGCGCCAGTTCGGCGCGAACTGGTTCGACATGAAGACCGAGGCGGTGTCCAGGTCCTGGCGGTTGTTGGTGTCGAACGCGCTGGCGCCGCTGTCGTACTGTGCGCGCAGGCGGCTGTGCAGGAACTGGGCGCCGGCTTCATGGCCCGGTGCGATGGCGACCGCCACGCGGCCGTGGACATTCGTGCGGCGGTAGCCGTCGTCGTCCGCGTTGTAGCCGGATGCACCCGGCCGGGTGGCAGAGAAGCCGTCGGACTCGTCGTGGCCGGCGCCGAAGGCATAGCTGACGGCGTGTTCGCCGGCGCTCGCGCCGGCGATGTGGGCGCTGGCCTGGCGCGTGGCATCGCTGCCGGCGCCGATAGAAGCGCTGGCGTGCAGGCCAGTCTCACCCTTGCGCGTGAAGATCTGGATCACGCCGCCGATGGCGTCGGCGCCGTACAGGGTGCTCAATGGGCCGTAGACGACTTCGATGCGGTCGATGGCTTCGAGCGGAATGGCGTTCCAGCTGGCGGTGCCGCTGGTCGAGGAGCCGATGCGCACGCCGTCGAGCAGCACCACGACCTGGTTCGCATTCGCGCCGCGCAGGTAGACGCTGGTGCTGGCGCCGGCGCTGCCGTTGCGCGCGATCTCGATGCCGGGCTGGCGCTGCAGTACGTCGGCCACCGAGCCGGCGCCCGAGCGCGCGATCTCTTCGGCGTGGATGACCGTGGTCTGGGCGATGACATCATCGGCACGCTGCGGCGTGCGGGCGGCGGTGACGACAACCGTGTCGATAGAGGGAGCGGCGAGCGTGGAATCGGCATGCGCGAAAGACGCGGCCATGGCGAGGGCGAGCGACGATGCAGCCGCCTGCGGTGAAACGTGAACAATCATAGAAGCCTGGTCGGACAACCAGCCAACGTCCCCGTAGGCCGGATTGAACAGAGGCGTACCTGTAAGGTACGTCTCCACCTTTTGGCCGGTCTCCGGGCTGGCAGGTGGAGCCGTCCAGCCTTCCCATGCAAATGCACAGTGGCCTGGGGGACGGTTTGCCGCATGAATGCGGTACCTGCTTACCGTTGCGGGGGCAGCACACGTTGGCTTGAACAAGCTTCGTGTTTCCCGTTTAACTGCGCCAGTGAACACGGGCGCGAGCACCAAAACGGCGTCATTATACGGCGATGTCAGTCGCCCAGCACAAGCATTTCGCCATAGCCGATGCGGTGCGGCGTGCGCGCCGCTTCCAGTGCGGCGGCCTCCAGCGGCAGGCCGGTGTGCAGTGCGCGCAGCAGGCGGATGGTGCCGGCGTGGCAGATGATCAGGGCTTCGGCATGGCCTTCCCGGGACAGGTCGGCGCGGAAGGCGGCCACGCGGCGCGCCACGTCGAGCACCGATTCGCCGCCGCCCGGGCAGTAGTGCAGCAGGTCGTTGCTCCAGGCATCGACCTCGGCGCGCGGGATGTCATCCCAGCTGCGCATTTCCCAGGCGCCGAAGTCCATCTCGGCCAGGCGTGCGTCGAAGCGCAGCTGCGCTGGGTCGAGCCCGCGGGCCAGGCTGGCGCAGCGCTGCAGGGGGCTGCTCAAGGTTGGCAGGCCGGCCGGCAGCGTGGCGCACACGCGCAGGAGCTCGGCGCTGTCGGCCACGACATCGCTGCGGCCGTAACAGAGGCCGGGATCGACCTCGGGGCGGGGATGGCGTACCAGTAGCAGGCGCATGCGGTCAGTCTTAGATTCAGGTCAGCGCGGCGTGGCCGAGGCTGGCCACGATGACGAGGTAGATCGCCACTTCCGCCAGCTGCTGCACGGCGCCCAGGCAGTCGCCCGTGTAACCCTGCAGGCGCGCCTGGAATTTACGTGCGAGCCAAAAGGTGGACAGGGCCGCTGCGGCAACGCAGGCCGCCAGCCAGACCGGCGCGAGCAGGCCGCTCGCCACCAGCACGGCTGCAGGCAGCAGGGCGGTGAAAGCGGCGATGGCGAACTCCCCGCCACGCATCTGCTGGGCCATGGGTTTGGCCTTGCCCTGGTCGCGCGCATAGTCCATGCGCCAGATCAGGCTGGTGGCGGCCAGGCGCGAGAGCGGATGCGCCAGGAACAGGGCGGCGATGGCGCTCGATGGCGGCAGCATCGCCAGCGCCGTGCATTTCACGCCCAGCATGCAGACGATGCCGATTGCGCCATAGGCGCCGACGCGCGAATCCTTCATGATCTCGAGCACGCGCTCGCGCGTCATGCCGCCGCCCATGCCATCGCAGGTATCGGCGAAGCCGTCTTCATGGAAGGCGCCCGTCACGTAGATCGAGGCCGCGGTGGACAGCACGGCGGCCAGCGGTGCCGGCAGCACCAGCGCAGCCAGCACGTACACGCCGGCCGCCACCGCCGCCACCACCCAGCCGACCAGGGGGAAGTAGCGCGCCGCGTGCTGCAGCCACTCCGGCTGGAAGCCGACCCAGCGCGGGATCGGCAGGCGCGTGAAGAACTGCAGCGCGATGAAGAACAGGCGCAGCTGCTGCATTTATTCGGACCGGGTGCTGACCTGGGCCGACGAGAAGGTCGCCATCTCCGCCAGGAAGTTCACGGCCGCATGCAGCAGCGGCAGGGCAAGTGCGCTGCCGGTGCCTTCGCCCAGGCGCAGGTCGAGCTGCAGCAGCGGTTGCGCCCCCAGGTGCGCAAGCATCTGGCGGTGGCCCTGTTCGTTCGAGCAGTGCGCGAACACGCAGTAATCGAGGATGGCCGGCTGCAGGCGGGCCGCCGCCAGTAGCGCACCGGTGACGATGAAGCCGTCGATCAGCAGTACCTTGCGCAGCGCGGCCGCCTGCAGCATGGCGCCGGCCATCATCGCGATCTCGAAGCCGCCAAAGGTAGCCAGCACCGCAAGCGGATCGTCGACGCCGGCATGCCTGGCGACTGCCGCCTCGATCACGGCCTGCTTGTGGCTGATGCCTTGCGGCGTCAGGCCGGTGCCGGCGCCGACGCAGTCCGCCACCGGAATGCTGGCCAGCTTGTGCATCAGCGCTGCCGCGGCGGTGGTATTCCCGATCCCCATCTCGCCGAAGCCGACCACGTTGCCTGGCAGCGCGCGCGCCAGGGCCATGCCGTGTTCGAGGGCGAGCGCGCATTCATCAGGCGTCATCGCCGCCTCCTGGGCGAAGTTGCGGGTGCCCGGGCCGACCTTGCGGTCGACCAGGCCGGAACGTTCGCCGAAGTGGTGGTTCACGCCGGCGTCGACAACCTGGATCGAGCAGCCGTTCTGGCGTGCGAAGACATTGATCGCGGCGCCGCCGGCGAGGAAGTTCTCGACCATTTGCCAGGTGACTTCCTGCGGATAGGCGGACACACCTTCCGCCACTACGCCATGGTCGCCGGCAAATACCAATATGGAAGGGGAGTCGATGGAGGGCGTGGTCGTGTCTTGAATCAGGCCGATCTGTCTGGCCAGGGCTTCCAGGCGGCCCAGGCTGCCGAGCGGCTTGGTCTTGTTGTCGATCGCAGCGGAGAGGGCGGCGGCGAGTTCGTCGTTATGGAGTGGTGCCAGTTCTGGGAGGCGCATCGCTGTTCTTATATAGATGAGTGGAGGCGGCGGCAAAGATAGCACACAGAAAGGCCCTTGCAACTCTCGTGCCGGTTTGTTATAGTTCGGTCCCTCGCAGAAACGACAACGAAATCAAGTAGTTGAAGATGACGCAGGAAGCCGC
>NZ_JAULSI010000076.1 GCF_030711405.1 Massilia brevitalea
TTCATCGTCGACGCGCCGCTGGTGTTCAAGCTGCACCTGTTCATGGGCATGTCGCTGTTCGTCATCTTCCCGTTCACCCGCCTGGTGCACGTGTGGAGCGGCTTCGGCGCCGTGACTTACCTGGGCCGCGCGTTCCAGCTGGTCCGCCCTCGCTAAAGGAAGCATCATGGGACTCTCCGTCAACGGCGTCGACATCGACGACAGCGCCATCGAACGCGAACTGCCGCACCACCAGCACGCGGTCAATCCGCTCAAGGAAGCGGTGCACGAAGTCGTGCTGCGCNTCGCTAAAGGAAGCATCATGGGACTCTCCGTCAACGGCGTCGACATCGACGACAGCGCCATCGAACGCGAACTGCCGCACCACCAGCACGCGGTCAATCCGCTCAAGGAAGCGGTGCACGAAGTCGTGCTGCGCACCCTGCTGCTGCAGGAAGCCACGCGGCTGGACATCCAGGGTGAGGACGACGATGCCCGCGTCGAAGCCCTGCTGGCGCAGGAAGTACGGGTGCCGCAGGCCAACGAAGCCGCCTGCGCCCAGTACTACCGCAACCACCCGCAACGCTTCACCAACGGCGAGATGGTCGAGGCGCGCCACATCCTGTTCCAGGTCACGCCCAGCGTGCCGCTGGAACTGGTGCGCGACACGGCGGAATCGGTCCTCGACGCCTTGCGCGCCGCGCCCGAGCGCTTCGATGAACTGGCGCGCCAGTATTCGAACTGCCCGTCCGGCGCGGTCGGCGGCAACCTTGGCCAGCTGTCGCGCGGCCAATGCGTGCCCGAGTTCGACAAGCTCCTGTTCCGCCTCGACGAGGGCCAGCTGGCGGAACGCCTGCTCGAGACCCGCTTCGGCCTGCATATCGTCCAGGTGCTGCGCCGGGTGGAAGGCCGGCTGCTGCCCTTCGAGGCGGTGCGTGCCCAGATCGCGGACTACCTTGCGACGGCGGCCTGGCAGCGCGGCGTGCACCAGTACCTGCAACTGCTGGTGGGCCGGGCCGACATCCTAGGTGTGACGCTCGAAGGCGCCGACACGCCGCTGGTGCAGTAAGGCGATGGCCGGCACAGGACAGCCGATCGCCGCGCCGGGTGTGCCGCACCCGGTCCCGCACTCGGTGCTGGACGACCTGCAGGCCCTGGTCGGCGGCACCATGCTGGTCTCGCTCGGCGTCACCCTGATGAGCAGCGCGGGACTGGTCACCGGCGGCGTGGCCGGACTGTGCCTGCTGCTCCACTATGCGACCGGCATCGCTTTCGGCAAGATTTTCTTTGTGCTGAGCCTCCCCTTATATGCATTCGCCCTGCGCAAGCTGGGCTGGCGTTTTACCCTCAAGACGCTCGGCGCGGTCCTGCTGTTCTCGCTGAGCACCGAGCTGCTGCCGGGTGCCCTCCAGCTGGCCCGGGTGCACGCTCTGTACGCCGCCTTGATGGGCGGTATCCTGGTCGGGGTGGGCCTGTTGATGCTGTTCCGCCATCGCGCCAGCCTGGGCGGCTTCAACATCCTCTGCATTTACCTGCAGGAGCGCTTCGGCTGGCGCGCCGGCCTGGTGCAGCTCGCCATCGACGCTCTCATCCTGCTGGCCTCGCTGGCGCTGCTCACTCCCTCGGCCTGGCTGCTGTCGCTCGCCGGCACGGCGGTGCTCAACCTGACACTGGCGATCAACCACCGGCCCGGACGCTATCTCGCGCACTGATCCGGACCCGCGTGGCAGACTGGCATTTTTTCCGGACCCTTATCATGGAACTCAACAATTTTGACGATTTCCTGGCCGCCGCCCGCGCCCAGGACGAGCCGCAGCAACTGCTGTTCGTATTCGCCGCGGCCGAGCTGCCGCAACAGCATTCTCCCGGCCAGAAGAAGCGCTTCGAGGCCGGCGCCGGCGGCGCACTGGCGCCTGTGATGTGCGTCGACAAATCGCCTGCCGAACTGGCCAGCTTCGCCGCTTTGGCCGAGGAGTCGCGCCAGACCGGCCAGCCATGGGACATGGTGTTCGTGGCGGCCCTGCCGGGCCGCGACGGCCAGCCGCCAGCAGGCAACGATGTCGAGCGCGCCTTGAAGATGATGATCGATGCCGTGCACCGTGGCGCCATCGATCGCTTCGCAGCCTTCGATCCGGAGGGGCAGCCGGTGCGCTTTTTCTAGCAAGATCCTGCGCGGACCTTAAACCAGTTTAAGGCAGGCGAGGTATGCCCTCGCTATAGTCATGACATGGGAGAACGGCGGTTTTCCCGGAGCGCCGGCGCGATGCCGGCACCGATCGACAGCACGGCCCCTGGCCGTCATTACTCGCGTCACTATCCATGTCATTTACCCTATCCGATGAAAGCCGCGCGGCACCGGCGCGCGCTCCGGTCGAACTCGTCTGTCCTGCCGGCAGTCTCCCCGCGCTCAAGGCCGCAGTGGACAATGGCGCTGATTGCGTCTACCTTGGCTTTCGCGACGCCACCAATGCGCGCAACTTCGCCGGCCTGAACTTCAGCGATGCGGCCATCGCCGACGGCATCCAGTATGCCCACCGGCGCGGCCGCAAGGTTTTCCTGGCCTTGAACACCTACCCGCAGCCTGGCGCCTGGGATGTGTGGCGCCAGGCCATCGACCGTGCGGCACTGGCAGGAATCGATGCCGTGATCCTGGCCGACCCAGGGCTGATGGAGTATGCGGCGCGCGTGCATCCTGAGCTGCGGCTGCATCTGTCGGTCCAGGGCTCGGCCACGAATGCGGAAGCGATCAGTTTTTACCACCGCCACTTCGGCATTGCGCGCGCAGTGCTGCCGCGCGTGCTCTCGCTTGCCCAGGTCGAGCAGGTGATCGGCAACACGTCGGTCGAGATCGAAGTGTTCGGCTTCGGCAGCCTGTGCGTCATGGTGGAGGGCCGTTGCCAGTTGTCGTCCTACGCTACCGGGGAGTCACCGAATACCCACGGAGTGTGCTCGCCTGCCAAGGCTGTACGCTGGCAGCCTACGCAAGCCGGCCTCGAGGCCCGCCTCAACGAGGTACTGATCGACCGCTACGACGCGTCCGAGCACGCCGGCTACCCGACGCTGTGCAAGGGCCGCTTCGACGTGGGCGGCGATACCTACTATGCGGTGGAGGAGCCCACCAGCCTGAACACCCTGGAGATCCTGCCCAAGCTGGTCCAGCTGGGCGCGCGCGCCGTCAAGATCGAAGGCCGGCAGCGCAGCCCGGCCTACGTTGCGCAGGTGACGCGGGTCTGGCGCGATGCCATTGACCTGTGCACGTCCGAGCGGCAGCGTTATTCCGTGCGGCCGGCCTGGATGGCCGAACTCGACAAGGTGGCGGAGGGGCAGCAGCATACGCTGGGCGCCTATCACCGCCCTTGGAAATGAATCGTGCGGAGCCGCCCATGAAGATTGCCCTCGGTCCCATCCAATACTACTGGCCGCGCGACACCGTCTTCGCCTTCTACGAGGCGATGGCGGCCGCCCCGATCGACATCGTTTATCTCGGTGAAGCCGTCTGTTCGCGCCGCCACGAACTGCGCCTGAGCGACTGGCTGGCGCTGGCCGCCATGCTGGAACAGGCCGGCAAGCAGGTCGTACTGTCGACCCAGGTCCTGATCGAATCGAGCTCGGACCTCGGCACCCTGCGCCGAATCGCCGGCAATGGCCGCTACCTGGTCGAAGCGAACGACTTCGGCGCCGTCCACTGCATGAACGGACATCCCTTCGTCGCCGGACCTCATCTGAACCTCTACAGCGCGCAATCGCTGGCGATCCTGGCCAAGGCCGGCGCCACCCGTTGGATCATGCCCCTGGAGATGTCGCGCGGCGGCCTGGCCGCCCTGCTTGGGGATAAACCGGCGACATTGCAGACCGAAGTATTCGCCTACGGCCGCCTGCCGCTGGCATTCTCGGCGCGCTGCTTCACGGCGCGCCACCGCAACCTTCCGAAGGACGACTGCCGCTTCAGCTGCATCGACCATCCCGACGGCTTGCTCATGTCAACGCGCGAGAAGCAGCCCTTCCTGGTCCTGAACGGCATCCAGACCCAGTCGGCCCTGGTCTACAACCTGGTCGACCAGTTCGACGTCATGCGCGCGATGGGGGTGGACGTGGTGGGCCTGAGTCCCCAGTCCGCCCTGATGATCGACATCGTCGCCTTGGTGCACGCGGCACTGCAAGGCCGCATGCGCGGGAGCGACGCGGCTAAGCACATGGCGCCCCTGATGCCGGCAGCTGCCTGCGACGGCTTCTGGCACGGCGTGCCCGGACTTGACAAACAAGCCGCTTGACCGCGGCCAGACTGACGAGGAAACCATGCATTACCCACCACAACACCTGCCGGCGCCCGTCGGCCGCCTGCTGTCCCTGCTGCCCGCCTATCCGGGTTCCTGCCTGTTCGCCGCCGCGCTCAACCGGGTAGTGGCGCGGCACTTGCCCGACGACGTACGCGCCGGCCTCGCCGGCAAACGCCTGCGCCTGCGCGCACTGGACGCGGGAATCGCCTTCGACTTCCGCTGGAACGGCAGTGCCTTTTCCGCGGCGCGACGGGCGGACAATGCCGACCTGAGCATCAGCGCCAGCATGCGCGATTTCGCCCTGCTCGCCGCACACAAGGAAGATCCCGACACGTTGTTCTTCAGCCGCCGGCTCGTCATGGAAGGCGATACCGAACTGGGCCTGCTGGTGAAGAACACCCTCGACGCGATCGAACAACCGCTGTTCTCGCCGCCGTTTTCGCTGAATGGCCTGCTGCCGCGCCGTCCGGGCTCGGTCCGTCCGTCACGGAGGGGAGGCTCGCATGCCTAAGGATCGGTCCACCTTCCCGCTCGTATACTCCTGCTCGGGCTGTTCCAGCGCAGCGCAGATGGCCAACCACATCGCCCTTGCACTGGACCGGCTCGGCACCGCCGAGATGTCCTGTATCGCCGGAGTCGGTGGAGACGTGCCATCCCTGGTGAAGCTCGCCAAGTCCGGACGACCGGTGGCGGTAATCGACGGCTGCCCGCTGCTTTGCGCGAGAAGCTGCCTGGCGCGCCACGGTGTCGAGCCGGACCTGCATTGGCAGTTGGGCGAGCACGGCGTCAGGAAGCGTTACCATGCCGACTTCGATCCGGAACAGTCTGAAGCGATGGTGGCGCGCATTGCGGGCGAACTGCAAAACCTGGACCGTGAGCGTGGCCCCGCCCCTGCCGGTGCACCAGTGTCCGAGGTGGAGGCTGATGGCGGCCCGCAGACGGTCTTTTCTTAAACCAGTTTAAGGCAGCCTCGTGGCTTTGCGCGGATAGTTGATGGCGTTGCAGATCAACCAACCGGATCCGATGCGGATCCCTCTATCCCGACAACCATGAACGCCAATGACCACATGTTCGCAGCAACCATGCCTCCCCAGGAGGTGTCGGTCGACGTGCTGCGCGAGAAATACGCAAAGGGCAGTGAAAACAGTATCGACGAGGTGCGCGCGCGCGTTGCGCGCGCACTGGCAAGCCACGAAGCCGAGCCTTTGCGCGAGGAGATGGAACAACGCTTCCTGTGGGCCCAGGAGCGCGGTTTCGTCCCTGCAGGCCGCATCAACTCAGCCGCGGGCCTGGGGATCAAGGCAACGCTGATGAACTGCTTCGTGCAGCCCGTGGGCGACTCGATCACCGGCAGCCACGACGGTTTGCCCGGCATTTACACCGCCGTGGCGGAAGCGGCCGAAACCATGCGGCGCGGCGGCGGTGTCGGCTACGACTTCAGTCCGATCCGCCCGGCGGGCAGCGTCGTGCGCGGAACGCGTTCCCGGGCCTCCGGGCCGGTCTCGTACATGGAAGTATTCGACGCGTCCTGCCGCACGGTCGAGTCGGCAGGTGCGCGACGCGGTGCGCAGATGGGCGTGCTGCGCATCGACCACCCCGACGTCGAACGCTTCATCGCCGCCAAGGATGGCGGCGCATTCAGCAATTTCAACCTGTCCGTCGGCGTGACGGACGAATTCATGGCGGCAGTCCTCGGCGACGGCGAGATCGAGCTGCGCCACCAGGCCGAACCCGGCCCGGACGCGATGGCCGACGGCGCTTACCGGCGCGATGACGGCCTGTGGGTGTACCAGCGGGTGCGCGCCCGCGACCTGTGGGACAAGGTGATGCACTCGACCTATGATCATGCCGAGCCGGGCGTCCTGTTCATCGACCGCATGAACGCGGAAAACAACCTGTACTACGTCGAGCGCCTGGCGGCCACCAATCCGTGCGGCGAGCAGCCCTTGCCGCCCTACGGATGCTGCGATCTCGGTTCGCTCAACCTGACCCATTACGTGCGCAGTCCGTTCACCATCGATGCGCATTTCGACTTCGACACCATGCGCGAGGTCGCCGCGATCGGCGTGCGCATGCTCGACCTCGCGCTCGATGCAACCCAGTGGCCGCTGCCGCAACAGGCCGCCGAGGGCCGCGACAAGCGGCGGGTGGGCCTGGGATTCATGGGGCTGGGCAGCGCGCTGGTCATGCTGGGGATCCGCTACGACAGCGACGAGGGGCGCGAGATGGCGGCCCGTATCGCCCGCGAACTACGCGACGCAACCTATGCCGCGTCGATCGCGCTGGCGCAGGAGAAGGGCCCCTTCCCGCTATTCGATGCGCAGCGCTACCTGGACGGGCAGTTCGTGCAGCGCCTGCCGGACGCCCTGCGCGCAGAGATCGCCCTCCACGGAATCCGCAACTCGCACCTGCTGTCGATCGCACCGACAGGAACAATCTCCCTGGCCTTCGCCGACAATGCCTCGAACGGTATCGAGCCGGCCTTTTCGTGGGTCTACCACCGCAAGAAGCGCATGCCGGACGATACCACCCGGACTTACGAGGTGGCGGACCATGCCTGGCGCCTTTACCGCCACCTGGGCCACGATGTCGGCGAAGGCTCCCTGCCACGGCAATTCGTGACGGCGCTGGAGATGTCTGCGCACGACCACTTGCGCATGATGGAGGCCGTGCAGCCGTATATCGACACCGCGATTTCCAAGACCGTCAACGTGCCGGCCGACTATCCCTACGGCGAGTTCAAGGACCTGTACACCGGTGCCTGGCGGGCCGGCCTCAAGGGGCTGGCCACCTACCGGCCGAACAGCGTCACGGGCAGCGTCCTGAGCGCCGTCCCGGCGCCGCCCCCTGCCCCGTCCCCCGCCCAGCCCAACTCGGCCGAGACGGATCCGCTGCGCAGGCGCTTCGAGAGCCGTCCGATCGGCGAGCTCGAGTCGGTGACCACCAAGGTGGAGTACAGCACCCAGGAAGGCAAGAAAGCGGTTTATCTCACCATCAGCTTCATCCGGGTCGACGGCGTGTTCGATGGGCGCGAGGTGCGAATCGAACGGCCCTTCGAGTTCTTCATGCCGGCCAACCAGCGCAGCGACGGCCAGCAATGGATCACTTCGACCATGCGCCTCTTGTCGATGGCGGCGAGGGCCGGAAGTTCGATCGCCAAGGCGCTGGGCGACATGCGGGAAGTGGTATGGGAAAAAGGGCCCGTGCGCTGCGGCTTCCTCACGCGCGAGGATGGCGTCCAGGTGCCTGTCTACCACGACTCCGAGGTGGCCGCGATCGCCTTCATGCTGCAACGGGTCCTGATCGGGCGAGGCTTCCTGGATAGCTATGGCAACCAGGTGCCGGTGCCGGAGCTCGACCGCTTGCTGAGGCTGCGCAGCGCTGCACACGCCAGCCTGGTCGGCGCAGTTACAAGGGAAACCGGAACGATCGCCGTACCTGCGCGCCCAGCTGAAAAATGCCCCGAGTGCGGTGCGCGTGCCTTGCAGAGGGTCGACGGCTGCGCACGCTGCGGCGAGTGCCATTACATCGGCAGCTGTGGCTGACAACCAGGGAGCACAATGCGAAAAACGTGAACTGCTTTAAGGAAACCATCGCAAGGCACGGATACGATGGAATCTACCTGATATCAATCCCAAGGAGCCAACATGGAACATTCTCTTCAATTGAATGCAGTACTCGATCAATCCGGCGTCGACAAAATGCTGGGCGTGCTGCGAACGATGGCCGGCATCCGCACCGTCGAGATCGCTGCGGGCAGCAGCCGGGTCGAGCTGCGGTACGATGACGACCTGACCTCTCCCCAGGAAATCGACACCACCATTTCGCGCTCCGGTTTTCCGCTGCTGCAGCGTGCCACCCGAACCGGGGGCTGCTGCGGGTCGTGCGGCGGTGTCTAGACGCCGTTTTGCCGCACCCGCACATCGTGGCGCGTACTCACAGTATCGTCAGGTATTGCGCGGGATGCGGCCACGGGCGCGGAGCCTTGAGCCTCTCGGCGCTGCCGAAGCCGATGAAACAAACGGCCTGCTCGCTCGACTGGAGTCCCAGCAGGCGGCCCATGCCGGGGGATGCCAGCGAAGCCCCGCTGGCAAGGCCGCTGGCGATGCCGAGGGCCTCGGCTGCGGTCAACATGTTCTGGATCGCGCACCCCAGTGAAATAAGGCGTTCCGCCTGCGGCACATCCGACAGGACCGGATCGTCGCGCAGGATCGCGACCAGCAGGCATGGGGCATGAAACGCCTTGTCGTAGGCTGCCTTGCGAGCGGGTTCGTCGAGCCCAGGTTCCCGCTGTTCGAGCGCGTCCACGAACGCCATTCCCAGTTCACTGCGCTTATGTGCCGGAATCATGATGAGGCGCCACGAGCGCTGCTTCGCATGATCAGGTGCATGCCCGGCAGCCTCGCAAATGCGCTGCAAGCTCTCTTCGTCGGGACCTGGCGCCAACAAGCGGCGCAGCGATGTGTTGCGACGTGCGGCCAGCACGGACCACAGTTGGTCAGTGAACGAGCCTGGGGTTGAATTGGTTGAGTCTTCCATGATTTCCTCTGTTACCCGGAATCGGACGATGTAGTGTGAAGGATTCATCGGATTGCGTCCTGTCGTCCTCGGATGAGAAACATTTAGCAAACTCGCACGGGTCATGCGCACTGGCCGGGCATGCACCCAGCGTATCCTTTGGCGTCGGGCCCGACGTATTGAAGAAGTGATTGCCTGTTTCGCTTCGGGCGAGCGATGAACCATGCCGACATTCTCATTGTCGCATGCGTCGATCGCGTGCGAACTCGACCATTCAGCTTGGCTCATAGGCCGGAATGACTAGACGGGAGTAAGCCGTCGTGCCGACAGCCATGGGCCGGCGAGACCACTAGAATCTCGCTGTGACAGAAAGTGCTGCTCATGGACTATTTACTGTTGAAACATTTCCACATGACCTGCGTGGCGCTCTCTGGAGGGTTCTTCCTTCTCAGGGGCGGATGGATGCTGGCTGACTCCCGCCTTCTGCAACGCCGTTGGGTGAAGACGCTACCGCATGTCGTCGACGCTTTCCTGCTCGCGTCGGCGCTCGGCCTGGCTGCATGGTCGCACCAGTATCCCGGCCAGGCGCCGTGGATAACAGCGAAAGTGAGTGCCCTTGTCGCTTACGTCCTGCTAGGCACGGTGGCCCTGAAGCGCGGCAAAAGCCTGCGGGTACGCGCCATCGCATTGGCAGGGGCGCTGCTCACGTTCGTTTACATCGTCCTCGTCGCAACCACCAAGAACCCGCTTCCGTTCCTGCCGGCCTAGCGCAAGAACTGGGGCAAAACAGAATCAATCCGCTCCATCGATTTCATTCGACTCTCACCTGATAACCATGCAAATCAAACTGCGACTCTTCGCTGGCCTGCGCGAGACACTTGGGGTCTCCTTCGAGAACCTGACGCTGCCAGACAATATCCGTACTGCCCAGGACGTGCTGCAAACGCTGCGTGCACGTGGCGGCGCCTGGGCCGAAGCCCTGTCCGAGGCAAGCGCGTTCCGCGTAGCGGTCGACCAGACCATGGGTAGCATCGACAGCCCCGTGCACGATGGCGCAGAGCTTGCGTTCTTCCCGCCCGTGACGGGAGGCTAGCATGCAGGTACGGGTTCAGCGCGAGGACTTTGACCTGTCTACCGAAATTGCGTCGCTACGGGCGGGCCACCGGGACATCGGCGCCGTGGTTGCCTTCGTCGGAACGGTACGCGAAATGAACAGCACGGGCGCCGTGTCGCACATGGAGCTCGAGCACTATCCAGGCATGACAGAGGCTGCGCTGGGAGCCATTGCGCTGGAAGCCAGCCAACGCTGGTCAATCTCCGACATCCTGGTCATCCATCGAATCGGCAGCCTGCAAGGCTGCGACCAGATCGTGCTCGCGGCCGTTGCGGCGCGGCACCGCGGCGAGGCATTTGCCGCGTGCGAGTTCGTCATGGACTACCTCAAGACCAGAGCGCCCTTCTGGAAGAAGGAGACGACGGAACGAGGTGCGCAATGGGTAGAAGCGCGGGCCTCCGACGAGGCCAGCCTGGCGAAGTGGCACACGCCCGCTTAGCCTGCCACGCAAGCATGGTGTAGCTTTCACCATGAGGGAACAATGAAAAATATATTCACAACTCTGCTGTTAGCACAGGTATGTGTCACCATGGCTACGCCCGCTTGCGCCGCTGAGGTGCACGTGGCGGTCGCTTCAAATTTCTCAGCGCCGATGCACAAGATTGCTGCCGCGTTCGAGAAAAAGAGCGGTCACAAGACAATACTTGCCTTCGGTGCTACCGGAAAGTTCTACGCACAGGTCAGGAATGGCGCACCTTACGCGCTGCTGATTGCGGCTGACGCTGCGACACCTGCCAGGTTGATATCGGACGGTCTGGCTGTGCCCGGCACCGCGTTTACCTATGCTACCGGGCGGCTGGTGTTATGGTCGGCCCAGAGCGCATTCGTCGATGGACAGGGCGCGGTGCTCAGGAACGGTGCGTTCACGCATCTCGCCATTGCCAATTCAAGGACAGCGCCATATGGCGCAGCCGCCATGGGCGTGCTTGAGAAACTCCGGCTTCTCGATGGTTTGAAGGACAAGCTTGTTCAGGGGGAAAACATCGCCCAGACCTACCAATTCGTCAAGACTGGCAACGCGGCCCTGGGATTCGTGGCAATGTCCGACGTTTACCGCGGAGGCAAATTTGTCGGCGGTTCTGCGTGGGTTGTGCCGGCCGATCTCCATGCGCCGATCCGTCAGGACGCCGTCGTTCTCGCCAGAGGTGCCAACAACCCGGCAGCCCGAGAACTTGCAAGTTACCTGCAATCGGACGAAGCGCGCCAGATCATCCGCTTCTACGGCTACGAACGATGACGCATGGAAGACCTCGACCGATTTGCCGGTGATATCGCCGCCGTCTGCCTGACCGTAAAACTCGCGACAGTAGTCACTCTCCTCCTGCTGCTGGTAGCCACGCCTCTTGCATGGTGGCTTGCACGGACGCGCTCGCCCCTGAAGCCGGTTGTCGGCGCCCTGGTTGCGCTGCCAATCGTCCTCCCACCCACTGTGCTCGGCTTCTACATGTTGCTTACACTTGGCCCCGAGGGCCCGCTCGGACGCATCAGTGCGACGCTCGGGATGGGCATCCACCCATTCACTTTCGAGGCACTGGTGCTGGCCTCGGTTCTGTATTCCATGCCGTTTGCCGTACAACCCCTGCAGAATGCTTTCGAAGCAATTCGCAAACGCCCCCTCGAGGTAGCGGCGACGCTGCGTGCAAGCCCTTGGGATAGTTTCTGGACAGTCGTCGTGCCCTTGGCTCGTCCAGGATTCCTTTCCGCGGCAGTTCTAGGCTTTGCCCATACTGTCGGGGAATTTGGCGTGGTGTTGATGATTGGTGGAAATATTCCGGACAAGACGCGGGTAGTCTCCGTCCAGATCTATGACCATGTCGAAGCCATGGCCTATACGCAAGCACACTGGCTTGCGGGAGGTATGCTCGTGTTCAGTTTCGTGGTCCTGTTCGCTCTTTACACACTCTATCCTCAATCGATACGGAGTCCACGCTCATGAATGGCTTACGCGTACAGTTTAATGTTGCGCTGCGCGCACGTGCAGCAGCTGAGCCGGACGGCTTCGCGCTCGACGTCGACCTCGATCTCCCGCAGGCCGGTATTACCGCCCTGTTCGGGCACTCCGGTTCAGGCAAGACGACCTGTCTGCGCGTTATCGCTGGCCTCGAGCGTATCGCCGGCGCTCGGGTGTCCTTTGGTGATGAAGTCTGGCAGGATGACGAACGCGGTGTGTTCGTCCCGGTACACAAGCGCGCACTCGGTTACGTGTTTCAGGAAGCCAGCCTGTTCGACCACCTGACGGTGCGCGGTAATCTCGAATACGGGCTGAAGCGGGTTCCGGCGCACGAGCGCCGCTTCGCGCTTGAAGCAATTGCTGACCTGCTCGGCATCGCTGCACTACTGGAGCAGCGTCCCGCACGTTTGTCCGGCGGAGAACGTCAGCGTGTCGCCATCGCACGTGCATTGTTGGCATCTCCCCGCGTCCTCCTGATGGACGAGCCTTTGGCCGCCCTCGACTTCAGGCGCAAACGCGAGATTCTTCCCTATCTGGAACGCTTACGCGATGAGTTGTCAATCCCAGTTATCTACGTCAGTCATGCGCCGGATGAGGTAGCGCGATTGGCCGACCATCTGGTACTCCTCGACGAAGGGAAAGTACTGGCATGTGGTCCATTGGGAGAGACACTTGCACGAGTCGACCTGCCGCCCAACGTGGGCCCCGAGATAGGCGCCGTATTCGATGCCGTGTTAACCGGGCATGAAGCCGGAGATCTGTCGTGCCTGGCCTTCCCAGGGGGGACACTGACGGTTGGGCGCCGCGCAGAATCGATCGGCAGCCGGCTTCGATGCCGCATCGATGCGCGCGATATCGGGCTGTCGCTTAGCGGTCCGCAGTCGTCCGGCAGCGCCAATGCGCTTCCTGCCGAGGTTACGGCCGTAGCAGCTTCCAACTCCTCCACGGATGAGGTACTGGTACAGTTGCGAGTTGGGCCAACGCCATTCTTGGCGAGGATCAGAGCCCGACTATTACAAGAGTTCGGTATCGAGCCAGGGCGACAGGTATGGGTGCAGATGCAGCACGTGGCATTGCTGTCTTAAACGGAAGCACCCATCATTCTCAGCGATCACAGCTTACAGCGCAGCAGTCCAGTCTCCGGATTTTCCGCCATGTTTTTCCAGCACCCTTACGTTTGTCATCACCATGCCGCGGTCGGCTGCCTTGCACATGTCGTAAATGGTCAACAACCCAATTTGTACAGCCCGTCAAAGCTTCCATTTCCACGCCAGTCTTGCCATGAGTCTCGACCCGTGCCTGACAGTGAATACTGTGAGCTGCACGATCGATATCGAAATCAACGGCTCTGGTGCAAATCTGCGACTCGGCTAGAATGATGACCTTTGC
>NZ_JAULSI010000077.1 GCF_030711405.1 Massilia brevitalea
TGATTGCCGCAGAGCGACATAAGCGACCACAGGTCGCACCAGCCCCGACATTATAAGCCAGCGCCACCGGCAGTGCCGAGGCCTGGCAGGGTATTACCTTACAGAACGATCTTGACCATCGGGTGCGACGACAGGGTGCGGTAGATGTCGTCGAGCTGCTCGCGGCTGGTGGCGCGCACCGTACAGGTCAGGCCGGTGTAGTTGCCCTTGCCGGAAGGACGCACTTCCATGCGGCCATGGTGGAAGGTCGGGTCGAAACCGGTGACCACTTCGACGATGGTGGCGGCAAAGGCGTCGTGCGTCGGGCCCAGTACCTTGATCGGGAAATCGCTCGGGTATTCGATGAGGGAATCTTTGGGGTCCATTGTTCAATTCCTGTGCAAAAGGACATTGTAGCCAAAGCGCGCAGCCGGCGTATCGTCCGGGCTGCGATTGACCCTGGCGTGGTGAAAAAAGGCCGGCACGCAGGCCGGCCCGGATGGTGGTCAGCGCTCCATCTGGCGTGCGGGACCGCGGCGGCCACCGCCATCGTCGGCATTCCTCGGCTGGGCCGCGGGTGCGGGGCGGCGTTCCGGGGCTGCTGACGGCGCCGGGGATGGCGCAGGCGCCGCGATGGCCGGGGCCGGGGCCGGGGCCGGCGGAGGCGAAGGCATGGCGCGCGGTGGCGGCGCAGAGATGGCGGTCGGTACCGGACGCGCCTGTTGCTGGGCACGCGCCGCCGCGGCGGCGGCAGCCGCTTCCATGGCGCCGGCGCTGCCGAAGCGCGGCGACTCCCTGTGGACCTCGCGCGGTGCTTCTCGCTGTGCTTCTCGCTGTGCTTCTCGCTGCGCATCTCTTTGCGCATCGCGTTGCACGTCGCGCGACCAGTTGCGCTCGGGCGCCGGCTGGGCGCTCATCACCGGCGCCGGCTGGCCGCTGAGCACCGGCACGGTCGAACGCGGGACCTGGGCCTCGTTGCCGGCGCGCTGCTGGAAGCGGTTGCGGCGCCCGTCCTCGAACTGGCCGCGGGGTTCCTGGCGCATGCGGTCGTCGCGGTCGCGCTCGCGGCCACCGCCGACGATCACCGGCACGCTGCTGCCGATCACGGCCGCCTGGGGCGGCGCCGGCAGGGGACTCGCGGCGGGCGCTGCCGGCACTGCCAGGCTGCTCGGAATGGCGGCCGGCTGGTTGCCGCGTCCCGCATAGTCGGGACGCCCATCCGGACGCCCGTCCGCACGACCATCGGGACGTCCATCGCGGTTCCAGTCGCGGCGCTCATTAGCGCGCAGTTCGCCACGTCCGTCGCCACGTCCGTCATTGCGGCCGGCGGCGCGGGCGGCATCCTCGGCAACGGCGCGCGCCGCATCGCGCACGTTCGCGCCCTGGCCGATGCTGCCGAACTTCACCGGCGGCGTCGGCGGCAGCGCCACCGGCGCGCGCGCCCAGCTGGCCGGCGGCGTGGCGCGCGGTTCGCGCGGCACCACCACTTCGCGGCGCCCGTTGAAGCGGTCCTGCGGCACCACGGTCAGGCCCTCGCGCCGGTAGTCGCGCTTTTTCCCATCCTTGCCGTCGCGGTTACCGTCGCGCCCGCGCGCGGCTTGCCAGGCCAGGCGCCGCAAATGGTCGTCCGACAGGCGGTAGCCGGGCACGAAGCGCTCGTGCGGCGCCAGCGGATACCAGCCTTGCCCGGCCGAGGGACGCGAATTGAAATTCAGGTTCCAGCCGGCGCCGCCAACCCAGCCGACCAGGGCCGGCGCCCATACCGGGCGGCGCTCGTGGTGGCCCGGGGCCCAGGCCCAGCGCCGGTTCACCTGCACCCAGCGGCCGTAGTGGAAGGGCGCATAGCCCCAGGGCGCGTTGTCGACCCAGGTCCAGCCCCAGGGGGCGATCCAGGTCCAGCGTCCGTCGCGGTAGGGCACCCAGGTCGACGACACCGAGGGTATCCAGAGGTTGCCGTATTCGCTGTCGCTGCTCCAGCTGCCGTAGCGGTCGAGGTCTTCGTAGCCCGTCATTTCGCGCGGAATGTAGCGCGTGGCAAGCGCCGAATCGGCCTGGCGGTCGCGCTCCAGCGCCCAGGCGTCGAAGGCGTCGCGCACGGCCTGGGCGGTGCGCAGGTCCGGCCCGGCGATGTCGGCGCGGCGTCCGGCTCGCACGGTCAGGCGCTCGCCGCCGCCCTCGACGACCGCCACGCCGTCGAAGACGTTGATGGTGCTGGTGTCGGCGGCCAGTTCGGCGTCCACGCGCAGGCGGCCCGCTTCCTGCATCAGCACCCGGCCCTGGGGCGTGGACAGCTCGAAGCCGCCCAGCACCTCGGGATTGGCGATGCGGACGCTGACGCTGCCGTAGTGCAGGCGCAGGCGCAGGTTGTCGTCGTCGAGCTGGATCACGTCGAGGCTGGAGTCGCCGTCGAGACGGATCGCGCTCGAACCCACGCGCAGCTCGGTGCGCGCGCCCGGCGCCGTAGTGACGGTATTGCTGGAAGTGACAGGCCAGTTGACCAGGGCGGTGCTGGCGGCGTCCCCTTGCCCGGCGCTGATGCTGACTTGCCCCTGGGTCAGCGCGATGCGCCCGACCTGGGCCGGCGGATCATCGGCCAGCGCCAGCGTGGAGGACACAGCCAGCGCCAGGAGCGCTGCGGTTTTCATCAGAAAGCGAGGTTTCATCGAAGGCTCCAGGGGGTGGGGGCGGAAGACGTCTATCTGATTACAACGCACGACAAGACTTGGGGACAACACGGGTTACAGACGGTTTCAACTTGTGCATGAGCGAAACATACACAAGCTCTGACTAGGCCCGGAAAACTCAGTGTGCGCCAGCGCGCTTGACGAAGAACAGCATCGAACCGACGACGACCAGCACCGCGCCGAAGAAGCGGTTCTGGATGCGCATCGCGCGTGCATCGCGGAACAAGCGCTGCATCGACGACGCCAGAAAGGCATAGCCGTGCATGACCGTGCTGTCGATGACGACCATGGTCACGCCCAGGATCAGCAACTGCGGCAGTAGCGGCGCATCCTTGGAAATGAACTGCGGCAGCACCGCGACCATGAAGATGATGCCCTTCGGATTGGTGGCATTCGTCAGGAAACCGGTCAGCACGCGCTTGCCGAAGGGCGGGTGGGCGGCCAGGCCGGCGGCGCTGGCTGTAGGGCCGGACGCGTCCTTCGAGCGCCACTGCGAGATGCCGAGATAAATCAGGTAGAGCGCGCCGATCACTTTCACCACGGTAAAGGCAGTTTCCGAGGCCAGCAGCAGCGAACCGACGCCGGCGCCGGCAATGGCCAGCACCAGGATCAGGCCCAGTTGCAGGCCGAGCACGGTGGCGCTGGCTTTTTTCACGCCATAGGCCAGCCCATGCGACATCGACAGCACGGCGCCCGATCCCGGCGAAATGGCGATGACGGTGCCGGCGATGACGAAGGCGATCCAGGTGGCGAAAGACATGGGGAACTTAAAGGAGGAATGAGGAGAAACGACGTACTGACACGGCAGGCGCGTGGGCGTGGGCCGCCGCGCCAGGCCGTGGGAAAGACGGGATTACTTCTTGCGCGGGTTGACGGCGGCCTTCAGGGTCGCACCGGCAGCGAAACGCGGGGTTTTCGACGCGGCGATCTTGATGACTTCGCCGGTTGCCGGGTTGCGGCCTTTGCGGGCTGCGCGCTTGGTCACCGAGAAGGTGCCGAAGCCGGTGATACCGACGGTGTCGCCTTTTTTCAGACGTTCGGTGATGATCTCGAGGATGGTGTTGACCGCGCTGTTGGCCGCGGTACCGGACATTTCGGTACGCTTGGCAAATTCAGCGACCAGTTCGCCTTTTTTCATGGTGCCTCCGGGGTTGAAAGAGCGGAAAGATTAGCATAAAAAATTCTCACCTGTAATCTTTCGCACGGCCGTGCGCGACGGCCGCGTTTCGCGGCGTGGCTGGAAATACGGGCGTTCTGCGAAATCAGAGAAGTCCGGCTTCCGGTTTGGCATTTGCCAGGCGGGTGCGCAGCGCCGCGTTGATCAGCGTCTGGTAACCGGTGCCCGAACTTTCCGACAGGTTGCGGAAGGCGTTCAGCACCTCGTCGTCGAGGTAGATGGTGATGCGGGTCTTGCGTTTCGGCGGACGGGTGCGGCGCGCCGGCGCGGCGGCCTGGTGGACGGACTGCGGTACGGACTGGGATGCGGCTTGGGTCATGGTCGGGTTCATCGAGGTCTCCTTCGTCTGGGCGAAGCTGCCGTGGCGCAGCTTTGACGATGGACTATACGTATGCGCCGCATGAAATACCGGCGAAAGCGACGAGTTGCAGTTTTCCGGGCCTGAAATGCAAGAAAAACGCGCTGAACCGTGTGCCTGCGCGACCTGCCCTCGGTTAAGATGCTGCCATATTGACATCTTGGGAGTAGGTTCATGGCTGCAGGCAGTTTGCTGGCATTACTAGACGACATCGCCAGCGTGCTGGACGATGTGACGCTGATGAGCAAGGTGGCGGCGAAGAAAACCGCCGGCGTGCTGGGCGACGACCTGGCCCTGAACGCCCAGCAGGTGAGCGGCGTGCACGCCGAGCGCGAACTGCCGGTGGTGTGGGCGGTGGCCAAGGGTTCGCTGCTGAACAAGGCGATCCTGGTGCCGGCCGCGCTGCTGATTTCCGCGTTCGCGCCCTGGGCCATCATTCCACTGTTGATGATCGGCGGCGCCTTCCTCTGCTTCGAGGGTTTCGAGAAGCTGGCCCACAAATTCCTGCACAGCCCCGAGGAAGACGCGGCCAACGAGGAACGCCTGGCCACGGCCCTGGCCGCGCCGAATGTCGACCTGTGCGCGGTGGAGAAGGACAAGATCAAGGGCGCAATCCGCACCGACTTCATCCTCTCGGCCGAGATCATCGTGATCTCGCTGGGCGAAGTATCGAAGATGCCTTTCCTCCAGCAGCTGTCGGTGCTGATCATTATTTCGCTGGTGATGACGATCGGCGTGTACGGCCTGGTGGCAGGCATCGTCAAGATCGACGACGCCGGCCTGTACCTGAGCAAGAAGACGAGCGGCTTCGCGCGCAGCCTGGGCCGCCTGCTGCTGGCCACTGCGCCACGCCTGATGAAACTGCTGACCATCGTCGGCACCGCCGCCATGTTCATGGTCGGCGGCGGCATCATCGGTCACAACTGGGAACCGCTGCACCACTTCGCGCTGGAATCGGCCGAACGCATGGCCACGGTGCCAGGCATCGGCAACGTGCTGGGCGCGATCACGCCAACCGTGATCGATGCGCTGGCCGGTGTGATCGTCGGCGCGCTGGTGCTGCTGGTGGTGACGGTGGTAAACAAGCTGCGCGGGAAGAAGGCGGTGCCGGCGCATTGAGCGTAGCGTTTCGATTGATCGGGCCGTTGTCATGGTGGGTTCGAGCCGCACGCGGACCGACCCACCCTGCATTGCAGCTCGATTGATCCACCGAATTGGTGGGTTCAAGAACCCACCCTACCTCCGCAGTATTTAATCGTAGGGTGGGTTCTCGAACCCACCAAGCGCCTCCTCATCCTCCACCCGTAGTCCACGCGCACCAGACCCGCCGGCCCGCCATGCCACCAGCGTGATGGTGATCTCCAGGCTCATGAGCAGCAGCCCGGCGATCCACCACCAGCACCCCGTGCCACTCGAACCAAGTGCAGCTGCGCCCATGACGTGCAACGCGCCGTATCCGGGCACAGTAGAATGCCCGCTGACCACCAACCGACGGAGGACCGAATGCGGGCTTACCAGATACTACCGGGCAGCAACATCGACGGACTGCAGTGCGTGGATTTTCCCGAGCGCGAGCTGGCGCCGGGCGAGGTACGGATGCGGGTGCATGCGGTATCGCTGAACTACCGCGACCTGATGGTGACCAGCGGGAATTACCTGGTGAACGTGGACGATCCGATCATCCCGTGCTCGGACGGCGCCGGCGAAGTGCTGGCCGTGGGCAGCGGCGTGACGCGCCTGCAGGTGGGCGACCGCGTAGCCGGCTCCTTCTTCCCGCACTGGCATGACGGCCGCACCGCGCCCGAGAAGATCCGCCATGCCCTGGGCGGCGACATCGACGGCATGCTGGCCGAGGAAGTCATCCTGCACGAAGACGCGCTGGTGAAGATTCCGCCGCAGCTGAGCTTTGTGGAAGCATCGACCATGCCCTGCGCCGGCGTCACCGCCTGGAATGCGATTTTCGTGTCGAGCAACGGCATCCAGCCGGGCGACACCGTGCTGCTGCTGGGTACCGGCGGCGTGTCGGTGCTGGGCCTGCAGTTGGCAAAGGCGGCCGGCCTGCGCACCATCATCACGTCCTCGAGCGACGAAAAGCTGCAGCGCGCGCGCGAACTCGGCGCGCACCACACCATCAACTACCGCAGCACACCGGAATGGCAGGAAGAAGTGCTGCGCCTGACGCACGGACGTGGCGCCGAGGTGGTGCTGGAAGTGGGCGGCCAGGGCACGGTGAACCGCTCGGTGTCGGCGGCGGCGATGGGCGGCAGCGTGGCGATCATCGGCGGCGTGAGCGGCTTTGGCGGCGAAGTCAATCCGGCGACCCTGCTGGCCAGCGCCAAGCGCATGGTCGGGATTTTCGTCGGCAGCCGCAAGATGCTGGAAGACGTGATGCGCTTTGCCGCCACCACCGACATCAAGCCGGTGGTCGACCGCGTGTTCACTTTCGACCAGGCGAAGGAAGCCTACCGCTACATGGAATCGGGCTCGCACTTCGGCAAGGTCGTCATCGCAGTAACGGCCTAGGTTTATTTTCCCTCGAAGCGTACCAGTTCGATCTCGAACAGCTTCGGCCAGAACTTGCCGGTGACGTACAGCCGGCGATGCTTGCCATCCCAGGCGATGCCGTTCAATACGGCATCGACCGAGCTGGTGCCGCGCTGTGCGGGCGGCAGCAAATTGCGCAAATCGACCCAGCCGACCACCTTGCCGGACACCGGGTCGATACGCGCGATCACGTCGGTTCCCCAGACGTTCGCATACAGTTCGCCATCCACGATTTCCAGTTCGTTCAGCGAGTCGATCGCCTTGCCCTCGGCCGTTACCTGCACGCGCCGCACTTCCTTCAGGTTCTTCGGATCGAGCACGCGGATGCTGGCGCTGCCGTCGCTCATGTAGACGTGCTTGGCGTCGCTGGCCAGGCCCCAGCCTTCGCCCTCGTACTGGAAGCGGCCTTTTACCGCAAAGGTCCTGGCGTCGAACACGAAGCCGAACTTCGATTGCCAGGTCAGGCCGTAGATGTTGTCGCCGAATGCCGTCGAGCCTTCGCCGAAGACCTCGGCCGGCAGGTCGGTCTTCTGCAGCACCTTGCCGCTCTTTAGCTCGACCTTGCGCAGCGTCGAGCGCCCGTTCAGGCCGGTGCTCTCGTACAAATGGCCGTCGCGGAAGAACAGGCCCTGGGTAAAGGCTTGCGGGTCGTGCGGGTAGGTGTTCTTGACGACGAAACCGTAGAGGGGAATCGCGGCCTGGGCGGCGTGGCTGGCAAGCGCGGTGACGAGAACGGCGGCGAGGGCGGAGGTTTTCAGCATGGTGGGCCGGATGAGACTGGTCGGGATGGCCACTCTAGCATGAAGGGGCAGGCGATGTTGCGGGCGCTACAGCCGGGGTTACAGCTCAGTCACAACTCGGTTTACAGATAAGCCAGCAGCCGTCCGCAGGTGATCACGCCGAGCCAGAGCAGGATCGACAGCAGCGCGTGGGCACGCGCGGCCGGCGGCGCCGGTGTCTCGCGTTCCCAATTCGCCACGCTGCGGTAAGGAAAAACGTGGAAGGCCAGTGCATTCAGCCCGGCAGCGGCGATCAGCATCAGTTTCCATTGAAAGGCGGGGTTGCGCGCCAGCTCGGCGGGGTGGGCGGAAAACAGCAGCAGCCCGGCCGGCACGATCAGCAGCAGGGCGCTAACGGCCCAGCGCAGCAGGTGGTGCGCCAGCGGCTGCACCGGCAAGCCGCGCGCAAAGCCGAGCACACGCAAATCGAACAGCACCACGCTGCCCACCAGCACCGCAAAGCCAAAGATGTGGACGATTTCGACAGCCGGGTACAGCCAGGGGTCGCCCCGCATCGCCTGCGAGAGCGGCGTCTGCTCCAGCCAGGCCGCTGCCGCCTCCAGCGCCATCAGCGCAGCTCCGTGGTCTTGCCCTCGATGGTGATGCGTTCGGCGCGCAGTTCGTCGCCCTTGCTGCGGTGGGGATAACCGTGGACGCTGGCTTTCTGGCCGGCCACCAGCTTGTCGCGCGGCAGGCCCCGGCTTTCCATGCGCGAGGGCGGGGCCAGAACCACCAGCCAGGTTTTATCGGCCGTTTTCAGGCGCACGAAGCCGTGCGGCTGCTCGTAGCCGGCCTGTTCGATGGTGCCGGTGAGGTCGAGCGGTTTGTCGGACTGGTATTCGCTCCAGCCATGGTGGGCAAGGGCGCTGCCGGCGGCGGCCAGCGCGGCGAGCAGGAACAGACGCTTCTTCATGAGGGTCTCCCGGAACGCGACAAGATGAGATGCACGTGCGGATTGTACGTCCGTTATCTCTGGAACTGGTTAGTCGGCGTCTATCGTGCGCCCGTCGGCACGGCCGCCGCCTGCCTGCCGCCATGGGCGTTCAGGCGGCCGATGACGTCCAGCCGGCCCTCGCGCAGCACGGTGAGCACCATTTCTCCCTGCGCCACGTATTCCCCGGTGAGGGCGCGGATGTTGACGTCGTGGGTGACCAGCACCAGCGGCCCTACGCCGCGCCATTCTTCCAGGCGGTTATGGAGGTCGCGCACCCTGGCGGCGCCGCTGGCTTGGTCGACCTTGAACATCGAATCGAGCGTCGGTTCGGGTTTCACCCCGTCGAAGGCGAGGCGCGCCGTTTCCAGGCAACGGCACCAGCGGCTGGACCAGACGGCGCCGGGCACGATGTTGTGATGACGGAAAGCGGCGCCGATGGCGCGGGCGTCGTCGCGGCCGGCTGCAGAGAGGTTGCGCTGGGTGGCGCACTTGCCGAGATCGAAGCCGGGCGGGTCGCCGACACCGGGCGTGGTGGCGGCGTGGCGCATCAGCACGATGACGTCGTTGCCGCGCAGGCGCTGCCACAGGGCCTCGTCGCCGGCATCGGCGGCATGCGCGGTGGGAGAGAAGATCAGCAGGCAAAGAAGCAGGCGAGGAAGTACCCAACTCAGCATGACGCTCTCCCATGGATGGCTGATCCGATTATGAACCTTGCATGGGCGGACGAGCGCACGCACCGTGTTACTCTTTAGAAATTATCTTTTTGAGAACACAGCATGGGATTGTCGACGGTACCGCGCATGGCGCGGATCTGCCTCTTGGGCGCGGGTCTGGCAGGTGGCGTGGCGCAGGCACAGATGCAAACGCAAGATGCCGCCGCCTGCGCAGGGTATGGCGAGGACGTGCAGGCGATGCTGGAAGCCGACCAGGCCCTGCGTGGGCGCCAGGATTACCTGGCCGCGCCGGAAGATGGCGGACAGACGCGGCGCGGGGCGCAGCTGGCCCTGGTCGAGCGCAGCAATGCCATACGCCTGGAAACGCTGCTGGCGCGCTGCGGCTGGCCCCTGCGTTCAGTCCACGGCGCCGGGGCGGGCAAGGCGGCCTGGCAGCTGGTGCGTCACGACCTGGCGCTGCAGCAGGCGGCGGCCCCGCACCTGGAACGGGCGGTGGCCGCCGGTGAAGCGGATGGCCCCGCGCTGGCGCAGCTGCTGGACCGCATCGCCGTCGCCAGGGGAGAGCCGCAGCGCTATGGCACCCAGATGCGCCAGCTCGACGCATGCCGCTGGACGCCGCAGCCGCTGGACGACCGGGCCCGGGTGGAAGAACGCCGCAGACAGCTTGGCCTGCCTGGCCTGGAGGAGCAGGAGAAGCAGGCCAACCTCATGGTCATCCACGAGGGGTGCGAAAACCAGGCCGCCATGCCGCCACTCCGATTCAACAAATAATACTGTTTATACCGTTTATTTTGAATAAATCATATAAACGGTATATTGAGTAAAAACGACGTTTTTTGACGGCCCGGAAAACTCATCGGTAAATTCCCGCGCGCGACACCCGAAAACCGGCCTCGACTCACTCCCCGAAGCCTTCCAGCACCACCTTGCCGCTGGCCGCGCCACTCTCGATAAAGGCGTGGGCGCGGCGCAGGTTGGCGGCGTTGATGGCGCCGAAGTGCTCGGCCAGCGTGGTGCGGATGCGGCCGGCGTCGACCAGCTGCGCTACTTCGTTCAGAAGGTTGTGCTGGGCCTGGATGTCGGCAGTCTCGAACAGCGAGCGGGTGAACATCAGTTCCCAGTGCAGCGAGATGCTCTTGCGCTTGAGCAGGCGGATGTCGATCGGCTCCGGATCGTCGATCAGCGCCAGCTTGCCCTGCGGTTTGATGGCGTTCACCAGGGCGGCGAAGTGCTGGTCGGTGTGAGTCAGGCTGATGGCGTAGTCGACTTCGCCCAGTTCCGCATCCAGCAAGGCTTTATCGAGCGGCTGGCTGTGGTCGATCACGTGCTGCGCACCCAGGTCGCGCACCCAGGCCTGGGTTTGCGGACGCGAGGCGGTGGCGATCACGGTGATGCCGGTCAGCTGGCGCGCCAGCTGGATCAAAATCGAGCCGACACCGCCGGCCGCACCGACCACCAGCAATTTTTCGCCTGCGTGGCCGCCGCGCTGCAGGCCGAGACGGTCGAACAGCAGCTCCCAGGCGGTGATCGCCGTCAGCGGCAGGGCGGCGGCTTCGGCAAAGCCGAGCGAGGCCGGCATGCGGCCGACGATGCGCTCGTCTACCAGGTGCAGTTCGCTGTTGCTGCCTGCGCGGTGGATGGCGCCGGCATACCAGACGCGGTCGCCCGGCTGGAACAGGGTCACGTTCGGGCCGACGGCGCGCACGATGCCGCTGGCATCCCAGCCCAGCACGCGCGGTTCGGACTGGCCTTCGGCCGGCAGGCCGCGGCGCACCTTGGTGTCGACCGGATTCACGGACACGGCGTGCACTTCGACCAGCAGGTCGTGGCCGCTGGCGACCGGGTCGGCCAGGTTCAGGTCTTGCAGAGCGCTCGGGTGGTCGGCGGGCAGGGCGGCAAAGGCGGCAATGGCTTTCATGGGTGTTTCCTTGTGGGTTTAAGGTCAATCAATAAAGTCCCAGTGTAGCCAGAAAAGATTGTATTGATTAGCCGCTATAATCCGAAAAGACTATCCAACGGGACGGACAATGAAGCTCGACGCGATGGCGCTGTTCGTCCAGGTGGCGCATGCCGGCAGTTTTACGGCGGCAGCGGGCGCCACCGGACTGCCGAAGTCCACCGTCAGCCAACGCGTGGCCGAACTCGAAACCGCGCTCGGCGTGCGCCTGCTGCACCGGACCACGCGCCGCCTGAGCTTGACGGCCGCCGGCCAGGTCTACCTCACCCACTGCGAAACCATGCTCGACGCGGCGCACGCCGCCGACGCCGCCATCTCGCGCCTGCGCGACGAACCGGCCGGCAACTTGCGCCTGACCGCGCCGGAAGCTTCCGGCATTTTGCTGCTGCCGCCGCTGCTGGCGGCTTTTCAGGCGCGCTACCCGGCGGTGAGCGTCGAATGCGTGATCACCGACGCCCACCTCGACCTGGTGGCCGAGCGCATCGACCTGGCCCTGCGCACCGGGCAGCTGGGCGATTCGAGTTTCGTCTCGCGCCGCGTGGGCACGGTGCGGCGCGTGCTGGTGGCCTCGCCCGCTTATCTGCAGCAGCACGGCACGCCGGCGCAACCGGCCGACCTGGGCCGCCACCAGCTGCTGCTGCACGATGTCTTGCCCGAGTGGCCGCTGCAGAGCGACGGCAAGATCGTCCACATCCCCGCCCTCGGTGCGGCGCTGCGCGCCAACAACCTCAACACCCTGCGCGGCCTGGCAGTCGCCGGCGCCGGCATCGCGCTGCTGCCCTGGTTCATGGTGCGCGACGCCCTGGCGTCCGGCAGCGTGCAGCTGGTGCTGCCCGAGCATCCGCCCACCGACAACAGCTATTACGCGGTGTATCCCGGGCGCAGCCACCGTCCCGCGGCTTTGTCTGCCTTGCTGGAATTTATCGACCAGTTCGACCTGGCGAGTTACCTTTCCTGAGTCCCAGTCAGCGTATCCCGTAGGGTGGGCACTTGTGCCCACGCGGATCCCGCAAACCAGTATCGCTTCACGCAACAGCGCCACAAACACCGATGGATGGCTGCGGGAAAAATGGGGGGCGCATCAAGTAATGGGGCTGTTGCCTGCTCTGTTCGTGGCCCGTTGAATCCGCGTGGGCACAAGTGCCCACCCTAATGTGATGGACTCCACCCTCCTGATAAC
>NZ_JAULSI010000078.1 GCF_030711405.1 Massilia brevitalea
CCTACGCCTTCTACGCTGGCCGAGCCTGATTTACGCAACAAAGCCAAATCCATGCATAAACGGATTTTCGCCGCATGGCTCTCCCGTCACTGGATCAAGCGATGCACACCAAAGATACGTTGAGAACTCAGTGTGCTTTTCGCAGTGCAGGTCTCGCTCATCCCATGTCAATCCATGTAGCGGCGTGGCGAGATCAGGCTCCGCTACGCCGAAGCGATGAGACAATTCGCTCATCGCCGCCTGATCTCTGACAGCATCGCCTTCTGTCATAAAAGCGAGCTGCAATATGCTTCGAGGGCCTGAATCAACAGATGAGGGCGCGCGTGCACTTCGCCCACGGCCGCGGCTCGATCGATGTAGGCTGGCATCCCATATACGGTGTCGGCCGGAGTAGATTGTGCGTTCGTCATGTGAATGTTGGCCGGTTCTTTCATCACGCCCTCATAGTTACCATTGATTGGAAGGATCTCGCTTCACGGTAAATATCCGCAGCGGCGCACGATGTACACCGCTGCGGGCCGACCGTTTTGAGCCGACACCATCTAAAGGGTTTGAGTAATGCTCGCCCCTATAGAGGCTTGTGCAAGCTCTTTCCGAATGCCGTCACTTTCGCTACTTCTAGACAAAGGTGTACGAGCAGATCTTGTTGCCCGCCGGATCACGCAGATAAGCTGCGTAGGCGCCAGGCAGGTGGCCACGCGGGCCAGGCTGCCCCTCGTCGGCGCCGCCTGCGGCAAGGCCGGCGGCGTGGAATGCATCCACCTCGGCGGGAGTTGCAGCAGCAAAGCCGATCGTCACGCCATTGCTGGAGGGCGCTTCACCGTTGCCAGGACGGGCAATGATAAAAGCCGGCTTTTCACGGCCGAAGAGCACCCAACCGTTACCGAATGGACCGAGGTTCTTGATGCCAAGAGCCCCCAGAGTCGCATCGTAAAACGCGGCCGACTTCTGAACGTCGGCGGCGCCGATAAAGACGTGCGAGAAAATGCTGTCACCGGAAATAACTGGAGTAGACATAGTTCTTTTTCTTGATATTTGATGTTAAATGAATAGTTAGTGTTCGTGAATCAATAGTGGATCACCGTGCGAATCGACTTGCCTTCGTGCATCAGATCGAAGGCTTTGTTGATATCCTCGAGACCCATGGTGTGGGTAACGAATGGGGCGAGATCGATCTCACCTTTCATTGCGTCTTCCACCATGCCGGGAAGTTGGGTGCGCCCTTTGACTCCGCCAAAAGCCGAGCCCTTCCAAGTCCGACCAGTGACCAGCTGGAATGGACGGGTCGAGATTTCCTTGCCAGCACCGGCGACGCCGATGACGATTGACTGGCCCCAGCCGCGATGGGCTGCTTCCAGCGCAGAGCGCATTACGTTGACATTACCAATGCACTCGAATGTATGGTCCACGCCCCAGCCGGTCATTTCGATGAGAACCTCGTGGATCGGCTTCTCGAAGTCCTTAGGGTTGAGACATTCGGTCGCGCCAAACTTACGAGCTAACTCGAACTTGGCTGGATTGGTGTCGATGGCAATGATGCGACCCGCCTTGGCTTGGCGCGCACCTTGGATTGCAGCGAGCCCAATGCCGCCAAGACCGAAGACGGCGACCGAGTCGCCCGGTTGCACCTTGGCCGTGTTGTGGACGGCACCGATACCGGTTGTTACCCCACAACCCAGCAGGCAGACGTGCTCCGGATTAGCATCCGGGTTGATCTTGGCCAGTGACACTTCCGCAACAACCGTATATTCGCTGAAAGTCGAACAGCCCATATAGTGGTAAAGCGGTTGGCCGTTATAAGAAAAGCGAGTCGTGCCATCGGGCATCAGCCCCTTGCCTTGGGTCGCACGAACCGCGACACACAGATTGGTTTTACCGGACTTACAGAACACACACTCGCCACATTCAGCGGTGTAGAGTGGAATGACATGATCGCCAGGTTTCACACTGGTTACCCCTTCCCCTACCTCCATGACGATACCCGCTCCTTCATGGCCCAAAACGACCGGGAAAAGACCTTCGGGGTCATCGCCCGACAAGGTAAAGGCATCGGTGTGACATACGCCAGTATTCGTGATCTTGACAAGAACTTCGCCCTTGCGCGGCGGCTCAACGTCAATCTCAACGATTTCCAGCGGCTTTCCAGGTCCAAAGGCAACTGCTGCACGTGATTTCATGATGTGGTTTCTTTCTAATCTAGGTGAATTTGTTCTAATCGAGGGCACTTCATCTCTCTAACGCAGGTACGACCGGACGATAGAGATTGTTTCGTCAATGGACTTGTTCTGCGAATCACTCCTGATCTCGCTATTCGGAAATTCTTCTCGCAGATAGCTTTCCAGGACCGTGGCCATCAAGCCGTTAACCGCTCCGCGGACTGCCGCGAGCTGCTGAAGAATCGCAGGGCAATCAGCACCTGCATCAAGTGCTTGTTCAAGAGTAGCTACCTGTCCTTTGATACGCCTGATACGCGTGAGGGCTTGCTTCTTTTCTTCCGGACTATGTGGCATCGAACACCTCTCTACTAGTTAAGTGTCCCCACTATACAATACTGCCCTATAGTATAAGCAACCGTTTTTTTGCTGAAATTTGCGTTTTTTCGCCTCCTTAAATTTTAGAAATCCACGTCAGCCGCCTCTCAAATCTGCCACTCAAGAGACACGTCCATGAGGCATTCCATTCACCAACACTGTTAATAGGATGCCGACAAGCAACCAGACTACCTGCATCGTGGTCTCCCTGGTTGATCGGCGTTGCTGCAATTGAGGGATCAAGTCCGAAAGGGCTACGAAGATAAAACTGCTCCCAGCTACGGCCATTAGAAATGGCTGCCAATGCTGCAGACTTCCCGCCAGCATGAATCCGCTAACGCCACCCACAGCTGTCATGGATCCAGCCATGAAGAGTTTCCTCAGTGCCGCCCTGCGATGATTGCTTTGACGCAATATAACCAAATCGCCTATGTGATGAGGCACCTCATGCATCAGTACGGAGACTGCTGCAGTAGCACCAAGGCGAACGTCCGAAACGAAGATCGACGCAATTAGGATACCGTCTCCGAAGCAATGCACCCCGTCACCAATTAGTAGCGTCCAGTTAGCTCCCCGATGATTGTGTCTCGAATGGCTATGCTCGTGGCTGTGACGCCATAACTCAGCCTTGCTCAGCAGAAAGAAGAAGACCAAGCCGCTTAACACTGCAATGAATAGTTCATGCACATCAGCATTGCTTTCGATCGCTTCGGGGAGTAGATGGGTGAAACTTGTTGACAGAAACGCTCCAGCCGCTAAGCCGAGCAAGCCCTGCTGTCCGTGACTTCCTTGGCTATCCCCTACTCCGACGCGCACCACTAGTAGGTCGGCTATCCACACGCTACCAATTCCTACAATCAGTGTGACCAGAATGATGATGATCATGAGCAATGTATTTGCGTTACATATTGAATAGCGATGACCTCATGAGCAAGCCGTTCGCCATCTAAATTCGAGCCCCCCCCCGACGTCTCTCCTTGCGAAAACGAAGCATACCATACTGGGGCATAGTATATATAGCCGCATATCACGGAGGCGTTGCAGAATCTTCCTAGCGTATCCGACGTTTGTCAACGTAGTTGTCGCGTCACCTCAAGCGGCGTACTGTAATGCTTCTGGCCGAATCCTTTCCGGATTCAACCAGACCTGACTCTCCAGTGTCCAGTTCCTAATCCCCCGCGACCAGCGCTGCGGATGGCGGTTGCGGGCATCGTCATGAACCTGCTCCCCGCGTTTCAAAATCGCCGTGTCCTGGCCTTTGTGACGCTGTGCTGGCGTCACGAATTTCAGGCCACTGTGCTTGTGCTCCTGGTTGTACCAGCGCACGAATTTCTGCGTCCATGCCTGCGCTTGCTGCAGGCTCGCAAACGGTTTTCTCGGGTAGCCCGGCCGGTATTTGCAGGTGCGAAATAGCGATTCGGCATAGGCATTGTCGTTGCTCACACGCGGCCTGCTGAACGACGGCGCCACACCCAGTTGCTCCAGGGTGGCCAACATGGTCGCCCCTTTCATGGCGCTGCCATTATCTGAATGGAGCACCAAGGAACGGCCTGCCAGTCCTTCGGCCAGGCTGGTCCGGCGCATCAGCCGTGACGCCAGTTCCGCCGACTCCGCCACGTGCACCTCGTGCCCGACGATCTTTCGGCTGAAGACGTCAAGCACCATGTACCAGTAATAAAATTGGCCCTTCACGGCAGCTGGCATCCACGTAATATCCCAACTCCACACCTGGTTCGGGCCGGTGGCGCAATGGCTCGTAAGCACGCGTTCGGAAGGCTTCCTTGCGCGGCCGCGGTGATGCTGCTGCGATGCTGCCTTCAAGACGCGGTAAAAGCTCGACTCCGACGCGACGTAGACGCCCCGATCGGCCAGCGCCGGCACGATCTGACTCGGCGGTAGGCTGGCAAATTCCTCGCTGTTGGCAACGGCCAGGATCTCGGCTCGCTCATCCTCGCTCAGCTTGTTGGCCGGCTCCGGCCTCACGCTGGTCCGACGGCTGTCGCCGGCCACGGCATCGTCACCTTCACACACCCAGCTCTGGAATGTGCGCAGGGTGATGCCCAGCTCGATGCAGGCTGGCTCAAGACGGCTACCCATTGCCTGGCCCTCACGGATCAACTCGACACACAAGAGGCGATCTGGGACGCTGATCAGTCTTCCTCTTTGCCCCCCAGATCGCCTGGGCTTTTATTTCGCAGGATCAGCAGTGCTGCCGCTTCGGCCAACGCTTTCTCCTTGCGTTGCACGTCCTTCTCCAGTTGCCGGATGCGCTTCTTGTCTTCTTTTGAGTGCGCTTGTTGGCCTCGCGTCTGCTGCATCGTGCTCGCATTGGCGGCCATGCATGCAGCGCGCCATGCGGCGATCTGCTCGGCGAACAGGCCCTTGCGCCGGCAATACTCGGCCAGTTCGCTGGCGTTCAGCGCAGCCGTTTCCAACACCACGGCAAACTTGTCCTCCGAGGTCCATTCCTCAGCATTTTTCCCACTACCCGGCACTGCGATTCCCTGATTACGAAGTTGACGGCGCCAAGTATAAAGGGTCTGCTCGGTGATCCCGCTCTCGCGGGCCAGTTCTGACACCAGCCTGTTCTGCGGTGGCATCATCTGCCGCAATAGCGCCTCTCTCCGTTCTGCTGAATACTGCCTCACTTGATCTCTCTTGCCCGTCCCCGATATGGTTTTATCTCATCAGGTGACGCGACAACTATTCTGACACCGGGGGGGGGGGACTGTCGTTCTCTGGCGCTACGTGACGAGGGACCGCGAGTGTATTCCCAGCGACCTGCAGTCGGGTTACAGGACCAACTCTGGCTGGCCGTGATGGCCCAAAAGCATGGAGTTCGAGCGACTCGCGCAGAAATTCGTAGCCGACGGAAGCCATGTTTTTTACCCGTTCGCGAAAAATTTTATTTTTGGGGAGTTTTCCGAAGAATTTTATACCTATTCGGCCGGCCTCACCGCGTTTGAGACTAGCAAAGTTAGTCGTGTGCCATAGCCTGTACGTCCTCACATGCTCCAGAAACAGTTTGCCAGCACGAGTCAGCCGCGTGCTGCGGCTAGTGCGGACGAACAACTGCTCACCCAGATCTTCCTCCAGTTCCTTGATGGTGCGCGACAGCGGCGACTGTTCAATATGCAGTCGCTCGGCAGCACGGGCAAAGTGCAGTTCTTCGGCGACCGCCAGGAAGCAGCGCAGGTGTCGAAACTCCATGTTGTTCCTCTCTATTCGCTGGTTTGTGCAGAGCTGCTCAGCGATTCACATCCACCACCAGACGCCCACGCACCTTGCCGGCGAGTAGATCCTCGGAGGCAGCGATGGCCTCGCCTAATCCAATTTCCTGAGTAATCGCATCGAGTTGGACGAAATCCAGATCTTTGACGAGTCGTGACCAGGCCTGGATGCGGTCGGCTTTCGGACGCGTCACGCTGTTGATCCCGAGCAGGCTGACGCCGCGTAGGATGAAGGGTGCTACTGTGGCCGGCAGATCCATGCCTTGGGCCAGGCCGCAAGCAGCCACGGCACCATCGGCGCGCAGACCAGCGCAGACGTTGGCCAGCGTGTGACTGCCGACTGAGTCGATTGCTGCTGCCCAGCGCTCGGCCCGCAGCGGCTTGCTGGGTTGCGAGAGGGTGGCGCGGTCGATGATGGTCTCTGCGCCCAAGGCTCGCAGATAGTCGGATTCCTGTGGCCGCCCCGTGGAGGCGACGACGTGATAGCCAAGGCGAGCCAGAAAAGCAATGGCGAAACTGCCGACGCCGCCGTTGGCACCAGTAACCAGCACCTCGCCGTGTTCCGGACGCAGGCCGTGACGCTCAAGCGCAAGCAGGCACAGCATCGCGGTATAGCCGGCCGTACCGATGGCCATCGCCTGGCGTGCGTCCAATCCGTGCGGCAGCGGGATCAACCATTCGCCTTGCAGCCGGGCGCGTTGAGCCAAGCCGCCCCAGTGCTTTTCGCCCACGCCCGAGCCATTGAGTAACACTGCATCGCCGGTACTGAAATCGGGGTCGTGGCTGTGCAGCACGGTACCAGCCAGATCTATGCCTGGCACCATCGGGAAATGACTAACCACGGCTCCGCCCTGGCCGGTGATGGCAAGAGCATCCTTGTAGTTGAGCGTGCTCCATTGCACTTCTACCGTTACGTTGCCTAAGGGCAATACGCCCTCGTCCAGCGTACTCAAGTTGACGTGGTAACCGGAATCGTCTTTATCAATGAGGATGGCGTTGAACATATGTAGCTCCTTATCGGATGGGAAATCGGATTAGCGGGGCAAGACTGCGAGCGCAGTTGTGCACGCTGCACGGCACATGACATCTATCAATTTAGATATTGACATATCCCGATATGTGGCTATGATAGCCATGTCAACCGTTCGGCGTGTTTTGAGTTCGATTCATCGCCAAAATTTTGCCCAGTAACATCGAGATTTCCGGATATTTAGGAGTATTGAAATGAATAGAGAAATACTGTTTGAAAGCACGCAGCTGGGGCCTTACACCCTGAAAAACCGGATCGTGCTCCCGCCGTTGACCCGCTCGCGCAGTTCCCAGCCGGGCAACGTTCCGAACGACCTGATGGCCGACTACTACCGTCAGCGGGCCGGGGCGGGCTTCATGGTCACTGAAGGCACGCAGATCGAGCCGCGTGGCCAGGGGTATGCCTGGACGCCCGGTATGCACAGCCCGGAACAGGTTGAAGGCTGGCGCAAGATCACGGCAGCGGTGCATGCCGAAGGCAGCATCATCTTTGCGCAGCTCTGGCATGTGGGGCGGGTTTCGCATAACTCGCTGCAACCCGGCGGTGCGGCACCCGTCGCACCATCGGCAATCGCTGCCGACAACGTCAAGGTGTTCGTCGAAACCGGCCCGGGCCAGGGCGCACTTACGGAGCCGTCGGTGCCGCGTGCGCTGACAACTGCCGAAGTGAAAGAGTTGGTACAGCTCTACGCCCAGGCGGCCCGCAATGCACTCGATGCGGGCTTCGATGGTGTCGAACTCCACTGCGCCAACGGCTACCTCGTCAACCAGTTCATTTCCTCGCACACCAATCGGCGCACCGATGAATACGGTGGCCCCCTGCAAAATCGTCTTCGCTTCCTGCGCGAGGTGGTACAGGCCGTTGCTGATGTGGTCGGCAAGGAACGGCTCGGGGTGCGATTTGCCCCGCTGTTCGCCAGCACCGAAGAAGACCGCGTCTATCTGGGGCTGGTGGAGGAGGATCCCCATGAAACCTATATCGAGGCCATCAAGGTTCTTGAACAGGTCGGGATTGCCTATGTCTCGCTTGCCGAGGCCGATTGGGACAACGCGCCAGAGCTGCCCGAGACCTTCCGAAATGATGTGCGCAGCAACTTCAGCGGCAAGATCATTTATGCCGGTAAATACAACGTGGAGCGCGGTGTGCGCGTGGTCAAGGCGGGCTGGGGCGATCTGATCGCGTTCGGCCGTCCTTTCATCGCCAACCCGGATCTGCCTGAGCGCATCGCCCAGGGCTGGCCGCTCAACGCAGTAGATCCAGCGACGATGTACGGCGGCACTGACAAGGGATACACCGACTACCCCTCTTACCGGCCATAAGGCAGTACTGGCCGCGTTCGCAGCTTCGGACGAGGCCAGTGGCGCTGCGCGCGTGCGATGGAAACCTTGAGACCCAGAGGAGCCTGACAATGTATCAGCCAAGTACAACCCCTTATCAGCAGCACCAAGGGTTCGGTCGAACCTTCAAGGCCGGCCACCTGAGCCTGGGGCTGTTTTTCCCCATCGAGGCCTTCCAGGGCGATACGCCGACGATGTCCAACCAGGTCGAGTTGGCCCGTCGTGCGGAAGCGCTGGGCTTCTCCGCGCTCTGGTTCCGGGACGTACCGTTGCGCGACCCCAGCTTCGGCGATGTGGGCCAGGTTTTTGATCCCTGGGTCTATCTGGGCTTCATCGCAGCACATACGTCGACGATTGCACTGGGGACTGCGTCAATAGCGATCCCGCTGCGCAATCCGCTGCACACGGCCAAGGCGGCTGCGAGCGTGGACCAATTGAGCGGCGGCCGCTTCCTGATGGGTATCGCCTCGGGTGACAGACCTGTGGAGTTCCCTGCATTTAATGTCGACCCGGATCAGCGGGGCGACATTTTCCGGGAGCACCTGGAAGTGATCCGCAAGGCTCAGCGCACCAGCTTCGAGCCGCTGCAATGGAGTCGTGGCCGATTGGAGAATGCTGACCTGATTCCGAAGCCGACTACGAACGAGATTCCATTTTTCGTGACGGGCAACAGTCGCCAGTCCATGGAGTGGATCGCGCGGGAGAGTTCCGGGTGGATCACCTATCCACGGGCACCGCAATTGCAGAAGACGATGGTGGCGAACTGGCGAGAGGTGGTCAAAGCCCAATTGGAGGACGCCTACAAACCTTTCCTCCAGTCGCTTTACATCGACCTGGATGTGCGTCCGGACGCACCGCCGGTGCCAATCCATCTGGGCTACCGGCTGGGGCGAAATCATCTGCTGGCGCTATTGGAGTCACTTGAGTCGATTGGCGTCGATCATGTAATTCTCAATCTCAAGTATGGCCATCGTCCGGCATCAGAAGTCATTGATGAACTTGGCTCTTATATCGTGCCCCGGTTTACCGCGCACTCGCCATGAGTTTGCAAGAGACCAACTCGTTATGGGGAGTCTGACGCGCGTTCTGTGCTGCACTAGACGGTTGCAGAGACTAGCGGGCAGCGAACGCGGCGAACAGGTGGATGGCATTGCTGATGCCGACATCACTCTGGACTTTGCGGTAGTGGCTCTCACTACATCCGTGCACTGCTATTAGTAATTGAGATATTATAATATCGAGAAAAGTAGTTTTGAGGTTGTCATGAGCATTGATATCCATGAGGCACTGAAGGCTTTGGACAACCCCGCCCGATTGGCGATCTTGGCCAAGCTCAAAGACCCACGCAAACACTATCCGGAGCAAGAGGTCGATCCCGAAAAGGTCGGGGTTTGCGTGAGCATCATCCAGGAGAGTGCGGGGCTGTCACAGTCGACCATTTCACAGTACTTGACGGTCTTGCAGCGGGCCAAACTAGTCACGTCCCAGCGCATCGGACCTTGGACCTATTACAAGCGTCACGAAGGGAATATTGAAGAGTTGCTGAAGAGCCTGCAAACGTTGATCTGAACATTGGCCGTGCCGTTGCGGTGTGCGCGGCGCGGATTTTCACCGGCCTCGACGACAACGCAGAACATGCCAGGAACCAAGCTTACGTTGTCGAAGTGGCCCAGCGTTTGGCGTCAATCTGGCTATACCGAAACACCACGCTGCCTTCCAATCTCCCACGACACCCCGCCGCCGCGCACCGGCGCGGCGATCTGCTGCCCCAGCCGCTGTTCGATCACCGGCCGCCACGGCACCAGGCTGAATCCCATGCCGTCATCCAGCATCGCGTAGCGACCGCTGGCGAGCATGACGTTGCGCCGGTAGATGCCGGCCACACGCTGTCCGTCCGACAACGGGCGATGTTCCAGCCCGATTTCGGTGGCGATGTCCTGTGCGGCCTGCGCCAGCTCCCTATTGCGTAGCGTGCCCAGCAGGTTTCGAGCAAGGGTTACGCGCTGGCCGCGCTTCTCGGCTAGACCTTGTTCGACCAGGAAGTCAGCACGTTGCTGTAGGGCTTGCCTGGTGTCGCCACCAAAACCCAGTTCGCCCAGCCCCTTGCCGCCGCCGATCAATTGCTGGTCAAGCCAGGTCGCGCCGATCACGTGCGCCTGCCGCTCGATGGGTAGGTGCGATTTCAGTTCCACAGCCACGCCGCCCAGGCGCTTAGCATCGTACTGGTGGCCACGCTCGGCCAGGTCGTCCGGCACCTTCCATAGCCCCTTTGCCACACGCTCCACGATGCCAGCCCGGCGCAACGCTTCCAGCCGCCGGACGTGGGCGGCGACAACCTCCTGCGGGTCGCGTCCGGGCTTGGCCCGGCCTGTTCGATGGCCAAGTGGTGATCGGCGCGGTACAGGCCATCGCTCACCAGCGCGGCGATGTTCTTGTCGGCGGCGCGCACATCGGCCGAATCCTTCACTTCCACCACCGCGCCCATGGGGTAGTTCGCCAGCTCTTCAGGGGCGTTCAGTGCGACGTAGTGAGCCTTCCCGTCCACGCCGTCGATGACCAGATAGCCGCGGTCATGCAGCTCGTCGGCCAGTCCCTTGGCAGCAACGCGGCCGACGATGGTGCGGCCATCCTCGCCCGGCTCGAACACCGCCAGCTCGCGCGGCTGCCCGCTCATGGCGCGCTGCATGGTGCGGATGATGTCGCCGCGTTCGCCCAGGGCGCGCAAGGTCTTCTCCGCGTCCGCATGGACGGCCCAGGTGCCGGGCTGCGTCTCGTCGGCCAGGCCCAGGCGCTGCAAGCGTTGGAGTCGGCCGATCAGCAGCAGCCGCTGGCGTTGCAGCCGGGGTTCGTTGAAGCGCTCGATCCGCACCCGGATATCCTCGCCGGCCTCACGCTGCAATGTGCGGTCGAGGCTCGTCCACCGCTCCTGTTCCACCTCGCGCTGCAAGGTCTGCTGGATCTCCAGTTCGGTGCGCGGGCCGAGCCATTCCGTCGCCAGTTCGGCGGCGCGATGGCGGAAGCCGTGGGCGATGTAGTCGCCCGCGATGATAAGGTCTTTGCCGGTGTCGTCGCGCCCGCGCACGATCAGGTGGGTATGCGGGTTGTCGGTGTTCCAGTGATCGACTGCCACCCAATCCAGCCGCGTCCTCAGGTCGGCCTCCATGCGGTTCATCAGGTGCCGGGTGTAGGTACGCAGGTCGTCCAGCTCGACCCCGTCCTCCGGGGAGAGGATGAAGCGGAAATGGTGCCGGTCGTCGTCGGCCCGCTCCTTGAAGGCATCGAGGTCGGCATCGTCAGTCTGCGGCCCGTAGGCCCGGCCCGGTTCGCCATCGCGGCCGACGCCGTCGCGCTCGATGTAGCGCAGGTGCTTGGCGAGCGACTGCGGGCTGGCGTTGCGTTGATTGACCAGCAGGGTCTTGATAGTCACGCGCCGCGACATGGGCGCCAGCTTCGCCCCGGCGAAGCGCGCCGCCGTGTGGCCGCGCCCAAGCCGTTAACCGGGGTGCTGGCCGGCGCGTGCGCCGCTGCCGCCGGCTGCGGAATGGCGCATCGAGGACTTGCCGCCGCTGGCCTTGCCAGCCTGCTTGAGTACCTTGGAAACAAAGCTCTGCCCCTTGCCCCGGTTCTTCGGGGGGCTCGGACGCACCCGGAAATCGTCGTCACGGCGGTCGGTCATGGCCGCGCTTCCTGCAAGCTCTGGTGTCCGAAAAAGTCAGGGTACCTCAACCAGACCTTGCCGTACCACGCTGACGGGGCCGCATTTGTGCAAC
>NZ_JAULSI010000079.1 GCF_030711405.1 Massilia brevitalea
CACTCAAAAGAAAAATGCCGTTCAGTCTTAACTGAACGGCATTAGACCGCAAGGGTCCCTTTTTTGCCTATCCTTAATACACTTCCGGATTCGGATCGGTGCGCTCCATCTCCAGCGAAGCCGCCAGCAAGCCCAGCCGCGCAACCACGCCATACACATAAAAGCGGTTCGGCGCCGCCGTGCCCGGTTTCGCCTTGAGATCCGGCACCGCGTGTTGCTGGGCAAAGGCCAGCGGCACGAACTGCGAGCCCGGCGCATTCAAATTCTGGTCGACGCCGCGCTCGGCATGCACGCGGTAGAAGCCGCCCACCACGTAACGGTCGATCATGTAGACCACCGGCTCGGCCACGTTATCGTCGATGTTCTCGAACGTCGGCACGCCTTCCTGCACGATCAGGTCGGTGACCGCCACGCCGTCCTTGATGACCGACATCTTGGCGCGCTGCTTCAGCGACAGGTCGCGCACTTCGCTGGCATCCTTGATGGTGGTCACGCCCATGCCGTAGGTGCCGGCGTCGGGCTTCACGATCACGAAGGGTTTCTGCTCCTTCATGCCGTATTCCTTGTACTTCTTCTTGATCTTCGACAGCAGCGCCGATACCGCATCGGCCAACGCTTCGGCGCCATGGTCGTGCTCGAGGTCGACGTCGCTCACCTTGGCGTGCAGCGGGTTCACCATCCATGGGTCGATGTCGATCAGCTTGCCGAACTTCTTGGCGACTTCGTCCAGCGCCTTGAGGTGGTTGCTCTTGCGGCGCAATGCCCAGCCGGCATGCAGCGGCGGCAGCAGCGATTGCTCGTGCACGTTTTCCAGGATCGAAGGAATGCCCGCCGACAGATCGTTGTTCAGCAGGATGGTGCAGGGGTCGAAGTCGGCCAGGCCCAGGCGGCGGCCGTTGGCCGAGCGCACCATCGGCTCGACCACCAGCATGTTCCCGTCCGGCAGCGCCAGCGGGGTCGGCTGGGTGACGTCTGGCGACAGCGAGCCCAGGCGCACGTGCAGGCCGGTCTGGCGGAAGATCTGCATCAGGCGCGCGACGTTTTGCAGGTATTGCGGATTGCGGGTGTGGACTTCCGGCACCAGCAGCAAATTGCGCGCGTCCGGACAATACTTGTCGATCGCGGCCATGGCGGCCTGCACGGTGAGCGGCAGCATTTCCGTGGCCAGGTGGTGAAAACCGCCCGGAAACAGATTGGTGTCGACCGGCGCCAGCTTGTAGCCGGCATTGCGCAGGTCTACCGAGCAGTAAAACGGCGGCGTGTGTTCCTGCCATTCCAGGCGGAACCAGCGTTCGATGGCCGGCGTGGCATCGAGGATTTTCTTTTCCAGATCGAGCAGTGGGCCGGTCAGGGCGGTGGCGAGGTGCGGAACCATGAATGGACGTCCTTATTGGCTTCTTGATGAGTGACTTATTGACAATGCGTGCCATTATCTTGGGTCAATCGTGCCATTTTAAAGGTTTGCGCCTACCAGGCCGCACACAAAAAAAGGCGCCCCGCAGGGCGCCCTCTTCAATCAGCTATTCGGCAATCACGAATGGTAGGCGCGCTCGCCATGGCTGGTCAGGTCCAGGCCCTCGCGTTCCTGCTCTTCCGGCACGCGCAGGCCGATCACCATGTCCACCAGCTTGAAGGCGACAAAGGCGACGAAGGCCGACCAGACGATGGTGATGCCGATGGCCTCGGCCTGCACCAGCAACTGGTGGCCGATCGAATAGGCATCGGCCGACGGTTTGTTGGTGACGTAGTCCCAGACGCCCTGGCCGCCCAGTTGCGGCGCGGCGAACACGCCGGTCAGCAGTGCACCGACGATGCCGCCGACACCGTGCACGCCGAACACGTCGAGCGAGTCATCCACGCGCAGCAGGCGCTTCAGGCCGTTCACGCCCCACAGGCAGACGATGCCGCCCACCAGGCCGATCACCAGCGCGCCCATCGGACCGACGAAGCCGCAGGCCGGAGTAATTGCCACCAGGCCCGACACGGCGCCGGACGCGGCGCCCAGCATCGACGGCTTGCCTTTGGTCGCCCATTCGCCGAAGGTCCAGGCGACGGTAGCGGCGGCAGTCGCCAGCAGGGTGTTCACAAAAGCCAGGGCGGCAACGTCGCCCGCTTCCAGTGCCGAGCCGGCATTGAAGCCGAACCAGCCCACCCACAGCAGCGAAGCGCCGATCATGGTCATGGTCATCGAGTGCGGGGCCATGGCTTCGCGGCCGTAGCCGACGCGCTTGCCGATCACGTAGGCGCCGACCAGGCCGGCGACTGCCGCGTTGATGTGCACCACGGTGCCGCCCGCGAAGTCGAGCGCGCCCTGCTGCCACAGCCAGCCGGCATCGGCCGTCACCGTTGCCAGCGTGGCGGCGTCGGTGATCGCGTCAGGACCGGCCCAGAACCAGACCATGTGCGCGATCGGCAGGTAGCCGAAGGTGAACCAGATCACGATGAAGGCCAGCACCGCCGAGAAGCGTGCGCGCTCGGCAAAGGCGCCGACGATCAGGCCGCAGGTAATGGCGGCAAAAGTGCCCTGGAAGGCAACGAAGATGAACTCGGGGATCATCGTTTCCTTGCTGAAGGTGGCGCCCATCGAGAACACGCCGCTGGCCGCATCATAGATGCCGTTCAAAAAGGCGCGGTCGAAGCCGCCGATGAAGGGGCTGCCGCCGGTAAAGGCCAGCGAGTAGCCGTACAGGCACCACAACACGATGATCAGCGAGAAGATCATGAAGATCTGCAGCAGCACCGACAGCATGTTCTTGGCGCGCACCAGGCCGCCGTAGAACAGGGCCAGGCCCGGGATCGACATCATGATCACCAGGATGGTGGCGATGAACATCCAGGCGGTGTCGCCCTTGTTGATGGACGGCGCGGCCAGGGCCGGCAGGGCCATGCCGAGGCCGAGGCCGGCGACGAGGAGTTTGGACATGATTGATTTCATTGGAATCCCCTTACAGTGCGTCGTTGCCGGTCTCGCCGGTACGGATACGGATGACCTGGTTGAGGTCGGACACGAAGATCTTGCCGTCGCCGATCTTGCCGGTGCGGGCCGCGCCCTGGATGGCGTCGATCACCTGGTCGACCAGTACGTCGTCGACGGCCGCCTCGATCTTGATTTTCGGGAGGAAGTCGACCACGTACTCGGCGCCGCGATACAGCTCGGTATGGCCCTTCTGGCGGCCGAAGCCCTTCACTTCGGTGACCGTCATGCCCTGCACATTGATTTCGGAGAGCGCCTCGCGCACTTCGTCGAGCTTGAAGGGCTTGATGATGGCGGTAATCAGTTTCATGGTAGAGCCTCTTTCAGAAGGTTTTGGAGACCGACAGCACGGCCGCCGACTTGCCCAGGTTTTTCCCGCGCGGGCTGAGGTAGCTGTCGGTATTTGCCTTGACCCAGGCCAGCGACGCGCTGGCAAAACCGAAGTCCTTGGTCACGCCGACCTTGTAGTCGTTATAGGAAAATTCGCTGTTGTTCTTCACGCGCTGGCGCCCGGCATGCAGGTTCAGCACGAAGCCGCTGCCGACGTCGACGTTCGCGCCAATGTCGAGGTAGCCGCTGCCCTTGCTGTCGGCGGTGCCGAACAAATTGCTGGTGGCATGCGAATACTTGACGTAGGCCGGGCCGAAGCCGAGCTGGCCGTAGAACTCGAAGGTGTTCGCATTCGTCGGCAAGCCGTTCGACGGATACAGGTAATACAGGCCGCCGACGTCGTAGCTGAAGCTGTCGTTGATCTGGCCGCGCTTGCCGGCATACAGGTCCATCTCGACATTCACGTCGCCGCCTGCGTCGTCGATCCACTTGATGGTCGAGAGCCAGGTGCCGGCGTAGAAGCCGCTCGAATGGGTATAGTCGGCGCCGCCCTGTAGGGCTGGTTCGAAGCGGGTTTGCGCCAGGCCGCGGTAGCGGTATTCGCTGGTGAGCGAGGCGTTGAAGCTGACCTGGTGTTCCGGAGCGGGTGCTTCCTGGGCCTGCTCCTGGGCATGGGCCAGGTTGCCAAGTCCCATTACCAACGTAAATGCCGCGCTTGCTGCGATCCTGCTTTTCATGACGATTCCCCTGTTATTGAACGATTGGTTCTGATGCGGTTTACAATCTGTCGTGTCACGGCTTAGCTTTCTCTTAGCAGATTGCGTGCCAGGCATTAACATGGCACCCGTGTGCTGCGTTTTCGGTACAGCTGCCACACTCGGGTTTCAATAAACACAAACGCGCGCACTGACAATGTGCAGGGCGCCAGGACGCACCAAAGCAGGCCGTTTTCCACAATTTGCACCAGGCTGGTGCAGCGGCCGGAACACTAGGACTGATTGACATGAACAACTTCTTCAACGACTTGCAGGGCAAGATCAACCAGGCCATGGAAAACTCGCCTGCCAAGGACATCGAACGCAACGTCAAGGCGATGATGACCCAGGGCTTTTCCAAGCTCGACCTGGTCACCCGCGAGGAATTCGATATCCAGGCCCAAGTCCTGGCCAAGACCCGCGCCAAGCTCGAAGCACTCGAACTGCGCGTGGCCGAGCTGGAAGCACGCCTGACGGAACAGGTGCCGAAAGTCTGATTGCTTCCGGCATTCATGGAAGCTGACCGAGGAAAGCAACATGAATGCAAACGACAAGCTGCTCGGCACGACCTTGCCTCCGCAGGAGGTATCCACCGACGTGCTGCGCGAGAAGTATGCGAAAGGCGATGAGTCCTCGATCGCCGAGGTGCGCCGGCGCGTGGCCCATGCGCTGGCGGCGCGCGAAGCGCCGCAGGGGCGTGCGGCCTGGGCCGAACGTTTTATCGAAGCCCAGGAACAGGGCTTCATTCCCGGCGGACGCATCAACTCCGCCGCCGGCCTGGACCTGAAGGCCACCCTCATCAACTGCTTCGTGCAGCCAGTCGGTGATTCCGTCACCGGAACCGAAGACGGCCTGCCCGGCATCTACACCGCCCTGTCGGAGGCGGCCGAGACCATGCGCCGCGGCGGTGGCGTCGGCTACGATTTCAGCGCCATCCGCCCGCACGGCAGCCTGGTGCGCGGCACCCGCTCGCGCGCATCGGGACCGGTGTCGTACATGGAACTCTTCGACGCCTCCTGCAAGACGGTCGAATCGGCCGGCGCCCGGCGCGGCGCGCAGATGGGCGTGCTGCGCATCGACCATCCCGACATCGAACGTTTTATTGCGGCCAAGGACGCGGGCGGCCTGTCGAACTTCAATATCTCGGTCGGCGTTACCGATGCCTTCATGCGTGCGCTGGAGGCCGACACTTCTTTCGAGCTGGTGCACCGCGCGGAACCTGGCGCAGAACCGGATGCACGCCGCCGCGCCGACGGACTCTGGGTGTACCGCGAATTGAAGGCACGCGACCTGTGGGACAAGATCATGCTGTCGACCTACGACCACGCCGAGCCGGGCGTGCTCTTCATCGACCGCATGAACGAGGAAAACAACCTCTGGTACGCCGAGCAGCTGCGCGCCACCAATCCCTGCGGCGAACAGCCCCTGCCCGCCTACGGCTGCTGCGACCTCGGCTCGCTGAACCTCACCTGCTTCGTCACGCAAGCCTTCGAGCCCGATGCGGGCTTCGATGTCGCCCGCCTGCGCGAGGTGGCAACGACCGCCGTGCGCATGCTCGACCTGGTGCTCGACGCCACCGAGTGGCCGCTGCCGCAACAGGCGCAAGAAGCGCGCGCCAAGCGCCGCATCGGCCTCGGCTTCCTGGGCCTGGGCAGCGCCCTGGTCATGCTGGGCCTGCGCTACGACACGCACGAGGGCCGCGCCATGGCCGCGCGCATCGCCGAGATTCTGCGCGACGCCGCCTACGCGGCATCGATCGAGCTGGCGCGCGAAAAAGGCGCCTTTCCTTTGTTCGACGCGGAACGCTATTTGCAAGGGAATTTCGTCAAGCGCCTGCCCGAAGGGTTGCGCGAAGCCATCCGCACCCACGGCATCCGCAACTCGCACCTGCTGTCGATCGCGCCCACCGGCACCATCTCGCTGGCCTTTGCCGACAACGCCTCGAACGGCATCGAGCCGCCCTACTCCTGGACCTACGAGCGGAAGAAGCGCATGGCGGACAACACGATGCGCGCCTACGCGGTCGAGGACCATGCATGGCGCTTGTACCGGCGCCGCCATCCGGAACCGGAACCCTTGCCGCCGCAGTTCGTCACCGCGCTGGAGATGCGCGCCGACGACCACCTGCGCATGCTGGAAGCGGTGCAGCCTTTCATTGACACCGCGATCTCGAAGACGGTGAACGTGCCGGCCGATTATCCGTACGAGGATTTCCGCGACCTGTACAGCGAGGCCTGGCGCGCCGGGCTGAAAGGGCTGGCCACCTACCGGCCGAATACGGTGGTGGGCCAGGTGCTCGGGGCGGCGCCGCGGGAAGAAGCGCCAGCCTTGCCCGGCCAGGACCCGCTGCACAAGCGTTTCGACAACCGCCCGCTGGGCGAACTCGATTCGGTGACCTCGAAGGTCGAGTACGCGACCCAGGAAGGCCGCAAGACCTTCTACCTGACGGTCAGCTTCATCCGCGTGGAAGGCGTCAGCGAGGGCGAGCCGGTGGTCATCGAGCGCCCCTTCGAGTTCTTCATGCCGGCCGGCCAGCGCACCGACGGCCAGCAATGGATCACGTCCTCGATGCGGCTGCTGTCGATGCTGGCGCGCGCCGGCGGCCCGATCGCCAAGGCCCTGGCCGACATGCGCGACGTGGTCTGGGAAAAGGGCCCGGTGCGCTGCGGCACGCTCACGCGCGAAGATGGCGTGCAGGTGCCGGTGTTCCACGACTCGGAAGCGGCGGCGGTCGGCTTCATGCTGCAGCGGATACTGATCAACCGAGGCTTCCTCGACAGCCAGGGCAATGGCGTGCCGGTGTCGCAGCTGGCGAGAAGGCTGGCGGCCAGGATGGACACAGGCACGATGGATGCAGGTGCAGCGCTGCCGGCGCCGGCGATCCCGGCCACAGCGCCGGCCGCGCATACCGCCGCCAAATGCCCGGAATGCGGCGCCCGCGCCCTGCGCAAGCAGGACGGCTGCACCCGCTGCGAGAATTGCCAGTACGTGGGGGAATGCGGTTGAGAATGTGGCCCATTGGTCGTTCTGACAGGCTGGCGCAGTGTTACCATAGTGCCATCCAGCAGCTTATGAACGAAGTGAATGGCGATCGAGCGAATTTCCTGCGCACCTGATGGCGGCATCAATGAAGACCTGGTGGCGGTCTTCGACACCGACGGCCTGATTGACCTCCTCGTGCTCGATGGTGCAACTTCGGTGGCCGACAGGCAGGTGGTCGAAGCGTGCCAGGGCGACGTCGCCTGGTTCGTGCAGGCCTTCGCCGCCGCACTCGGCCCGGTGATCGACGCCACGCGCTCCCAGGCCGACAGCGTGCAGCTGGCGCTGGCCAGCGTCCAGCGAACTTACTTCGAGAAGACCGCCGGCCAGGATGTGCCGGTCCACGCCTGGCCGCTGGCCGCCCTCACCTGGATCCGCATCCGCCCGAGCGCGGGCCAGCTCGCCCTTTCTCTGTACTGCCTGGGCGACTGCAAGGCCTTTGCCGTCGATGCCGATGGCGTGGTCATCGACCTCGATCCCTACGTGAACCCGTTCGAGACCGTGGTGCAGGAAGCGGTAGCAGCGCTGGCGCGCGATGGCGTCATCGATCCGCTGGAACGCCGCACGCGCCTGCTGCCGCTGCTGCGCACGCGGCGCGAAGCCCAGCACGGCGCCGCGGCGCCGACCGCCCTGTGCCTGCAGCCGCGCGGCCCCTTCCAGGCCCGCGAAACCACGCTGCGCCTGCCCGCCGGCACTGCCGTGCTGGCCATGACGGACGGCTTCAACCGCCTGGCCGACGCCTACGGCCTGTATTCCCAGGAAAGCCTGGTGCGCCGCTGCCGTTCGGCCGGCCTGGCCGGCCCGATGGCCGAGCTGCGCGCCTGGGAGGCAGCACGGGCAACCGGCACGCTGGCCGTCAAGAACGCGGATGACGCGTCCGCCGTCATGTGGACGCAGGATCGCGTAGACTCGGACAACCCTACCATTCGCCCCGGCCCGGCAAGCGCCAGGGCCACAGAGGAACCAGCTTGAAAACCTATTTGAGACATCGCGCGTTGCTGTGGCTGTGCCTGGCGCTGGGCGGCGCGCTTCCCGCGCTGGCGGCGGCGCAGGAAACCGGCCGCGGCACTGCGCGCGAAGCGCGTATCGTGGTGGTGAACGTCGAGCGCCTGCTCAGCGAGTCGCCGCGCGCCCAGGCAGTCACGGCCGGCATCGACGCCGAGTTTGCGCCGCGCCGCCAGCAGATCCAGGCCGAGGTACGGCGCATGCGCGAGCTGTCCGACAAGCTGGGCCAGGATACGCCGAACCTGTCCGACCGCGAACACCTGGCGCGCTCGCGCGAAATAGGCGACCTCGAGCGCGCGGTGCGGCGCGACCAGGCCATTCTCCAGGAAGACCTGTTCGAGCGGAAAATGCAGGAACGCAGCCGCATGGCGGAGCGCATCAACGAGATCATCGCCTTGTTGCGCGTCCGGCAAGGCATCGACCTGGTGCTGACCCGCACCATCTGGCACCGGCCGGCGATCGACATTACGGACAAGGTTGCACAAGAACTGGAGAAGTAAGCAAAAAGAAGCAGGCGCGGCGTATGCCACGCGCAACGGCCAGGGACCGAGCTCGACAATTTAACCCGGGTGTTATTGCGCCCTCATTTTTATCCGGGTAATATCGGCGCAGGCGCACGCCGTGCGTCATTCATCGGAGACGTCCATGCTGCCCTCTCATTGCATCGCCTTTCTTGGCACCGACCTGCTGGCCAAGGGGCCCCTGGCCGAGGTCGTCAGCGCCGTCAAGCGCGCGCTCGACAGTGGTACCGAGCACTCCATCGCTATCCTCGACCTGGCCACCAGCCGCCCGGTCGAGATCAATTTCACCGGTACCGAAGAAGAAGTGTTGCAGCGCATCCCGCGCATGCAGCCGCGCAGCGCCGGCCGCCCGAAGCTGGGCGTGGTGGCGCGCGAAGTGACCTTGCTGCCGCGCCATTGGGAATGGCTGTCCTCGCAGCCGGGCGGCGCCTCGGTGGCGCTGCGCAAACTGGTCGAGCATGCGTCGCGCGACGCGCGCCAGGCCGATGCGATGCGCGAGGCGCGCGATTCCGCTTACCGTTTCATGCACGAACTGGCGGGCGACGAACCCGGTTTCGAGGAAGCTTCGCGCGCCCTGTTCGCGGGCGATGCGGCGCGGCTGGAGCAGGTGGTGGCGGACTGGCCGGCGGGCGTGCGCGCGCACTTGCTGGCGCTGGCCCAGCCGGCATTCGCGCCGCCGGCCGATGCGCCAGGTACTGCGCCGGGTGCTGCGCCGGGCGCTGCGACCTGAGCGTGGCAGGGCGGCGTGGCAAGCGCCGCGCCGTCTTTGCGCAGAGCGCCGATAATCGTCGTACACTCACGCGCTTTATCACCACAAGGCTTTACCAATGAACGATTTCGACAACGTCCCGCTGGAATTCTTCCAGGATTACCCGGAACCCGGCGTGAACTTCATCGACGTCGGCTGCATCTTCGACAATCCCGACCATTGGCGCCTCGCCATCGACACCCTGCATGCGAAGACCGATGAATTGCATTTCGACTTCATCCTGGCCATGGACGCGCGCGGCTTCATGATCGCCGGCGCCCTCGCCCTCGAGCACCAGGTCGGCTTCGCCATGGCGCGCAAGGCGGGCAAGTTGCCGGGCAAGTCGATCAGCATCGACTACAAGCGCGAATACGGCAGCGCCACCATCGAGATCCAGCCGGAACGCATCAAGGGCCAGCGCGTGCTGATCGTCGACGACGTGCTCGCCACCGGCGGCACCATCGAGGCCGCGGCCTCCCTGCTGCGCCAGCTCGGCAAGGAGGTCGTCGGGGCGGCGGCGCTGTTCGATATCGCTTTCTTCAAGGACAAGCGCACGCTGACCATGCCGGTGGTGTGCCTGCGCGACGTCTGACGCTTTCTTCACATACCTGAGATACCGCGCACGCTTGGGTGCGCTCAACAAGCGCTGCCGGGAGCGGTGCGACCATCCTGCGAGTCTTCACTTCCCGGGAATCCCATGAGTCTCGCCGTCTTGCGAAGCCGCGCCCTGGCCGGCATGGAAGCGCTGCCCGTCAGTGTGGAAGTCCACCTGGCAAACGGGTTGCCTTCGCTAACGATCGTCGGGTTGCCCGATGCCGAAGTGCGTGAAGCCAAGGACCGGGTACGCGCCGCCCTGCAGAACGGCGGCTTCGAGATTCCCGCACGGCGCATCACCATCAACCTCGCGCCCGCAGACTTGCCCAAGGAATCGGGGCGGTTTGATCTGCCGATCGCGCTGGGCATCCTGGCGGCCTCGGGCCAGATTCCCTCCAAGGAACTCGACAAGTACGAATTCGCGGGCGAACTGTCCCTCTCGGGCCGCCTGCGGCCGGTGCGCGGGGCGCTGGCCATGACCTTTGCCATCCAGCGTAGCGGCCGCGGTGCGCGCCGCGGCTTCATCCTGCCGAAAGCCAACGCCGACGAAGCCGCGCTCGTGCTCGATGCCCGCGTCTACCCGGCCGACACCCTGCTGCAGGTGTGCGCCCACTTCTCCGCCGTGGCAGAAGATGGACGGCTGGAACGCTACAGCAACCCGGCGCCGGCGCAGGCGCCGAGCTACCCCGACTTTTCCGACGTCAAGGGGCAGCTCCACGTCAAGCGCGCACTCGAGATCGCCGCCGCCGGCAACCACTCGATCCTGCTGGCCGGGCCGCCCGGCGCCGGCAAGAGCATGCTGGCCGCGCGCTTTCCCGGCCTGCTGCCGCCGATGACCGACGAGGAGGCGCTGGAGGCGGCAGCAGTGCATTCGCTGACCGGACGTTTTTCGGCCCAGCAGTGGCGCGCGCGGCCCTTCCGCAGCCCGCACCACACCAGCTCGGGCGTGGCCCTGGTCGGTGGCGGGAATCTGCCGCGCCCCGGAGAAATATCGCTGGCGCATTGCGGCGTGCTCTTCCTCGTTATATGCACTTCATAATAACGTTAGCCAAGATTGCTTCTTGTAAATTTGTGTAGTACATTGCAAGTTATAGTGACTCGCTCATTCCATGCATGCAACGTAGCTACTCCGTTTTTTTGTCTACCCCAGACAGCCCCTTCGCCAGTCGCTATCCGGCACTAGCGCACATCCCGTGTATCTTGGACTCGCGTCCCGGATACCATCGGCTGGCGAACGCCTACCTTAATGTGATGGACTCCACCCTCCTGATAACGGCATCATTGTGCCA
>NZ_JAULSI010000008.1 GCF_030711405.1 Massilia brevitalea
AGGGTGGAGTCCATCACATTAGGGTGGGCACTCCGTGCCCACGCGAAAGCATGCACGGTGTTAGCCGATAACGATGAAGCGAGGGCCGCGTAATGGCAAACGTCCCAGAAGCGCATTGTTAGCCCATCATTCGAGTCGGCGTCCCGGAGCGAACAGTCATCGCTGCGGAGTAGCGGATCAGCACGTAACCGCGTGGGCACGGAGTGCCCACCGTACGGTCAAGGCCGCGTGCCATCGTGACGCCGTATGTGATCGTTTCCCGCGGACCAGCTTCAGCTGCATGCCACCGTCAGCGGCACGCTGAAATCAAGCCGCGTGCAGGCTCCTCGCCGCACGCACGAAATCCTCCTGCGCAATATCCGGCAACTCCAGCACCTGCGCCCTTGCATACTCCGTGAAATTCCGGTCGATCGAGCGCAGGTAGGCTGGGTCGTAATGGTCCACCAGCAGTTGATCGACCAGCTCCGGCATGGCGCCGGCAGTCGCCAGCGCATGCCAGGCATCGATCTTCGCTCGCCCATGCAGTTGCACGAGATGATCGAGCTGGCCGTTCAGCGCATCGGCATCCTGTGCAAAGTGTTCGTAGTCTTCCATCAGCAGCCGCACCCGGTTCGGGCGCGACAATTCTACCGCGATGCAGGGCGAGGCACGCATGCGCGCCATCACGGCGTCGGGCACACGCAGGTTGCCGACCTTTTTACTTTCAGACTCGACGAACACCGGTTGGTTCGGATCGAAGTGACGTAGTTTGTTCCAGATCTGGCTTTCGAACATTTTCTGGGTCGGTTGCGGTTCGTGCGGCAGGTGGCCTAGGACCGAGCCGCGGTGGGCGGCCAGGCGTTCCAGGTCCAGCACCTGGGCGCCGACGCGCTCCAGGGTTTCCAGCAGGCGGCTCTTGCCGCTGCCGGTGGTGCCGCAGATCACGCGGAAGTCCACTTCCGGCGGATTCTCGAGCGCCGTGCTCACCTGGGCCCGGTAAGCCTTGTAGCCGCCTTCCAGCTGCACCACCGGCCAGCCGATCTTGGCCAGGATATGCGCCATCGAGCCGCTGCGGTTGCCGCCGCGCCAGCAGTACACCAGCGGCTTCCATTCGCGCGGCTTGTCGGCGAACAGTTGCTCGATGTGGCGCGCGATATTCGCCGCCACGATCGGCGCGCCGAGCTTCTTCGCCTCGAACGCGCCGACCTGCTTGTACAGCGTGCCGACCCGGATACGCTCTTCGTTGTTCAGCACCGGGCAATTGATCGCGCCCGGAATGTGGTCGAGCGCGAACTCGCCTTCGCTGCGGGCGTCGATGATGGCATCGAAGCTGTCGAGTTCGGGCAGGATGTCGGCGAAAGGCAGTACGGCAGGGTATTTCATCGTCGGGGAACGGATTCCGGTTATCGTTGTCGGATCAGGCTGGAGAAGGTCGGCCAGATGGTATTCAGGATGATGGGGTGGGCCTGGGCGTTCGGGTGCAGGCGGTCGGCCTGGAACAGCGCCGGCTTGTCGGCCACGCCTTCCAGCATGAAGGGAACCAGCGGCGCCTTCAAGTCCTTCGACAGGGTGCCGTACATGCCGAAGAAGCGTTCGGTGTAGGCGCGGCCATAGTTTGGCGGCATGCGCATGCCGATCAGCATGACCTTCGCATCCTGCTGTTGCGAGAGCGTGACCATCTGGCGCAGGTTGGCCTCGGCCGAGGCCACCGGCAGGCCGCGCAGGCCGTCGTTGGCGCCCAGTTCGATGACCACGATCTGCGGCTTGTGGGCGGTGAGCAGGGCCGGCAGGCGCGCCCGCCCGCCGCTGGTGGTCTCGCCGCTGATGCTGGCGTTGACGATGCGCGCGTCGATCTTTTCGGCTTTCAGTTTCTGTTCGAGCAGGGCGACCCAGCCCGCGCCGCGCGTCAGGCCATATTCGGCCGACAGGCTATCGCCCACCACCAGCACGGTTTTTGGTGCAGAATAAGCGCTCGCTGATGCAGCCAGCATGAGCAAACCGACAGACAATTTCTTGAGACGAGCAAGCATGCGTGATAATCCCGAGGCTTTCAAAAATGACGTATCCGCCGCAGCGGGGCGACCGGCCGCCATCGAGGTGACCGGGTTGTCCAAGCGGGTGGCGGACGCCAGCGGCGAACTCACCATCCTGCATGGCATCGATTTTACCGTGGGAGCGGCCGAGACGCTCGCGCTCGTCGGCGCATCGGGTTCAGGAAAGTCGACCCTGCTTGGCCTGCTGGCCGGCCTGGATACGCCGAGCGACGGCAAGGTGCTGCTCGATGGCACCGATATCTTTGCCCTGGACGAGGATGGGCGTGCGGCGTTTCGCAAGGCCAAGCTGGGGTTCGTGTTCCAGTCGTTCCAGTTGCTGGCCCATTTGAATGCGGTCGAGAACGTGATGCTGCCGCTGGAATTGCGCGGCGATGACAACGCGCGCGCCAAGGCGGAGGCGATGCTGGGGCGCGTGGGGCTGTCTAGCCGGCTGAAGCATTATCCGAAGTATTTGTCGGGTGGGGAACAGCAGCGCGTGGCCCTGGCGCGTGCGTTCGTCACCGAACCGCCGCTGCTGTTTGCCGACGAGCCGACCGGCAGCCTGGATGCGGCGACGGGGGAGGCGGTGATCGGGTTGATGTTCGAACTGAACCGCGAGCGGGGGTCGACGCTGGTGCTGGTCACGCACGATCCGGCGATGGCGGCGCGTTGTGGGCGCACTCTGACCATTGCGGCGGGGCGCCTGGCTTGATTTCGCCCGCGACCCCTGCGTGGGTGCGCCGTTGTAGGGTGGGCATTCGTAGTGCTGGCATTTAGCCAGCCCTACTGCCCACGCGGTCTGACCGCCGGCATTCCGGGTAACGTGTGGGTATGCCACGGTACGACCGCGTGGGCTCGAGAGCCCACCCTACAACGGCCCGGCGTTCCGGTAACGTGTGGGTATGCCACGGTACGACCGCGTGGGCAGTAGGGCTGGCTAAATGCCAGCACTACGAATGCCCACCCACAACGGCCCGGCGTTCCGGTAATGGTGGGGGATGCCACGGTACGACCGCGGCGCACGAGCGCCTAGCGCGTGACCAGGCCGTTCAACACCTTCCTGATCGCGGCCGGCAGCTCGCCGGCCGTCAAGCCGATCGGCCCGACGCCATCGGCCACCAGCTGGTCCGCCGCGGCGCCGTGCATCCACACTGCACCCACGGCCGCTTCCCACGCCGGCCAGCCCTGCGCCAGCAGCGCCCCCACGACGCCCGCCAGCACGTCGCCGGTGCCGCCTGTCGCCAAGCCCGGGTTCCCGGTCGGATTCACCGCCAGCGCCCCATCCGGCGCCGCCAGCACGGTGCCCGATCCCTTCAGCACCACGACCGCATGCAGGCGCTTCGCCAGCGTGCGCGCCGAGCCCAGGCGGTCGGCCTGCACCTCGCCCGCGGACACCCCCAGCAGCCGCGCCGCTTCCAGCGGGTGCGGCGTGATCACCGTCGCCGCCACGCGCCTGGCCACGCGCGCCTGCAGGTCGGTGCTGGCGGACACCAGGTTCAAGCCGTCGGCATCGATCACCACCGGCGCGGCCGCGTCGATCCCGTGCCCGAGCACGCGCATGGCCTCGAGCGCGTCGCCCATGCCCGGCCCCAGCACCAGGGTGCGGCCATCGATATCGAAATCGTGCGTGGTGCGGAACATCAGTTCCGGCTGCATGCTGTCGTAGCCCGGCCCGACATCCACCGTGGCCACGAACACGCGTCCGGCGCCGGCGTGCAGCGCGCCGCGTCCGGCCAGCACGGCGGCCCCACACATGCCGTGCGCGCCGCCGACGATCGCCACGTCGCCGAAGCTCCCCTTGTGCGTGTTCTGGCGGCGCGGCGCCAGCTGCGCTGCGAACAGGGCAGGCGCGGAAACCAATGCTGCTGGCGGCGGGTACAGCGCAGGCGCGATGCCGAGGTCGGCCACCACGACCTGGCCTGCGTGGTCGCGCCCGCAGGCGGTGTGCAGGCCGGGCTTGTCGCCGATGAAGGTGATGGTGTGGGTGGCGCGTACGGCGACGCCGCCTTCGCCCACCGGCACGCCGGTGTCGGCATCCAGGCCGCTCGGCACGTCCAGCGCCAGCACCGGGCAGCGCACGTCGGACAGCGCGGTGACCAGTTCCGGGTAGCGGCCCACCAGGTTGCGCGCCAGGCCGATGCCGAACAGGCCGTCGACCACCAGCGACCAATCGCGCGTGTCGGGGGCGACGTCGGCAAAGTTGGCGCGGCTGGCGCGGGCGCGCGCCAGGGCCTGGGCGGCTTCCGGCGAGGGCTGGCCGGTGGGGGCGAAGTAGAGCACCACCACGTCGAGGCCGTCCTCGCCCAGGTTGGCGGCCAGCTCCAGGGCGTCGCCGCCGTTGTTGCCGGGGCCGGCCAGGACCAGCACCGGGCGGGCTTTCGCTTCGCCCACGAGTTGCAGCGCCAGGTCGGCGGCGGCGCGGCCTGCGCGCGTCATCAGCGTGCCGGTTTCCAGTTCCTGCATCGCCGCCTCTTCGACCGCGCGGATCTGCGCGACGCTGTAAAGCTTGCCGCTGTAAAGCTTGTTATCCATTTATCTTCTCTTGAATGTCCTTGCCCGCATTGTGCCTGATCCTGGCGCGACGGCGGCTACAATAGGGAAAAGACAACCTGCATGGAGACACACATGGATTGGCAGTTCTGGATCGACCGCGGCGGCACCTTCACCGACATCGTGGCGCGCCGCCCGGATGGGCAGCTGGTGACGCACAAACTCCTGTCCGAGAATCCGGAACAGTACCGCGACGCGGCGGTGGCCGGCATCCGCCACCTGCTCGGCGTCGCTGCCGGCGCGGCGCTGCCAGCCGCCCAGGTCGAGGCGGTGAAGATGGGCACCACGGTCGCTACCAACGCGCTGTTGGAGCGCAAGGGCGAGCCGACCGCGCTGGCCATCACGCGCGGTTTCCGCGACGCGCTGCGCATCGCCTACCAGAACCGTCCGCGCCTGTTCGACCGCCACATCGTGCTGCCCGAGCTGCTGTATTCGCACGTGGTCGAGATCGACGAACGCATCGGCGCGCACGGCGAAGTCGTGCAGCCGCTGGACGAAGCGGCGGCGCGCGCCGGCCTGCAGGCTGCGTATGACCAGGGGCTGCGCGCACTGGCGATCGTCTTCATGCACGGCTACCGCTACACGGCGCACGAAGCCGAGGTGGCGCGCATCGCACGCGAGATCGGCTTCACGCAAGTCTCCGCCTCGCACGCAACCAGTCCGATGATGAAGCTGGTCGCGCGCGGCGACACCACCGTGGTCGACGCCTATTTGTCGCCGATCCTGCGCCGCTACGTCGACCAGGTGGCCTCCGAGCTGCCGGGCGTGAACCTGCAGTTCATGCAATCGAACGGCGGCCTGACCGATGCGCGCGCCTTCCAGGGCAAGGACAGCATCTTGTCCGGGCCGGCCGGCGGCATCGTCGGCATGGTGCGCGCGAGCCGCCTGGCCGGCTTCGAGAAGATCATCGGCTTCGACATGGGCGGCACCTCGACCGACGTTTCGCATTACGCCGGCGAGTTTGAACGCGTGTTCGAGACCCAGGTGGCCGGCGTGCGCATGCGCGCGCCGATGATGAGCATTCACACGGTGGCGGCAGGCGGCGGCTCGATCCTGCACTTCGACGGCAGCCGCTACCGCGTCGGCCCCGACAGCGCGGGCGCGAATCCCGGCCCGGCCAGCTACCGGCGCGGCGGGCCGCTGGCGGTCACCGACTGCAACGTCATGCTCGGCAAGATCCAGCCTGCGCACTTCCCGAAGCTGTTCGGGCCGAATGCCGACGAAGCGCTCGATGTCGACGCCGTGCGCGCGCGCTTTGCCGACATGGCCGGGCAGATCTTCGCCGCCACCGGCGACCGGCGCACGCCCGAGCAGGTGGCCGAAGGCTTCATCCAGATCGCAGTGGGGAACATGGCGAATGCGATCAAGCAGATCTCGGTGCAGCGCGGGCATGACGTGACCGAATACGCGCTGACCAGCTTCGGCGGCGCCGGCGGCCAGCATGCCTGCCTGGTGGCCGATGCGCTTGGCATGAAGACGGTCTTCATCCACAGCCTGGCCGGCGTGCTGTCGGCCTATGGCATGGGCCTGGCCGACCAGAGCGCGATGCGCGAGCAGGCGGTCGAGGAAAAGCTGGGCGCGGCCAGCGACACGGCACTGGACGCGCGCCTGGATGCGCTGGCCGAAGCCGCACGCGGCGAGCTGCTGGCGCAGGGCGTGGGCGCCGAACGCATCGACGTGATCCGGCGCGTGCACTTGCGCTACGAAGGCACGGATTCGGCGCTGGTGGTCGACTTCGGCGCGGTCGAGGCAATGCAGGCGCAGTTCGAAGCAGCCTACAAGAAGCGCTTCTCGTTCCTGATGCCGTCACGCGCGCTGGTGGTGGAGGCGGTGTCGGTGGAAGCATTGGGCCGCTCGGAGGCGCCGCCCGAGACCATCGCAGAAAGCGCACCGCGCCAGGATGCATTGCGCGCGTCGGAACGCGTGCGCATGTTCGGCAACGGCGAATGGGTCGATGCCGGCATCTACCGCCGCGCCGACATCGGGCCGGGCGATGTCATCAAGGGCCCGGCCATCGTCGCCGAGGACAACGCCACCACGGTGGTGGAAGCCGGTTGGCAGGCCGAGGTCACGCTCTACAAGCATCTCGTGCTCACGCGCGTGGAAGCGTTGCCCGAGCGGCGCGCGATCGGCACCACGGCCGACCCGGTGATGCTGGAGATCTTCAACAAATTTGTTCATGTCGATCGCCGAGCAGATGGGCCTGCGCCTGCAGAACACGGCCTATTCGGTGAACATCAAGGAGCGCCTCGACTTCAGCTGCGCGATCTTCGATGCCGACGGCAACCTGGTGGCGAACGCGCCGCACATGCCGGTACACCTGGGTTCGATGGGAGAATCGATCAAGACCGTCATGCGAGAGAATGCTGGCCGCATGCGCGCCGGCGACGTCTACGTGCTGAACGATCCCTACAACGGCGGCACCCATTTGCCCGATGTAACGGTGATCTCGCCGGTGTTCGACGCAGCAGGCCAGGACATCCTGTTCTACGTCGGCTCGCGCGGCCACCATGCGGACATCGGCGGCACCACGCCGGGTTCGATGCCGCCGGACTCGCACCACATCGAGCAGGAGGGCGTCCTGATCGACAATTTCAAGCTGGTCGACGGGTTTGACGGCGTGCTGCGCGAGGCCGAGGCGCGCGCGCTGCTGACTGGCGCACGCTACCCGGCGCGCAACCCGGACCAGAACATGGCCGATTTGCGCGCCCAGGTGGCGGCGAACCAGAAGGGCGTCGAGGAGCTGCACCGCATGGTGGCCCATTTCGGCCTGGATGTCGTACGCGCCTACATGGGCCACGTGCAGGACAATGCCGAGGAAGCCGTGCGGCGCGTGATCGGGGCGCTGAAGGATGGCGCGTTCACGCTGGAGCTGGACAATGGCGCCCACATCGACGTGGCGATCCGCGTCGACCGCGCAGCACGCAGCGCCGAGATCGATTTCACGGGCACCTCGGCCCAGCTGGACAACAATTTCAATGCTCCCTCGGCGGTGTGCATGGCGGCGGTGCTGTATGTGTTCCGCACCCTGGTCGAGGACGAGATACCGCTGAACGGCGGCTGCCTGAAACCGCTGAAGGTAATCATTCCGCCGGGCTCGATGCTCAATCCGCATTATCCGGCCTCGGTGGTGTCGGGGAACGTCGAGACCTCGACCTGCATCACAAACGCGCTGTACGGCGCGCTGGGCGTGATGGCGGCTTCGCAGGGGACGATGAACAACTTCACCTTCGGGAATGCGAAGTACCAGTACTACGAAACGATTTCCGGCGGCAGCGGGGCGGGTGAGGATTTCGATGGGACCGATGTGGTGCAGACCAACATGACCAACTCGCGCCTGACCGATTCGGAGATCCTGGAATTCCGCTTCCCGGTGCGGCTGGAGAGCTATGCGATCCGCGCCGGGTCCGGCGGGGCGGGGCGGTGGACGGGCGGGAATGGCGGGGTAAGGAAGGTGCGCTTCCTGGAGCCGATGACGGTGGCGATTTTGTCGAACAACCGGGTGTATGCGCCGTTCGGCATGGGGGGCGGGGAGCAGGCGGCACGTGGCGTCAACAGCGTGGTGCGCGCCGACGGCAGCGTCGAGCAGGTTGGGCACATCGGCAAGGTCGAGATGGCGGCGGGCGACATGTTCGTGATCGAGACGCCGGGTGGGGGCGGGTACGGCAGCGTGTAAGGCGGCCGTGGGCGTATCCCGTAGGGTGGGCCGGCCGCGCCAGGCTCTCCGTGCCCACGCGGTTACGTGCGTATCCTTTTGCGGTGTGACTCCGTTCAGCGATACGAGCGACACCTCGCTGCACGTGTCCGGTGCGAGAGCACGTAACCGCGTGGGCACGGGGTGCCCACCGTACGGGTGGCGCTGCGGGCCAAACGGACGCATTACGACGAAATACCGTACTTCCGCCGCATCGCCATGTACTCGTCCGTCAATGGCCCCAGCCTCGGATGCTGGGCATCCACCGCGCGGATATTCTCCAGCTGCGCAAAGCACAGCTCCCCCAACGGGTGATCCCACCCCAGCTCGTTGATCTGGCGAAGCACCCCGCCCGCCGCCGCGATCATCACCTGCAGATTCCCCGGCGCCATGCGCAGCGCTTCGAGCAAAGTCTGGACCGCGCCGCGCACGTCGCCCATGTTGCGCTTTTCGTCGGCCACGCCGAGCAGGATCTGGGCTTGCGCCTTGAGCTGCTGGCCCATGCCATCAAGCAGGTCGCGGCGGCCGGCGTCGGCGAACAGCTGCAGCGCGCCGGCGGTGCTCATGCCGGCGGCAGGATCGTTCACTACCGTCATCATCACCTCCTGCGCCTGGCCATCGAGCCGGTGCCCCAGGCAGGAACGCACCAGGCCCAGGCGCAGCGCCGGCGACAGGCCGCTGCTGGCGCGCACCGCCGTCACCGCCGTGTGCAGATCGTTCAGTGCCGCCGGGCGATTACCGGCCGCGTCGTGCACGGCCGCGTTGGCGATCGCCAGGCAGGCGTCGGTCTCCGGGCTGGCGCGCAGCGAGCGTTCCAGGTCGCGCACCACGCCGGTTGCCTGCGGCAGGTCGCCGCGTTTGACCAGGGCCTTGACCAGTTTCACGTGGTCTTCGGGGTCGCGGAATTCCGAGTAGCGCGCCTTGCTCACCACCTGTTTGAGCGCGCGCTCCGCCGCCGCCGCGTCGCCGGCTTCCAGCGCCACTTCGCCGAGTTTGCGCAGGCGCCGCACCAGGTGCGGCGACAAATTCACGGCTTCTTCCAGGATCTTCTGGGCCTGGGCGTGGGCGCCGGCCGCCTCGTTGCAGCGCGCCAGCAAATCGTAGGCGCCCATCAGCTGCGGGTGGGCCGCGACCAGCATTTGCAGGGTATCGCGTGCTTCGTCGACGCGGCCCTGCGCGAACTGCGCGCGCGCCAGGCCCAGGCCGGCCCAGCCCAGCGGCTTGAAGGCCAGCACCTTGCGGTAGATCTGCTCGGCCTCGCCGTGCTCCTTGAGCTGCACGTGCAGCTCGGCGCGCAGGCGTGCGAAGTCGAGCGCGTGGCGGGTGTGGTGAAGCTCGGCCGCGGCGGCGCTGCGGATCGCTTCATGCAGGTTGTTCTGCGCCACCAGCTGCCAGGTCGGCTGGAACACGGCGCGCCGCTCCAGCGCACGGGCGATGCGCGCGCCCAGGGTTTCGGCGGTAAACGGTTTCAGCACGTAGTCGGTGGGCGAAAGTTCGGCCGCGCTGACTACCTTGCCGTGCACCGCTTCCGAGGTCAGCATGATGAAGATCGCCCACGGCGCGATCAGGCGGTGGTGGCGCAGGTCTTCCAGCAGTTGCTGGCCGTCCTGGCCGTCGCCGGCGCCGCCGCTGCTGGCGCCGCCGAGGTCGTATTCGCAGAGGATGATGTCGTAGGCGCGGCGCGTCAGCTGGCGGATCGCGGTGCCGGCATTGATCGCGTACTCGACCTTGCTGATGCTGGCGGCATTGAGCATGTTCTGCAGGTTGCTGCGCATGCCAGGATTGGGGTCGATGACCAGTACCGACAGCTTGCTGTTGTCTTGCATGTGTTCTCTTTCGTTGCTCCGGTGCGGACGCTTCAAACGCTACAATACCGGCAAGGGAAGGGCGCGGCAACTGGCAGTCTGCCACGGGGCGCGGCGAGGCTGGTCTACCCTGTATAATAGCGGGCTATCTTCCACCCGCAGCCACGCTGCATCAACCGACTTCCAGCCATGTTGATTCTGCCGGGTTCCAACGCCCTTTCGGTATTTCGTAGCCAACGTCTCCTGAACCAGCTGCAAGCAGTCGCTCCCGCGATTGCCTCGGTCCAGGCTCGCTTCTACCACTTCATCGACGCCAGCGCACCGCTGTCCACTGCGGACACCGAGCGTTTGACGGCCATGCTCACCTACGGCGAGCCTGTGCCCGAGACCCTGTACGAGGGCGCCGTCGAAGAGTTCTTCGTGATTCCGCGCCTGGGCACGATCTCGCCCTGGGCCTCGAAAGCAACCGACATCGCGCACAACTGCGGCATGTCGCACGTGCACCGCATCGAGCGCGGCGTGGCGTACAAGGTGGTCCTCAAGAGCGGCATCCTCGGCAGCAGCATCGGCGCCCCGAAGAAGCTGGACGCCGCCGCCATCGCCGCCGTAGCAGACCTGCTGCACGACCGCATGACGGAGAGCGTCCTGCGCAGCGCCGACGATGCCGTGCGCCTGTTCGACGAACTGCCGGGCAAGGGCCTGGAATCGATCGACGTGCTGGGCCAGGGCCGCGACGCCCTGGTGCGCGCGAACGTCGAACTTGGCCTGGCGATGTCGGATGACGAGATCGACTACCTGGACGAGGCCTTCACCAGGGCCCGGCGCAATCCAACGGATGTGGAACTGATGATGTTCGCCCAGGCGAACTCGGAACACTGCCGCCACAAGATCTTCAACGCCGACTGGATCATCGACGGCGTGAAGCAGGACAAGTCGCTGTTCGGCATGATCAAGAACACGCACCAGCTGCAGCCGAAGGGGACGATTGTCGCCTACAGCGACAACTCCTCGATCATGGAAGGGACGACGGTTACGCGCTTCTTCCCGCGCGAAGATGGCGAGTACGCGACCCTGAGCGAACTGACCCACACGCTGATGAAGGTCGAAACCCACAACCACCCGACCGCGATCTCGCCGTTCCCGGGCGCCTCCACCGGCGCCGGCGGCGAAATCCGCGACGAGGGCGCCACCGGTCGCGGCGCCAAGCCGAAGGCGGGCCTGACCGGCTTCACGGTCTCGAACCTGAACCTGCCGGATGCCCGGCGCGCCTGGGAGAATGCGGCCGACGTTACCACTGCCGGCGATAAAGCGGATGCACCTGTCTACGGCAAGCCGGACCGCATCGCTTCGCCGCTGCAGATCATGATCGACGGCCCGCTCGGCGGCGCCGCCTTCAGCAACGAATTCGGCCGTCCGGTCCTGGGCGGCTACTTCCGCACCTACGAGCAGAACGCGCAGGCGGCGGGCGGCGTGTACGGCTACCACAAGCCGATCATGATCGCTGGCGGCATCGGCAACATCTCGGACCAGCATACGCACAAGAACGACATCCCGCCGGGCAGCCTGCTGATCCAGCTGGGCGGCCCCGGCATGCGCATCGGCATGGGCGGCTCGGCCGCCTCGTCGATGGCCACCGGCACCAACACCGCCGACCTCGACTTCGACTCGGTCCAGCGCGGCAACCCGGAGATGGAGCGCCGTGCCCAGGAGGTGATCAACGGCTGCTGGCAGCTGGGCGCGGACAACCCGATCATCTCGATCCACGACGTTGGCGCCGGCGGACTGTCGAACGCCTTCCCGGAAATCGTGAACGACGCCAGGCGCGGCGCGACTTTTGATTTGCGCAAGATCCAGCTCGAGGAGTCGGGCATGGCGCCGAAGGAGATCTGGTCGAACGAATCGCAGGAACGCTATGTGCTGGCGATTGCGCCGGAGAGCCTGGCCAGGTTTGCATCGCTGTGCGAACGCGAACGGGCGCCGTTCGCCGTGATCGGCGTCGCCACCGAGGAACGCCAGTTGCGCGTGGTCGATGACGAGGCTGGCAACAACCCGGTCGACATGCCAATGGAAGTCCTGCTCGGCAAACCGCCGAAGATGCTGCGCAATGTCGAGCACGTGGGGCGCAAGCTGCCGGCCGTCGACCTGACCGGCATCGACCTGGTCGAAGCGGCGCAGCGCGTGCTGCTGCTGCCGACCGTCGCCGACAAATCCTTCCTGATCACCATCGGCGACCGCAGCGTCGGCGCCATGACTGCGCGCGACCAGATGGTCGGCCCGTGGCAGGTGCCGGTGGCCGACTGCGCCGTCACCGTGATGAGCCACGAGGGCTACGTGGGCGAGGCGATGGCGATGGGCGAGCGCACGCCGCTGGCCGTGATCGACGCCGCCGCATCGGGCCGCATGGCCGTGGGCGAAGCGATCACGAATATCGCCGCCGCACCGATCGGCTCGATCGAAGACATCAAGTTGTCCGCCAACTGGATGGCCGCCTGCGGCCAGCCGGGCCAGGACGCGGCCCTGTTCGATACCGTGAAAGCGGTGGGCATGGAGCTGTGCCCGGCGCTGGGCATCAGCATCCCGGTCGGCAAGGATTCGCTGTCGATGCGCACCACCTGGAACGACGAGGGTGAAGCCAAGTCGGTGATTTCCCCGGTGTCGCTGATCGTGTCGAGCTTCGCGCCGGTGCCGGACGTGCGCCGCACGCTGACGCCGCAACTGCGCACGGACCTGGGCGAGACCGCCCTGATCCTGATCGACCTGGGTCGCGGCAAGAATCGCATGGGCGCTTCCGCACTGGCCCAAGTTACCCAGCAGCTGGGCGACGCGGTGCCGGACGTCGATTCGCCAGAAGACCTGAAGGCCTTCTTTGCCGCGGTCCAGCGCCTGAACGCGGACGGCAAGCTGCTCGCCTACCACGACCGTTCCGACGGCGGCTTGTTCGCCACCCTGTGCGAGATGGCCTTTGCCGGCCGCGCCGGCGTGTCGGTGAATCTCGACATTCTCACCATGGAAGGCGAGCACGCCTCCGACTGGGGCGACGCCAAGAACTGGGCCACGCAAGTGGGCGAGCGCCGCAACGAAATGACGTTGCGCGCGCTGTTCTCGGAAGAGCTGGGCGCCGTGGTGCAGGTGCGTCACGATGACAAGAGCGCGGTCATGAACGTGCTGCGCGAACTGAACCTCGGCGCCTGCAGCCACATCATCGGCAAAGTGAATGACCGCGGCGTGGTCGAGTTCACGCGCGACGCCAAGGTGATCTACCACGAGAAGCGCAGCAGCCTGCACCGCCTGTGGTCCGATACCAGCTGGCGCCTCGCGCGCCTGCGCGACAACCCGGACTGCGCCGACCAGGAATACGAGCGCCTGCTGGACGAAACCGATCCGGGCTTCACGCCGAAGATCGCTTTCGACATGAACGAGAACGTGGCGGCGCCGTTCATCGCAACGGGCGTGCGTCCGCGCGTGGCCATCCTGCGCGAGCAGGGCGTGAACTCGCACATCGAGACCGCGTTTGCCATGTACCAGGCCGGCTTCAATGCGGTCGACGTACACATGAGCGATTTGATCGCCGGCCGCGTCAAGCTCGACGACTTCAAGGGCGTGATCGCAGTGGGCGGCTTCTCCTACGGCGACGTGCTGGGCGCGGGCGAGGGCTGGGCCAAGACCATCCTCTTCAACGAACAGTTGGCCGAGCAGTTCGCACGCTTCTTCGCGCGCCAGGATACCTTCGGCCTGGGCGTGTGCAACGGTTGCCAGATGCTGGCCAACCTGAAGCCGATCATCCCCGGCGCGCAGGCCTGGCCGAAGTTCACGCGGAATAAATCGGAGCAGTTCGAGGCACGCTTCGGCATGGTCGAAGTGCTGGAGTCGCCGTCGATCTTCTTCCAGGGCATGGCCGGCACGCAGGCGCCGCTGGCGATCGCCCACGGCGAAGGCTTTGCCGACTTCTCGCTGACCGGCGATATCTCGCAGGTGGTGCAGTCGCTGCGCTACGTCGACAACCGCGGCCAGGCCACCGAGCAGTATCCGTTCAACCCGAACGGCTCGCCGGGCGGCCTGACGGCGGTAACCACCCCGGACGGCCGCTTCACGGCCATGATGCCGCACGCCGAGCGCGTGTTCCGCACCGTGGTGCATTCGTGGGCGCCGGAGAGCTACGGCGAGGATGGCCCGTGGATGCGCATGTTCCGCAATGCGCGCAAGTGGGTGGGTTGATCGGCGCTTGGCGTAGAACGCAGACATGAGAACGCCTCCTTCGGGAGGCGTTTTTGTTTGGACACGAATGTGGCGGGTGATGTAGGGTGGGTTCTCGAACCCACCGGTTTCATCGGTCGATCATCGGCAAAACGTCGCGCATGCATGCGTCGCCGTCCGGTGGGTTCGAGAACCCACCCTACAAAAAAGGCGCTTCCGTGGAAGCGCCTTTTCTTGTTTCAGCCGATGATCTCAGCCAGCCAGGATTACTGCACCTTGGCCTTCTTCAGCAGCGACTCGCGGAACTCGGCCAGCTTCTTCTGCTGCAGCGATTCTGCAACCTGTTGCTTGACCTGGTCCAGCGGCGGGACCTGCACCGGACGCACGTCTTCCAGCTTGATGATGTGGAAGCCGAACTGGGTCTTCACCGGGGTGTCGGTGATCGCGCCTTTTTGCAGCGAGGTCATGGCTTTCGAGAACTCGGGAACGAAGCCGCGCGGGTCGGCCCAGCCCAGGTCGCCGCCGTTCTGGGCGGTGCCGTCCTTGCTCTGCTTGGCCAGTTCTTCGAACTTGGCGCCGCCTTTGAGCTTGGTGATGATGGCCTTGGCGTCTTCTTCCTTCTCGACCAGGATGTGGCGGGCGTGGTATTCCTTCTCCGGCGCCTGGGCCTTGGCCTTGTCGTACTCGGCCTTGATCTCGGCGTCCTTGACCGGGTTTTTCTTGACGTAGTCGGCCAGCATCGCGTTGATGATGATGCTCTGGCGGGCATTGTCGACCGCTGCCTTGACGTCGGCACGGCCGCCGACGCCTTGCTTGTCGGCTTCCTGGATCAGGACTTCACGGCCGATCAGTTCCTTCTTGACCATGTCGCGCAGCTGCGGCGAATCCGTGGCACGGCCTTGGGCGACGATCTGCTTGACCGCCTGGTCAACCTTTGCCGCCGGGATCGGCTTGCCATTCACGGTGGCGGCGTTCTGTGCGAACACAGGCGCGGCGATCAGAGCGGTCATGGCGAGCAACAGGCGGGTGGGCTTCAAAATCATTGTTCGGATCCTATAAAAACGCGATAAAGTCGCCCGCTGGCGACGAAACCCGGCGCGTTACCCAAAGAGCGGCGCGCCGGAGGCACAACATCTTACTGTACCTTTGCCTTCTTGACCATTTCCTCCTGATAGGAGGCGAGTTTGGTCTGGGTCAGGCTTTCGGCGATCTGCGACTTGATTTCTTCCATTGCCGGAACTTTCACGGCGCGGGTGTCGTCGACCTTGATCACGTGGAAACCGGCGCCCGTTTTCACCGGGGTTTCGGTCACGCCGCCTTTTTGCAGCTTGGTGAAGCCGGCTGCGAATTCCGGCGGGAAGGCGGCCGGGCTAGCCCAGTCGAGGTCGCCGCCGTTGTTGGCCGAACCGGTGTCCTTGCTTTGCTTTGCCAGCTCTTCGAACTTGGCGCCGCCCTTGATCTTGGCGATGACGGCTTTCGCTTCGTCTTCGGTGGCCAGCAGGATGTGGCGCACGTGGTATTCCTTTTCCGCGGCCTGGGTCTTGGCGAAGCGGTCGTACTCGGCCTTGATCTCGGCGTCGGTCACCGGGTTCTTGGCGATGTAGTCGCGCGCCAGCTGGCTGACGACGATGGCCTGGCGGGCATTGTCGAGGGCCAGCTTGACTTCCGGCTTCTTGTCGTAGCCTTGCTTGATCGCTTCCTGCATCAGTACTTCGCGTTCGATCAGCTGCTTCTTGATCATGTCGCGCGTTTGCGGCGAATCTTCGCCCTGGCCCTGGGCCACGACTTGCTTCACGATCGCGTCCACGCGCGAGGTCGGGATGGGCTTGCCGTTGACGACGGCGAGGTTCTGGGCGAATGCGGGTGCTGCGATAACGGCGATCAGGGCTAACAGCAGTTGCGCTGGCTTAAAAGTCATTATGGTGTTCCTGTGGGAGGGGAGTTGCTTGGACGGAGTTCTGATTAATTCTTTTGCAGAGCAATTCAATTGTGCGAGAGATTTCTTAAGCTATGCTGAACTTGGCCTCAGTCCGTGTCCAGCATGCTTTCCGACTACAGCTCGGAGGGCGCCAGGGCAGTGATTGCCAGGGCGTGGATCTCGGCTTTCATCATATCGTGCACGGCATCATACACCAGTCGATGGCGCATGACGAGTCTTAGTCCCTCGAAGCGTTCGGAGACGATGCGCACGCTGTAATGACCACCGCCCGAGGCGGCGCCGGCGTGTCCTGCATGCAGGTGCGAATCGTCGCCGACGGCGAGGTCGAGCGGGTTCAGGGCTTCGGTCAGGTGCGCTTCGATGCGCTCCACCCGGGTGTCGACGCGGTTATCGAGACTCATGCTTCCTCCTGTGGAACGTGTTTTACCAGCATCATGGCCTGGCCGACCGAGAACAGGAAGAAAATCGCGGTCATGCCGAAGACCTTGAAGTTCACCCAGGCGTTGGTGTCGTTCTTGAAGACCATGAAGGCCATCACCAGGTTCAGGGCGCCCAGGAAGAACAGGAAACCCATCCACTGGAAGCCAACGCGCGGCCAGATGGCTTCCGGCAGCGGCAGCGCTTCGTGCATCACCTTGCGCATCAAATTGTTCTTCAGGAAGACCTGGCTGACGAACAGGGCCGCCGCGAAGATCCAGTACAGCATGGTCGGCTTCCACTTGATGAAGGTCTCGTCGTGGAAATAGATGGTGGCGCCGCCGAACACCACGATCACGAAGAAGGACACCCAGAGCATGGTGTCGACCTTGCGCCGGCGAATCAGCAAATAGCCCACCTGGAGCACGGTGGCGATGATGCCGACCACGGTGGCGAGCATGATCGGCGCCTGGCTGGCGATGATCTTGCCGCCCGAGACCAGGCCGCCGAGGTAGGTCTCGGCGAGGGCGACTGCAGCCGCCTCGTTGCCGGTGCCGTATTTATAAACCGCGAAGAACAATATCAGCGGAAAGAAGTCGAACAAGAATTTCATGGGGCTCCAGGTAAAGCTTGGGGTAATGCTTTGTATGAAGGCGCAGGGCCGGGCTTACAGCGGCTTGAAGCTGAGCGAGGCCGAGTTGATGCAGTAGCGCAGGCCGGTCGGCGGCGGGCCGTCCGGGAACACGTGGCCGAGGTGGGCGTCGCACACGGCGCAGATGATCTCGGTGCGCACCATGCCGTGGGTGCGGTCGACCTTCTCGATCACGTTGTCCGGGTCGAGCGCCTTGAAATAGCTGGGCCAGCCGCAGCCGGACTCGAACTTGGCGTCGGACTCGAACAGCGGGGTGTTGCAGCAGACGCAGGTATAGATGCCGTGCTCGTGGTGGTCCCAGAATTTGCCGGTGAAGGCACGCTCGGTGGCGGCGTGGCGCGTCACCTGGTATTCGATCGGGTCGAGCTGGGTACGCCATTCGGCGTCGGTCTTGGTCACTTTATCGGTCATGTCGGTCTTTCTTTTCAAAGCCTGCGCACAGGACGCAGTGTAGGCATGCAGTATAAACACTCGGCAGTATAAGCATGCGGCAGGATCAGCGTGTAAAACAAGGAAATCACGAGGAACAGCTGACTTCGAGATGCGCGGCCCAGTCGGGCGGCAGCGCCGCATAGGCATCGTGCTCGGGCTGCTCGTCGTAGGGCTGCTCGAGGATGGCCAGCAGTTTGCTCACTTCGCTGAAGTCGCCGTTCTGTGCCCGTTCGATCGCCCCCTGGGCCAGATAGTTTCGCAGGATGTACTTAGGGTTGACGCGGTTCATGGCGGCGCGGCGCGTGGCATCCTGGCTGCCTTCGGCGCGCAGGCGCTCGCGGTAGCGCAGGGCCCAGTCGTCGAAGGCGGCGCGGTCGATGAACAGGTCGCGTATCGTTTCCTCGCTGCCGGGCTCGTCGACTTTCAGGTCGGCCAGGCGCCGGAACAGCAGGGTGAAGTCGACGTGGCTGGCCTGCATGATGGTAAACAGGCCGTCGATCAGGGCGCGGTCGCCCTCGCGCGTCTCCGCCAGGCCGAACTTGGCGTGCAGCAGCAGGTCCAGGTGGCGTTCGAATTCCGGCATGTAGACGTCCAGCGCTTCCTGGGCCGCTTCCACGGTCTCGATCAGCGGCAGCAAGGCATTCCCCAGCGCGTAGCAGTTCCAGTGGCCGATCGCGACCTGGTTCGCATACGAATAGCGTCCGCCCTGGTCGGTGTGGTTGCAGATGTGGTTGACGTCGAAGGCTTCCATGAAGCCGAAGGGACCATAGTCCAGCGTCAGGCCGAGGATCGACATGTTGTCGGTGTTCATTACGCCATGCATGAAGCCGACCGCCTGCCAACCCGCGATCATGCGCGCGGTACGGCGCGTGACTTCGGCCAGCAGGGCAGCGTAGGGATTCGCAGCGCCACGCAAGTCGGCATAGAAGGTATCGATCACGTAATCGGCCAGGGTGCGCAATTCTTCCGGCTTGTCGCGGTAGTGCCAGTGTTCGAAGGAACCGAAGCGCACGAAACTCGGCGCCATGCGCGTGACCACGGCCGCCGTTTCCAGCGACTCGCGCATCACGCGCTGGTTCGAGCCGGTAACGGCCAGGGCGCGCGTGGTCGGGATGCCGAGCGCAGCCATGGCTTCCGAGCACAGGAACTCGCGGATCGAGGAGCGCAGCACGGCGCGGCCATCGCCCATGCGCGAATACGGCGTCTTGCCGGCGCCTTTCAGCTGCAGTTCCATGCGTCCTTCCGGCCCCGGCACGTCGCCGAGCAGGATGGCTCGGCCATCGCCCAGCTGGCCGGCCCAGACGCCGAACTGGTGGCCGGAATACACGGCCGAGAGCGGCTGGGCGCCCTCCGGCACCGCGTTGCCAGTCAAGGCGGCCACGAAATCTTCCTGCGCCAGGGTCGCCGGGTCGAGACCGACCAGCGCGGCTGCGCGCGAACTGGCCGCGACGAAATACGGTGCCGGCATGGGCGTCGGCATCAGCCGCGTGTAGAACGCCGGGGGCAGGGCGGCAAAGCCGTTGCCGAAGGAGAGATCGTTGGGTGTAATGGCAGTTCCCTTACAAGGTGTTATCGACGGTGCGATCAAGATTCAGCGGAATTCTACCGTACCGGACAGATTCTATTCGCGCGCACCGCTTCCGCAAGCGCGCTTACATCCGATAACACTTCGCCATTGCCCGACATTGGTGCATATCTTGCTGGCTGCTGCGCCGCAGCATCGAAACATGTTGACGCGCTGCATCGAGCCGAATCACACTCGTTCGAGCTTGACAATCAGACCACAGGAGACGATCGATGACGCCGTACCCGAAGAGCCCGCTGATGGGCCAGATGATGGACCAGCCCCTGCTTATATCGAGCATCATCGAGTTCGCCGCTCGCCATTACGGCAACAACGAAATCGTATCGCGCCGCGTCGAAGGCGACATCCACCGCTATACCTACCGCGACTGCGAACAACGCGCCCGCCGCATGGCGCATGCGCTCACCGGCCTCGGCGTACAGATGGGCGACCGCGTCGCCACCCTGGCCTGGAACGGCTACCGCCACATGGAGCTTTACTATGCCGTGTCCGGCTCGGGCGCCGTGTTGCACACCATCAACCCGCGCCTGCATCCCGAGCAGATCGCCTACATCGTCAACCACGCCGAAGACCAGTACCTGTTCTTCGACCTGACGTTCCTGCCGCTGATCGAAGCGGTGGCGCCGCACTGCAAGACCGTGAAATCCTTCATCCTGATGAGCGACCGCGCCCATATGCCGCAGGAGACCAAGATTCCCAGCCTGCTGTGCTACGAGGACATCATTGCCTCCAGCAGCGACGACTACGTGTGGCCGCAGTTCGACGAAAACTCGGCCGCCTCGCTGTGCTACACCTCGGGCACGACCGGCAACCCGAAGGGCGTCCTGTATTCGCACCGCTCGACCCTGCTGCACGCCTACGCTTCGAGCATGCCGGGCGCGCTGAACGTGTCCTGCCTCGACACCGTGGTGCCGGTGGTGCCGATGTTCCACGTGAACGCCTGGGGCTTGCCATACTCGGTGCCGCTGTCGGGCGCCAAGATGGTGTTCCCGGGTGCGGCGCTGGACGGCAAGTCGCTGTACGAATTGTTCGAAGCAGAAAAAGTGACCTTCTCGGCCGGCGTGCCGACGGTCTGGCTGGGCCTGATCAACCATGCGCTGCAGAACAATCTGCAGTTCTCCACCTTCCGCCGCACCGTGATCGGCGGTTCGGCCTGCCCGCCGGCGATGATGGACACCCTGATCGACAAGCTCGACGTGCACGTGATCCACGGCTGGGGCATGACGGAAATGTCGCCGCTCGGCACCACTGGGGGCCTGCAGGCCAAGCATCGGGATTTGCCGAAGGGCGAGCAGCGCAAGATCCTGCAGAAGCAGGGTCACGCCATCTTCGGGGTCGACATGAAGATCGTCGGCGACGATGGCGAGGAACTGCCCTGGGATGGCGAGACCTATGGCCACCTGTATGTGAAGGGGCCGTGGATCGTGTCGGGCTACTTCCGCAACGAAGGCGGCGACGTGCTGAAGGATGGCTGGTTCCCGACCGGCGACGTGGCCACCATCGACGGCGACGGCTACATGCAGATCACCGACCGCAGCAAGGACGTCATCAAATCCGGCGGCGAGTGGATCGGCAGCATCGACCTGGAAAACGTGGCCATGGCCCACCCGGCCGTGCTGCAGGCGGCCTGCATCGGCGTGGCCCACCCGAAATGGGACGAGCGGCCCTTGCTGGTGGTGGTCAAGCGGCCAGGCCAGGAAGTATCGCGCGAGGAATTGCTGGGCTTCTTCGAGGGCAAGGTGGCAAAATGGTGGCTGCCGGACGACGTCGTGTTCACCGAAGCGCTGCCGATGGGCGCCACCGGCAAGATCCAGAAGAACCGCCTGCGCGACCAGTACCGGGAGCACAAGCTGCCGACGGCGTAAACGGCAACGGCGCGAGGATCGCTTGCGGACCAGGCTGCGACGACGTCGCTGCCTTGTCGGTGGTATTGACACTCTCCTGCACGTCACACATGACGAGCAGCGCAAGCGCAGCGTAATCAAGGACTTATGTCCGTGGCATGTTCCTTGCTGCGCCTTTGGCGCAGCCGATGCCCTGTGGCCGGCCGCACGGGTATTCGTCCAGACACCAATGGAGGGGAGGAAATATGTCGATTGCAAAGACGTTCCTGGCTGCGACGCTTGTCGCGGCGACGATCCAACCGGCATGGGCCGTGCGATTCACGGTCAACGACTACACGTCGAGTTCGATTACGTTCACGCTCGACGGCGAGATGCCCGGGGCCGACGGCACCGCACCGGCGCGCTTCCCGGACGAGATCGACATCCTGTACACCGGCACGCTCTGGTCCGGCAGTACCATGGACTACGCGTCCAACACCTTGAGCGCCGACCCGTTCGACGGTGCTGGCGGCTTGTGGTTCGGAAACACGGGCGGGTTTGGCGGCCAGACGACCTACTCCTGGCTCGGCTTCAATAACGACCTGACTGGACTCAGCGGTACAGGCAATGCCGTGACCCTGACCTGGGGTGGAACCGATTACCTGAACACCATGGGCACGGGCACCATCGCGCTTTACTGGGGCAACGTGTTCGAGGGTGCCGATCCCGACGGTATCAGGAATATCCTGCTCGGCAGTGTCAGGGTGGTCGACGGCCGTATTGTCGATGAGAACGAGGTACCCGAGCCGGCCAGCCTGGCCTTGTTCGGCGCCAGCCTGGCTGTCCTGGCCCTGACTCTGACCCACCCTGCGCGGCGCAGGCCGGCCCGGGCCTGATCTGGCCGGACAACTGTATCAGCCCGCAGCCTGCGGGCTTTTTCTTGCCGCGCACGGGTCGGCCTCAATTGCTGGACGATCCGATCTCGTCCGCCAGGATGTCTTCGATGACGCTGGCTTCGACATCCAGGGCTTTCAGGTATTCGACCGCGCTCGTGGTGCCGGCGTCGGCCTGGATGGCGCGCGCTGCCGCCACGGTGGCCTTGTCGGCAGCGCCTTCGCCAATGCCTTCCTGGTTGCCCGCGCCTTGCTCATCTGGTATCTCGTTCCTGGTTTTCACAGTGGTCCCCGTTCAGGTTGGAGCCACCAGTGTGACGCGTCATTATGACCACTGCATTACTGCGCCACCGATAGTTGTAAAGGCGCGGTGACCGTCCGTGCGCCTCATCCGTGACGCCTGTGCTGTACTGAAGGCAAAGGAGGACACATGGAAACTGAACTCAAGCTGAAAGTACCCGCAGACGAACTGGAACGCCTACGGCGCCATCCCATGCTGGCAGGACGTGCACTGGGCGACCCCGTCGAACACCATCTGGTCGACACCTATTACGACACACCGGAACGCGCGCTTTGGCAGGCCGGCTTGAGCCTGCGCGTGCGCGCCGACGGCGGGCGCTGGATCCAGACCGTCAAGACGGCGCATGAGGCCTCCGGCAGCCTGCACCGGCGCGGCGAATGGGAATGCGAACTGCCCGACGCCCATCCGCAGCCCGGTCTGCTGGCGGGCCAGGTGAAGCCGTCTGCGCTGGCCGAACTGCTGCGCAGCGCAGCAGTCGCGGCCGACCTGGCGCCGCTGTTCCAGAACACCACCCACCGCACCGCCTGGCGCATTGCGTCCGCCGAGGGCCAGGAACTCGCATGCGCACTGGACGCCGGCAGCATCGCCGCCGGAGATCGCCAGGCGTCGGTCGCGGAACTCGAACTCGAACTGAAAGAGGGCGATCCGGCCCAGCTGTTCCAGCTGGCGCTGGACCTGCACCATGCAGTGCCGCTGCAACTGGCGCTCGACAGCAAGGCCGCGCGCGGCTATGCACTGCTCGACGCCGCGCAGGCCCAGGTGCAGCGCGCCCACAAAGCGGCGCCGGTGCGCCTGCGCGGCAAGATGACGCTGGAGCAGGCATTCCTTGCCATTGGCGCGAATTGCCTGGCGCAACTGGAGTCGAACGTACCCGGCGTGCTCGAGCGCGACGTCGAGAGCCTGCACCAGATGCGCGTGGGCCTGCGCCGCCTGCGCGCCCTGGTCGCGATGTTCGAGAAACTGGTGCAGGCGCCCGCCGCCGTGCGCGAAGGCCTGGACTGGCTCTCGGGAGAACTCGGCGCCGCCCGCGACTGGGATGTATTGGCCGGTTCGACGCTGGAACGCATTGCCGGACTCGACCCGGCAAGCCTGCGCCAGGCCGCCGAAACCAAGGCCGAAGCCCACCACCGCCAGCTGGCGCAAACGCTGCGTGCGCCGCACTTTACGCAGGTGCTGCTGCAGGTGGGCGGCTGGCTGCACGGCCGGGCATGGCGCGCGGGCGACGGCCTGCCGAAAGACTCGCCGCTGGCCGCGCCGGCCGGGCGCGCCATGCGGCCGCTGCTGCGCAAGGCAGAGAAACGCCTCGACAAGCGCATTGCCGGTTTGGACCCGGCGGACGCCGAAGCGCGCCACCGCACCCGTATCGCCGCCAAGAAGGCGCGCTACGCCGCCGAGTGCTTCCAGGACCTGTTGCCGGCCAGGCGCGTGAAACCCTATGCCGGGCGGCTGTCGAAGCTGCAGGACAAGCTCGGCGTGCTGAACGACTACGCCGTCGCCGACCGCCTGCTGGACGAGCTGAAGGGCAGCAACGCCCAGGTGGCGCGCCAGGCGGCGTATGCGCGCGGTTTCCTGGCGGCGAGCACGGCGGCGCAGAGCGCCCGGCTGGGCAAGGCGCTGGCGTCGGTGGCCGGGAGGCGGATCAGCGGCTGACTGGCGCCAGCGCGTCCTTCCGCGCGCTTTTTTCACTAACCCCCGGTCAGCGTTTCAGGTGAGCGCCGGCATGGAGCCAGATCGCAAAGCAGGCCATGCAACCTTGTATCCCTAGCGCGAGGAAAAAGTCGGAAGGCAGGGTGTCCCAGGTATTCATGCGAACGATCTGCCAGGCAAAGGCGCCTATCCAGAGGGGCATGGCAAGCAGCAGCCATGTCGAGCGGATCAGGAAACAGATGCTGGTTGCCAGCCTCAGCAGCCATGGCAAGGCCATGAGCGCCGGGCCGCCCATCGTCTCGATCACGCCCATGTCGGTAAGCGTGGACCAGTTTGAGTGCAGTGTCCACGCGGTATAGGCCGAGCCCAGGATCAGGTAGAGCCCGATCAGCCAGCAGGCAATGAGCGGCCAGGAGAACGACGGGATGTTTTCTGTTTGATTGTGCATGTTCGCTGTCCATGGCCCGGGACCGTCGGCCCGATACGGGCGACGGCTGTGTCGGTCCAGTGTACGGACTTGTTGCCGATCTGGCAAGTGTGGCCCTTGCCAGGCCTTAGCGCCTGCCGGGCAACAAATGGCGGAAGGTCGGCTCGATGTGCAGCGCATGCAGGTGGCGCACGATGTCTTCCAGGGTCGCGTCCTTCAGCAACAAACCATCGGGCGTGGCGCTGCCTGGCGCCACCGGGATGGCCGCGGCATGCGCCGCCGAGCCCACCGAGCCCGCGGCGCTGGCGCTGCGCGACCGCAGGCGCACCAGGGCGGCGTCGAAGCGCGCGGCGTCGATGCTTTCCAGCCCTTCCAGGAAGGCGGCCTGGGCCGCTTGCGGCGGCGCGATCTCCAGCCCCGGCTCGCCGATGAAGGACGCGCCCATGCCGGGGTTGATGAAGGCGGTCCAGCGCCCGGTGTCGCGGTTCAGGCAGGGCGGCAGTTCGATCGGCGCGCCCAGCACCGGCTCGGTTTCCGGGAAATAGACCTGGCGCAGCAGTTCGACGAACTGGCCGGCTTCCAGCGAAGGCAGCGGGGTGGCCAGCGACAGCCACAGGCAAAAGCCTTCCTGGCTGGCGATACTCACGGCCGGGGCCGGCAAGTCGAGCTCGTCCTGCAGGGCGTTGGCGACCTCGCACAGCAAGGCCCAGTGGCGGCCTTCGGCGGCTTTCGGAATCCGGTGGAAGGGAATCGCGATGGTGCGGGTCAGGCCGTCGACGGTGGTGATGTCGGGCGGCAGGGTCTGCTGGCCGAGGATGTGGGCTTGCAGCGCTTCCTCGGTGACGACGCCTTGCGGCAGGTAGAGCCGCATCAGTTCCTGGATCAGCTTGAGCATGGGTTCCTTTTAGTCGGTAATCTTGCGGCGCAGCGCCTTCACCTGGCTGCTGCGCGTCTTGCCGTCGAGGCGGCGCAACTGCGAGCCGCGCGTGGGCCGGGTCGGGCGCCGCACGAGCGGCACCTGGGCGGCGGCGTCGACCAGCGCCTGCAGGCGGCGCAGCGCGTCTTCCTTGTTCTGTTCCAGGCTGCGCGACTGCTGGGCCTTCAGCACCAGCACGCCGTCCTGCGACAGGCGGCTGTCGTGCAGCGCCAGCAGGCGGGTTTTCACGGCCTCGGGCAGGGAAGACGCCTTGATGTCGAAGCGCGCGTGCACGGCGCAGGACACCTTGTTGACGTTCTGGCCGCCCGGGCCCTGGGCGCGGATGGCGCTGAACTCGACATCGAGCGGGTCGAGCACGGGCTTCACGGGTGGTAATGGCTTGGTTTGGTCATGCGCGCATGATAACGGCAGGGCCGCCGCGTGCGCCAGCCATTCACGATGGATAAGTCAGTGAAGAAATAAGACGACCGTACTTTTTTGCGTTATAGTCATCCAGGCAGTTCAACTCGCGCAGTTCATTCGCAGTTCATTATTAAAAGGAAGAGACATGAGTGCAGACTACGTCGTTCACGGCAGCGTTGCCGTCATCACCCTGAACAATCCGCCGGTCAATGGCATGGGCCTCGAGACGCGCACCGCCGCCGTCGCCGCCCTGCGCCGCGCCGAGAGCGACGCCGCCGTGAAGGCGGTCGTGATCGCCGGCGCCGGCAAGGTGTTTTCGGGCGGTGCCGACATCCGCGAATTCAATTCGCCGAAAGCCCTGGCCGAACCGAACCTGCACACCCTGATCGCCACCGCCGAGAATCTGGAAAAGCCGGTCGTCGCCGCCATCCACGGCGTCTGCATGGGCGGCGGCCTCGAACTCTCGCTCGGCTGCCACTACCGCGTGGCGCTGCCCGGCGCCCAGGTCGGCCTGCCGGAAGTGAAGATCGGCCTGGTGCCGGGCGCCGGCGGCACCCAGCGCCTGCCGCGCGTGGTCGGCCTGGAGCTGGGCCTGAACATGATCGTTTCGGGTAACCCGGTGCTGTCGGAACAGCTGGCGCAAACGAAGCTGTTCGACCGCGTATTCGATGCCGGCGCCGATTTGATCGCAGCCAGCGTGGAATTTGCCAACGGCATCGCCGACGTGCGTCCGCTGCCGAAGGTGCGCGACCTGAAGATCGACTATCCGAACGCCGAGGCCTTCCTGCAGTTCTCGCGCAATACCGTGAAAGCCATGGCCGGCCCGTTCCCGGCGCCGCTCGAATGCGTGGAGTGCGTGGCCGCGGCGGTGACCAGGAAAATCGAGGATGGCCTGGCATTCGAGCGCGAACGCTTCTTTGCCCTGGCCCAGACCGACGAATCGAAGGCGCTGCGCCATGCCTTCTTTGCCGAGCGCGCCGCCAGCAAGGTGCCGGACGTGCCGGCCGACACCCCGACCCGCGAGATTGCGCGCGCCGCCGTGATCGGCGCCGGCACCATGGGCGGCGGCATTGCCATGAATTTTGCGAATGCCGGCATTCCGGTGACCATCCTGGAAACGAAACAGGAAGCGCTGGACAAGGGCCTGTCCACCATCCGCAAGAACTACGAGAACACGGTCAGGAAGGGCAAGCTGGCGCCGGAAAAGGCCGAGCAGCGCATTGGCCTGGTGACCGGCACGCTGGCGTATGAGGAGATTGCCCAGGCCGACATCGTGGTGGAGGCCGTGTTCGAGGACATGGAGGTCAAGGCCCAGGTGTTCCGCAAGCTCGACGAAGTGATGAAGCCGGGCGCGATCCTGGCCTCGAACACGTCCACGCTGGACCTGGACAAGATTGCCGCGTTCACGAAGCGGCCGCAGGACGTGATCGGCCTGCACTTCTTCAGCCCGGCCAACGTGATGAAGCTGCTGGAAATCGTGCGCGGCGCGCAGACCGGCAAGGACGTGCTGGCCACTGCCCTGGCGCTGTCGAAAAAGATCCGCAAGACCGGCGTGGTGTCGGGCGTGTGCGACGGCTTCATCGGCAACCGCATGGTCGAGCAATACCTGCGCCAGGCCTTCTTCCTGCTGGAAGAAGGGGCGCTGCCGGAGCAAGTGGACAAGGCGATCGAGAAGTTCGGCTTTGCCATGGGGCCGTTCCGCATGAGCGACCTGGCCGGCAACGACATCGGCTGGTATATCCGCAAGCGCCGCTATGCCGAGTCGCCGGACCTGGTGTACTCGCCGATCCCGGACCGCCTGTGCGAAGCGGGCCGCTTCGGCCAGAAGACCGGCGCCGGCTGGTACGACTACCAGGCGGGCGAGCGCAAACCGCAGCCGTCGCCGCTGGTCAACGACATGATCGCGGGCTATGCGCAGGAAGCCGGCATCGAGCGGCGCGCGATTTCCGACGCCGAAATCGTGCAGCGCCTGGTGTTTGCGCTGGCGAACGAAGGCGCGCGCATCCTGGAAGAAGGCATTGCGCTGCGTGCGTCGGACATCGACATGGTCTACCTGACCGGTTATGGCTTCCCGCTGCACCGCGGCGGGCCGATGCTGTACGCGGACACGGTGGGCCTGGGCAACGTGCTGGAGACGATCCGCAAGTTCGCGCGCGGACGCCATGGCGAAGCCTGGCAGCCGGCGCCGCTGCTGGAGCGCCTGGCGAGCGAGGGCAAGGCCTTTAACGGCTGAGCATGCCTTGTTCGCTGGCGCAATGTGCGCAGTGCGCGCAGGTGCGTCGACAAACGCCGCTGGATTCAGCGGCGTTTTTTTTGGCGCTGTCATCGTTTGCTGTGGATGGGCCCGATTGCTAAGTGAAACAATTGATTGGCAGATGCAATTCTTCCGCCATCGAGCATGCGGCGCCAGCCCAGGTAGTTCGGCAGGTAGCGCGAGGCGACGCCATGAAAGGGCAGCAACCATTCGCGCAAGCGCCCGTGATAGGCATTCACGTTCTGTACGTGGATAGCGCCGTGCGGACCCAGGCGCACACGCTTGCCGGCGCTGACATTGACGGCCTGGTGCGCAATGCCGTGTGCACGGGCGAAAGCGCGATAGGCTGCGTTCGCATCCGTCACGAGCAAGACGTCGCCGTCCAGGAAGGGCAGCAGGTGGCGCTCCAGCTGGATTTTGCTGACGGGGCCGCGGCCAGTGACAGCATCGATCGTCTGTTTGCTGCGGTCACGCGCCACCAGGATGCAGTCGAGCTCGCGTGAAATGCCGCGTCTACCGGCAACGCCGCCGCGCTTGCGCGCTGGCCGGTCGAGCTTGCGCGACCCCTTCTGGGATTCCAGGATGAACATTTCGTCGGCCTCGGCGATGCCGTTCAGGCGCGCCGGCCGGTCCTCCTTGACCCGGTCGAGAAAGCGATGGCGCCAGCGAAAAGCGGTGTTGCGATGCACCTTGACCTCATCTGCCGCCGCGCGCACCGGGCGCGACGCACGCAGCGCATCGAGATAATCGAGCCATTTCCCTTTCAGCCGCAGGCGTGCCAATGGCGTACCAGTCAAGTCGTTGAAGGTGCGCCGGCAGGCGAAGCAGCGGTAGCGCTGCAGGTCGTTGGCGTGGCCATGCCGGTGCCAGCGCGCGCACTGGCAGTGAGGACAGTGTCGTCCCGGCGACCGGAATTGTTCGATCAGGGCGAGCACCTGGTGCAGCCCGGCCGCCGGACGCAAGGCGTCGAGGACCCGTAGCCGCTGGGGCTGATTGAGTGCGGGCAATGCGGCAAACCACTTCGTGAAGCGAGGTGCTTTCATGGTCATCCCGTATCGATGGCGATACGGCTTGGACCGCGAATGAGCTCAGCAGTTCAATCCTCATCCATAGCTAACGGTGACAGCGCCATTTTTTTGCTCGGCGAATAAATAAACAAAGTCGTTTACTTATCGCCGAGCCGGGCCTACGATGTTGGTATTGCAACGTCGATCCTATTCCATGAAGACCGTGCTCCTGATCGCCAGCGCTTGCCTGCTGGGTTTGCTGTCCACCACCGGCGCCTCGTTGCCTTACCCGATCCTGCCGCCGCTGTTTGCCGGCGGCAGCGACAATGCGCTGACCAACTTCCTGGGCTTGCCGCCGAAGCTGTTGTTCGGCATTGCGCTGATGATCAATCCGCTCGGCCTGCTGATCGGCAGCGCCATGCTCGGGCCGGTGTCGGACCGCTTCGGGCGGCGCCGCCTGCTGTTGGTCACGGCGATCGGCGCCGCCATCGGCCACGGGCTCACCGCGATGGCGCTGGTGGCCCAGTCGTATCCGCTGTTCCTGCTGGCGCGCTTCGTGACCGGCCTGCTGGAAGGGAATGGGGCGATCATGCGCGCGATGCTGGCCGAACGCCTGACGGGCGGGCTGCGCAACCATGCGCTGTCGTGGCTGAACGGCTCCTTCAACCTGGGCTGGCTGGTGGGACCCTTGCTGGCCGGGCTCACGGTCGGCGCCGGGATCACGCTGCCGTTCTATATTGCCGCCGGCGCGCTGCTGCTGGGCGCGGGGCTGGCGGCGCTGGCGCTGGAGCGCGAACCTGTCGGCCATGCACAGGCGACCCAGGCGGGAAGCTGGTGGGCGGTGGCGCGCGAGCGGCATGCGCTGACCCTGCTGCGCCACGGCTCCCTGCGCACCCTGTTCACGGTGCACTTTGCCTACGCCTGCGGCGTGGCGGCCTTTTACGAATTCTTTCCCTTGTGGCTGGTGGACGTCGGACATTACGACACGCGCCAGATCGCTTTCGTGAACATGGGCATGTGCGCGCTGATGACGTTCGCCGCCCTGTTTGCTGGGCGGGCCAGTCCGCTGGAGCCGCGCAGGCGCGCCAGTGGCCAGGCGGCGCTGGCGGCGACAGCGATCCTGGCGGTGGGATTCGGCAGCCTGTGGGTCGGGCTGGTGGGCATTGTCCTGTTCGGCCTGCCGCATGCTTATTACAACGCCACGCTGCAGGGCTGGTCGGCGGACCAGTTTGCCGCGCATGGCCAGGGCGCCGTGATGGGCCTGCTGTCCACGACGTTTTGCCTGGCGAATATCGTGATGGCGCTGGCCGGCGGGGTGCTGACCCTGGTCGACACGCGCCTGGTGCTGATCGTCGGCGGCTTGCTGGCGGCCTGGGCCGCGCTGGCGCTGCGCCAATGGAGCGGGCGCACGATTGGCTTTTCTGTGGAGGCAAAATGAATACCTTCGACCAGGTGCTGATGATGTTGAAGACGCGCGGCGCGCAGACGGCGCAGGCGCTGGCCGGGCTGCTCGGCATGACGGCGATGGGCGTGCGGCGCCAGCTCGAACTCGGTGTCGACAAGGGGCTGGTGAGCTACCACGACAGCCCGGGCAAGGTCGGGCGGCCGGTGCGGCGCTGGCAGCTGAGCGATGCGGGGCATGCGCGCTTTCCCGACCGGCATGCCGAGGTGACGCTGGACTTGATCGACGGGGTGCGTGCGCTGTTTGGCGAGAGTGGGCTGGAGAAATTGATCGTGGCGCGCGAGGCGGCGAGCGAGCAGGCGTATCGGGCGCAGGTCGATCCGGGCGGGACCCTGGACCAGCAGGTGGACGCGCTGGCGGCGGCGCGGTCGCTGGAGGGGTATATGGCGGAAGCGGAGCCGCGCGTGGATGGGAGTGTGCTGTTGCTGGAGAACCATTGTCCGATCTGTGCGGCGGCCCAGGCTTGTCAGCAGTTTTGCCGCTCGGAGCTGGAGGTGTTCCGGCGGGTGCTGGGGCCGGGGGTGTCGGTGGTGCGGATCGAGCATCAACTGGAGGGGGCGAGAAGGTGTGCTTATCTGGTGAGCCAGGTGGGGTGATTTGAAAACCCGGGAATTGATGTTGTCGTGTCCTGGGCGGGAGCTGGCGGGCGACATGCCGCTGCCGCGGGCCACCGGTTATGTGCGTACCGCGTGGGCACGGGGTGCCCACCGTACGGTCGATGGCCCGGGCCTCGTCGAACGTACGTAACGTTGGAGCAAATAAAAATGCCGCTGTTTCCAGCGGCATTTTGCTTTCGACGGAGCCGAGATGGCTTAGTCAGCGGCGTAGATGTTGTTGTCCTTGGTTTCGCGAACGAACAGGGCGCCGATCACGACGGTGATCAGGGCGATGATGATCGGGTACCAGAGGCCGTAGTAGATGTTGCCGTTGGCTGCCACCAGGGCGAACGAGATGGTGGGCAGCAGGCCGCCGAACCAGCCGTTACCGATGTGGTAAGGCAGGGACATCGAGCTGTAGCGGATACGGGTCGGGAACATTTCGACCAGCATGGCGGCGATCGGGCCGTAGACCATGGTCACGTACAGCACCAGGATGAACAGCAGCAGCACGACCATCGGCTTGTTGATCCCGTTCGGATCGGCCTTGTCCGGATAGCCGGCCGTTTTCAGGGCGCCGGTGATTTCCTTCTTGAAGGCGTCTTCGCGGGCCTTGCTGTCGACGTCGAAGTTGAGGCCGTCGGCAGTCATGTTGGCGTTGAAGGACTGGAACACCTTGTCGCCGACCTTGACGGTGGCCACGGTGCCGGCCGGGGCGTCGACGGTCGTGTAGTTGACCGAGGCGTTGGTCAGCATGCGGGTGGCGATGTCGCAGGAAGCCGGGAATTTGCGGGTGCCGCTCGGATCGACCTGGAAGTTGCACGATGCCGGGTCGGCGACGACGACGACCGGCGACGAGTTGATCGCCTGCTCCAGGGCCGGATTGCCGTAGTGGGTAATGGCCTTGAAGATCGGGAAGTAGGTGGCCGCGGCGATGACGCAGCCGCCGAGGATGATCCACTTGCGGCCGATTTTATCCGACAGCGCGCCGAACACCAGGAAGAACGGGGTGGCCAGCAGCAGGGCGATGGCGATCAGGATGTTCGCGGTCGGGCCGTCGATCTTCAGGGTTTGGGTCAGGAAGAACAGGGCGTAGAACTGGCCGGTGTACCAGACCACGGCCTGGCCCATCGTCAGGCCGATCAGGGCCAGGATGACGATCTTCGCGTTTTTCCATTGCAGGAAGGCTTCCGACAGCGGACGCTTCGAGGTCTTGCCCTCGGCCTTCATCTTGGCGAAGGCAGGCGACTCGTGCATCGACATCCGGATCCAGACGGAGATGCCCAGCAGCAGGACGGAGAGCAGGAAGGGAATGCGCCAGCCCCAGGCCAGGAATTCTTCTTCGCCGACGGCGGTACGGGTGCCGAGGATGACCAGCAGCGACAGGAACAGGCCCATGGTCGCGGTGGTCTGGATCCAGGCGGTAAAGGCGCCGCGCTTGCCTTCAGGGGCGTGCTCGGCCACGTAGGTGGCTGCACCGCCGTATTCGCCGCCGAGGGCCAGGCCTTGCAGGATGCGCAGGGTGACCAGGATGATCGGCGCCGCGATGCCGATCGAGGCGTGGCCCGGCAGCAGGCCGACGAGGAAGGTCGAGCCGCCCATGATGAGGATGGTGACCAGGAAGGTGTACTTGCGGCCGATCATGTCGCCGAGGCGGCCGAACACGAGCGCGCCGAAAGGACGCACGATGAAGCCGGCGGCAAAGGTGAGCAGGGCGAAGATGAACGAAGTGGTCGGGTCGCCGAGGAAGAACTGCTTGCCGATGATGGCGGCAAGCGAACCGTAGAGGTAGAAGTCGTACCATTCGAATACGGTGCCAAGCGAGGACGCAAAGATCACCTTGCGTTCTTCCTTGGTCATTCCCTGGGACGAAGGCACTGCCTTGCCGCCAGCGGTCATGCCGGGTGTGATAGCCATGTTGTTGTCTCCGTGTAGTAATAAAGTCTGCGACTAGCCGATACTTGGTCAGCTGGAACGGAGTGTGGACCGCCAAACTTACGTCATGCTTGCTCCAAACTTACTGCAAACTTACTGATGCTTGATCAGGTCGCTTGACGAGGCCGTTCGTGTCCTCGCCAGCGGCATTCCACCTGTCCCGTACTGAACATTGGACCGCGTTTCGCCTCTCGAAATCCCGTCTGCATATGATGAGGCGCAAGCCTCCATATTTGCGAACGACCGTACTTATCTGTGCTATTCTGGTTTGATCGATACCAACAACCAGGGAGACCAGAATGCAAGACGCCGTCATCGTTTCGACCGCCCGCACGGGCTTGGCCAAGTCGTGGAAAGGGGCTTTCAACATGACCCACGGAGCGAGCCTCGGCGGCCACGTGCTGGCCGCCGCCATCGAACGCGCCGGTATCGAAGCGGGCGAGGTCGAGGACGTGATCATGGGCTGCGCAAATCCCGAAGGCGCCACCGGCGGCAACATTGCGCGCCAGATCGCGCTGCGCGCCGGCTGCCCGGTCACGGTGCCGGGCATGACGGTCAACCGCTTCTGTTCCTCGGGCCTGCAGACGATTGCGCTGGCGGCCCAGCGTGTGCTGGCCGGCGAAGGCGAGATCTTCGCGGCCGGCGGCGTCGAATCGATCTCCTGCGTGCAGCAGGAAATGAATACCCACATGCTGCGCGACCCGGCCCTGCGCGCGCAGAAGCCCGAAATCTACTGGTCGATGCTGCAGACCGCCGAGATGGTGGCCAAGCGCTACGGCATCGCCCGCGAGCGCCAGGACGTGTACGGCGTGCAGAGCCAGCTGCGCGCGGCCGCCGCCCAGGAAGCGGGCCGCTTCGACCAGGAAATCGTGCCGATGACGACCGTGATGGGCGTGGCCGACAAGGCCTCGGGCCGCCTGCTGACGCGCGAAGTGACGATCGCCGCCGACGAAGGCATCCGCGCCGATACCACGCTCGAGGGCGTAGCGAAGATCCGCACGGCGCTGCCGGGCGGCGTGGTCACTGCCGGGAATGCCAGCCAGTTCTCGGACGGCGCCTCGGTGTCGATCGTGATGAGCCGGCGCCTGGCCGAAGCCAGGGGGCTGGCGCCGCTGGGCGTGTTCCGCGGCTTTGCGGTGGCGGGCTGCGAGCCGGACGAGATGGGCATCGGCCCGGTGTTCGCGGTGCCCAGGCTGCTGCAAAAGGCCGGCCTCACGGTCGACGACATCGGCCTGTGGGAACTGAACGAAGCCTTTGCCGTGCAGGTGCTGTACTGCGCCGATACGCTCGGCATTCCGATGGAGCGCCTGAACGTGAACGGCGGCGCGATTGCGGTCGGCCATCCGTATGGCGTGTCCGGCGCGCGCCTGGTCGGCCATGCGCTGATCGAGGGCAAGCGCCGTGGTGTGAAGTACGTCGTGGTGACGATGTGCATCGGCGGCGGCCAGGGCGCGGCGGGGCTGTTCGAGGTACTGTAAGCCCGCCTGTGATATGTAAAACCATGCGAATGAACGAAACAGATTCGAGAGGCATATGATCAAGCACATCGTGATGTGGAAACTGAAGCAAGAAGCCGAAGGCGCCGACCGCCTGGCGAATGCCCGCGAAATGAAACGCCGCCTGGACGAGTGCGCCAGCATCGTGCCCGGCATCCTGCACTTCGAGGTAGCGCTGGCCCAGCCGGGCCTGGAAGCGACCTATGACGTGATCCTGAACTCGGCGTTCGAGAGCCGCGACGCGCTGGAAGCCTACGCCAATCACCCGACGCACAAGGCGCTGATGCCGTTCTTCAAGGCGGTGCGCGACGAGCGCCAGTGCATGGATTACGAAGTCTGAATCAACCGAGATCAATAACAACGGAGACAGCATGCGCACTACCCAGGAACTCTTTTCACTCCAAGGCAAGACCGCCCTCGTGACCGGCGGCTCGCGCGGGCTCGGCCTGCAGATGGCCGAAGCGCTCGGCGAGCAGGGCGCGCGCCTGGTCATTTCCTCGCGCAAGCAGGAAGAACTCGACCTCGCCGTGGCCCACCTGACGTCGAAAGGCATCGACGCCTCGGCAATCGCGGCCGACCTGTCGCACGAAGCAAACGTCGGGCCCTTCGTCGAGGAAGCATTGCGCCGCCTCGGCCAGATCGACATTTTGATCAACAACGCCGGCGCCAGCTGGGGCGCACCGGCCGAGGACCATCCGCTCGACGCCTGGGACAAGGTGATGAACCTGAACGTGCGCAGCATCTTCCTGGTGAGCCAGGCGGTGGGCAAGCTGTCGATGATCCCGCGCGGCTATGGCCGCATCGTGAACATTTCCTCGATTGCCGGACTGGCCGGCAATCCGCCGGGCACCATGAGCACGATCGCCTACAACACCTCGAAGGGTGCGATCGTGAATTTCACGCGCGCGCTGGCCGGCGAATGGGGCCGCCATGGCATCACCGTGAACTCGATCGCGCCGGGCTTCTTCCCGTCTAAAATGACCAAGGGCGTGCTGGCGACCATCGGCGCCGACGTGCTGGCCAAGGATGCGCCGCTGGCGCGCCTGGGCGACGACGAGGACCTGAAAGGTGCGGTGGTGCTGTTCGCCTCCGACGCCGGCAAGCACATCACGGGCCAGATCCTGGCGGTCGACGGCGGCGTGTCCGCAGTCTGAAGGGGAGAATGGAACATGAAGAATTTCAGCGGTAAAGTTGCCGTCATCACCGGCGCGGGAAGTGGGCTGGGACGTGAATTCGCCGACACGGCGGCCAGCCTGGGCATGAAGCTGGTGCTGGCCGACATCCAGGCCGACGCCCTGGAAAAAGCGACGGACGAACTGCTGGCGCAGGGTGTCGAGGTGCTGGCGATGGTGTGCGACGTCAGCAAGGCAGCCCATGTGGAAGAGCTGGCGGATGCGGCGCTGGCACGCTTCCACGGCATCCACCTGGTGTTCAACAACGCCGGCGTCGGCTCGGGCGGGCTGATCTGGGAAAACAGCGCCGAGGACTGGGAATGGGTGCTGGGCGTGAATTTGTGGGGCGTGATCCATGGCGTGCGGGTGTTCACCCGCGCGATGCTGGAGTGCGCAAAGAAGGATCCTGCCTTCGAGGGGCATATCGTGAACACGGCCTCGATGGCCGGGCTGCTGAATGCGCCGGCGATGGGTGTCTATAACGTGTCGAAGCACGCCGTGGTGTCGCTGTCGGAAACGCTGTTCCACGATTTGCAGCTGGTGAATGCGCCGATCGGCGCCTCGGTGCTGTGTCCGTATTTTGTTCCGACCGGGATCAGCCACTCGCACCGCAACCGTCCGGAAGAACTGAAGGCCGACGGTTCGCCGACCAACAGCCAGATCGCAGCCCAGGCACTGACGGTCAAAGCGGTGGAGTCGGGCAAGGTCTCGGCGCGCGACGTGTCGCGCATGACCTTCGATGCGATCCGCGACGGGCAGTTCTACATCTTCTCGCATCCGCACGCACTGGGTGGCGTGGGCGAGCGCATGGAGGCGATCGTGCAGGCGCAGAACCCGCCCGATCCCTACGCGGCCACGCCGCACGTGCGCGACATCCTGCGCGCGAAGCTGTAACGACGATGGCTGGCGACCTCGAACGTCGCTGAGATCGTTGGGTGGGCCGGGCCGCGCTAGGCACTCGTGCCCACGCGGTGATCGTTATCGGCTCCGGTATCGGGCACGATGATGCGGCCGGTACGTATCACCGCGTGGGCACAGAGTGCCCACCCTACGACATCCGCCGCGATCCGGGTTTGGCCTCAGGGCTGCAATATCCGCTCGTGCAACTCCGCCGGCGCGCCGTCGTACAGCTTCACCACCGTCGAGGTGCGCGTGCCATACCCGGCGGTCTCGATGCACACCGCCGACAGCACCCGCTCCAGGTCGAGCGACACGCCGGTTTCCGGCAGCCGCATGTCCGGCGCACGGGTGGTATCGGCCAGCATCTCGAAATAGGCATCCTCGGGCGCGCCCTGGCACAGCAGGCTGGCAAACTGCGCCTTGGTGCGCGTGACCTTCGGCCACGGCGCATCGAGCAGGCTGTTCGAGATGCCGTAGATGCGGCCCTCTTCGAGCGGCTGGCCGTTGCGGGCATCGTCGCCGGCGCGGTTGGAATACCAGTACAGGGCTTTCGCATCGCCCAGCACCAGGTTGTAGCCGTTGTAGACGTCGCCGCGCCCCCGGATCACGTCCAGGTAGTCGGCCGCCGAGAACGAGCCGTTCAGGAAGTCGGCCACCAGTGCGCCGCGCGAGGGGGCGTCCGGCTTCACCTCGTGCGGCGCGCGGATGTTGGTCAGGGCGGCGAACTTCGGGCCGTTCGGCCCTTCGCGCGTGATGCCCATCCAGCTGCCGCCGTGTTCCAGGTCGCGCCCGGCGATCACGTTCGGGTTTTCCGGCCAGGGCGCGGCCGGGGCCGCGGGACGGTCATAGAATTCGTCGCGGTTGGCGGCGGCGATGACGGGTACGCCCGGGATGACGCGCCAGGCAAAGACGATCAGGCACATGTGAACTCCACGAAAACCTCGGCCCGGCGCGGACCGTCGATCAAGCCGGCGATGCCGGCCTCGCCGGCATACGTGTCCAGCAGGGCGGCAAAACCGGCGTCGACGCCGGGAAACACTTCCATCCAGGTCTGCACGCCGTCCTCCCTCTCCGGGCGGCGCTTCAGCTGGCCGAGAACGCCGGTGTCGGCGGCCAGGCGCGCCAGCAGCGCGCGCACGAGCGGCTCGAGCCGGGCGGCGTTCGCCTGCGGCACCTTGTAGTACACGTACAGGTCGACCATGCTAGAGGTCGAGCGCATCGAGCGCCGCATCGACCTGATAAGGCATCGGCTGGAAGCGCAGGGCCGGGCCGGCGGCCGAGCCGTGGCGCACGTCCTCGTCCAGCGCGGCCAGCTTCATTTCCACCAGCAAATCGGCTCCCCCCTGGCCGTTCGGCGCGGCGTTGACCACCATGCCGCAGGGCTGGTCCGGGTCGGCAGTCGCAAACACTTCGTCGCCGGCACGCGCGGCGGCGTTCTCGACCGTGGCGAGGGCCGTACGGCGCTTCAGCTTGCCGAGGTACTGGCTGCGCGCGACGATTTCCTGGCCTGGATAGCAGCCCTTCTTGAAGTTCACGCCGCCCAGCAATTCCAGGTTGATCATCTGCGGCACGAACTGCTCCTGTGTCGCTTGCGTCACCTGGGGCACGCCGGCGTGAATCGCGGCCAGTTGCCAGGCCGCATTGCCGCCCAGGGCCAGTTCACCCGTCAACGCAGGGAACGCAGCCTGGGCCGTAGCGGCCGACGTGATCCAGAGGTAGCGCGGCGCGCCAAAGGCGTCGGCCAGGCGGATCACGGTGCCGTGCTCGCCAGAGGTCTTGCCGTAGGGCGCGGCCGGCAGCTCGCCGACCTGGGCCCGCAGCGCCGCTTCGCCCTTGGCGCCGCCGATGCCGAGGACGGCCGCAAAGGCCTCTTCCCCGGTCGCATCGCGCAGCTTGGCCTTGGCGCGCAGCACGAACATGCTCAGGCGCTTTTGCAGCGGCGCCTGGATGGCGCGCGGCAGCTGCAGGTACACAGCCTCCGCGTCGCGCCAGTACAGGAAAGTCGCCTGCAGCCGGCCCTTCGGCGTGCAATACCCGGCCAGGCGCGCGTCGCCCGTGCCGAGGTGCTCGACGTCGTTGGTCAGCTGGTTGTGCAGGAAGCCGGCCGCATCCTCGCCGGCCACGGCGATCAGGCCGAGGTCGGTTACGGGTGCGACGAAGCCGGCCGCCAGCTCGTCTGCGGTGAGGGTGCGGCCGAAGTCTTCGGCCTGGGTCGCTTCATCGATATGAAAGCGGGCGCCGTGCGACGCCAGATAGTCTGTCCAGTTGCTCATAAATGCCATATGCTGTGCGATTAGGCTATATCATTACGGCCTCATTATAGAGTTGTCGAGCGAATCGCGCCGGAGACGGCGAAAAACCGGAAGCGCGCAAACCTGCTACGCCTCGGCTTGCGCCGCCCGTCAAAACCAAAAAAGAATGGCACTGATAAAAAAACTTCTCTTTACCGGCGCGATCGTGTCAGTCGCGGCGGCCGGCGGATTCGCCTGGTGGTCGGGCCACCCGCTGACCACGGCCGAGCCGCCGATCGAATTCACCATCACCCCCGGCAGCGGCGTCAACGCGGCTGCCCAGCAGATGTCCAAGGCCGGCGTGCCGGTGAGCCCCTTCCTGTTCCAGCTGCTGGCCCGCTTCAGCGGCGACAGCGGCCGCATCAAGGCCGGCAGCTACGAGCTGAAACCGAACACCACGCCGCGCCGCCTGCTCACGCAGCTGGTGCGCGGCGAGTTCGCCCAGGAAGCCGTGACCATCATCGAAGGCTGGACCTTCCGCCAGATGCGCGAGGCGATCGCCGCCACCAAGACCCTGCGCCACGAAACGGCCCGGATGTCGGATACCGAGCTGATGGCCAAGATCACCCCGGAATTCAAGCAGCCCGAGGGCCTGTTCTTCCCCGACACCTATCTGTTTGCCAAGGGTTCGAGCGACCTGCAGATCTACCGCCAGGCGCACCAGATGCTGGTGAACCGCCTGAACGCGGCCTGGGAAAAGCGCGACCCGAATTTGCCGTACAAGAATCCGTACGAGGCGCTGATCATGGCTTCGATCGTGGAAAAGGAAACCGGCCAGAAGAGCGAACGCGCGATGATCGCCGGCGTGTTCGTGAATCGCCTGCGCACCGGCATGATGCTGCAGACCGACCCGAGCGTAATCTACGGCATGGGCCCGCGCTACGAAGGCAAGATCGCCAAGAAGGATTTGCTGACCGACACCCCGTTCAACACCTACACCCGCTTCGGCCTGCCGCCGACCCCGATTTCGCTGCCGGGCGTGCAGTCGCTGGCCGCGGCAATGGCGCCGGCCAAGACCGACGCCCTGTATTTCGTCTCGCGCAACGACGGCACCAGCCAGTTCTCGGACAACCTGAACGATCATAACCGCGCCGTGAACCAGTACCAGCGGGGAGTGTCCCGGCCATGAACAGTGTGCAAACTCCCGTGCGCGGCAAGTTCATCACCTTCGAAGGCATCGACGGCGCCGGCAAGTCGACCCACATCGGTTTCGTTACCGAACTGATCAAGTCGCACGGCAAGACCGTCGTCGCTTCGCGCGAACCGGGCGGCACGCCGCTGGGCGAGAGGCTGCGCGATTTGCTGCTGCATGAAACCATGCATTTGGAAACCGAAGCCCTGCTGATGTTCGCCAGCCGCCGCGAGCACATCGCGCAAGTGATCGAGCCCGGCCTGGCATCCGGCGCCTGGGTCTTGTCCGACCGCTTCAGCGACGCCAGCTTCGCCTACCAGAGCGGCGGGCGCGGCCTGGACCGCGCCAGGATGGAAGCGCTGGAAGCCTGGGTCCACCCCCATCTGCAGCCCGACCTGACCCTGCTGTTCGACGTGCCCCTGGACGTGGCGCGCGAGCGGCTGGACGCCACCCGCACCCTGGACAAGTTCGAGCAGGAGCAGGGTGCATTCTTTGCCCGCTGCCGCGCCGAATACCTGCGCCGCGCGGCGCAGTTCCCGGACCGTTTCATCGTCGTCGATTCGACCCGCAGCATCGAGGCCACGCAGCAGACTCTTCGCGAGGCCCTGGAGAAATTCTTGTGATCTACCCCTGGCAGCAAACCGCCTGGACCCGCCTGCAGCAGATGCGCGAGCGCTTGCCGCATGCGATCCTGTTTCATGGCCCGGCCGGCATCGGCAAGGCCGACTTCATCGAAACCTTTGCGCAAGCGCTCTTGTGCGAAAACGTACAAGCCGACGGCCATGCCTGCGGCGCCTGCGCGTCCTGCGGCTGGTTCGTCCAGCACAACCACCCCGACTACCGGCGCGTGCGTCCGGAAGCGCTGGAAGACGAACCCGCGCCGGAAGGCGAAGAGGGCGGCGAGGGCGACAAGAAGTCGAAGTCGGCCAAGGCGCCCTCGAAAGAGATCAAGATCGAGCAGATCCGCAACCTGGCGGACTTCATGAACATCTCGACCCACCGCCAGGGTTTGCGGGTGGTGGTGCTGTATCCGGCCGAGGCGCTGAACATGCCGGCCTCGAACGCCCTGCTGAAGACGCTGGAAGAGCCGCCGCCGGGCACCGTCTTCTTGCTGGCCTCGAACGGGCTGGATCGCCTGTTGCCGACGATCCTGTCGCGCTGCCGCAAGTTCGCGCTGCCGATGCCGGACCACCCGGCGGCCCTGGCCTGGCTGAAGGAGCAGGGCGTGCCCGATGCCGACAGCTGGCTGCGCGAAGAAGGCGGCGCCCCGCTGGCGGCCCGCACCCAGGCCGAGAACGGCAGCCGCGAGGAACTCGAGGCCCTGCTGCACTTCCTGGCGCGGCCGTCTACGGATAGCGCACTGCGCAGTGCCGAAAAACTCAGCAAGACGCCGCTGTCCGCGCTCGTGGCCTGGCAGCAGCGCTGGCTGTACGACCTGCTGTCGATGAAATTGTCCGGTGTGGTGCGTTACTATCCGCGCTACCAGAAGGAACTTGCCGCTCTGGCCGGTCATGTGCACACTGCAAATGTGTTGCGTGCGGTAAAGTCTGCGAACGAGCGGCGCGCGGTGGCGGATCATCCGTTGTCGGCTAAACTGTTCGTCGAAGACATGCTGCTCGATTACACGTCCTGCTGCAGCCCCGTCTGAGCCCTGTCTGAAAGGAAAGCGATGAGCGGCAATCTGAGCGCTAACATGAGTGGCAACACCACCGACCCGAATACCTCGCTGCCGCGACCGGCGGTCCTGTCGCTGTCGATCAAGGAAAAGGCGGCCCTGTACGCCGCCTACATGCCCTTCCTGAAGAACGGCGGCCTGTTCGTGCCGACCAACAAGCCGTACAAGATCGGCGACGAGATCTACCTCATCCTGTCGCTGATGGAAGACCCTGCCAAGTACCCGATCGCCGGCAAGGTGGCCTGGATCACCCCGGCCGGCGCCAACAATAGCAAGGCGCAAGGCGTCGGCGTGCATTTCCCGGCCGACGAGACCGGCCAGCGCGCCAAGGCCCGCATCGAAGAAATCCTCGGCGCCGCGTTGCGCTCCTCGCGCGCCACCCATACCCTGTAACTTTCTTTTTAACCCTCCGTTCATGCCGTCCTACGTCCACCGCCTTGCCCGCCGCGACGACTTGCCCGTCATCGTCGACATCTACAATTCCACCATCGCCTCGCGTGAGGTCACCGCCGATACCGAGCCGGTCTCGGTCGAATCGCGCGTCGGCTGGTTCAACGACCACACGCCGGAACGCCGCCCGCTGTGGACCATCCACGATGCCGCCGATACTTCGGCGGACCCGGAAGTCATCGGCTGGATGTCGTACTCGAATTTCTATGGCCGCCCCGCGTATTCGGGCACGGCCGAGCTGTCGATCTACATCGCAGAGCGTTGGCGCGGCAAGGGACTGGGCAAGTACTGCCTGGAGCAGGCGATCGCGTTTGCGCCACAGATCAAGGTGCACACGCTGCTCGGTTTCATCTTCGGCCACAACGCACCGAGCCTGGCGCTGTTCCGCAAGTTCGGCTTCGATACCTGGGCCAACTTCCCGCGTGTGGCGAACCTGGATGGGGTCGAGCGCGACCTGATTATCCTCGGCAAGCGCGTGGTCGACTAATTCGCACCTGAAAGGCCGGCGCCCGGCTGCGTGGCACAGTCAGGCGCCTGCCTTTACAATGTCGGCATGTACATCGATTCCCACTGCCACATCAATTTCCCCGAGCTGGCCGCCCGGATGCCCGAGATCCTGGCCAAGATGGCCGAGAACAAGGTCACGCACGCCATGTGCGTGTCGGTCAATTTGCCGGAATTTCCCTCGGTGCTCGCCCTGGCCGAGCAATATCCCCACATCTTTGCCTCGGTCGGCGTCCATCCCGACTATGAAGACACGCCCGAGCCGAGCGTGCAGCAGCTGGTCGAGCTGGCCGATCACCCGAAGATCATCGCCATCGGCGAGACCGGCCTCGACTACTACCGCCTGGAGGGCGACCTCGAATGGCAGCGCGAGCGTTTCCGCACGCATATACGGGCCTCGCGCGAAACCCGTAAACCGCTGATCATCCATACCCGCTCGGCCAGCGCCGATACCATCCGCATCCTGCAGGAAGAGCGCGCGGCGGTGCAAGAGGGCGGTGTGGCCGGCGTGATGCACTGCTTTACCGAGTCGCTGGAAGTGGCCGAGGCGGCGATCGAGATGGGCTTCTATATTTCCTTCTCCGGCATCGTGACCTTCAAGAGCGCCAGAGACTTGCAGGAAGTGGCGCGCACGATTCCGCTGGAACGCATCCTGATCGAAACCGATTCGCCCTACCTGGCGCCGGTGCCCTACCGCGGCAAGGTGAACGAGCCGGGCTACGTGCCGCACGTGGCCGAGTTCATCGCGAACCTGAAAGGCGTGCCGCTGCGCGAAGTGGCGGACCGCACCTCCGAAAACTTCTTCAACCTGTTCCAGCACGCCAGGGCCTGACATGATCCGCAAACGCCGCGTTCTCCTCCAAGGCATCCTGTTCGCGATGTGCGCCGGCGCCGGCCTGGTCCATGCCGTCCCGGCCGCCGCAGCGACCCCGGCCGCACCGGACGGGCGCCAGCTGACCGCCTTCTTCCGCGCGGTCCAGCTTGACGATGCCAGGACCGTGAACGCGATGATCGGCAGCGTCGTGAATGCGAATCAACCGAATCCCCTCGGCGGCGAGCCGGGCCTGGTGCTGGCGGTGCGTGAAGACGCGCTGCGCGTGGTGGAGGCCTTTCTTGCCCATCCGGGCACCGATCTCGAAGCAAAGGCCGCAAACGGCAATACCGCGCTGATGATGGCGGCCTTCAAGCGCAACCGGCCGGTGATCGAGGCCTTGCTGGCGAAGGGGGCAAAGGTCAACCAGCCGGGCTGGACGGCGCTGCACTATGCGGCGGCGGCCGGCGACAACGAGATCGTCGCGCTGTTATTGAAGCACGGCGCCCGGATCGACCAGGCTTCGCCCCTGAAGAGCGGCGCGTATACGCCCTTGATGATGGCGGCGCGCGAAGGCAAGGACGATACGGCGCTGCTGCTCATGCACCACGGGGCCAAGCCGTCCCTGAAGAACAGCGAGGGACTGACGCCGGAGCAGCTCGCCGACCGGGCGGGCAAGACGCGCGTGGCCCAGGCGATTCGTCAGGCCAGCCGCTGAGTTCCCCCTACTTTCCTGTCACGCATCGGTAGGCGCGACACAGGGCATCTCGATACTTGCTGTTTGAATAAGAAGCAGGTATCGTTGACTTTTCGTTTCCGCTGGACATGTTTATGCCGCGATGCGTCTTCCCCCTGCGTGAACTCCCATGAGCGCCGCGATCTCGCTTGCCGGCGTCGACAAGCGCCTCGGCGGCCGCGACATCCTGTGCCAGCTGTCGCTGGACGTTCCCGCCGGCAGCGTATTCGCCTTTCTCGGAAATAACGGCGCCGGCAAGTCCACCACCATTCGTCTCCTCACCGGCCTGCTCGATGCCGACCGCGGCAAGGTCGAGGTGCTCGGCCGTCCGATCCGTTCCGCGCGCATGGCGCTGCTGCGCGAGGTCGGCTGCCTGGTCGATTCGCCAGCGCTGTACCCGAACCTGACGGCCGCCGAGTTCCTCGAGATTGGCCGCCGCATCAAGGGCTTGCCGCTGGCGGAGAGCGGACGCGTGCTCGACGTCGTGGGGCTGGCCGGCAGCACCCGCACGCGTATTGCAGGCTTTTCGCTGGGCATGCGCCAGCGCCTGGCCCTGGCCCATGCCATGCTCGGCAATCCCCGCCTGCTGATTCTCGACGAGCCCGGCAACGGCCTCGATCCGCAAGGCATGCGCGACATCCGCACCTTGCTGGCCAGCCTGCCGCAGCAGACCGGCTGCACCGTTTTTCTCTCCAGTCACCAGATCGACGAAGTGGAGAAGATCGCCACCCACCTGGCCGTGCTGCATGGCGGCCGCGTGCTGTGCCAGGAAGCGGTGCCGCAGTTGCTGGCGCGCCAGCCGGGCATGTTCCTGCTCGAGGTGGACGACAGCTGCCGGGCGCTGGCGCTGCTGGCAGGCCTGGGCCTCACGGCGCGGGCCACAGGAACGCGGATGCTCGAGATCGGCCCCATCGCCGCTGCGCAAGGTCCGCGCATGCACTCGGCGCTGGTCGGGGCCGGGCTGGCGCTGTACCAGTCGGTGTACCGCACGTCCAACCTGGAACAATGGTTCCTCGACATCACCAACCCGGAGGAAGTGCGCCATGCTCGCGACCCTGTTCCGGCTTGAGGTATTGAAGGCACGCCGCTCCCTGGCCCTGCTCATGGTGCTGGCCTGTCCGCTGATGGTGGTGCTCCTGAATACCGGGCTGCTGCTGCGCCATGCCGGTCCGGATGGGATCGGCGCCAGGGCCTGGCAAGGCTTCTGGATGGGCAACCAGGCCGTGTGGTGCTACTTCATGCTGCCGCTCTACCTGGCGCTATGTACCGGCCTGGTGAACGCGGTCGAGCATCGGCAGAACGGCTGGCGCCTGATGCTGACGTTGCCGGTCGGCGCGCGCCGCCTGTACCTGGCGAAGCTGCTGGTGGCGCTGGCGATGGCGGCCCTGGCCCACTTGTGCCTGTTGCTGCTGGCAATGGCGGTTGGCGTCCTGCTGCTGGGCGGGAGCGCCGGGGCAGAGCCGGCCAGGGCCATGGCGACGGCCCTGCTGGCGGCGCTGGCGGCGAGTCTCCCCGTACTGGTGCTCCAGCACACGCTCAGCTGGACCAGCCAGAACATCGTGCTGCCGCTGGCGCTCGGCGTGTGCGCCACCATGGGCATCATCCAGCTCGGCAGTTCGGAGTACTGGCGCTTCTTCCCCTGGACCTATCCGCTGATGGCGGCCAACGGCAGCGATCCGGCCATGCGCCAGGCCGCCCTGGTGCTGGGCCTGGGCAGCGGCCTGGTGCTGCTGGCGCTTGGCTGCTGGTGGGCCGGGCACCGCCGCCAGCCAGCCTGAACGGGAGCCACCCGCTTGTCGGCGCTTGCGGCCGTTCAGCCCCGCACGGACCCCATTCGTCGCACAGCGCTGGCAAGCAATGGGTGGCTTGCCTACACTGGCCGCTCGTTCATCTTACCGGAGCGCATGATGCTGGGCTTCCTGCTGTGGCTGCTTTTACTCGTCCTGTGCTGGCCATTGGCCTTGCTGGCGCTGCTGGCCTGGCCGCTGGTCTGGCTGCTGCTCCTGCCCCTGCGCCTGCTGGGAATCGGCGTCGAAGCCGTGTTCGCGCTGCTGCGCGCCGTCGTCCTGCTGCCGGCGCGTATCCTCGGTTTCTCGCCAGGACGCTGAGCGGAGCGCCGCCCGGCGATTCGTCGCCCGGCGGTTCGCACTCCGTTGAGTGGGGCAATTAACAGACGCGCGTATCGTGCTTCGTTACTGTGGAGTCATCCGCTTTCATCCGAAAGCGAGCTTTAACGTAAGGAAACGATTATGCGCCTGGACATCTACCGCAGAGCCGAAAGCGACGGCAAGTTCTCCTACTTGGTCGTGCCGGAATCCCGCAACATCCCTGAAGAAGCGACCAATACCGATTGGGAAGTGGAGGCCCGCGCCTTCGAAGTCGACGACAATGCCGAGCAACTGCCCGACTACGACATCGACAACCTGAATGGCCAGCTCTCCGAAAAGGGCTATGCCATGACGGCGCTGCATTGATGTAGCGCGCGGCGCGTTCCGCGGCTGGCTTGTTGGTGCGCTTCGGCGACACTTGCGGCAGCCTCGATACGTGCTTCGTCATGAACGCGACAGTCCGCTGTCGATTTCGCCGGGCGCCAAACGGCCGCCTGGCGGATATGCTATTCTTGCGCCCTGTTTAATTCGATGCTGACCGCGTGGTCAGTTCTGGGAGTGCATGATGAAGTGGGTGGTAATCGGTTTCTATTTTCTCTCGATCCTCCACATCCATTTCCGCGGCAAGGTGCGCCTGCCGTTCGGACGCCAGCTGTTCGACCATTCGTCGTTCATGGCCCCGATTAACATCTTCATGCATCTGTTCTCGAAGGTGCGGAGCACGCCCTACATCCCGGTGCGCGAATTCCCCGACCTGGCGCCGCTGCAGCAGAACTGGCAAGTCATCCGCGCCGAAGCCGAGAACATGCTGGCGCTGAAGAAGATCAAGGCCGCCGAGCAGAACGACGACGCCGGGTTCAATTCCTTCTTCAAGACCGGCTGGAAGCGCTTCTACCTGAAGTGGTACGACGCCAGCCACCCGTCGGCCCAGCGCCTGTGCCCGCAGACCTATGCGCTGCTGCAGTCGATTCCTTCGGTAAAAGCCGCGATGTTCGCCGAGCTGCCGCCTGGCGCCAAGCTGAACCCGCACCGCGACCCGTTTGCCGGTTCGATGCGCTACCACCTGGGCCTGGCCACGCCGAACGACGACCGCTGCTTCATCGACGTCGACGGCCAGCGCCACAGCTGGCGCGACGGCGAAGGCGTGATCTTCGACGAAACCTTCATCCACTGGGCCATCAACGGCAGCGACAGCGACCGCGTGATTTTGTTCTGCGACGTCGAGCGCCCGATGCGCTACCGCTGGATGCAGGCCATCAACCGCTGGCTCGGCCGCACCATGATGACGGCCGCCAGCTCGCCGAACGAGACCGGCGACCAGACCGGCATGGTCAGCAAACTGTTCCGCATCTCGCACGTGATGGGACAGTACCGCCGCCGGTATAAAGCCTGGAACAAGACCGCGTACAAGGTCACCAAGGTGGCGCTGATTGTCGGCGTGGCTGCGTTGATCTACTGGATCTGATCCGCGCCGCTGGTCATCCCGCTTGCTGAAGGCGCCGCATTCGTTGCGGCGCTTTTTTTTCGCCGCTTTTTGTCGCTTCTGCGCCGCTTCCGGACGAAGGCCTCAATGGTAGACCAGCACCGGAATCGCACTGTGCACCAGCACTTTCTGCGTCTCGCTGCCGAGCAGCATGCCGGTGATGCCGTGGCGGCCGTGCGAGGCCATGACGATCAGGTCGCAGCCGCGCTCGCGCGCCGCCTGCAGGATCGCCTCGTAGGGCTGGTTCGAGCGCCCGATGAGACTGGCATAGGGCACGCCGGCGCTGCGCGCGGCATGCTCGGCCACGGCCAGGACCTTCGCGCCGCGCGCTTCGCTCGTGGCCAGGTATTCGTCCTCGGTGGTGGCCAGCATCTCGGCGTCGGCGGTGAAGGTGCGGAAGTCGGGCAGGGCAGTGAAGCCCACCACCTGGGCCCCGACGTCTTTGGCGAAGCTGACGCCGGCCAGCACGGCGCGTTCCGACAGCTCGGAACCATCGGTGGGCAACAGGATGTGCTTGAACATGGTCACTCCTCGGGTTGGCGCGCTGGGCACGCGGACGGACCCAGTCTGCCGGTCGAGGGGGCGTGGCGTTTGATGCCGCTCAATCGCGCGCCGGCGACCCCGCCGCCTTCACTCCGAAGGATCGGGCGTCACGCGCGTGAGCTTGTAGTCGGCGGCGGAGCGTTCCAGGGCCAGGCCCAGCACGTCCTTCAGCTCGTCAGGCTGGGTGCCGCTGTCGAGCTGGCGCCGGGCGAAGGTATTGCGCAGGGTGCGCCCGCCGGCGCGCGACAGGTCCATGCCGGCGCGCTCGAAGGTGGCGCGCATCTGAACGTACACCGTCTTCCGGGTCAGCCTGGCGCCGCCCACGTTGGCCGGGAACACGAACTCGCCCGGAATCTCCATCGCCTCGCGCTCCTGCAGCCAGGGCAGCAGCTCCTCGACGCCTTCGCGCGGCAGGGTGACGGCATGTTCGTGGCTGGTGTCGTGCTTTTCGTCGGGGGTGATGGTCAGCACGACAGCGCCGTCTAAGCCGGGCTGGCTGCCCACCTCGCCAAGCAGCAGGCCCACGGCTTCCGATACGCGCAGCCCGGCCAGCGCGATCACCACCTGCATGGCGCGGTCGCGCCGGCGCTTCCAGCCGTCGAAAGGCGTGTTGCGGCGCTTGCGCGGGGTGTCGGCGGGGAGGGCGGCGAAGAAGCGCTGCAGTTGGTCCTCCGACAGGGTGCGGCCGGCCTCGTCCTTCGTCATGTGGGCGCGGTCGATGCCGAGGATGGCCAACTGCGCCGGATTCGGGTCCACGGCCAGGTGCTCGTAGCAGCGCTCCAGCAGGCGCAGGTAGCGGTAGGCGATCTTGCTGTTCAGGACACGCTTGCCCTTGACCGTGCGATTGATGAAGCGGTGCAGGTCGGCATGGGTAAGGGTGGAGAAGGCGAGACCCTGTTCCATGCACCAGCCTGCAAAGTTCTGGAACATGAAAACGTAGATCCGGGCCGACTCGGCGGACAGCACCCGCAGCGTGCCGTCGGCGCGCTGGCGTCGCCCGGTCTCGGCAAACGCGGTGCTGGCGATGAACGCCTTGAAGGCGGGGACGGGATCGCGATCCCAGGAAACGATGGTCGGCATCATGCGCTCACATTAAACAGACATACGCTACCCTAACATAAAAACGTAACTAACCAACAAAACACAAAAACCAAAACGAAAAAATATCCGCTTCGGACTACGGACACGAAACATCCTGCAAACAAGCCACCAGGATGAGGGGTCGCCCAGCAGCCTGCCGGTACGCCCGGGGAGCGGGGCCGCCGGCGACAGACGGGGCAGTCGGCGACATCCTGCAAACAAGCCACCAGGATGAGGGGTCGCCCAGCAGCCTGCCGGTACGCCCGGGGAGCGGGGCCGCCGGCGACAGACGGGGCAGTCGGCGACATCCTGCAAACAAGCCACCAGGATGAGGGGTCGCCCAGCAGCCTGCCGGTACGCCCGGGGAGCGGGGCCGCCGGCGACAGACGGGGCAGTCGGCGACATCCTGCAAACAAGCCACCAGGATGAGGGGTCGCCCAGCAGCCTGCCGGTACGCCCGGGGAGCGGGGCCGCCGGCGACAGACGGGGCAGTCGGCGACATCCTGCAAACAAGCCACCAGGATGAGGGGTCGCCCAGCAGCCTGCCGGTACGCCCGGGGAGCGGGGCCGCCGGCGACAGACGGGGCAGTCGGCGACAGCCAGCACCAGCGCCAGCCAGCCATGGGAGGCCGGGCGCCGGCCCGCTGCCGCGCCGTCGGTTGCCGGCGCCGGTTCGGCAAGACGGCTCATCGTTTGGCGGCGAGGGACTGCGCCAGCAGGCCATGTTCTGTCGTATCGCAGTGAAGCCGGCGCCGTCAAGGGCGTACCAGTTGCCGCCATCGAGGTAGACCACCTAACCGCCGCCGACCACGGTCAGGTCTGGCTCGGCGGCGTGGATTGCTTCGAAGTCAGGCTCGAACAGGGTGCCGAGGAGGCGGGTGTACTTCTTGTCGCTGAAGCGGAACAGGTGTTTCGGCATCGGCGATTCAGGGACGCCGGCAAGATCGATGCCGAGGGCGGCCATGGTGTCGAGCCTGGTCAGGTCTAGGACCACGACCTTTTTTGGATTGGCGACGACGGTAGTGGTGCCGCTGGCGTGCTGGATGTCGAGCTTGGACTGGCCAGGGCAGGGAGTGCGGACAAGGCGAGCGTGGCGCCGATGGGCGGCAAGAAGCAGCGCCGGACTGCCCCTTTGTGGTGCAACGCATACGCCGGGCCGGGCCCCGGCAGGGCCTTTTCCATCCGGCTGGCGCACCATGGTCCGGTCCTGGAGGATGTCGGTGGCCCCCGGCGTTGGCAACTGCGATCCATCTATTAAATAGATCGTTTTAAACCAGGCGGAAGGGGATACGCATCCTGCTTCTTTGCCTTTTTACCTCGGGAAGCAATTGCATGAAGTCCTGGCAAAAGCTGGCGATCCATCGATTATGTCGATATTCATATGATGGACGCATTCCCATCTTCATAGAAGCTCTTTAAATCAGGAAAGGATTATGTTGCTGCCTTGCCAGTTTGGTTCCTCTTATGCGCATTCTGTCTTTGATATTGCGCAAACAAATTCGATGTAAATACGACAGAAGGCGACCTTAATCAATTTGCATAAGGTATAGTTATTCATGCCAAGCTCGTGTGATACGCATTGTTACATATCGCTATGCGTTCACTGATAGCAGATGCTTGCCCGTTTTATGCAGTTTCAAGAACATGTGTCCTCGGTCTTATAACATCGTGGGTATAAGTGAAGGTAAGCATATGGACATCATTGGCCAAATAAACGCCGAGATGGGCAAGGATAGCGAAAGCCGGGCACATGCGGTCTTTGACACATTGGAGATGACGCAGTTCAATGAACGAATGCCACGGATCAGTTTGAAGCAATGGCGGCTGTTCCATGCCGTGATCGATAACGATGGTTTCGTCGGCGCCGCCAACAAGCTGCACATCAGCCAGTCCTCGATCAGTCATGCACTGGCCAAGCTCCAGGATCAGCTCGGCGTGCCCTTGTTGACCTTAAAAGGCCGCAAGGCTCAGATTACGGAAGAGGGCAAGACTTTGCTGGCGCGCTCGCGCGACCTGCTGCGCCAGGCCAGCCAGCTCGAAAAACTCGGTGAATTCCTGCGCGTGGGCGCCGAGCCGCACATACGGCTCGTCATCGAGCCAAACTACCCGGCCGAGCTGTTGATCCGCACCTTCAATGCACTGAGTACCGAATCGGCAAACATCCGGTTGAACGTGAAGGAAACGTACTTTGCAGAAATCCGGCAGCTGATGTACCAGGATGAGGCCGATCTTGCGATCAGTGCGGAGACCCTGTCTGGCTTTGCCAGCAACAAGCTGATCGAACTGGAGCACATCGCGATTGCGCCAGCGGACAGCCCCTTGTTCAAGATGAACCGGTGCGTCACGGATGCAGACCTCGCCCGCTGCTTCCAGATCATGTTCTGCGTCGGCGGTCATGACGCGGAGCCGCTAGGCGTGGGACGTTCGTCCCGGGGACTGCCGGCCTGGCGCGTCAGTAGCCTCGACAGTGCGGCGGAGGCCCTGCGCTTCGGGCTCGGCTACGCATGGTTGCCGAGGTACCGCGTGCAGGGCTGGCTCGACGATGGCTGGGTGCGCATGCTTCCGCTCGACTGCGGCGCCAGTTACACGGTGCAGATGTACCTCACCCGCGGCCATGCCGTGGTCCCCGGTTCGAGCGCGCAGCGCTTCGCCGACGCCTTGCATGCGGTAACGAACGAGCATGCCACCAGGCCCGACGCCGATCCGGCCGGCGGTGCGGCCCCGGCATTCTACAGCGTGTAAGGGGAGCGAGGGCATGGACAAGAACCTGGACAAGTACGCGCAAGCGGTACGCATGAGGGACCAGCGCCAGTCCATGGAGGCGGTCAGCCGGGCCGCGGGCGTCTTCGGCAATGCGTGGCTGATCGCCGGCGTCTTCGTCGTGGTCACCGCGCTCGGGGTCATGCATGCGCTGCGCATGACGCCCCTGTATGAGGCCAGCACCGTCATCCAGATCAAGCGCAATGCAGGGTTCGCCAGCGATTTCCAGACGGCGGCGAATGTCGGGACCGAGATGGAAATCCTGAAATCGCGCTCGGTACTTGCACGCGTGGCCGAGCGCCTGCAACTCGACCTTACGCTCGACCCGGCGCCGCCGACGTTCACGCAGGTCCTGCGCCGCCTGCCGGGCCGGGACCAGTCGGCGGAGAGAGACCTTTCTCCGCATGCGCAGGTACAGGTCGTCCGCTTCGACCTGCCGCCGGCGCTGCTGGCGGTCCCGTTCACGATGACGGTGCAAGCCCGGGGGGCGTTCCACTTGGCGAGCGACGAACTCGGGATCGGCGCCGATGGCGTTGCAGGAACCCCGCTCAGGATGGCTTCACGCTACGGACCGATCGACTTCCTGGTCGGTAGCAGCGCCGCCGCCCCCGGAACCCGGTGGGTCGTGCGCCGAGTTGCGCCGGCGCAGGCGACCGAACAATTACAGCGCGCCCTCGTGGTGACCGAGAATGCCAAGCAATCCGACGTCATCCGGCTGACACTGCAAGGCGCCAACCAGCAATTGATGAGCCGTATCCTCGGCGACATCGTGGCGGAGTACAGGCAGCGGCGACGGGGGGAGCAGGCGTCGGAAGCAGCCGCGCTCTCGGCGGCCTACGACCGGCAACTCCAGGCGGCGGAGGCGGCAGTGCGGCAGGTGGACAGGCAATACGCCGGCTTGCTGCAGCGCTCGGGTGTGCGCGACCCGGAAGCGGAAGGCCAATTGTTGTTGCAGCAGTCGGGCGCGCTCGAAATGCGCCTGGCCGCCGCGCAGCAAAGGAAAGCCGAATTGTCGGCCAGGATCGGCGATGGCCATCCGGAGATGCAAGCCATTAATGGGCAGATCGCCGATACGGGCCGGGTACTGGGCCGCAACGCGGCCAGGTACGCGTCCCTGGCCGCGGCCTCGCGCGAACTGGCGCAGGTGCGGCGCGAGAAGCAGGCGCTGGACGAGGCTGCGCTGGCCGTGGCCGGCCAGCGCAGCAAGTTCGATGCCGTCGCCTTGTCCGGGCGCGACGACGTCCGGGTGCTCGAGCCGCCGCAATCCTCGCTGCGCCCGGTAACGCTGGGCCGGTCCACGATGCTGGTCCTGGCGTGCTGCGCCGGCATTGCCGCCGGCCTGCTTGCATCGTTCATCAAGAACTTCTTCTTGCAGCGCAAGCGGCTATTCCTGCCGGCGCAGGGTCACACCCGCTTCCGCCTGATTGCACAGGGCCGCCCCGGCTGAAGTCATTCCCTTGCATTCATCGTGCCGCCTGGAATAAAGGCCGACATGGATGGGTGCACGTGCGCACATCGGCAATATAAAAATACCGGATAGGAAATCCGGAATGGCTGTCGCTGTCACTCTTAATATCCCGTAACAGCACTGCGAGAAACATATCTGCAACCGGCATGTATACATGCCGGAAGCAGGCGTGAATGAATCGATTTTTTGCACTTTTTATATGATGTGCAATCCGCTAGAGTCTGTTTTGTTTCAGTGTTCCACATATGGTTGCAACTGGCCGGCAGATTCGCCAAGGAGTTGTCATGTCAAATGCCCCTGCTTTTCATGATATTGGTTCAGTACCACTTCAATTACCCGCTTTTTCATTCCTGCCGAATTTGCTTGTCGCATGCGTGGTGAGTTTCTCGGTTTGCATTTTGATCGTGACCACGCAGCGCTGGCATGGACGCTTTTCCCTGGATTCGGATACCGGCGGCGTGCAGAAAGTCCACAAGAAATCGGTGCCGCGAACCGGTGGCCTGGCCTTGTGCGCCGGTGTGCTTGCCGCTGCCTGTGTCGACGCCTTCGCAACGACCACGGCTGCCGCCGGCACGCACGCCGGAAGCGGGATGCTCCTGCTGCTGATCGCATCGGTTCCCGCCTTTTCCTCGGGTGTCATGGAAGACCTGACGAAGGCCGTGACGCCGAAAAAACGCCTGTTTGCCATCCTGGCCAGTGCCTGTCTTGCCGTCTGGCTGCTGGGAGCCTCGCTGCCCCGGGTCGATGTGTGGGGCATCGACGGCATGCTCGTGTTTATTCCTTTCTCGATCGCGATAACTGTATTTGCCGTCGCCGGAATCACCAATTCGATCAATATCATCGACGGTTTCCATGGCGTTGCCGGTATCGCGATCGTAATCATGCTCACCGGCATGGGCATCATGGCGTGGCGCTGCGGCGATATGCTGATCCTCCAGCTTGCAGCCACTGCAATCGGCGCCACCATCGGCTTCCTGATGCTGAATTACCCGACGGGCCGCCTGTTCATGGGCGATGGCGGCGCTTATCTCCTGGGATTCCTGGCGGCCGAAATTGCGGTATTGACGATCATGCGCAATCCGGGAATCAACGCGTGGCAGATTCTCGCCATCTATGCCTACCCGGTCATCGAAGTCTTATTCAGCATCTACCGCCGCACGATGATCTACGGCACACGGGCCGGCGCGCCCGATCGCCTGCACCTGCATTCGCTGTTTTACCGGCGCTGCGCCCGCCAGCGAATCCGGGCAAGAAAACATCCGTGGATGTGCAATGCGGGTGTCGCGTGTTTCATTGCGGCCTGGATCGCTAGCGCCACCGCATGTTCCCTGATCGTCGGCGACAGCATTCCCGCCGCTTTCGCCCTGGTCCTGTTCCAGTTCGTGCTCTACATCGCCGTGTACATGCGGCTGGTACGCGGGCACTGGGGGCACTGCCGGCATCGGGCGGTCATCCTCGGCTTGCGTCCGCAGCCGCGGCATCCCCGAGACGACGGCGTGCTGGGCGGCAGCCCATGCGCCGCCGGCTGACCAGGAGCGACCTCATGCACACCCTCCACGACATCGAGCACGACATGCAGTCCCGTCCCCGCACCTGGCTCGTCACGGGCTGCGCGGGTTTCATCGGCTCGAACCTGACCGAATACCTGCTGCGCCATGACCAGACAGTGGTCGGCCTCGACAACCTGTCGACCGGTCACCTCCGCAATCTCGACGATGTTCGCGACCTCGTCAGCGCGGAGCAGTGGCGCCGCTTCCGCTTCATCCGGGGCGACACCCGCGACCGCGGGGCGTGCCGGCATGCGATGGCGGGCGTGGACAAGGTCCTGCACCAGGCGGCCCTGGGTTCGGTGCCACGCTCGATCGACGATCCGATCGCCACCAACGACACCAACGTCAACGGTTTCCTGAACGTGCTGGTCGCCGCCCGCGACGCCGCCGTGGAATCGTTCGTGTACGCCGCGTCGAGTTCCACGTATGGAGACCATCCCGGGCTGCCGAAAGTCGAGGCGCAGATCGGCAGGCCGCTGTCGCCTTACGCCGTCAGCAAATACGTGAACGAGCTGTACGCCGATGTGTTTGCACGCTGCTACGGGTTCGGCACGGTCGGCCTGCGCTATTTCAACGTGTTCGGCAAGCGCCAGGATCCTGCCGGGGCCTACGCGGCAGTCATCCCGAAATGGATCGGCGCCATGCTCGCCGGCCACCAGGTCCTGATTCACGGCGACGGGCAGACGAGCCGCGATTTCTGTTTCGTCGATAACGTGGTGCAAGCGAACATGCTTGCCTCGCATGCCGCCGCCGGTCCGGCGTCCCGCATCTATAACGTGGCGCTCGGCGACGTCACGACCCTGACCCAGCTGTTCGGCTACCTGAAGGAGCTGTTGACGGTGAACGGGGTCGCGGTGTGCCAGCAGGCCGAGCACACGGCAGCGCGCGCGGGCGACATCGCGTGCTCGCAGGCGAACATCGACAAGGCGATGCGCGAACTGGGCTATGTGCCCCGGTACCGGATCCGCGAGGGCCTGGCCGCGACCGTTCCGTGGTACGTCGAGCGCAGCAGGACGGCCATCGCGCCTGCCGCGCATTACGCCACCGCAGGATAGACGCCATGCGGCCTGGCTCCACCGGATCGGTCTTCGTGCAGCCCTTGCGCGCGCTCGGCACCCGGTTCCACGCGGCCGCGCCGGACCATGCCGCCATCCTGAAAGGCATGCTCACGGTCGCCGCTTTCGTGTTTGTCGGCAAACTGGTCAGCGCCATGAAGGAAATGGCCGTGGCCTACCGCTATGGCCTGGGGCCGGAGGTGGATGCCTACCAGTTCCTGTACACCGTGATCGGCTGGCCGCTCGGGGTGTGGGCAAGCGTACTGACGGCCGTGCTGGTCCCGCTGGCGGTACGCCTGCAGGACCGCCAGCGCCAGCTGGCCAGGTTCCGCGCCGAACTGCTCGGCGTCGTGATGCTCGCCGGGTGCGGACTGGCGGTACTCGCGTGGCTGGTGCTGCACAATGTGTTCCGGCTCGGGCAAAGCGGGCTGCCGCCACGCCTGGCCGGCCTGGCCGAGGCGGCGCTGCCGGGCCTGGTGCTGCTGCTGCCGCTCGGGATGCTGACCGCGCTGCAGTCGGCCTGGATGCTGGCGGCCGGGCGCCACCTGAACACGCTGCTCGACTGCATCCCCACGTTGTCGATTGCGGCCCTGGTCATGGCGCTTCCCGGGGGCGGCATCGGTGCGCTGGTATGGGGAACGGTTGCCGGCAGCGCCCTGCATCTGTTGTCGCTGATGGCGGCGCCGGGCCGGCGCGGCCTGCAGGGCGCGCCGCGGCTCGGGCTATCGTCGCCGCAGTGGCGCTGGTTCTGCCAGGGTTTCGGCATCATGGTCGGCGGCCAGGCGCTGATGAGCCTGACCGTGGTGATCGACCAGTTCTACGCGGCCGGGCTGGGCACGGGTGCGATCGCCATGCTCGGCTATGCGAACCGGATCCTGTCGCTGATCCTGGGGCTGGCGGCAATCGCGGTGTCGCGCGCGACCCTTCCGATCTTTGCGCAAGTGCATGCGCAAGAGGGGCAGCAAGAGCGTGCGCAGGAGCGTGAACGCCAGCGCGTGCGCCTGCGCGCCGTCGCCCGCCTCTGGACAGGCATCCTGTTCGCGCTTGGCCTGCTGGCGATGCTGGCCAGCTATGCGGCCTCGCCCTGGGTGGTGCGGCTGCTGTACGAACGCGGCCAGTTCGGCGCAGCCGATACGCTCGCGGTGGCGCAGGTGCTGCGCTACGGGCTGCCCCAGATTCCTTTCTACTTCGCGTCGATGGTCCTGGTCAGCTATGCACTGAGCGCGCGGCGCCATCGCCTGGTGTTCTATTCGGCCCTGATCGGCTGCGCAGCCAAGATCGTGGGCAACCTGCTGCTGGTGCCCGCGTTCGGCGTGAATGGCATTGCGCTCGCCACCATGCTGGTCTACGCGTCGACCGGCCTGTTCTTCTGGTACGCCCTGGTCCTGCGTGGAACGGGGGATGCCGGCGCCGGCGCATCGCGCGGGGGCGCCATGGACACGGGGCGCGCATGAACATCCTCCTGTTTACCCATAGCATGGCCGGCGGCGGCGCCGAGCGCACCGTCGCCACGCTCGCCAACCATTGGGCCGATGCCGGATGGGAGGTGACGGTGGCCACCCTGGCGCCCCAGAGCGAAGACTTCTACGACCTGCGCCCGGGCGTGCGGCGCAGCGTGCTCGGCCTGGCGGGCGACAGCGGCTCGCCCCTGGTCGCCGCGCTGCAGAACCTGCGCCGTATCCAGGCCCTGCGCCGCCTGCTCGCGCACCTGCGGCCGCAGGTGGCGCTCGCCATGATGAGCACCCCGAGCGTGCTGCTTGCGCTTGCCGGCCACGGCATGCCGGGGCTGGTGCGGGTGGGGTCGGAGCGCTGCTATCCGCCGCATGCGCCGCTGGCGTGGCCATGGAGCAGCGCGCGCAGGCACACGTACGGCCGCCTGGACGCCGTGGTCGCGTTGACGGGCGAGTGCCGGCGGTGGATCGCCACGCAGACCTCGGCGCGCAGCGTTCCGGTGATCCCGAATGCGGTTGCCTGGCCCTTGCCGAGCGCCGCGCCCTGGATCGTGCCGAACGCAGTGGTCGCGCCGGCGCGCCGGGTGCTGCTGGCGGTCGGGCGCCTGGACCCGGTGAAGAACTTCGGCGGCCTGCTGGCCGTGTTCGCCCGGCTCAGCGGCCGGCACCCGGACTGGGATCTCGTGATCCTCGGCGACGGCCCGGAGCGCCCGGCGCTCCAGGCGGCGCGCACGGCATGGGGACTCGCGGGCCGGGTCCACCTGCCCGGTATCGCCGGCAACGTCGGCCAATGGCATGAGCGCTGCGACCTGTTCGTACTGGCGTCGCACTCCGAAGGGTTTCCGAATGCGCTGGCGGAAGCGCTGTGCCATGGCATGCCGGTGGTCAGCGTCGACTGCGATACCGGGCCACGCGACATCGTCCGTCACGGGGTCGACGGCTTGCTGGTCGCACCGGGCAACCCGGACGCACTCGAGCAGGCGCTCGATGCCTTGATGGGGAATTGCGTGCTCAGGCAACACTTCGCGGCGCAGGCGGCCGATGCGCGCGAGCGCTTCAGCATCGAGCGGGTCGCGGGCATGTGGGAGGCGCTGTTCAGCCGGCTCGAGGAAGCAGGCGCCGCGCCCAGGCGCCCGGCCGGCGTGAACGACAGGGGGGAATTCCTGTCATGAGCGGCAAGCCGTCCCTGGTGCATGTCTTCCGGACCCGGTCGGCTCCGGCCGCAAGGGTGCGCCCGGAGCGGTCGAGCGGCCTGCTGCTCTACCAGTGCGCAGTGCTTGGCCTGGCCTTGTGCGCAATCCACGGCAACGCGGCGATCTACCTGTACACCCAGGATGCATCCCTGCCGCCCAAGTATGTGTACTTCCTGCTGGTCCTGCTGATGGCGCCGGTCCTGTGGGCGCGGCGCGGCGCGCTCGTTGCTTACCTGCTGTCGCCGTTCGCCCTCTGGGCCGGTGCGCTGGTCGTGCTCAACCTGGTGCATCTCGCCGCCTGGCCGGCGGGCGCGGACGCCGGCGCCGGCTACCTCGTGAACCAGGGAGACAGCCTGCGTGCGGCGCTGGTGCTGACCCGGATCCAGTACATCCTGGTCGCGCTCATGCTCGGCTTCGTCGTCTTCGTCACGCCCGCCAGGACCTACCTGTATGCGGCAGCGGTCCTGGCGGTGCTGCTGCCGTGCGCGGTCCTGCTCGATTTCGCCAACCCGGGCCTGTTCTACCCGCCCGACATCGAAGGCGCGGTCCTCGGGCGCGCGGCGGCGATGTTCATCAATCCGACCAAGGCGGGCGAGGCGCTGCTGCACGTGTGCCTGCTCGCCTGCGCCGTGACCGGCCTGCGCTATCGCGGGCCACTCCTGCTGCTTGCCGGCGCAGCGGTCCTGGTCACGTTTTCGCGCTCGTCGATCATGGCCTGGGGCGCGGTCCTGGCGATCATGATCGTCTGCAGGGCGCTGCCGCGCTCGATGGCCGTGACCGCGGCCTGCGCGGTGGCGGCGCTCGTGCTTGGCCTAGGCAGTTTCGAGAGCTACCTGCAGTCGCGCAGCGAGTTCGAGGGCGCAGCGGGGAATATCCTGTCGCGGCTGGACTTTTTCTCGAGCTTCAGTTTCGACGACGACAGCTCGGAAGAGCGCGCCGGCGTCATCAAGGCGGGCTGGGAACTCTTCCTGCACAACCCCGTGTTCGGCGCGGGGGCGGGAAGCACGCTGTTCTGGTGGCACCGCGGCGGCACCCATAACCAGCTGCTGATGCTGGCGGCGGAATACGGCCTGTTCGGGATCGGGCTGTGGCTCTGGCTGCTGGTCATCCTGTGGCGCGGACGCTTTTTTGCCGAGCGCGGCCTGCAGCTGGCGATGGTCTTCGTGTTCGCCTGGATGTCGATGTTCACGCACCAGATGCTCGACGCAAACACCTATTGGCTGGCGACCTGCGCGCTGGTCTCCACGCGCGCGGCGTGGACGGCGCCCGGCCGGGCGCGCCAGGCACGCGCGCCGTACCGAAGGGCAAAGTGGGGGCGCGAGGCCTGCCGGGCAGCCGGTGCAGGCGAACGCGTCCTGGAAGGGGCGCGGCCATGAGCCACGGCAAATTCGTGATTTCGCTGGATTTCGAAATGTTCTGGGGCGTCGAAGACACGCAGAGCATCGCAGGCTATGGCCGCAACGTGCAGGGCGAATGGCAGGCCATCCCGCGGATGCTGGCGCGCTTCCGCGCCCATGGCGTGCGCGCGACCTGGGCCACCGTGGGCGCCATCATGTGCCGCGACTACCGCGAGTGGCGCACGCGGCGCCGCCCCGGCACCCGGACTGCAGCGGCGCCCGGAGCGTGCGCCGACCTCGAGGATGCGCTGGTCAGGCAGCACCCGACGCTGTTCTTCGCCAGGCCCCTGGTCGAGCGCATCCTCGCGACCGACGGGCAGGAACTGGCGACCCATACCTACAGCCATTTCTATTGCAGGGACAAGGGAGCGACACCCGAGGGCTTCGTCGACGACCTGGCGCGCGCGGGCAACCTGGCGGCCGAGATGGGCGCCTGCTTCCGCAGCATCGTCTTCCCGCGCAACCAGGTCAGCCGGGAATGTCTGCGTGGCCGACGCGGCGCTGCGCTCGCATGCGCGGGTCGGCTACGACACCCGGCGCATGACCGTGGTCGCCAACGGCTTCGACCTCGGGGCGCTGACGGCGAGCGAGGCCGAGCGCGACGCGCTGCGCCGGCGCTGCGGGTTCCGCGCCCAGCACATCGTGGTCGGCACGCTCGGCAGGTTCAACCTGGACAAGGACCACGGCAATTTCGTGAAGGCGGCCGGCCAGCTGGCGGCGAACGACGAGCGCCTGCGCTTCCTGATGGTCGGCCGCGGCCTGGACGACGCCAACGGTGTCCTGGCCCGCTGGATCCGGCATACCGGCTACGCCGACCGCTTCGTGCTGCTGGGCGAACGCGACGACGCCGCCGTCTGCCTGGCGGGGATGGACATCTTCTGCCTGTCGTCGCGCACCGAGGCATTCCCGAACGTGGTCGGCGAAGCCATGGCGATGGGCCTGCCCTGCGTCGCGACCGACGTGGGCGACGTCGCCGTGCTCCTCGCCGATACCGGCGTGGTGGTGCGCAAGGCCGACCCCGAGGCGCTGGCGCGCGGCGTGTCCGGCCTGGTCGCGCGCGGCCCGGGCTACCTGTTCGAACTCGGGCAGCAGGCGCGCGAACGCATCCGTGCCAGCTACAGCATGCGCTGCGTGCGCGCGCGCTTCGAGTCGATCTACGACAGCGTCTTGAATGAAGGGAGGCTCCCATGTGCGGACTCACCGGTTTCTTGAAGGCAGATGCGTTCCACCCACGGGAGGAACTGGCGCGGCTGGTGGCGCGCATGAGCGTCACGCTCGCCCACCGCGGACCCGACGATGCCGGCCACTGGTGCGACCCGGAACACGGCGTCGCGCTGGGCCACCGGCGCCTGGCCATCGTCGACGTGTCGGCCGCCGGGCACCAGCCGATGCAGTCGCCCGGCGGCCGCTACGTGATGGTGTTCAACGGCGAGATCTACAACCACCTGCAGCTGCGCAGGGAACTCGGTGGGGACCGGCAGCGCCTGCCCTGGCGCGGCGGCTCCGATACCGAGACGCTGCTGGCCGGCTTCGAGGAATGGGGCGTCGCCGCCACCGTCGAGCGCGCGATCGGCATGTTCGCGCTCGCCGTCTGGGACCGGCAGGCCACGACGCTGACGCTGGCGCGCGACCGCATCGGCGAAAAGCCCCTGTACTACGGCTGGCAGGGGCAGGGCAGGGCGCGCGCCTTCCTGTTCGGGTCGGAGCTGAAAGCCCTGCGTGCCCATCCCGCATTCGAGGATGTCGTCGACCGCGGCGCGCTCTGCCTGCAGATGCGCCACGGTTACATACCGGCCCCGTATTCGATCTACACCAATGTCTTCAAGCTGCCCCCGGGCTGCCTCCTGACCCTGGCTGCGCCCTTTCGCGAGCACGCGCTGTCGGCCTACTGGAGCGCAGCCGGGCAGATGGCCGACGGCGTGGACCGGCCGTTTCGCGGCTCGCCGCAGCAGGCGGTGGAGGCGCTCGACGTGCTGCTGCGCGATGCAGTCGGCGCCCAGATGGTGGCCGACGTGCCGCTCGGCGCCTTCCTGTCGGGCGGCGTCGACTCGTCCACCGTGACCGCCCTGATGCAGGCGCAATCGCCGCGCCCGGTGAAGACCTTCTCCATCGGCTTTTTCGAGAGCGACTTCAACGAGGCCCACCACGCCAAGGCGGTGGCCAGGCACCTCGGGACCGACCACACCGAACTCTACGTCACCGCCGCGCAGGCGCGCGACGTCGTTCCCGCGCTGCAGGACAGCTACGACGAGCCGTTCTCGGATTCCTCGCAGCTTCCCACCATGCTGGTGTCGCGCCTGGCCCGGCGGCACGTGACGGTTGCGCTGTCGGGCGACGCCGGCGACGAACTGTTCTGCGGCTACAACCGCTACCAGTTCGTCGACGCCCTGTGGCAGAAGATCAGCGCGGCGCCGCTGCCGCTGCGCCGGCTCGCCGCCAGGGGCATCACGGGCGTCTCGGTCGACGCCTGGAACCGGGCCGCGCGGGTACTGGGACCGGGCCTGCCGCGGGCGATGCGCTTCCAGAACACGGGAGACAAGCTGCACAAGGGGGCCCAGGTGATGACCAGCGCGTCGCTCGATGCGCTCTACCTCGGCCTGGTGTCGCACTGGGAGCATCCTGAAGCGCTGGTGCGCGGCGGGAGCGAGCCGCCCACGGCCCTGAACGGGAATGCGCCGGGCCTGGACGCGCTCGGCGGCCTGCAGCGGATGATGGCGCTCGACCTGCTGACCTACCTGCCGGACGACATCCTGGTCAAGGTGGACCGGGCAGCCATGGGCGTATCGCTGGAAACCCGGGTCCCGCTCCTCGACCACCGGGTAGTCGAGTTCGCCTGGCGCCTGCCGCAGTCGTACAAGCTGCGCGACGGCGTCACGAAATGGGTCCTGCGCCAGGTGCTGTACCGGTACGTTCCGCCGGCGCTGATCGAGCGGCCGAAGATGGGCTTCGGGATCCCGGTCGGCGACTGGCTGCGCGGCCCCTTGCGCGAATGGGGAGAAGCCCTGCTCGCGCAGCCGCGGCTGGAGGATGAAGGTTTCCTGGAACCCGGGCTGGTCAGGCGCTGCTGGACCGAGCATCTGTCGGGCCAGCGCAACTGGCAATACCCGTTGTGGAACGTGCTGATGTTCCAGGCCTGGCTCGCGCAGCGCCGCGCGGGCCCGCGTGCGCAGCCGGCCCCGGACATGGCGGCGCAGCTGACTGGAGCGGTCTCATGAACAAGAAAATCGTCATTTCCGTGAATACGGCGTGGAACATCTGTAACTTCCGTGCCGGCCTCGTCAAGTCGTTCGTGCGCCAGGGCTACGAGGTGCTGGTCCTGGCCCACGACGACGAGTACGCGCCGCGCCTCGCCGCGCTGGGCTGCCATTTCAAGCAGCTGCACATGGACCAGCACGGCACCAGCCCGAGCCGCGACCTGGCGCTGCTGGTGAAATACCGGCGCGTGCTGCATTCGGTGCGGCCGCTCGCCTACCTCGGCTTCACGATCAAGCCGAATGTCTACGGGTCGATTGCGGCGAGCGGGCTGGCGATCCCCGTCATCAACAATATCGGCGGCCTGGGCGCGACCTTCCTGCACGGAGCGATGCTTACCGAGCTCGTCAAGGGGCTGTACCGCTTTTCGCTGCGGCGTTCCAGCCGCGTGTTCTTCCAGAACCGCGACGACCGCCAGCTCTTCCTCGACGCGAAAATGGCCAGGGAAAGCGTGTCGGAACTGTTGCCGGGATCGGGGATCGACCTGCGCCATTTCCAGCCGCTACCCATGGCCGCGCCTGCGCCGGCCGGTTTTCGCTTCCTGCTCATTGCGCGCATGCTCAAGGACAAGGGAGTCGAGGAATACGTCGAAGCGGCACGGATCGTGCGCCGGCACATTCCTGCCAGCCAATTCCAGCTGCTCGGGGGTGTCGACAGCGACAATCCGAACGCCATCCGCCTCGGCCAGATCCGGGAATGGGAAGCGCAAGGGCTGGTACGCTACCTGGACCGGGCCGACGACGTCCGGCCCTATCTCGGCCAGGCCGACTGCGTGGTCCTGCCTTCGTACCGCGAGGGCGTACCGCATTCGCTGCTGGAGGCGGCGGCGTCGGCGCGGCCGATCATTGCGACCGACGTCGTCGGGTGCAAGGATATCGTCGACGACAACTGCAACGGCTTCCTGTGCCGCGTCAAGAGTGGCGCCGACCTCGCCGACAAGATGATCCGCATGGCGCAGCTGACACCGGAACAGCGCACCTGCATGGGCGCAAGCGGGCGTGCCAAGGTCGTACGCGAATTCGACGAAGACATCGTCATCGACAAGTACCTCGCGGCCATCCGCCAGATCGAAGAGGCGGCGAGCCATTCGGCGCCGGGGGGCAGGGCGCTGCTGCCCGCGGTCGCGGCGCCCACCCTGCAGGAGTAGCCATGGGCGTCCAGATCCTGAGCGGCGAGCCGGCCCTGGCGCATATCGGTTCCGAGGCGTTCGTCGCGCTTTGGAAGTCGCTGCATGCACGCTGTCCGTGGGCGACCGGCTGCCAGCACCCCGATTTCGTCCTGCCCTGGTACGCCATCTACCGCGAGCGCCACGCGCCCCTGGTCCTGGTCGACGCAGCCGCCGACGGTACGCTGCGCGGCCTGTTCACGCTGGCCTGGAGCGCGGACGGCAGGCGCCTCACCGGCGCCGGCGCCGGCCAGGCCGAATACCAGGGCTGGATTGCCGGCGCGGCCCACGCCGACCGCTTCGCGCACGAGGCCTTCGCCTGCCTCCGCGCCGCGCTGCCGCAGGCGCGGACGAGCCTGAAATACCTGCCGCCCGGTATTCCGCTCGGCTTCCTGCAAGCGGGCGCCGGCGAGCGCAAGTACTGCGTGCTGCACGCGCATGCGCGCCCGGTCTTGCGCATCGACCCGGCCGCCATGGAAACGCTCAGGCGCAAGAAGACGCATCGCCAGAACGCCAACCGCCTGAGCCGGCTGGGCCCGCTCGCCTTCGAGCGCGTCACCGGCGCGGCGCAGTTCGGGCGCCTGTTCGACGACATCTGCCTGCAGTACGATTTCCGCCAGGCGGCGCTGCACCGGCAGACGCCCTTCCTCAGCGATCCGCTGAAAAAACGCTTCTACCTCGAATTGCAGCGCCGCGGCATGCTGCACACGACGGTGCTGACCGTGGGCGCGGCGCTGGCGGCGGCCCATATCGGCCTGCTGAGCAAGGAGCGCACGGTCCACCTGGGCATCAGCGCCCATGCGCCGGCACTCGCGGCGCATTCCCCGGGCCAGCTGCTGCTCGTGCTGCTTGGCAGCCAGCTGGCGGCGGACCGGATCGGCCTGCTTGACCTGACGCCTGGCGGCGACCCGTACAAGGAACACTTTGCCTCCGATCACGACGAGGTCTTCGAGCTGACCATGGCCGCCAGTCTCGCGCAGCGCGTGCAGGCGCGGGCCGCGGCCGGGGCCAGGCGAACGGGAAAAGCCTTGCTGCACATGAGCGGGCGGCGCAAGGCCGACGTGGTGGCGGTGCTGGAAAGACTGCGGGTCCTGGCGCGGCGCGTGGCCCCCGGCCATCCGCGCCAGGCAGCGCGCACAGGCCGTGCATTCTGGCGCCTGGCCCCCGGCGTCCCCTGCGCCCCGGACCCCGGCGCCAGCACCAGCACCAGCACGCTGGCGGTGTCGCGCAACAGCCTGGAAGACGTCTTCAAGTACGACGATGCCGCGGCCCCGGTCACGCGCGGCATGTTCATCGGCATGGCGATGCGGCGCCTGGAGCAGCGTTGCGACCTGTTCTGCTACGCCCCATGCGACAAGCTGGTGCTCCATTGCTGGGCCCACGCACGCCGCGCGGAAGGCGCATGCCCGCCGCCGGCGCAGCGCGTGGAACCCGGCGCGACGGTCCTGTTCGACCTGCAGGCGCACGGCGCGGAGGCAAGCGACGACCTGGTCCAGCGCTTCGTCGAGCGCATCCTCGCCACGCTCGACCGGACCAGCGCCGATGCTGCCGTCTATTATTCGGGACGGCTCAGCGCGGCATGCCGGCAGGGCATGCGCCGTTGCGGCTTCGTCGACGCCACGCCACCCGGGAGCCTGCAATGAACGGCGCCGGCGCGACCTGCTACCTGCACCAGGTTCCCGCATTCGTCGAGCACGAACTCGCCGCCAGCTACGAGACCCTGCATTCCTCGCTGCCGTTCTTCCGCGTCTGGCGCACGCTCGGGAATGCCAGCTGCTACATCGACCGCAGCGCCGGCCGGGCGCCGGAGATCCTGCTGTTCCATTGCGAGCGGCAGCGGCTGGTGGTGCTGAACGAGATGATCGAGATCGCGCCTGCGGTCCTGGCACGTTTTGCGCGCTATGTCTTCGAACACCTGCCTGCGATCGAAGTGATCCGCTTCAACGCCGTGCGCACGGCCCCGGCCGCGATCGGTTTCCCGGTGCAACGGCACAATGCCAAGGAAACCTGGGTGATACCGCTGCCGGCCACGCCGGACGACTACCTGGCGGCGCTGGGAAAATCGACACGCGCCAGGTTGCGGTCCCGTCTCAACGGTGTCGCCAGACACTTTCCTACGTTCACGATCAAATATCTCGTCAATGGCGAGATCGACGAGGAGGCGGTCCGCCATCTTGCCCGGCTCAGCGAGCAGCGCATTGGCGCGCGTGGCGTGCGGCTCAGGCACGATGTCGGGCGCATGATGGCGCTCGCGCGGACCTGCGGGTTCGTCGCGCTGCTGCTGATCGACGGCCGCGTGTGCGCCGGCTCGCTGAACTACCGCGTCGGCAGCTGCCTGTTCGGGGAGATCACGGCGCACGACCCGGCCTACGAGCGCCACGGCCTGGGCGCGCTGTGCGTCTACCACACGATCTGCGAGAGCATACGGCGCGGTGGGCGCAAGTTCTACCTCGGCGGCGGGGAGTTCGGCTTCAAGGAGAGGATGCTGGGCGAGCGGCTCGACATGGACCAGCTGCACATCTACCGTTCGCGCCGGGCCCTGCTGGCGAACCTGGACACCGTGGCTGCGACGTGCGCGCACGGCGCGGTGCGGCGCCTGAAGCTGCGGCTGCATGCGCGCAAGGGGACCTGGTTCGCGGATCGTGCGTTCAGGCTGTTTCACGCATGCCGCAACCAGGCGGACACCTGGAAGATGTAAGCACACCGCACGCGACAGTGCACGGAGACGAAGGAGGCGTCGACGATGGCTGGGAATCCGCAGAGCGGCGCCGGGCGGCGCCTGTTCCTCGCGCGCGGCCTGGCCGCGGGCGCGCTTGCGCTGGCGACGCCGGAGCGGCAGGCCCGCGTCGTGGGGGGGGCCGCCNCACGCGACAGTGCACGGAGACGAAGGAGGCGTCGACGATGGCTGGGAATCCGCAGAGCGGCGCCGGGCGGCGCCTGTTCCTCGCGCGCGGCCTGGCCGCGGGCGCGCTTGCGCTGGCGACGCCGGAGCGGCAGGCCCGCGTCGTGGTGGCGCCGGCCTGGCAGCCGCGCCACCTGGCCGCCCCGCCAACGGGCGCCACCGTCAGCCTGGCCGACTTTTCCGGGCGGCCGGGCGTCGGCCGCTCGATGCTGGCCGAGGCGTTCCGGCGGGGGCTTGCAGCACTGATGGCGGCGGGAGGGGGAACGCTGCTGGTACCGCCCGGCACCTACGATGTCGGCATGCTCGACGGCGCCGACGATATCCTGCTCTGCCGCGACCTGCGCGACGTCGTGATTTCCGCATACGGGGCCGTGTTCGTGGCGACCACGGTCAAGCCGGTCGTGCCGCACATGTTCTACTTCCATAACTTCGACAACGTGACCCTGGCCGGCGCGAGCTTCGTCGACCACGGCTTCTTCCCCTGGATCGACTGGCAGGGCATGTATTGCGTGGGAATCCAGGCCGACCGGCCCAGCAGCGGCATGCGCCTGGTCGATTGCCGGGCCGAGCACGTGCTGGGCATGCTGGCATCGAATAACGATGCCGCCGGCCGCCATTTGCTGTCCGACATACACGTGCAGGGCGAACTCAGGCATGCCTATTATGGGGTGGGCGCCAACAACATTGCCGGACCCGTCAGCGTCGAACTCGACTGCCATAACGTGCGCCGTGCCTTCATCGCCTATGCGGCGCGGCAGGCCGATGTCGTGGTCAGGGCCTCGGCCACGCGGGCTTGGCCCGGAAGCAATGGTTTCGTCGCCCTGGTGTGCGCGGGGGCGCGCCTGGGCGATGTCGAGCAGGTGCGCGTGCGGATCGACGTCTCGGGCGACTGCATCCATGGCAGCTACGTGCATTTCTATCACCAGGGGCCGCAAGCCGAGGGCGCCATGCGCGACATCGATGCGACCGTGAATATCCTCAGCAGGCAGTCGCTGGCGGCCATGTACCTGTTCGACCACGACGACCATGGCGTGCAGCCGCGGACGGCACGCCAGTGGGACCGGATTCGCCTGCACGGCGCAGTAGCGGCAGGGAGTTCGGGCCGGATGGTCGCCAATCCCTCGGTGTCGACGGCAAGCGGCAGCGTGTACCTCGACCGCAACCTGGCCGGGCCGGCCGCCACGATGCCCGCCGGATTCCGGCTTGCCGCCGCACCGTCCGTCAGCCCGCCATGCGCCTGCTGATCTATATTCATTCGCTCGAAAATGGCGGCGCCGAGCGCGTCGTCGCCAATCTCGCCAATTACTGGGCGTCGATCGGGTGGGCGCTCACGATCGTGACGGTGGCGCCGCGCACGAGCGACTTCTACAGGCTCGACCCCGCTGTCGAACGCGTGTCCCTGGACCTGGCGGACACGCGCCCGAACCTGCTGGCGGGAATCGTACGCACGGCGCGGCGCGTACGGGCCCTGCGCCGCGTGCTGCTTGCCCTACGGCCCGAGGTCGCGCTGTCCGCCATGCACACGGCGAACGTGGTCCTGGCCGCGGCGGCATGGGGGCTGCCCGGGCTATGCACCTTCGGGTCCGAACACAACTTCCCGCCCAAGGCGCCGATGGGCATCCTGTGGGAAACGATGCGCCGCCAGGCATACGGGCGCCTGTCCGCGGTGGTGGCGCTGACCCAGGAATGCGCGCACTGGCTGACGCTCCACACCGGGGCACGCAAAATCGTGGTCATCCCGAACGCGGTCACCTGGCCCTTGCCTGCGCACGCACCGCGTCTCGATCCGCGCCGCTGCTGCGCCCCGGACCGGCACATCCTGCTGGGCGTGGGCCGTCTCAGCGCGGAGAAGAATTTCGCTGCCCTGGTCGGCGCCTTCGGCCTGCTTGCATCGCGCCATCCGCACTGGGACCTCGTCATTCTCGGAGAAGGCCCGGAGCGCGCGGCCCTGGAGGCGCAGGTGCGCGCCGCCGGCCTGGAACGCAGGGTGTTCCTGCCCGGCCGCGTCGGCAACCCGGGGGAGTGGTACAGCCAGGCCGCGCTGTATGGCATGAGTTCGGATTTCGAGGGCTTCCCCAACACGCTGGTGGAAGCGATGGCCTATGGCTTGCCTGCGGTCAGTTTTGACTGCGATACGGGTCCGCGGGACATCATCCGCCATGGCGTCGACGGCTTGCTGGTGCCGGCCGGCGACGCCGCCCTGTTCGGCGCGGCGCTCGGGCGCCTGATGGGCGACGATGCCCTGCGCCACACGTTCGCTGCAGGGGCGACGCAGGTGCGCGAGCGCTTTTCGATGCCGAAGATCGCCGCCATGTGGGAGGCCCTGTTTGCCTGCCCTTGCCCCGAGCGCAAGCCATGCCCGGCCTTGCCATCATAGAGGGGCGGCAAATCATGGAATATCGCGAGGATATCCAGGTGCTGCGCGGACTGGCGGTGCTGTTCGTGGTCCTGTTTCACCTCCAGGCGCCGGGCTTTCACAGCGGCTTTCTCGGCGTGGATATCTTTTTCGTGATCAGCGGGTATCTGATGGCGGTGATGTACGACCCGGCCAGGAAGCGCGAATTCTTCCTCAAGCGCGCCGCCCGCTTGTTGCCGGCATATTGCGCGACGATCTTCGTCACCTTGCTGGGCGCGGCCTTCGTCACGACGCCGAACGACTTTTTCCAGGTCGCGCATCAAGCCCTGTTTGGCGCCGCCTTCCTGTCGAATGTCGGCTTCTGGATGGAGAACTCGTATTTCGACAAGAGTGCATTCAAACCGCTGCTCCACCTCTGGTCGCTCAGCCTCGAAATCCAGTTCTATCTCCTGGTGCCGCTGGTCGCGGGCCTGTGCCGGCGATACCGGCCTGGCTACGCCCTGATCGCGCTGCTGTCGGCAGGCGGCTGTTTCCTGGCCGTCGGTGTGTCGCCCAGCAGCGCCTTCTTCCTGCTGCCTTTTCGCCTGTGGGAGTTCCTGCTCGGGTTTGGCGTGGCGACCTGGCTGGGCGGGCGATGGCAAACGGCGGGCAGGGGCAAGACGATCGCGTCGTCGACGGCGCTTGCGGTGCTGGTGACGGTGCCGCTGCTCGCTCTCGATGGAAACGCCCTCGGCTTCGTTGCGGGCCACCCCGGCCTGCACGCCTTGATCGTCAGCCTGGCATGCGGCACGCTGCTCGCATTCGGCTTGCCGCGCTGGGCCCAGGCACATCCCGTGTCGCATGCGCTGGCACGCCTGGGAACCTGGTCGTATTCGGTCTACCTGGCGCACTTTCCCGTCATCGTCCTGTTCCTGTACCAGCCGTTCAGCGGCACGCTCTTGACCGCGCCCGATCCGGTGTCTGCGCTGTGCCTGCTTGGTATGATCGCTGCCTGCAGCGCGCTGCTGTTTGCCGGTGTCGAGCAGCCGTTCCGGCAGCGCGCACGGGGCATCCGGTTCTCGCTTGCGGCGGCGGTCCTCACCGTGGCGGCGATCCCGCTGGCCCTCCAGACCCAGTCGTATCTGTTTCCGGCGCGGGAACGCCTGATCTATGAGGCCTGGTTCGACCGCGATGCGTTCCGCTGCGGCGAGATGTATTCGCTGCTGCATCGGGGCGATGTCTCGTGCAACCTGACGCCGGAGCTGGCGGCCTCGGCGCCTGCGGTGCTTCTGGTGGGGAACAGCCATGCGGACGCGATCAAGGGAACGTTCCTGTCGGTGGCGCGGTCGCGCGGCATCGCCGTGCGTTTCATCGTGCAGAATACCCCGCTCATGGCCGGCGGGCGGGTCGGGGTCGAGGATGTGGTGCGCGAAGCGCGCGACAAACGGGTCGAGGCCGTGGTCCTGCACTTTTCGCCCGGGGCCGTCAGCGCGCAAACGATAGGACGGCTGGTCGCCGCCCTGGCGCCGCATCGGATCAGGGTTGCCTATCTGTTGCCAATCCCGGTTTGGCAGCAGAGTGTTCCTAAAATGTTAATCAACAACATCACGGACGGCGTGCCGCTTCCTGTCGTCTCGTCCTCGGGGTACAGCCAGCGCCAGCGTGCATTCGAAGATGCGGTGGCGAACCTGGCCGGGCCGGGATTCCGGGTGTATCGCACCGACCAGGTGTTTTGCCGGCCGGTCTGCCAGATGCTGGGAGAAAACGGCCGGCCTTATTATTTCGACGACGCCCACCTGACCGCGACCGGCAGCGAGCAACTGCGTCCGGTCATCACGACCTTGTTCGACGAACTAGGCAGGTGACAGCGATACCGCCAGGGACATCGCCGCCTATTGCGCCAGCGTGCGCAGCGCCCTCGCCGATGACGCCGATGCCGATGCGGACCCATCGCCGACCGACAGCATCCGGTGCACCTCGGTCGCGTTGCCGGCCCGGTCCGTCACTTTCACCCTGACCGTAAAGCTGCCTGCCTGGCAAAAGGTATGGCGGAGATTGACTTCGCCGTTGCCGCGCACCTCGCGCACGACCGGCGGCGCCGATGGGCAGGCGTCGTCGATGCTGGCCGAGGCCGTATGGGTCTCGGACGCGTTGGTATCGGTAAAGGCGACTGTGAGATCGCCGGGCACGCCGGGCGCGAGCGCGTCGCTGGCCGCGACGATTGGCCCCAGCACGGGCGCGGCCGAGCCCTGCATGCCAGGACGCAAGAGCACGAGTCCCGCATTCGAATCGGCCAGGATGTCGCCGCGGTCGTTGATCGCCTTTCCCGCATACAGGACAAGCCCGGCCGGTGCGCGGTGCAGCCTGAGCGAAATGGAGAAATTCCACTGGTCCTACCTGAACCTGGATTACAACGTGTCGGTGCTGAACAACTGGCGAAACCAGGGTTGCTTCGCCAAGGTCGACCAGAAGCTGGGCTACCGCTTCGTCATGACCTCGGGTACGTACTCGGGCACGGCCACGCCGGGCGGCAGCTTCTCGGTCAACCTGTCGATCCAGAACCAGGGCTGGGCCGCGCCGTACAACAGCCGTAACGTGGAACTCGTGTTCCGCAATACCGCCACCGGCGCGCTGTTCCCTGTGAAACTGGCGGCGGACCCGCGCCGCTGGATGGCCAACCAGACGGCCACGATCAACCAGACCGTGACCCTGCCATCGACCATGCCGCGCGGTACCTATGCGCTGCTGCTGAACCTGCCCGATCCACAGGCCTCGCTGCGCAACCGTCCGGAGTATTCGATCCAGATGGCGAATACCAATACCTGGGAAGCGGCAACCGGCTTCAACAACCTGAACCATTCGGTCGGCATCGCGCCTTGATGCGCCGGTCATAAACCAGCGGTTTCATCCCCAGCCATGGCGCACTTCGGTGCCCATGGCTTTTTTTTCGGCCTTGTCCGCCTTGGGCCACCTGCTTCAATGCAACCGCAGTGCCGAGGTGAGCGAGTCCCGCGCACGATGGATACGGCTGCGCACAGTTCCCACGGGACAATGCATTTGCCAGGCAATCTCTTCATAGGTCAGTCCCTCGATCTCGCGCAGCTCGAAGGACATGCGCTGTTCTTCCGGGAGCGTTGCCAGGGCGGCCTCGAGCAGGGCCATCGCTTCCTTCGTTTCCAGCCTGGACTCCGGCGTGTCCAGGTCCGCCCGCGCCTCGACCAGGGTCTTGCTGTCGTCATCCTCGTCGCCCAGGCTGGCCAGTTGCGGACCCTGGCGCTGCCGCAGCGCCAGGCCATCCTTGGCTGCGTTGATTCCGATACGAACGATCCATGTTGCAAATGTGGAATCGCTGCGGAAACGGTTGATCGCCATGTAGGCCCGGATAAATGTTTCCTGGATCACGTCCTCGACATCGTCGGAGTCGCGCATGAAGCGCCGCAGGAATCGGCTGAGGGAAGGGGTGTAACGCCGCATGAGCATCCCGAAAGCATGACTGTCCCCGGTCTGCGCCAGCTGGACCAGTTCGCGATCCTCTTCCGTTCTGCTTTTCATAATCGCCCGGGGAACAGCGGCGGTTCCAATGAGTCAACCGTCAGGCATACCAGCCAGGACGTCCTTGCATGCGCGGCGTTTCGGCCGGCTCGGCTTCGTACGACAATTCCACCCGGGCTTCCGCCACGCTGATCGTCTGGCCACGTGGAGGCCGGTCGCCATCGACCCGCACCCATGACAGCGAGAGCCGGGAAAAGTCGTCGCTATCGTGCCCGAGCATGACGGCGGCGAGATCGAATTCCTGCCTGGCCGGACCATGGTGCGACGCACTTGCGACCTGGAACGCGCCCATCGTGCCGAGGAAAGTCGGGTGGTCGGCAAACCGGGAATCGAGCGCCGGCGGCATATCCAGGTACAGGGCGTAGAAATAACCGCCGGCGCTGCCGGCCCCGGACAGGGTGGGGCGGTCGATTACCAGCTTGGCCGATGCCGGCGCGCGCGCGTCATCGCGTGGCCTGCCGGCGCGCAGCCTGGCGACCAGCGCCGCCAGTTCGAGCGCATCCTTCCTGCCGAAGGTGAGCGGGATCGAAAACGAGGCTTCGTCGAAACCCAGCCGCGCCGCGCCCCCCAAAGAGCGCCGTGTCGTGGAAATCGTGCGCCCCGGCGTGCGCTCGAACGGCTTGTCCGGGGGACGCCGGGTCGTCTGCTGGCGCCGGGTGGCAGCCCGGGCCGTGCCGGACGCTTGGGACGGCAGTGCGCCCGGTACGGTGACGTTGGCATAGTCATAACCGAGCCAGTTGGGATCGAGCGTCAGGTAGCGTGCCAGTTTCAGCTTGGATGCGTAGACATTCTCGCCAGCCCAATAGGCGCTGCTGTTGGTCGACGAATAGGGATTGGCGGAATACGGGATTCCCTTGCCATCCGGGAGCGCCCAGGCATGCGTCAGGCGGTCGATGTTGGCGTGGTGCAGGAAAAAGATGGGATCGAGCGGGGACTGCATCGTGCTCATGATGCCGCCGATCAGGTCATGGACGGGATTGTGCGGGATGGTCTCGATCCGCTCCTCGAAGCCATTCGCCGTGCCGCGTTCGAAGTTGAATACCTCCGGCGCGAACGGCCATAAGGAAAGCGCGTTGTACACGTCGCTGCCCGTGCGCGCCAGGTACAGGGGATTACTCGGAGCAGGATCGGTGAATTCCGCCGGAATGGTGGGATGGGAATAATAGTCCCAATACGGCAGATTCAGGCTCGGGTCGCCCGAGAGCGTTCGCAGCTGGCGTTCGAAATGGTAGAGATAACCCCGGTGCCATGAGAGGAAATACGGCGTTCCGTGAGGACAATAATTAATATGGACATTCGTCCAATACTTGAGCGAGCCCGCACTGCTTGCCTTGGTATTCTTGCGCAGCGCCGTCATGGCGTTCAGGAAGGCGTTGTATTGCGGACCAAGCTTGAATTGCTGCCATTCGGTCCGCATGCGCAAACCTGATTCTGCAAACGCTGGAATGCCCAGCCCCGGCGCAGCCAGCGTGCCCAGCATTCCATAAAGGAACTTGCGCCTGACCTGATCAGTGTTATTCATATCGCCGCCGTTATGTAACATGCATGAAGGATGTCGTCAGAGCTTACGGCTAACGGGATTCGACTGACGGGGCCGCTTACGGTTGTTTGATATTCCTCAAACTATTGATAAATAAATCCTGAGGTTTATGTGGAAATCGTGTTGGCCATGATGCTTTTCCAGCGCGCTGGGCGCGCCAGTCACAACGCCGCGCAAATGAATGGCCAATATGCACACGGAATGGGTGTACCATGCTGAAGCGTAGTCCCGGCCGATACCGCGGGCGCGATGGTAGAGGGCAGGGGTGTTGCCTGCAGCGACAGGGTGATGGCGCCGGCTGCTTGTAAATCGACGTACAAGCGATCGAGGCGTGCAATTGCGGCGATGCATGGGCCATGCGCACCATGCACCCGATGAGGCGTCGAGCTGAAAGCGAATCCGATGATGCCGCCGACGTGCACGAACGCTTCATCCCCGATGTCCGGTTCCTGCATGCGGCCTCTTGCCTTGCTGGCTGCCTGCCTGCTCGCCCTGCCTTCCAGGGCCGCTCCCAATGATGGCTTGCAACTGTACGGCGGCACGGGCTTCGGCTACGACGACAACCTGCTGCGCGCGCCCGAAGGCAGCGCAGCCTTCCCTGGTCCGCGCTCCGACCGGTGGTGGCAGCGCGAGGCGGGCCTGCTGTTCGACCAGACCTACGGCCGACAGCGCCTATCGCTCGTGGCCAAGCTGTCCCGGTACAACTTCGATCGCTTCCGGCAACTCGACTACAACGGCAAGGATCTGCAGGCAACCTGGTTCTGGCAGCTTGGCAACCGGCTCGCGGGCAAGACCGGCATGCTGCAGGAGCAGGTGCTCGCATCCTACACCGACATGCAGAGCGACCAGCGCAACCTGCGGCACCGCCGCGCCCGATTCGCCGAAGGCGCATGGCGCTTCCATCCGTCCTGGCAAGCACGCGCCGGCGTGCGGCGCGATACCTACCGCTATGAACTGTCCGCGCAGCGCTTCAACGACCGGACCGAAGACGCCGCCGAGATCGGTGTCGATTACCTGCCTGCCAGCGGCAGCACCCTGGGCCTGGTGGCGCGCCGGCTCGAGGGCCGCTACCCGTACCCGCGCACCGGCGGTCCGGCCGCGTCCGGCGACTTCACGCAGGACGAACTGAAGGCACGCGTGCTGTGGCGGGCCGGCGGCGCGACAAGCGTCGATGCGCTCGTCGGCTACACGCGGCGCGAGCAGCCATCCTACGGTTCCGGCAGGGCGAGCGGCCCGATGGGCAGGATCGACGCAAGCTACCAGCCACGTGGCAAGGTGAGCTACAGCGCCGCGGTCTGGCGCGATTTCGCGCCGTTCGAGAGCCCGGAAGTGAGCTACACATTGAACGATGGCGCCAGCGTCGGCGCCCGCTGGGATGCAAGCGCCAAGATCAGGATCGACGCCGGCGCGGCTTACATTCGCCGTCATTACGCGGTGCGCACGGGCTCGCTCGGCCTGGAAAGCAGCCGCGACGCCATCCGTACACGGAGCCTGGCCGCGACCTGGTCGCCAAAGCCGAGCTTGCAGGTGAAAGCCACGCTCGCGCACGAGGCGCGCAGCGGGGCGGAAGTCTTGCGCAGCGCCGCCATCCGGTCGAACAGCATGAGTGTGTCGGCCAGCGCGCAGTTCTGAGCTTGGGAGCAATGGAACCACGCCTTCGAATGCCTTTCAACGACCGGTAAGGAGCGAACATGAAACACATCATTGGCTTGGTGATCGCAGCCGTCCTGGGCTTGCAGGCCTGCGCGGCGGGTGCAGCGGTCCTGGTGCTCGGCCCGGGCGACGTGGTCAAGGCATCGGTGTACGGCAATCCCGATCTGGCGATCGAAACGCGCATTTCCGATAGCGGGACGATGACGTTCCCGCTGGTGGGCGAGGTGCAGGTTGGCGGACTGACGACGCAACAGGCGGAGCAGAAGATCGGCGGTTTGCTCCAGAAGAATGGGGTGCTCAAGATTGCGCAGGTCAACCTGTTGGTGACGAGCTTCGCCAGCCAGCAGGTGTCGGTGCTGGGCCAGGTGAATCGTCCCGGGCGCTATCCGGTCGACGGGCCGCGCACGGTGCTCGACATGCTGGCCGTGGCCGGCGGGGTCGGCCCCGAAGGTGGCGACATGGTGGGCCTGGTGCGCAATCGAAACGGGGTCGCGACGCGCGAGACGATCGACGTCGTCGACATCGTGCGCAAGGGCGAGTTGAACCGCGATTACGAAGTCAGCGGCGGCGACATCATCTTCGTCGAGCGCGCGCCGCGCGCCTACGTCATGGGCGAGGTGCAGCGGCCGGGACCGTTACGCGTCGAGCGCGCGATGACCGTGCAGCAGGCGATTGCCGCCAGCGGCGGCCTGACGCAGCGCGGCACCCAGCGCGGGCTTCGCATCACGCGCCGCGACGCGACCGGGGCGTCCCGCACGAGCGAGGCGAAGCTGGAAGATGCCGTGCAGGCGGATGACGTCATCACGGTCAGGGAATCCTGGTTCTGACCCGGATGGCGGGCACGGTGCAAGGGAAGGCATGGCGATGCCGTCAGCTTATAAAAAAAGTAACTAACCAATTCAGGCCGCCAAGCGAACCGGAAACACACACGCTATGGACTCCGAACACGCCAACAACACATCAACAAGCATCCAGGAAGGGGCCGTTGGCTGGATCGAGCGGGAAGGGAAACGAGGAACGAGAGGCAACAGCGAAAGGGCGCCTGCGAGGGGAATCGACTTGGCAGGCGCCCACTTGCTAGGGAGCGAACACCGCGCGTACGCACCCGTCCGTCTTGTGCTTGAACATGTCGTAGCCGCGCGGGCCATCCTCGAGCGAGAAACGGTGCGTAGCGAGGTAGGCCGGGTTCAGTTCGCCTTTCTGCGCATGTGCGAGCAGCCGCTCCATGTAGGCTTGCCCGTGCTGCTGGGCGGTGCGCATCGTCATGCCCTTGTTCATGATGGCGCCCATCGGGAACTTGTCGATCAGTCCGTAGACGCCGAGCACCGACAAGGTGCCACCCTTGCGGCAGGCCATGATCGCTTCGCGCAGGGCCTGGCCGCGGTCGGTCTCCAGGCGCAGGGCCTGCTTCACCAGGTCGTAGGCGTATTGCGGCCCGGTGCCGTGCGCCTCCATCCCGACCGCGTCGATGCAGGCATCCGGCCCGCGCCTGCCGGTCATTTCCTTGAGCACGTCCAGCACGCTGTCGACCTGCGTGTAGTCGATGGTTTCGGAACCGGCGTGCTGGCGCGCCATCTGCAGGCGCTCGGGGAAGCGGTCGATCCCGATCACGCGTTCGGCGCCCATCAGGCGCGCACTCTGCTGGGCCATGAGGCCGACGCCGCCGCAGCCCCAGACCGCCACCGTGTCGCCAGGCTGGATGTCGCAGAAATCGGCGCCCATGTAGCCGGTCGGCGCGGCATCGGAGAGAAACAGCGCGGTCTCGTCGGCCACGCCGTCGGGCACCTTGAAGCAGTCGTTGTCGGCGAACGGCACGCGCACGTATTGCGCGTGCGCGCCCGCATAGCCGCCGAAGGCGTGGGTGTAGCCGTAGATGCCGGCGGTGGGATAGCCGCCCAGCAGGGGTTCCTGCAGCTCGGGCTTGGGGTGGGTGTTGTCGCACAAGGAGTACAGCGACTGCTGGCAATACCAGCATTCGCCGCACACGATGAACGAAGGAACGACGACGCGGTCGCCCTTTTTCACGCGCTTGACGGCGGGCCCGACTTCCTCGATCACCCCCATGAACTCGTGGCCGATCACGTCGCCGGCCTTCATGCTCGGGATGTAGCCGTCGATGAAGTGCAGGTCCGAGCCGCAGGTCGTCGACAGGCTGACGCGCAGGATGGCGTCGTGCGGGTTCACGATTTCCGGGTCCTTCACCGTGCCGACACGCAGGTCGTTCACGCCGTTCCAGTACAGTGCTCTCATGTCCGTTCTCCTCAATGGGTGTCGGCGCGCGCCGCAGGCTGGCGTGCGGTCGTGGGGATCTCGCCTGTCTCGACCAGGTTCTTGAAGCGGCGCAGCACGCCTTCGGCCAGCACCTTCAGCGGGGTGGCGCCGAACAGCTGCAGCAGTCCCGCGCCGAGCGCGCCGGCCGGCGGCTCGAAGCGCACCCGCAGGGTGGCCACGGTGCCGCGCCCGGCAGGGGCGGGCTGGAAGCGGATCTGCCCTTCGTTGCGGATGGCCGCGCCCGGCATGGAGCGCCAGCCGGCGCCGCCACCCGGCTGCTCGACGGTCTCGGTTTCCCATTCGTGGGCGTGGCCGAGGGGGCCGTCCACCTTCCAGTGCATGCGCCCGCCACCGGTGCCGCGCACCGTCGCGAAGCCGCCCATGATCTGCGGCAGCGTGCGCGGGTCGAGCCAGGAGGTGCGCAGCTCGTCCGCGCCCTTGCCGATCGTGATCGAACGTTCCACTTCCGGTTCCCCGGCCGGGCCTTCGCGGGCCGCCTGCATGCTGCGCACCGCGTCGAGCGCGCCGGCGCCGGCCACGGCGCCGAGTGCAAGCGCCGTGGCGCCCTTGCGGCGGCCGCCGAGTCCGGCCACGATGGCGGCCGCGCCCAGCGCGACCGGGACCCAGCCGAGATGCTGCATCGGCCCGGCGGCCGCGGCGGTGCGGGATCCGCCTTGCCGCGCCTTGCCGTCCCGTTGTGTATCGGTAGTACCTGCCATGATCGATCCTCCCTTGGTAACGATCCGACCTGCGGATCTCAGTCGGGTGGCCGAGGCAGGCGCCACAGCTGCGTGGGAAGAGCCAGCGGCGCGTCCCGGTTGAAAAAGGCCGAGTCCTGGATACGCGAACTTGTCACGTACAGGCTGCCGTCGGGGCCCTGGCTGAAGGTGTCGGGCCAGCGCAGGCGCGGGTCCTGCACCACCGTGCGGATCCGGCCGTCCGGACCCGCGGCCAGGTCGCGCGCCTTGACGGCGTTGTCTTCGATGGAACTGAGATACAGGGTCTCGGTTCCTCGGCCGATCCAGAGCCCGTCCGTGGGCCCGACCTTGCCGTAGGACTGGACCTGGGCGGCGACGTCTTCGCCGGCCAGGCCGCGGCCGATCAGCGCGGCGGTCTGGATGCGGTACAGGGTCGTGCCGGTGAGCGGTTTCCAGTACAGCCAGGCGCCATCGGACGAGAGGGCGATGCTGTCCGCGGCGAACAGCACCGGCCGTCCGTCGGGATAGCGCAGCGGCTTGCCGTCGGTGCGTACCACCACGCCTTTTTCGGGCTGGGTCGAGGGATGGCCGTCGAGTACCCGGCGCGCCTTGCCGCTGGCGAGTTCCACCACGACCAGGGCGCCGCGCTGCCCGGCGTCGGTGACGAATGCATACTTGCCGTCCTGCGAGAAACGGACGTCGTTCAGGTAAGAGCCCGGGATCGCGACATCCTGGCCGAAGCGGATCACCTGGGCCACGCGGTCGCTGGCGAGATCGATGCGCACCAGCTTCGGCCCGCCCGGAACCAGGCCGTCCACCGCCGGCGCCGCGGGGTCGACCACCCAGACGCTGCCGCGACCGTCGGCCACCACGCTCTGCACGCAGACCCAGTGCTCGGCCGGCGAGAGCTCGTCGCGGCGCGTGTTGCGCCAGGCGTTCCATTGCGCGTCGGGATAAGGACGCAGTCGCCCATCGGGCAGGACTTCCGCCACCGACAGCGGTGCGTCTTCCGTCCAGCGTGGGAAGTTGACGAAGATCCTGCCCTTTTCGCTGACGGTCACGCCGGTGACCTGATGGTCGAACTGCGCCGCCTGCTGCAGCGTCGTCGCGCTTCGCTGCGCCGGCTGCGAGGCCGGCTGGGCTTGCGTCTGTGCGAACGTCGTCCCGAACGACAAACCTGCGATTGCAACGAGGACTGCGAGTGAGCCGCATGTGATGCGCATGGCACTTCCTTTGCGAAAGCAGCAGCGTTGCTGCGCGGGCCCGGATGGGCAGGAGACTCGCCGTGACCGGCGGATCAGGGAAATGGAACGGGCAAGGCTACATGCTCGAACACCAGCCCACAAGCGCGATTCGCGAAGTATTTTCGCGGTGGAGAAAAAGCCACTCTGCCGCCGCATGGCATCGATGTCCGCGCCTCGGGCGCGCGCGTGCGGGCCTGTCCGGCCGAATGGATGGGATGCCGCCGAAGCTTGCGCAAACCAAACGAATCGCCGCTTGCGGTTAACCGAACCCGTGCCTAACCTGTGCCTTCCCCTGCGGTTGTCGAGGCTTGCGCGGCGGGCAGACGGTCCCGCGGTTGTCCGCGGGTTTTACCAACAACTGCCGAAACGGATTGCCGCGTCCTGCGATACCCGGGGAAGGGGACGTTCGTTTCAAGCAGCTCCAGGAGTTGACCATGAAAGCTGTTGTGTATCGAGGTCCCAACCAGGTCGCCGTCGAAGACGTGCCAGACCCGAAGATCGAACGCCCCACCGACGCCCTCATCAAGATCACCAGCACCAACATCTGCGGGTCCGACCTGCACATGTACGAGGGCCGGACCGATTTCGAGCAGGGCCGCGTCTTTGGCCACGAAAACCTTGGCGTGGTGATGGAAGTCGGCCCCGCAGTCGAGCGTCTCAAGCCCGGCGACTGGGTCTGCATGCCCTTCAATATCAGCTGCGGCCACTGCAAAGAACTGCGAGCGTGGTTTGACCAACTACTGCCTGAAGGCCAACGAACCCGGCGTGGCCGGCGGCGCCTTCGGCTTTGCCGACATGGGCCCCTGGCAGGGCGACCAGGCCGAATTCCTGCGCGTACCCTGGGCCGACTTCATGTGCCTGAAACTGCCGCCGGACGCGGAAGAAAAACAGTCGGACTACGTGATGTGCGCCGACATCTTCCCGACCGGCTGGCATGCGACCGGCCAGTGCCCCGTCAAGGCCTACAACCGGCAGCTGCGCGACCTGATCCACGCCGGCCGCGCCAAGCCGTCGTTCATCGTGTCGCACGAGCTGAAACTGGAGCAGGCGCCGGACGCCTACCAGCACTTCGACGCGCGCGACCACGGCTGGACCAAGGTGATCCTGCATCCGGGTACCTAGCGCAGCAATGCCTTCAACGGCGAGCCCCGGCGCCGCAGCCAAAAACATGCTGCCGGCGCCGGGGGATCGGTCGCCCGCGCCAAACGCGTGCCCGCACCCGCCGTCCACCTGAATGCACGTTCTCACGCAAAGGCCAGTCATGAACTCTCATCACACCCAAGGCCCGGGACAGGTCGCCCAGGCGCCGCAGCCGGGCGCACACGGCGCAATGGCCGGCGCCGCCCACGACCAGGAAGTGCCGGAAGTCGACCTGCTCAGTCCACTGACCCTGCGCAGCCTCACCCTGCGCAACCGCATTGCGATGGCGCCGATGTGTCAGTATTCGGCCGAGGACGGCATGGCCAACGACTGGCACCTGGTGCACCTGGGCAGCCGGGCCGTGGGCGGCACCGGGCTGGTAATCGTCGAGGCCACCGGCGTCACCCCGGACGGCCGCATCACCCCGGGCGACCTGGGCATCTGGAGCGACGAGCACGCCGAACCCCTGGCGCGCATCGCCCGCTTCGTGCACAGCCAGGGCGCCGTGGCCGGCATCCAGCTCGCGCACGCCGGCCGCAAGGCGAGCACCGCCGCACCCTGGACGGGCGGCGCCACGCTGACCACGCTCGACGAGGGCGGCTGGCCGGTGGTGGCGCCCAGTCCGATACCCTTCCATCCGGACGACCCGATCCCGATCGCCCTCGACGAAGCCGGCATCGACCGCATTGTCGACGCCTTCGAATCGGCCGCGCGGCGCGCCCTGGCGGCCGGCTTCAAGGTGATCGAGATCCACGCCGCCCACGGCTACCTGCTGCACCAGTTCCTGTCGCCGCACAGTAACCAGCGCGCCGACAGCTACGGCGGCAGCCTGGAGAACCGGATGCGTTTCGTGCTGCGCGTGACCGAGCGCGTGCGCGCCGTCGTTCCCGCCGGGCTGCCGCTGTTCGTGCGCATCTCCGCCACCGACTGGGCGGCCGGCGGCTGGGACATCGAGCAGTCGGTGGAACTGTGCCGGCGCCTGAAGGACCTGGGCGTCGATCTCGTCGACGTGTCCACCGGCGGCAACCTGCCAACCGCGCGCATTCCCGTGGCCAAGCGCTACCAGGTGCCATGCAGCCGCCGCATCCGGGACGACGCCGGCATCGCGACCGGCACCGTCGGATTGATCACGGACCCGAAAGAGGCCGACGACATCGTTACCGGCGGCGATGCCGACCTGGTCTTGCTGGGGCGCGAACTGCTGCGCGAACCGTACTGGGCGCTGAAGGCGCAGCACGCGTTCGAGGAAGAGCCGGACTGGCCGCTGCAGTACGGCTACGCGGTGAAGCGGCGCGCGAAATGAGCTTGCAGGAGCGTGCCGCTGCGGCCGTGATGTCCCGGGGGGTGCCGGCGCCTATGCCGCGATCTGGAAACGTGGATCCCGCGCCGGCGGATCCTGGCGCAACCGCGTCGTGCCTGGACTGTGACGATCGGCTGGGACGGAAGACTCCACGCGGAAGATGTCCACCGCACGGGCCAGTTCATCGGCCTGCGACTGCAGCCCGATGGCGGCATCGGCCGCCTTGCCGACGCGTTGCGCGCTGTTGCGGCTCGCGCCTTCCATCTGCTCGATGGCCCGTCCGATGCTCGATACCTCGATGGCCTGGGCAGTGCTTGCGGTACTGATGTCGGCAATGATGCCGGATACTTCCTGCACGCTGGTGACGACGGCGCCGATCGTGGTACCGGCCTGGTGCACCAGCTCGCCGCCGGCCTGGACCTGCCTGACCGAATCCTCGATCAGCGCCTTGATTTCCTTGGCCGCACCGGCTGCGCGCTGCGCGAGGCTGCGGACTTCGCCTGCCACGACCGCAAAGCCGCGACCCTGTTCTCCGGCCCGGGCGGCTTCGACCGCGGCATTCAGCGCCAGCAGATTGGTCTGGAAGGCGATCCCGTCGATCACGCTCGTGATCTCGACGATCTTGCGTGACGCGGTATCGATGGCATTCATCGTCGTCACCACCTGGTGCACGACCTCGCCGCCCCGGGCAGCGACAACGGCGGCTTCGCTCGCCAGGGTATCGGCCTTGTGCGCGTGTTCGGCATTTTGCTCGATGGTGAGCGTCAGGTCCGACATCGACCGCATGGCTTGATGAATAGCCTTGCTTTGCTGGGTCGTCTCGTCGGACAAGGCGACGCTTCCGGTTGCGATCAGCGTCGATGCCGCTGCGGTTTCACCCGCGCTATGCTTGACGTTCTCCATGGCGTGGCGAATCCGGGCGACCACCCTGGCGAGGGCCTTGGCACTGTCGGTCGTTTGCGGCAGCTGGTCTGCGCGCAGGTCGATCTTCCCTGGCTCCGCCGTCATGGCGCGCACGGCAATGTGCAGTTCCGCCGCCTGGACCGCCTCGCGCTTCAGGACCAGGGCAAGATAGCAGAGCACGCTCGCTTCGGCGACGACATAGGCCGCGTGGACGAGCACGGTCGGCAGGCCGGACTGGGTCAGGCAATAGGTTGGAAAACCAAGCGCCTGCAGATAATTGAAGCTCAGGTGGTGCAGGGCGACGGTCGCAGCCGCCACGACGATGATCGCCCAGTCGCGGTAACAAAGCAGGAAGGCGAGCAGTACGAAGATACCGAAGTGGGCTTCGGTACGCCCGAGCGCCTGGTGGATGTGCAGGCCGCAGAACACCATGAAGGCAACGCCGACCGATGCACGCGCGACCCGGCTGCCACCGCCGAGCAGCAGGAGAATGCTGGGTATGGCGGCGCCGGGCAAGCCGATCAACAGCGCCCAGCGCAGCGTGTTGTGCATGGACGACAATACCAACGCGATGCCGAACAGGCCCCACAGGATGCCCATCATCAGGCGGTCGGCGCGGTGGTAGTTAATATCAAGTACGTTCTTCGTTGTTAGTTCAGTCATCATTTTTTCAATTGCTAAGTGGCAATTCTCATTAAAAACCACACAACCCGCGAAGTAAACACGGTTGTGTTCTTCTTCGCCAAAAAACAACGAATTGACGATTCTTGCTTTGTTAGGTGCTTGCAGGATATTTCTGGTGCTCAGTTCTAGCTTGAATTGATGAATTTGAGTGATGGGGGGGGTAGATGCTGGCGGGCGCCAGTGATGCATGCTGGGACTACGAATCGAGCAGTATCCCGGCAACGAATGCCCGTGCGAGATTGGATCAGCCTTCGTCTGCTCATGACGGGCATGGGCAGCCGGCGCGCGCGATGCGAATGAAGGCGAGGGCGCCGCGCCGGGTAGGAGGACGGTGCCCGGGCGGTGGCCGGCCATCATTGGCGCGGCGTCGAGGAGCAAGTGACAGCAGTATCCCGGGCTGCCCGACGGCTGAAAAAGCGGAAAGTTTGCGTTCGTGATGGGAAGATGTCGTACGTCGGTACGAGGCTATGCGACATGGCGTATTTGCCGCAGCGAAGGCCGGCCTCGACGGACAGTTAAAGCAGGTTCGCCGACATGTGAACCAGGCTATGACAGCGAGACCGACCCCGCCGGGCGCACTTGGCCAGGCCCGAAAGACGAGTGACCAGACGCCTCGGAGTCCATGGGTGCGTAGATGCTTTGGCTCACGAGCGAAGACATGCTGTGCGCAATCCTCCTCAGGCAACGCGCAACGTGTCGTTGCAGCTGATCGGGACGCGACACGGTGGAGTCGACAGGCGCACGAACGAACGTCGGTGCGAACAAGCGGAGCGTCATTCCATCCGGGCGCAGCCGGCGGCGACCGTTTGCCAGGCAAGCTCGAACGAGGTCGAGCAGGCGAGTCCGCAAAAGTAGGGTCGATCAAGACTTGATAGCGCCCAGCCAAACCGAAGCGCGAGCATGCCATGGCACCTGTGCTAACCGAAACAAGGCAAAACCTGGCGGGTTCTCAGGGCGGAGGATCGAACCCTCCAAGGACGATAACGTAGATACGGTGTGCGCATAATCTATATTATGTTAAATACGCTGTCGATACTGGACCAAATGGACGTCTCTACCCCAGTGTAGGACTAGTCCGCAGCTGTTCGCCACAGCCCCTTTACCTGACGGGGCCGACTCGAGCCTGGATCATTCCAGCGGGATTTGCCGGGGTTCGCTTCCGGAATTATCGGCCATTATTCTTACAACGAAGCGCCTGCCACCTGCGAGTGCTGGCAGATAGCCAGCGACAGGATGTCCCGTTGATAGGCCATGCGTGCTATCGACGCGTTTGCCAGAATGCCGCCAAATCCCGAAGCGCCAATGAATGCTCCCAGCGACCAGTACAAGGACTGTTCGATCAAGCTGCTACCGGAGGGAAGATTGTGCCAGATGGCCCAAGCGCCGGAGATTACGGCAAGGACCGCGAACTTGTCCGAACCTCCGAGCAAGATACCGAGCCTTAGTCGGGAACGTTCTATCCTCAGTCCGAGCCATTTTTCGGTCAATGTCAGTCCTGGCAGCGTGAAGTGTGCCAGTGTCGCGGCGTTGGCGAGGTCGTGGGCGGCGACAAGCTGTCGCTGCTGGTAGGCATGGGTATCAAATCGGCTCAAGTCTCTGGCCATGGGCCATGCATCGACAACAATATAGGATGCACCGCTAAAGACGAGTAATAGCATGAGACAGTTCACAGCCTTGAACGGGAAAATCGGTGCTGCCCATGGCAAAAGCGGCCAGGCAGACATCAGTAGTATCGCTACAAAACAGGCCGCAAGGACCCATCGCAAGCAGGCGCTGATACGCTTGCATCTCCGTTCAAAATCATTACTGAGCGCCTCATCAGAAATGGGATGTACCTTATGGAGTGTATAAAGCACATCGTGAATGGCATCGTTGTACATTGATTTCCGGTCGGCCAAGTGAAACCGTGATTATCCATGGGTGGGCGATAGCCTCGTATCAGTACGAGCGAGAACGTCCAGAAAACTACCTCGCCTGCCAGACCACAACGGCAAACGAAACAAACTCGACAATATTTTGCGTAATGTCGAGTTGCATATCGGGTGCTAAATACGCGCTTTTCGCGTGCGTTCGAACGAAATTCAAAACTGTTGGTCGGTAGTCAGCGCGACGCCGGCAAGAAGTCAGTGCCGACCTAACGCAGAGTCAGACCCCGGGGTGCGAAGCTGAAATCCGTGTCGAAACAGCATTCCCTAACACGGTGCTCGTTCACGCTGACGCAGTACTCCGTCAACGCTCCGCTACACAAGGCGATGCTTCGCTCCCACTCGCAAAGCGCAAACCGTCAGACCAGGACCTACACGTCCCAGCACCCACCTCCCGCTCCGCCCTACGCAATCCTGCGCACCGACTCCCTCACCATCAAGCCCAGCTGCGGCGCCTCGACTTCCACCTGCTTCTGCCCCAGCATCGCGAGCATCATGCGCCCGATGCCCTTCCCCACTTCATACAGCGGCTGCCGCACCGTGGTCAGGGGCGGCGTCGTGTACATCGAGCTGTGCAGGTCGTCGAAACCGACGATCGAGATGTCGTCCGGCACCCTGATGCTGCGCCGGTACAGAGCCAGCCTCGCCCCATAGGCGCTCAGGTCATTACTGGCAAAGATTGCCGTAAAGCTCTGCTTCGCGGCCAGCAACTGGTTCACGGCCAGCAGCCCGCCCGATTCCTGGAAATCGCCCGGCACGACCAGCGCCGGATCGGCCGCGATCTTGTGGCGCGCCAGGGTGTCGAGGTAGCCGGCCAGGCGCGCGCGCGCATCCTCGTGGTCCTCGGGGCCGGTGATGAAGGCAATGCGGCGGTGCCCCTGCTCTACCAGGTGCTCGACCGCGTCGCAGGCGCCCTGGTAGTTGTCGAGGCGTAGGCTCATCAGGCGCTCGCCTTCGAGCTGGCGGCCGAAGGCGACGATCGGCACGCGCTGGGAATAGCCGACTATCTGCTCGTCGCTGAGCTTGCCGGTGAGGATGGCGACGCCGTCCACGCGGCGCCCGATCAGGAGCTCGACGCGTTCGGCTTCCTCGTCGGCGTGCCAGTGGCCGCTCATGATGAGAAGCGCATAGCCCGACGCCTTGACCGCATCCTCGATGCCGATCATGGCCTGGCTGAAGTAGCCGCTCTCGAGCGACTGGGTCAGGACGCCGATGGTGCGCGTGCTGCCCATTTTCAGACTTTGAGCGAGGCGGTTCGGCTTGTAGTTCAGTTCCTCGATGACGCGCTCGATGGTCTTGCGCTTGTCGTCGGACACCTTGGCCGTGCCGTTCAGGAAGCGCGACACCGTCGCCGGCGACACGCCTGCGGCACTCGCGACTTCGTACAGGGTAGCGGTACTGCTGTCGTCGTTCTTCATCGTGTAGGCATCGTGGCGCCGTCGCCGGCTGGTTGACTGAAGTGTAACACGCGGGTTTTTTTCCTTTTTACAACGCCTGTTGGCGGCCAGCTCTTGCATACGGCCGGCTGGCCGCGTCCATGAAACGCTTTCATGCTACCCCTGTCCGAGCCGCGAAAACACGGCTCGCAACACTGTTGCAAATTTTGTTTGACTTTCGAATAACTCCAAATGTAGCATGAAATCGTTTTCACGGCGGATGAAATCGATTTCTTATAAAAGCTGCCGGCAGACGCGCAAATCAATAATTCCAATTTGGAGACAACCATGGAAACCCTTGCACCGCAACGCGGGCGGCACGCCAACGCCCAGATCCAGCTCGCCATCCTGACCCTGCTGGCCGGTATCGCCAGCGCCCACGCCCAGACCGCTCCCGCCAACCAGACACCGGAGGCAAACGCCGCCGCCGCGGTGCCGGCCCAGGCTGCTGCCAACGCCACCGCGGCCGACAGCAACGTCATTCCCGAAGTGCGCATCACGGCAACCAAGCGCAATACCTCGCTGCAAAAGACCCCGGTCGCCGTCACCGCGCTCTCCGCCGCCACCCTTGCCGACAACCACGTCCAGACCATGCTCGACGTGGTGGCCCTGGTGCCGGGCTTCCAGGCTACCGCCCAGGGCGACCACGGCGTCACCACCATGACCCTGCGCGGCATCGGCAACGACAGCGCCAAGACCCAGTACGCCGACCCGGAAGTCGCCTCGTTCGTCGACAACGTGTATTCGCCACGTGCCGAGGGCGCGACCGCCCTGCTGTTCGACGTCGAGGGCATCGAGGTGCTGCGTGGTCCGCAAGGTACCCTGTGGGGCCGCAACTCGACGGTCGGCGCGGTGAACATCCAGACCGTGAAGCCGACCCTGAACAGCCGCTCCGGCTATGTCGAAGGCGGCATCGGCGACTACAAGCGCTACGGGGCGCGCGGCGCCTTCAACGTGCCGCTGTCCGATAACGCAGCCCTGCGCTTCGCGATCGTGCACGAGCAGCACGACGGCTATGTCGATTACCAGAAATTCCCGGGCGTGCCGCTGGCCGACCAGCAGGCCGCCTTCGTTGCGGCGGGCGGCAACCTGGCCGCCTTCCGCCCGATCAACCCGAACAACTACGTGGTCGGCAACCAGAAATACAGCGCCCAGAACCAGACCGCCGCCCGCGTCAGCCTGCTGTGGCAGATCAATCCCGACCTGCGCTGGAACATCGCCTACGAAAACTTCGCCGACCGCGGCACGCCGAGCGCGAACCTGATGCAGAACCCGCGCCCGGGCCAGAAGCACTGGTCGACGCTGAGCGACAGCGCGCCCTGGATCGACCGCGACAGCCACAACATCCGCAGCCGCGTCAGCTGGGACCTGAACCCCGACCTCGCCTTCCACTACATTGCCGGCTTCTCGAAATACCGCGGTTCGATGCGCTTCGACCAGGACGGCGGCTCGGTGCTGCCGACCAGCATCCGCTCGGGCGGCGTCTGGCAGGAGCACACGACGGTCGACTCGAACTACCGCAGCCACAGCCACGAACTGGAGCTGCAATCGCTCGGCAGCAAGACCGTCGACTGGCAGGCTGGCCTGTATTACGCGGCCGAGAAGAACGACATCCGCTTCGACATCCCGGCATTTGCCGGCACCCAGGACGGCACCGTGAACTGGCAGGGTTCCTTCATCCAGCCCGAGGAGACGGTGGAATCGAAGGCCGCCTTCGGCCAGGCCACGTGGAACGTCAACCCCGCCCTGCACCTGACCGCCGGCGTGCGCTACACCCACGACCGCCGCGAGAACGTGGGCGGCCGCGCCTTCAACTGGGTCGGTGGCCCCGGCCTGGCGGTGATTCCGCTGAACCCGTCGATCGACCCCAGCGTGCCGGGCCAGGGTTTCGTCGCCGGCGTGCCGGGCAACGACGGCGTGTTCAAGGGCAGCAAGGTCACCGGCCTGCTGCGTGCGAACCTCGACATCGACCGCAACAACATGGTCTACGCCAGCGTGGCCACCGGCTACAAGTCGGGCGGCGTGCAGGACCGCGGGCTGCCCTACCAGCCGGAAACGCTGACCAACTATGAGATCGGCACCAAGAGCACTTTCCTGAACGGCGGCCTGCGCATCAACAACGCGCTGTTCTATTCGGACTTCAAGGACTTCCAGTTCAATTCGCCGGTGAACTTCTCGGACGGCGGCCGCGGCCTGGCGATCGAGAATGCCGAAGGCGCCAAGGTCAAGGGATTCGAAAGCGAGATCGCGGCGCGCATCGGCGACAACGGGCGCCTGCAGGTCACGCTGGCCCTGCTCGACGCCAAGCTCGGGCGCCTGGTGGCCGGTTCCAACGACTACGCGCTGCCGCGCTGCACGGTCGACACCACGATCGAAACCTGCGTCGACGTCACCGGCAACAAGATGCCGCACGCGCCGCGCTTCTCGACCACGGTGCAGTACCAGCACAACTTCCATATCGGCAGCGACGGCACCCTGTCGCCGCGCATCACGGCCCACTACGAGACCGATGCCGAGCTGAGCGTGTTCAACCTGGGGCCGGAAGACCGCCAGGACGCCTACACTACGGCCGACGTCGGCCTGCGCTACCAGAATGGCCGCGGCTGGTGGATCGACGCCTGGGTCCGCAACGTCAACGACAAGCGCATCAAGACCAGCGCCTTCAACGGCTTCGGCCCCTGGCTGGCCCAGTACAAGCCACCGCGCACGATCGGCCTGAATACCGGCTTCGATTTCTAGGCAAGGCCGGCATTCCCGTACCGCCGCACCGCCTTGGCCGCTCACCGGCCAGGGCGGCGCACACTTCAAGCAAACCGAAGAGCATAACGAAGAGTAAGCGCATGAAACCGATTTCAGTATCTGCCCGACAGTTCCCGGGCGACTTCGTCTGGGGCACCGCCACCAGCGCCTTCCAGATCGAGGGCGCGTCCAGCGCCGACGGCAAGGGGCCGTCGATCTGGGACAGCTTCTGCACCCGCCCCGGCGCCATCAAGGACGGCAGCGACGGCAAGGTCGCCTGCGACCATTACCACCGCTACCGCGAAGACGTGGACCTGCTGTCCGACCTGAATGTGGATGCCTACCGTTTCTCGATGGCCTGGCCGCGCGTGCAGCCCTGCGGCAAGGGCGCCTGGAACGAGGCCGGCTTCGGCTTCTACGACCGCCTGCTCGACGCGCTCGCCGAAAAGCGCATCGACGCCCACATGACGCTGTACCACTGGGACTTGCCCCAGGCTCTGCAGGACGAAGGCGGCTGGCTGAACCGCGACACCGCGCACCGCTTCGCCGACTATGCCTACGAGGTCAAGCGCCGCTTCGGCGACCGCATCGCGGCAATCGCCACCCACAACGAGCCCTGGTGCACGGCCAATCTCGGCTACGGCAATGCCCAGTTCGCGCCGGGCGTGGCCGACCTGAAGCAGAGCGTGCAGGTGTCGCACCACCTGCTGGTCTCGCACGGCCTGGCGATGCAGGCGATGCGCGCCGCCCCCGGCTCGGCGCGCCTGGGCATCGTGCTCAACCAGTGGACGGCCGACCCGGCCACCGATTCCGAGGCAGACCGCGCCCTGGCCGAATGGGAGTACGCGCGCTCGGTGCAATGGTTCATGGATCCGATCTTCAAGAAGCGCTACCCGGAACTGGCCCTGCAGGGTTACGGCGCAGATGCGCCCCAGGTGCAGGCGGGCGACTTCGACATCATCGCCCAGCCGCTCGACTTCCTCGGCTGTAATTACTACTTCCGCGCCTGGTGCAGCGCCGAGGATCCGCCCCGCCCCGCTCCCGCCCCGCTGGGCACCACGGACATGGATTGGGAGATCTATCCGGAAGGCTTGCCGGAACTCTTGCTGAAGCTGAAGGCCGAGTACCCGCTGCCGCCGCTCTACATCACTGAAAACGGCATGGCGCGCGCCGATGCGGTCGAAAACGGCAGCGTGCGCGACCCCGAGCGCATCGCCTTCGTCCAGGCCCACCTGGCAGCCCTGCACCGCGCCATGTGCGAAGGCGTCGACGTGCGCGGTTATTTCCTGTGGAGCTTGCTGGACAACTTCGAGTGGAATTCGGGCTACGCCAAGCGCTTCGGCATCGTCCATGTCGACTACCAGACCCAGCGCCGCACGCTGAAGGACAGCGCGCGCTGGTACCGCGATTTCCTGGCGCACGGCGCGCGCTGAACCGAGGAGACTTCCATGCATCCCGCCCCGCACACCCCCTTTCACCTGGATGGCCCGCGCCTGCTGGCCGACATCGGCGGCACCAATGCGCGCTTTGCGCTGGAACGCGCGCCCGGCCAGATCGGCGCCGTGCGCACCCTGGCCTGTGCCGACTATCCGCGCTTCGAGGACGCCGCGGCGGCCTACCTGGCCGGCGCCGGCATCCGGGTGCGGCACGCGGCGATCGCCATCGCCAATCCGGTCGACGGCGACGCCGTGCGCATGACCAACCACGGCTGGGCCTTCTCGACGGCGCGCGCGGCGCGCGAGCTCGGGCTGTCGACCATGCTGGTGGTGAACGATTTTACGGCGCTGGCCATGTCGTTGCCGGTCTTGCCGCAAGAAGACCTGGTGCAGATCGGCGGTGGCGCGCCGCGGGCCGGCTGCGCCATCGGGCTGGTCGGCGCCGGCACCGGCTTGGGGGTGTCGGGCCTGGTGCCGGCGCCGGGCGGCGGCTGGACGCCGCTGCACAGCGAAGGCGGCCACGTGGCGTTTTCTCCCGCAGACGAGCGCGAGCTGGCGGTGCTGCGCCATTGCTGGCAGCGCTATGCACACGTGTCGGCCGAGCGCCTGGTGTCCGGGCCGGGCCTGGTGCTGGTGCGCGAAGCCCTGGCGGCGCAGCAGGGGCTGGTGTTCGAGACCCTGGACCCTTCCGAGATTGTGGCGCGCGCGCTGGATGGGGGCGATGCCCTGTGCCTGGAGACGCTCGAGTGCTTCGCGGGCATGCTGGGCACGGTGGCGGCGAACCTGGCAGTCACCCTCGGTGCGCGCGGCGGCATCTATATTGGCGGCGGCGTGGTGCCGCGCCTGGGCGCCTGGTTCGCGCAATCGCCGTTTCGCGCCCGCTTCGAGAGCAAGGGCCGCTTCAGCGCGTTTACGGCGGCGATCCCGACCTTCCTGATCACGGCGCCCTGCCCGGCATTGCTGGGCGCGGCGCGCATGCTGGCCGGCCACTTGGGCGAGGAAGCGGCGCAGGCGCCGGCGCCGGTGACTGCAGCGGCAGCGGCCCCGCAAGAGGAGCGCGCACATGTCCATTGCTGAGCGCCCCCGTTCGCCGCTGCTCTGGGTGCCGAGCGGCTATTTCACCATGGCCCTGGGCTACGTGATGCTGACCAGCGTCACCGCCATCATGTTCAAGAACCTGGGCATGGACAACGGCAAGGCCGCCCAGTATTCGAGCCTGCTGATCCTGGCTTACACCATCAAGCCGCTGTTCGCGCCCTTCGTCGAGATGTACCGCACCAAGAAATTCTTTGTGCTCTGGGCCCAGGCGCTGATCGGCGCCGGGTTCGCCGGCGTGGCGCTGGCAATGGCGCTGCCCGGCTACATGACGCTGCTGATGGCGCTGTTCTTTGCGCTGTCGTTCATCGGCGCGACCCAGGACATTGCCAGCGACGGCGTCTACGTGACCTCGCTCGACACCCGTACCCAGTCGCTGTATTGCGGGCTGCAGAGCCTGTCGTGGAACGTCGGGCCGATCGTGGCTGCCGGCGGCATGGTCTACCTGAGCGGCTACCTGCATACCCACGTGTTCGGGCACGACCCGGCGCGCTTCGGCCCGGAGTGGATCGAGGCCTGGCGCCTGATCTTCCTGCTCGTCGGTGGCGTGGTGCTGGCCATGGCCGCCTGGCATGCGCGTAGCATGCCCGACGGCGCGCGCGCCGCCGACACCCCGGCCAACGTGCGCGATGCCGGGCGCATCCTGTTCGACGCCTTTGTCACCCTGTTCCAGAAGCGCGGCATCTGGCGCATGCTGGCCTTTGCCTTCCTGTTCCGCCTGAGCATAGGCTTTTTGGAAAAGATCGGTCCCTTCTTCATGGTCGACCCGATGAGCAAGGGCGGACTTGGGCTGTCCAACGAAATGCTGGGCTTGGTCTACGGCACGTATGGCCTGGCTGCGGTGCTGGTCGGCTCGCTGTTAGGGGGCTGGTATGTGGCGCGGCGCGGGCTGAAGGCGACCCTGTTCGTGCTCTGCTGCGCGGTGAACATTCCGAACCTGACCTTCCTGCTGATGAGCATTTATCTGCCCAGCTCGCTGCTCGTGATCACGGCCGGCGTCGTGATCGAGAAATTCTTCTTCGGCTTCGGCGCGGTCGGCTTCATGATCTATCTGATGCAGCAGCTGGCGCCGGGCAAGTACACGACCACCCACTACGCCTTCGGTACCGGCGTAATGGGACTGTGCGGGCTGGTGACGGGCGTCGTTAGCGGCCACCTGCAGGAGTGGCTGGGCTATGTGCATTACTTCGTGTTCGTGATGGTGGCGACCATCCCCTCCTTCCTGGCGACCTGGTTCGCGCCGTTCTACCACGACGACGGGATGGGAGCGCCGGGCGCCGCGGGGAACGGCCAAGCGGTCGGCAAGGCGGTGCCGGCATGAGGGCGCTGTCCATGCGCTTTCGCCTGAGCTTGGGCTTGGGCTTGGGCTCGACCCTGGGCTTGCTGCTGGCCGGCAGCGCCGCCGCGGCCGGCCCGGCGCCGCGCATCAAGCTCAACCAGATCGGCTATTTGCCCCAGGCCAGCAAGCTGGCCCTGGTCCCGGCCGCGCCTGGCGCCGGCGCCTCGTTTGACGTGGTGTCCGCCGACAACGCGCGGGTTGTCCTGCAAGGCCAGCTCGGCCGCCCCACAAGCTGGGCGCCGGCGAACGACACGGTGCGGGTCGCCGATTTCTCCGCCCTGCGCACGCCCGGCCGCTACCGCCTGCGCGTGGCCGGCCAGCCGGAATCCGACGTATTCACGGTCGGCGCCGAAGCCTACCGCGCGCTCGACGGCGCCGCGCTGAAGGCGTTTTACTTCAACCGCAGCGGCACCGCCCTGGCGGCGCGCCATGCCGGACCCTATGCGCGCCCGGCCGGCCATCCCGACGATTGGGTGCTGGTGCACGCATCGGCGGCCTCCAGCACGCGCCCGGCGGGCACCGCCATCGCCGCTGCGCGCGGCTGGTACGACGCCGGCGACTACAACAAATACATCGCCAGTTCGGCCATTTCCACCTATACCTTGCTGGCTGCGTATGAACACTTCCCGCAATGGTTCGCGCGGCTGGACACCGATATCCCCGAATCCGGCGACGCCGTGCCCGACATTCTCGACGAGGCCATGTGGAACCTGGACTGGATGCTGGCCATGCAGGACCCGGAAGATGGCGGCGTCTACCACAAGCTGACCAACCTGCGCTTCGACGCCATGGTGCTGCCGCACCAGGCGATGCGCGAGCCGCGCTACGTGGTGGCGAAAAGCACGGCGGCGGCGCTCGGCTTTGCGGCGACCATGGCCACGGCCAGCCGCGTACTGGCGGGCCATGAGCAGCGCTGGCCGGGCCTGGCGGCGCGCACCCTGGCGGCGGCCGAACGCGCCTGGGCCTGGGCCCAGAAGCATCCGGCGCTGCCGTTCAAGAATCCGCCCGACGTGCTGACCGGGGAATACGGCGACGCCCGCCTGGACGACGAGTTCGCCTGGGCGGCCGCCGAGCTCTACATCACCACCGGGGAGGACAGCTATTACACGGCGCTGGCGCCGGAAACCGTGTCGGCCACGGTGCCGGCCTGGGACGACGTGCGCGGCCTGGCCTGGATGTCGCTGGCCCATCACCGGGAGCGCCTGGGCCCAAGCGCCGACCGCGCACTGATCGCCAGCCGCGTCGATGGCCTGGCGGCGCGCCTGGCCGCCGAGTGGCGTGCCTCCGGCTACCGGGTGGCCATGAAGGGCGCCGATTTCGTCTGGGGCAGCAATGCGGTGGTGCTGAACCAGGCCATGATGCTGCTCCAGGCCTACCGCCTGAACGGCAAGCGCGACTACCTCGACGCCGCCCAGTCGAATCTCGACTTCGTGCTCGGCCGCAATCCGCTCGGCCTGTCGTTTGTCACCGGTTTCGGAGCGCGCACGCCGCAACACCCGCACCACCGCCCCTCGCTGGGCGATGCGGTGGCGGCGCCGGTGCCGGGCTTCGTGGCGGGCGGGCCGAACCCGCTGCAGCAGGACCGGGCCGAATGCCTGCCGTATCCGGGCAGCTTGCCGGCCCTGTCTTACCTCGACCATGCCTGCAGCTATGCCAGCAACGAAGTGGCGATCAACTGGAACGCGCCACTGGTGTACGTGCTCGGCGCCCTGTCCACCCTGAGATGATGTGAAACCTGGAGACCCGTCCATGAATTCGACCGACTACAGCCTGGCGCAGCTGCAGCGCCAGGAAGACCAATTGCAGTTCGACAGCTTTGGCAGCGCGGCGGCGCTCGACATCGGGTTGAAGCTGGTAGAACTGGCGCGCGCCGACGGCAAGGCGGTAGCGGTCGAGATCCGGCGCAACGGCATGCTGCTGTTTGCCCACGGCATGGACGGCACGGCGCCCGACCATGCGGACTGGATCCGGCGCAAGAGCAACCTCGTGAACCGCACCGGGCACAGCTCCTGCTACATGCATGCCCGGGTCAAGGCGGACGGCGGCGAGGACCATGCGCTGGTGGTGCGCGCCTTGCAGGACTATCTCCGCGTGAACGGCGCACTGTAGGACTTCGACACGGAGAGGACATGGCAAGGACCATACGTTGGGGCATCCTGGGCACGGGCGGCATCGCGCGCGCCTTTGCCCAGGCATTGCGCGACACGCCGGATGCACGGCTGGTGGCGGTCGGCTCGCGGACCTTCGCATCCGCCCACGCATTTGCAGACGAGTTCGCGGGCGGATTCGCAGGCGACTCCGGCATAGCGGCCTGCCAGTCCTACGAAGCGCTGGTGACCATGCCCGAGGTCGACATCGTGTACGTGGCCACGCCGCACACGGTGCATGCGCAGAATGCCCTGCTTGCGCTCGAAGCCGGCAAGCCGGTGCTGTGCGAGAAGCCATTCGCCATGAACCTGCGCGAGGCCGAGGCCGTTGTCGCCCTGGCGCGTAGCCGTGGACTGTTCCTGATGGAAGCGATGTGGACGCGCTTCATGCCGGCCCTGGCCGAGGTGCGGCGCATTGTCGACGCGGGAGAGATTGGCGAAGTCGCCCTGGTGCAGGCCGATTTCGGCTTTGCCGCCACGCGCGACCCTGCACACCGGGTCAACCGGCGCGAGCTGGGCGGCGGCGCGCTGCTCGACCTCGGCATCTACCCGCTGTCGATCGCCATGGCGCTGCTGGGGCCGGTAGAAAGCGTGCGCGCGCAGGCTAGCATGGGGCCAACCGGCGTCGACCTCGGCACCGGATTCACGATGCTGCACCGGGGCGGAACCATGTCGGTCTCGAACTGCTCGCTGCGCGCCCGCACGCCGTGCGAGCTCAGCATCTCAGGCGAACTCGGCAGCATCCGGATGGAGAGCATGTTCCACATGGCGCGCGCGATCAGCGTTACGGCAGCCGACGGCAGCACGCGCCGCGTCGCCACGCCTTTTTTGGGCAACGGCTATGTGCACGAGGCGATGGCCGCCGGCGATGCCCTGCGCGCAGGGTTGCCGGAGCATTCCCTGATGACCCACGCGGAGACGCTGGCCGGGATGGGCGTGCTGGACGAGATCCGGGCCCAGATTGGCTTGCGGTATGACGCCGATGGTGCGGCCGGGCCTGTCAGCCGCGTCCGCTGCCGGTGACCGAAGCAATGATCTCGTCGTGGCGCTCGTTGTCGGTCTTGTGCAGGTAGGCCGCGGTGGTGGCAATGTTGGCGTGGCCGGCGGTGTCCTGCAGGGTTTTGAGTTGCACGCCGTTGTTGGCGTGGTTGGTCAGCATGCTGTGGCGCAGCCAGTGCGCGGAGGCATGACGCAAGGTGGCGGCGGTGTCGCTGTCGCCGTCGCGGGCGGCGCGCGCGGCGGCTTCGGCAAAGATGCCTTTCAGTGCCTCCGACGCCGCTTCGTCGCTCAGGCGCGTGATTTCGCGGCTGCGGCTCGACAGCACCAGGGGCGTGCGGTCGACGCGCGCCGTCTGCGGCGGCAAGCCATAGGCTTCGCGGTAGCGCCGGAAGGCGGCCAGCATGTCGTCGGGCACCGGCAGGCGGCGCGGCTTGTTGCCCTTGCCGAGTACGTCGATCCACCAGCGCCCCGCGCCTTCGGCATAGATGGCGCCCATGTTGGCGCTGACGATCTCGTTCAGGCGCGCCCCGGTATGGGCGAACGCGACCAGCAGGAAACGGTCGCGCTCGCGCCTGCGCTCGGCGGCCGGCGAATCGGCCAGGCGGTTAGTGACCGTGTCCAGGGCCAGCGCGATGGCTTGCGGCGTGAGGTAGCGTGTGATGCGGCTGGCGATCGGCGTGCGTACGTTGCGCACCAGGGCGCCGGGATTGCGGCGCAGGTAGCCGGTTTGCTCGGCAAAGGCGAGCAGGCCCTTGACTGCGATCATGGCCTGGCGCCGGCTCGGGTCGGACAGCGGCCCGGTGAACGGACGGTAGCGCGGGTCGCGGCGCGGCCATTTGGTGGTCGAGATCCAGTCCGGCGGCGGGTTGCGCAGGAAATCCTTGTAGGCGTTCAGGTCGGCCACGTTCAGCTGGGACAGGGTCTTTTTCGCTTCTTCGCGGCACCAGGTGAGGAAGCGGAACAACTCTTTCTGGGAATTGGCGATCGAAGCCGGGGTGAGCTCGCCATTGGCGATGAACTCGCGCGCGATCTCGATGTCGGTTTGCGCTTCGGTGATCGGGTCGTCCGCAACCCGGAACATCTTGACGCCGAGCCGGCCGCTGGGGCCGCTTGCCGGCGCGTCGGTGTCGGTGTCAAGGTGGGCGGGGCCGAGGTCGATGGGGGCGAACTTTGTCATGGTGAGGCTCAGAAATACTGTATTCATATACAGTATAACATTCAGCCAACGGCAGGCACAGCCCCTTGCCTGCCGTGCTACCCTGTGCGCTTGATGTGTATTTAACAGGAGGCCTGCTTTTATGAATCCGATCCGTCTGCAAGACAGCGACGCCTTGCTCGTCATCGACATGCAATACGATTTCCTGCCCGGCGGCAGCCTGGGCGTGCCCGAGGGCGACCAGGTGCTGGCGCCGGTCAACGAGGCGATGGCCAGGTTTGCCGCGCTCGGCCTGCCGGTGTATGCCTCGCGCGACTGGCATCCGGAAAACCATATTTCGTTTGCCGAACGCGGTGGCCCCTGGCCTCCGCACTGCGTGGCCGAGACCCGCGGCGCGGCGTTTTCCGACGAACTGGCGCTGCCGGCCGACACGGTGATCATCTCGAAAGCCGACAGCGCCGACGCCGACGCCTATTCCGCCTTCAACGGCACCGCGCTGGCCGACCACCTGCGCCAGCACGGCGTGACCCGCGTGTTCGTGTGCGGCCTGGCCACCGACTACTGCGTGCTGAACACGGCGCTCGACGCCCGCACCGAAGGTTTCGACACCGTGATCCTGCCCGAAGCGATGCGCGCCGTGAACGTCCAGCCGCAGGATGGCGAACGCGCGATCGCGCAAATGCGCGAGGCCGGCGTCAGTACGGCCACGCTGGCCGAGCTGGGCGAGATTGCCGCTGCGGCCTGAGCGCGTCCGAATCGTTCATCGGAGTTTACAAAGTAAAACGGCGCCCGTCTTTATTGACGGGCGCCGTTTTCGTTTCAGCCTGGGGTGATCAAGCCTTGGTGTTGTTCAGCAGCGAACGCTGGCGGGCGTAGCCGAAGTAAACGATCAGGCCCAGCAGCAGCCAGACGGCAAACGCCACCCAGGTATGCCAGCTGAGGAAGGACATCAGGGCCACGCAGAAGATGATGGCCAGGGCCGGCACGACAGGCACGCCCGGGCAGCGGAAGGCGCGGTGCAGGTCCGGACGCTTCTTGCGCAGGATGATGACGGCCAGCGACACCAGCGAGAAAGCGGCCAGGGTGCCGATGTTGACCAGTTCGGCCAGCACGCCCAGCGGCACGACGGCGGCGATCAGGCCGAAGATGATGCCGACCATCCAGGTGGCGAAGTACGGGGTGCCGTATTTCGGGTGCACTTCCGACAGTTTCTTCGGCAGCAGGCCATCGCGCGACATGGCGTACAGGATGCGGGTCTGGCCGTAGGCCATGACCAGGATCACGGTGCTCATGCCGAGGATGGCGGCCAGGTCGACGAAGCCGGCAACCCAGTCCTGGCCGGCGTACTGCAGCGCCAGCGAGACCGGGTGATCGACGCCCTTGAAGTTCATGTAGGGGACGATGCCGGTCATGATGGCGGCGACCACCACGTACAGGATGGTGCAGATGACCAGCGAACCGATGATACCGATCGGCAAATCCTTGGCCGGGTTCTTGACTTCTTCCGCCGCCGAGGTCACCGCGTCGAAGCCGATGAAGGCGAAGAACACCAGTGCGGCGGCGCTCATCACGCTACCCATGCCGAACGGCATGAAGGGCTGCCAGTTGTCCGGCTTCACGTAGCTGACGCCAACGAAGATGAACAGCAGCACGACGCCGGTCTTGATCAGCACCATGATGTTGTTCACGCGCGCCGATTCGCGCACGCCGAGCGAGAGCATGAAGGTCAGGACCAGCATGATCAGGAAGGCCGGCAGGTTGAACAGGGTGTTCACGCCGGGAATCGCTCCGGGGGCGGCGCGCAAGGCTTCCGGCAGCACGATGCCGATGCCTTTCAGCAGCGACTGGAAATAACCCGACCAGCCGACCGCAACGGTCGAAGTCGCCAGGCCGTATTCGAGCAGCAGGTCCCAGCCGATCATCCAGGCGACGATCTCGCCCAGGGTCACATAGGAATAGGTGTAGATCGAGCCGGCCACCGGCACGCTGGAAGCGAACTCGGCATAACAGAGCGCGGCAAAGCCGCAGGCGATCGCGGCGATGATGAAGGAAAGGCTCAGCGCCGGGCCGGCCGTGACTGCGCCGGTACCGGTCAGCACAAAGATGCCCGTGCCGACAATTGCCCCGATACCCATCAGGATCAGGTCCATCGGTCCGAGGACCTTCTTCAGCCCGCCTGGGGTGCGGGCGTCCGCCACCATGGTATCGAGGTTCTTCGTCCTAAAAATACTCACTACGTGTTCTCCTGTTATGCATTGTCGTCTCCTTCCGGAAGGCAGCCGCCGTGGCTGGCGTGCCCTCTTCGCTTCCCTGCAGACCTGCTGTCGTTTGCCAACTCGTGTTGTACGCATGCGCACCCTGGCCGCCCGTGCATGCAACAGCATGCGCGGGAGCACGGGATACGGTCATCATCGGAACGGGGGAAAGCGCCTGCATAGCCGCCAGGCGCCAGTCGGTTCACATGTTCAGCGTCGCGTCTTTACACGCATCGGCGAAAAGCGATAACAATAAGCCAGCACATCCGCATTATTGCTCCGTCAACCCCTGTTGAGCAAGCGCGCGGCGAACGGCATCGGCTTCCGGCTCGCCTTTTTCGATGGCCTCGTAGTATTGCCTTGCCTGGGAACGGGTAATGTGGGGTGGCAAAGGCGGGATATTCGCCTCGCTGACGATGTCGAGCACGAAGGGCTTATTGGCGGAAAACGCCGCATCCAGGGCCGGGCCGAGCTGGTCCGGACGTTCCACGCGCGCGCCGTCGAGCCCGAGCAGGCGTGCATAGTCGGCATAGGCCACGTCGGGTAGTTGCTGCGAAGTCTCGAACTTCGGCTCGCCCGCCATGCCGCGCTGCTCCCAGGTGACGAAGTTCAGGTCGCGGTTGTTCAGCACCAGCACGATCAGGCGCGGGTCGCGCCACTCCTGCCAGGTGCGGGCAATCGTGATCAGGCCGTTCATGCCGTTCATCTGCATGGCGCCGTCGCCCACCAGCGCCACCACCAGGCGTTCGGGATAGGCCATCTTGGCGGCGAATGCATACGGCACCGCCGAGCCCATCGTGGCCAGCCCGCCCGACAGCGACCCCAGCATCCCCTTGCGGGCGCGGATGTCCAGCGCATACCACGAGGTCGAGGAACCCGAGTCGCCGGCCAGGATGGCGTCGTCGGGCAGGCGCTGCGACAGCTCCCAGAAGGCGCGCTGGGGGTTCAGCTCGGGTGTTTCCAGCATCGCCTTTTGTTCCAGCAGCTGCCAGCTCTTGCGCACATTCTCCTCGATGCGCTCCTGCCAGCTGCGGTCTCCCTTGCGCTGCAGGAGCGGGACCAGGGCCTGCAAACTGGCCTTGGCGTCGCCGATCAGGTTGCTCTCCATCGGGTAGCGCAAGCTGAGCATCTTGCCGTCGATGTCGATCTGCACGCCGCGCGCCTGGCCTTCCTCGGGCAGGAATTCCGAATACGGGAAGCTCGAGCCGACCATCAGCAAGGTATCGCATTCGTTCATCATGTCGAAACTGGCCTGGGTACCGATGATGCCGATCGAGCCGGTCACGAACGGCAGCTCGTCGGGCACGACCATCTTGCCGAGCAGGGCCTTGGCGATGCCCGCCCCCAGCAGCTGCGCCACCTCGACCAGTTCGTCGCCCGCCCCATGGGCGCCGGCGCCGGCCAGGATGGCCACCTTCTTGCCGGCGTTCAGGATATCGGCCGCCTGCTGCAATGCCGTTTGCGGCGGCACCCCGGCGCGCGCCATGCTGCCGATCCCCGTGACAATGCTGCCGTGCTCGCGCGGCGGCTGGGTAACGGCGTCTTCGTCCTGCAAATCCGACGGGATGATGATGCAGGTGACGCAGCGCTCGGTGCGTGCAATGCGGAAGGCGCGGTCGACCAGGTGGCGGATCTGCCCGGCAGTGGTGGCCATCTGCACGAAGGCGCCGGCCACGTCCTTGAACAGGGTGACCAGGTCGACTTCCTGCTGGAAGTGGCCGCCGAGCGAGGCACGCTTTTGCTGGCCGACGATGGCGACCACCGGCTGGTGGTCGAGCTTGGCGTCATACAGGCCATTCAGCAGGTGGATCGCGCCCGGGCCCGAGGTGGCCATGCAGACGCCGACCTCGTCCGTGTACTTGGCGTGGGCGCAGGCCATGAAGGCGGCCATTTCCTCGTGGCGGGTCTGGACGAAGTCGATGCGGTCCTGGCGCCGCATGGCGGCCAGGATGCCGTTGATGCCGTCGCCGGGGTAGCCGTAGATGCGGTTCACACCCCATTCGTCGAGTCGTTGCAAAAGGAAATCGCCTACCGTCATCGTCATGAATCTCTCCCAACATTGCTTGCGACATGGCCCGGGCAGCGGGCCGGCTACACTGCGGACGAGCATAGCACCCTGCCCGTCGAGCATCCGCACGTTACCTTGGGTTCACGTGCGACCGCGCTTGTGCCATAGCGGGCGCAGGACTATCCAGCCGTACAGGAACAGCGCGCCGAACACGACGAAGAGCACGAAGGCGAGGTGCAGCAGCAGGACGGCGCCAGCGGCAATGGAAAAGGCCATCGATTTCCCTTTATTACTTGACCTGCGTCTCGGCCACGCGGACGCGGGCAAAGGCCGCCAGGCGCCCGATCGCGTGCGCGGCCGAACGCAGGTAAAAGGCCTGCAAGTGGAATACATGCCAGCGTCCCGCGTATTCCTCCAGCTGGCATGGTACGCCGCATGCACGCGCATGCGCAGCCAGGCGGAAGGCATCGTCGCGCAGGATTTCCTGCTCCCCGACCTGGACCAGTATCGGCGGCAGGCCTGCCAGGTTCATGCTCAGCGGCGCATGGACGCAGGCGTCCAGCGGGCAAGCGTACCAGGCGACGCCCTGCGCTACCCAGGAACGGCGCACCATGGGGTCGATGCGGGCGTTGGCCGTCACCGAGGGGCTGGACAGGGACGGATCGGTCAATGGGGAGACCAGCGCCAGCCCGGCCGGCAAGGCCAGTCCCTTGTCGCGCAGGCTCAGGGCCAGCGCCAGCGCCAGCCCGCCGCCGGCCGAATCGCCGGCCAGCACGATCCGGTGCGCGGGAATGCCGCTGTCGAGCAAGCCCTGGTAGCAGGCCAGCGCGTCGTCGAGCGCCGCGGGACAAGGGTGTTCGGGCGCCAGGCGGTAGTCCGGCGCCCACACGGTGATGCCTGCGTCGCTTGCCAGGCGCGTGGTGATGCTGCGGTGGGAGGCGGGATTGCCGAGGCAAAAGGCGCCGCCGTGCAGGTAGAGGATGGCGCCGCTGGGGCCTTGCCCATGCGCCGGCGCCTTCGGGATGACGGCCTCGGCGGGCACGCCACCCAGCGTGCGGCGCACCCGCCGGACCCCGCCTACGCCCGGCATCAGCGGCGCGAGGCAGGCGACCAGGGCCCGTTGCAGGCGCGGGCCGGCGGGCGGACCGATCAACGGCCGGAAGCAGGTACGCAGGAACAGGCGCTGGAAGCCGGCCTGCAGGCGTTCGGCCAGGCCGGGCGGCGCGGCAATGCGCAGGCTGCCGGATTCGGTGAGCAAGGGCGCGGCGGCCACGGGCGAGGCAAAGCGGTAGGCAGACAGGCTCGCATGCCGCGCCAGCCAGCGGTAAGTGAAACTGAAGCCGGGCCAGTTGGTGGTGTTGCGGCCATGGCGGTCGAGGTACCAGCTGTGGCAGCCGTTCCAGACCGTCCTGGCGAGATGCCGCTGCAGCCGGGTGTTGAAGCGCCGGTGCACCGCCGGCTCGACCTCGACCGTGGCCGAAGCCGTTTCCACGCGGCGCGGAACGATGCGGCGGATCGGCTCGGTGACCAGGCGCACCTCCGGATGGGCCAGGCTGGCCAGGTAGTCGTCCGAGAGCAGGACCCGCTTGCAGCCGATCGGATAGCCTGGTGTGAGGCGCGCCCGCAGCACCGGGTCGGCCACGTCGCGCGCCAGCATGCGCCGGAACGGCTGGCCGACAGCCCATTCCATCATGCCCTTGAAGCGGGTAAAGGCCAGCGCGCGCGACTCGTATTTTGCGTAGATCAGGGCGCGGTGCAGGCCCATCGCCAGCGGCAGATGCCGGAACAGGCGCCTGCGCCAGTCCGGGTAGGCGCGGTCGCCGCGCGGCTTGAGCCAGGCCGGCGAGCGCTGGAACACCACCAGCTCCCTCACCTGGCCGGCAAGGGACGGGATGAACTGGGTGGCCGAGGCCCCGGTGCCGATCACCGCCACCCGCTTGCCGGCCAGCGGCACGGCATGGTTCCAGCGCGACGAGTGGAAGGCGGCCCCGGCAAAGCTGTGCATGCCGTCGATCTGCGGCAGCGCCGGTCGGCCCAGCAGGCCGATGGCGCTGACCAGCATGCGGGTGTGCAGGCTGGCCCCGTCCTCGAGCATCACTTCCCAGGTGGCGCTGGCTTCATCGTAGCGGGCGCGGCTGACCTGTCGCTTGAGCCGCAGATGTGGCGCCAGGCCGAAACCGACGCTGCAGTCGCGCAAATAGGCCAGGATTTCGGCCTGGGTGGCAAAGGTGCGCGGCCAGTCCGGGTTCGGTGCGAAGGAGAACGAATACAGGTGCGACGGCACGTCGCAGGCAGCGCCGGGATAGCGGTTGTCGCGCCAGACGCCGCCGATGTCGTCGGTCCGCTCGAGAATGAGGAAACGTTCGACCCCGGCACGCAGCAGGGCGCGGCCCATGCAGATGCCGCCGAAGCCGGCGCCGATGACGATGGCGTCGATTGGTGCCGCCGGGGTGGTTTCCGGGATGCTTGATTCTTGGAAGATGCCGGTGGCGGCCGGGCCGCCGGCGGGAGGATGCGAGGTCATGCTGGGATCTCCAGGTGAGCACTGCGCCGCGTTGGATACGTTTCCGTAAAGATACTACGAATGCGGGCATGGCGGCTTGCCGGAGCCCTGGTGTAGGATGCCGCTTTCCGTTCCAACTGGAGAACCCCATGCCGTCCCGAACCGCCCTGTCATTCCTGCTGCCGCTCCTGTTGGCCCAGCCGCTCGCGGCATCGGCTGCCCAGCCCGTTGTCGAGGTCTACAAGACCGCTACCTGCGGCTGCTGCAAGCAGTGGATCAAGCATCTGGAAGCGAACGGATTCAGCGTCAAGGCCCAGGATGTGGCGAATCCGGGCGACTACCGCGCGAAGTTCGGCATCGCCGACGAGCATGGCTCCTGCCATAGCGCCAAAGTGCAAGCTTACGCCATTGAGGGACATGTGCCGGCGTCCGACATCAAGCGCATGCTGGCCACCCGCCCGCAGGCGGCCGGCCTGGCGGTGCCGGGCATGCCGATGGGTTCGCCAGGCATGGAAGGCGCGCACAGCGATCCGTACGAGGTGCTGCTGGTGAAAAAGGATGGAACGACGGGCGTCTACAAGCGCTACCGCTGACGCTTGGGTCCTGTCCTACAGATGCGCCGCCGGGATGCCGATGGCGCCTCCCGCTGCGCTTGGCATAATCGGCCATCATGCAACCAGGATGCGGAGGACGAAGATGAATGCAGGAACGACGAATGGGCCGGGCCAGGATGGTACTGCGGACAGCGCCGCCATTGGCGTGGGTGGTGTGACCAGTGGCCAGGAGGGGGCGACGCCGAGCCATGAGACGCAGCAGGAAACCGGCGGTAGCGGCGGCGAGCAATTGACCGCAAGCCAGGGCAACGGCGAGGAGCCTGCGGTGGATGGCCAGCAGGCTGAGGCCGCGCCGCAGCCGGGGGGCGTGTCTACAGCGGCGCCCGCAGTGGCGCCCGCAGCGGCACCCGGCATCGCGCCCGGCGTGCCGCCGAACCCAGCCGAGCCCGGCGAGACCAGCATGCACAGCGGCGCCCGTGGCGCCCTCGATACCCGCTCCGCCCAGGCCGGCGGTACGGGCACCGGGATCGGCTCGCCGGAAAGCGGCGCCAACCAGTCGTCCGACGATCTGGCGCCACCGGCCGGCGCGACGAACCGCTAGCCGGCTGCCGGCGCGGCGTGTCCGGCGCCGGCTTCAGTTATCCAGCCTGATGGTGCCGTGCTCGCCGGGATCGACATCCGGCGTGGTGCCGGTCACGGCCGCCTTGGCCATCTGGAACAGGCGCACCATCTTGCTGTCGTTCGAATCCCAGTACTCGGCGCTGTGCGGCGCCACGCGCACCAGCACCACGTGCTCGTCGTCGGGGCCGTGCGGGAACCAGGCCTGGACCATCGGGTTCCACAGCGCACGGATGCGCTCGCGGTCGACCACGCGCTCGGCGGTGCCGCTGATCGACACGTACAGGCTGTCGTCGGGCTGGGCGAAGCTGACGTTGACCTCGGGCTGCATCGCGATGTTCTGCCACAGCGGCGTATGGATCGATGTGTAGAACCAGAGCCCGCCCTCGGCGTCGGTATCCTGGTTGGTCATCGGATGGCTGATCAGGTGGCCGTGTTCGTCGACGGTCGTAAACATGGCAAAGCGCATCGAGCGAATCTTGTCCGCCAGTGCAGCGGCCTGGACGGAAGCGTTCGTTGTGGACATGGCATACCCTTCTAAGTTGTCTGAAGCACCATCCTAGCCTGTGCCCGCCGGCGTCATCGGTGCGGCGGCGAACGCAAGACGAGCGCCGGCGCGGTCCCGGCATGGGCATCCCAATGCGCCGCCGATCTCCTCATCCGTGCCTTGTTATTAGGCCTGCCAGGGCCCGCGAGGTTCGGTCGCGCACATTGATACGCCTCAGCCACCTCCCCCCGCGCGCACCGATACTGTGGCTTCGCGCGGCCGGCCGGGCCGCATCCACCTCAGCCGACGGAGGAAACGTGACGCAGCCGGGCGACAACGCGTGTGGTATGCAGGACGCCATGCAGGATTCGGTGCAGGACTCCGCGCAGGACCCAGCGCATGCCGGCGGACGCGACGGCTTCCTACACAGCCTGGACCTGTTCGCCCGCCAGCACCGTGCCGGGCACTGGGCCGGCACCTTCGGCGACTTCCTGGCCACCATCCTGCCCGCCGCGCCAGAACGTGTCGCGCGCAGTTCGCACCAGTACATCTGGGACATGATGCGCGCCACCTGCCTCGACGATGCTGGCGGAACCTTGCGCTGCAGCCTTTTTGCCGACGACCTGTTCGGCATCGACGAAGCCCTGGCGCGGGTGGTCGACTATTTCAAGGCGGCGGCGGCCGGTTCGGAAGTCGGCCGGCGCCTGCTGCTCCTGCTCGGTCCGCCTTCCGGGGGCAAGTCGACCCTGGTCATCCTGCTCAAGCGCGGCCTGGAAGAGTACAGCCGCACCGACGACGGCGCCCTGTATGCGATTGCCGGCTGCCCGGTGCGCGAGTCGCCGCTGCACCTGGTGCCGCACACCATGCGCGCCGCCTGCCGCAACACCTACGGCATCGACATCACCGGCGACATCTGCCCGCATTGCCGGGCCCGGCTGGAAGATCAGTTCGACGGCGACTTCATGCGCATGCCGGTGGAGCGCGTGTTCGTCTCCGAAGCCGGCCGCAGCGGCATCGGCACCTATGCGCCGCACGACCCCACCACGGCTGACCTGGCCGACCTGGTCGGCTCGGTGGATTTGTCGAAGGTGGCGCAGTACGGCGACGAAGGCGATCCGCACGCCTGGTCCTGGTCCGGCGCCGTGTATGCGGCCAGCCGCGGCGTGCTGGAAATGATCGAGATCCTGAAGGTCAAGCGCGAGTTCCTCTACCTGCTGCTCACGCTGACCCAGGAAAAGAACGTCAAGGTAGCGCGCTTTCCCCTGATCTACCTCGACGAGACCATCCTGGCCCACACCAATCTCGCCGAATTTCGCAAGTTTTTGCAGGAAAGCGAAAACGAGGCCCTGCTCGACCGCATGGTGATCATCCAGGTGCCCTACACCCTGAACTACCGCGAGGAAGCGCGCATCTACCTCAAGCTGATCTCGTCGGCGGCGCCGGCCTTCCGCGACGTCCACCTCGACCCGCACGTGCTGCACGCGGCGGCCGTGTTCGCCATCCTGTCGCGCATCCAGGACGGCGACGACAAGGAGGCCGAGCTGGTCAGGAAAGTGCGCATCCATGCCGACGAGGAAGTCGATGGCGTGAACCGGGCCGACATCCGCCGTGTCAAAGAAAAGGAAAAGGCGCCCGACGAAGGCCTGGCCGGGGTCTCGCCGCGCTTCGTGATCAACGCGCTGTCGAACGCCATCATCGGTTCGAACCAGAAGAGCCTGTCGACCATGGACGTCTTGCTGGCCCTGAAAGATGCCATCGAAAACGACGCCCGCATCGAGGCGCGCAAGAAGCGCAAGTGGGTCGACTACCTGGTCCTGACGCGCAAGGACTTCTATAACCGCTGGGTGAAGCAGGACGTGCACAAGGCGCTGTTCGTCTCCTTCGAGGGCGAAGCGCTCGAGCTGCTCAGCAAGTACCTCGACGAGGTGGAAGCCATGCTCGACAACCGTACCGTCAAGGACCCGATCACCAACGAGGAGCGGCGACCCGACGAGCGTTTCCTGCGCGCGGTCGAGGAAAAGATCCACATTTCCGAGTCGGGCAAGCAGTCTTTCCGCCAGGAAGTCGTGCGCAAGGCCATGGGCGCCTACAAGCGCGGGGCGAAGTTCGGGCTCGACAGCCACATCCAGCTCAACGACGCGGTCCAGCAGTATCTGTTCGAACAGCGCCGCGATGTGCTGCGCCTGGTCAGTTCGAGCAAGCGGCCCGACGACGAGGTGCGCACCAAGATCTCGGCCGTCGAGAAACGCCTGGTCGACGAGTACGGCTACGACGCGCACAGTGCGCGCGAAGCGCTGAACTACGTCACCACGCTGCTGGCCCAGGAATGAGGAGCGGACCGTGGCGCTCACCATCAGCACCGAATGGTACGAGCTGTTCTCGCGCGGGGCGCGCGACTGGCTGCGCCACAACGACAAGGTGCGCGAAGCGGTGCGCCAGCACCTGCCCGAGCTGATCGCCGGCCCCGACCTCATCACCGGACCGGAACAGCGCAGCGTGCAGGTGCCGGTGCGCCTGCTCGAACACGCGCGCTTCCGCCTGGCCGAAGGCCGGGTCGAGACCGGCGCCGGCCAGGGCCGCGGCGAACCCGGCGACATCCTGCGCCATGCCGAGGACGATGACGACGGCGACGACGGCAGCGGCGGCAACGAGGACGGCGAAGTGGCGCTGCTGCTCGAGTTCTCGATCGACGAGATCATGGACTGGCTGTGGGAAGACCTGCACCTGCCCGACCTGAAGCCGGCGGCCAGCCCGGCCATTCCCGACACCGAACTGGTGCGCGAAGGCTGGGACCGGCGCGGCGCGCGCTCGCGCCTGGACCGGCGCCGCACCCTGAAGGAAGCGATCAAGCGCCGCGCGGTGCAGGACGATCCGCTGCCCTTCACGAACGAGGACCTGCGCTTTCGCCAGCTGGTCAGCCGGCCACGGCCCGCCACGGCGGCGCTGATCTTCTTCGTCATCGACGTCTCGGCCAGCATGACCCAGCTCGAACGCAAGCTGGCCAAGTCCTTTTTCTTCTTTGCCCTGCAGGGCCTGCGCCGGCGCTACTCCAAGGTGGCGGCGCGCTTCGTCGCCCACACCACGCAGGCCTGGGAGTTCAACGAAGGCGACTTCTTCCAGGTGAGCGGCATCGGCGGCACGATCGCCTCGAGCGGCTTCCGGCTGGTGCTCGACATCATCCGGCGCGAGCGGCTGGCCGGGCAGACCAACCTCTACCTGTTCTACGCTTCCGACGGCGAAAACTTCACCGAAGACCGCGCCGCCACTCACCACAGCCTGAAGGAACTGGCCGGCATGCTCAACTACATGGGCTTCGTCGAGACCCTGCCCGGCGTCACCCGTTCGCTCGATACCGAGATGCGCCGCCTGTTCACCGACCTCGAGGCGCGCGGCCTGGCGGTCGGCGCCAGCATGCTGTCGAATGCCGACGACGTCTGGCGCACCCTGCGCCGTTTCTTTGGCGAGACGATCGAGGCGCGCGGCGCGGACCGGGCCAACCCGCGGCAGGTGCAGGCATGAGTGCGCCCTTGCCCGATGAGCCCATGTCCGGCGATCCCCTGCACGGCGATGCCCTGCACGGCGATGCCCTGCACGGCGACCGCCTGGCCGATTACGCCGCCCGCCTCGAGCAGCTGGCGATCGAGCATGGCCTGGAATTCGACCCCGTGCACTTCGACATGGTGCCGAACCGCTTCATGCTGGAGATCGCGGTCTACGGCTTGCCGGTGCGGATGCGCCACTGGTCGTTCGGAGTGCGCTACATCCACCAGCTGGTGCGCCAGCACATGGGGCATTCGCGCATCTTCGAGGTGATGTTCCCGGGCGACCCCTGCCGCGCCTTCATGCTCGAACATAATTCGCTGGCCGAGAACACCCTGGTCACGGCCCACGTGCTGGGGCATGCCGACTTTGCCAGGAACAACGCGCTGTTCCAGCGCTTCATGGGCATGGCCGGCGGCCACATCCTGGAGCAGAGCGCGGCGCGCGCGCACCGGCTGGAGGCGGCGCTGGCCGAGCATGGCCAGGAGCGGGTCGAGGCCGTGCTCGATGCAGCGCTGGCGCTCGAGGCCCACATCGACATCGGCCAGCCGCTGCACCGGCTGCGCTACCCGGAGTATTTAAAGGCGCCGGCCTCCGGTTCGCCGGACCGCGCCTTCCGCGACCGCTACACCCGCCTGCCGGGCGAGGGCGAGCCGCCCGCACCCGACACGCGGCGCCAGCGCGCACCCCTGCCGCCGCATCCCGAGCACGACCTGCTGTGGTTCATCGCCCAGTACGGCGCCGAACTCGAGGAATGGGAACGCGACATCTTCCTGGCAGTGCGCGAGGAGGCCTATTACTTTCACCCGATCTTCGCCTGCCAGATCATGAACGAGGGCTGGGCCTCGTACTGGCATGCGCGCCTGCTGCGCGAAGCCGGCTTCCTGCCGCACGAACTCTACCTGGCCGCGCTGAAGTCGCACTCGGACGTGGTGCGCCCGTATGCCGGCGGGCAGCAGCTGGCGCTGGCGCTGAACCCCTACCACCTCGGCTTCGCGATGTGGGAGCACATCATCGAACGCGAGGGCCTGGACGCGGCGCGCCGCATCATGCGCGAGGAAGACGATTTCGGCTTCGTCCGCAACTACCTCGACGCGGACCTGGCGCGCGAACTCGATTTGTTCGTGCACGAGACACGCACGGATGGCGAAACACGGATCGCCAACCGCGACATCCACGCCATCCGCGAGGCGATCCTGGCGCCGAAGTACAACAATGGCGCACCCTCGGTGGCGGTCACGCTGCTGAAGCCCGACGGCAGCCTGGAGCTGCGCCACGATTTCCAGCACGACGGGCGCGGGCTCGACCTCCAGCAGGCCGAGCGCGTGATGGAATACGTCGGCCGCATCTGGCGCCGGCCGGTGTCGCTGAACACGGTCGACTTCCGTGGCGTGATGCGTACCCTGTCGGCGCGCAAGACCGGTTTCTGACGAGGCTTGCCGTCAGGGCGTTCCCTGCCGCGCCGCCAAGCCCGGCTCGTACCTCCCGGGCGCCAGGATACCCTGGGGATCGAGCGCCGCCTTCAGCGCCGCCACCGTGCGCCAGTAACTGTCGCCATCCGGGTCCAGCGCCGCCATCGAGTGGTTTCCGGCGCGGTAGGGAATGTAGCCGGCCTCGAGCATCTGCGCGAACACCGCGTCGTGGCAGGCCCGGGCGCGCGCCGTTTCCTCGGGATCGTCGCGGTCGTAGGCCACGGTCAGGACGCCGCCCAGGGTGCGCTCGTTGATCATGCTGAAGGTGGCGAACAAATCGAAGCCGTGGCGCTCGAACTGGGCTTCGGCCAGGGCGTACACCGCCAGCATGTCTTCGCCGCGCAGCGGCAGCACCGGCGACACCCACAGCAGGCCGCAGCCGTCGCGTGCCGGATCGGCGCCTTCCGGAAAGCCTTCCGGCAGCCCGCCGCGCCGGCGCCAGTAAGCGCCGGCCAGGAAGCGCCCGTTCGGCATACCCCGGTTCATCTCGAACAGCGATTCGCCCAGCGCCACATTCGTGCGCAGGCGCCGCCCGGCTCCGGTGTTGCCCAGCAGCCGGCCCGCCAGTGTCCCCCATTTCAAGCTACGCTCGCTGACGAAGCGCGCTTTGCCCCGGGTGCCGCGCAAGGCGCGCTTCACCGCCGCACGCGCCAGCGCCACTTGCGCCCTGCTGCCATACAGGGCGCCGGAGACCGTCCAGGCGCCCAGGCCGGCGCACAGCCGGGTACGCATCTCGGGCGCCAGCCGCGAAGCCGGCGCTGGCGCCCCCTCGCCGCGCGGAAACACCCGCCCGCCCGACAGCACCCGCAAGTCGTTCCCGATATGCAGGATGCTGCGCAAGGTGCCGTCCAGGCGCAGCGGACGCAGGGCGTCGACCACGGCGGCGATGTCGCCATGGGCCGGCACGCTGCACAGGAAATGGTTCACGCAGGCGGCCTGGGGCATCAGCCAGATGCCCAGGCGCGTGACGATGCCCATGTTCGACTGCGTGAACAGGCCGTCGAGGAAGGGCCCGACGCCGTACGGGAACAGATGGGTGGCGCGCGCCTGGCGGTAGTGGCCGAAGCCGGTGTCGAGCAGTTCGCCGCTGGCCAGCACCACCTGCATGCCGGCCACGTGCTGCAGCCGGTTGCCGTAAGGAGAATGGCCGAAGCCGCGCTCCATGATGTTGCCGACGTAGCTGGTATCCGGGCCAGCGCCGGTACAGTCGGCCCACAGCGGGTAGCCGTTGTCGCGCAGGAAGTCCGACAGCTGGCGCTGGGTCACGCCGGGTTCGATGACGGCATACGCCAGTTCGGCGTCGACATGGACGATGCGGTTCATGCGCGACAGATCGAGGATGACCTGGCCGGCGCCGACCGCGCAGGCGTCGCCATAGCCCCAGTTCTTGCCGGTGCTGAGCGGATACACGGCGAGCCGGTGGGCGGCGGCAATGCGGACCAGTTGCGCCACCTCGCCGGCGCCGGCCGGGCGCACTACGGCCAGCGGCCGCACCGGACGCGCCGCCGTGCTGCGCGCATAGCGGTCCAGGGTGGCGTCGTCGGCCAGCAGGTGCGGCGCGCCGGCCACGGCTTCCATCGCGCGCAGGGCGGCGCCGGCATCGGCGGTATCGGCGGCCCCCTGCGGTTCGTTCAGGGCGCTCATGTCCTGTCCTCCCCCTGGCACAGCGCAGCCAGGCGCGCGCTGATCCCGGCTTCTTCGCGCAGCGGGAAGAAATACGGGTAGAAGGAGCGCTCGGCGCCGGCGGCATCGAAGCTGCCGCTCCAGCGGCGGATGCGCTCGCCCATCACGTCCAGCGGCAGGCGCAGCAGCACTGCCGGGGCGCCGACCCGGCTACAGTCGCGTTCGGCTCCGAAGACTGCGAAGCCGAGCATGCGTTGGTAAAAGGCAACGTGGCGCGGGTTGACCTCGATGATGTAGTCGCTGAAGCCACGCAAGCGGTGCGCATATAAATAGGAAATATGGATCAGCGCGGCGAAGACCCGCTTCGACATGCCCTTGTCGATGGCCAGGCGCGAAGGTTCGCACAGGCGCCGCCCGGCCAGGCGCAGCGGCGCCAGGCTGTCGCCGAAGTTCTCGTCGGCCGGCAGGCGGCCGTGCACATCCAGCGCCAGGCTCATGGTACCCACCAGTTCGCCGTCGGTTTCGGCATAGAAGGTGACGCGAGCGCCGTCCTGGCGCGCGGCCGGGTCGAGCGCATAGCCGCGCCAGGCATACATGCGGCGCACCAGGACTCCGGCGGCGTCCTGCCGGCCGGCCGAGCTCGCCAACCGGACATTGAATACCTGGGCACGGCCTGGCTCCGGATCGGGAAGGCCTGGCCCGGGCGGGCGTGGCGCGGCGGACAACGCCGGTTCCGCGGATGGGATGGTTGCAAATGTTGCGATGGGCATGTCATCGACCAGCATGCTGTTTCCTCCTGAGTGGCGTCCCGCCGTTATTGGCGAAAACGGGATAGCTGCCAGTCAGACAAGGTCAGCCGTAGCCAGTTCCCTGACTTTCCTGTGATTCTTTTCTGTCTGAACATAGATCAAGCCCAAGAGAAATTTGCCACAAGCATGGCGCGCATTCCGACAGCCGTTGCGCCCACGGATGACAAGGAGAAGGCCCTTTTTGACAGGTATCAATTGAAAAAAGGGTAGCCAGATGCACGCTTTTCGCAGCCATATAATCGACAGACGGCAAGGGCTGCGCGCCGCGCCACCAGGCCCTTCACTGGAGAATCCGACATGTTGCTCACCTCACGCCGTGAATCGACCCGGCCGCACTTGCTGTCCCTGGCTCACCGGCCCGTGGTGCAACGGGAGCGGGCATGAGCGTGCGCTTCGCCCCTGCCGGCATCCCTGCCGGGGCCGAGCTGCTGGTGCTCGCGCCCTGCCTGCCGCGTCCCGACGGCGATCCCGTCAGCCTGCGCTGGTATCACCTGCTGCATTTCCTGGCGCGCCATTTCCGGGTGCACCTGGGCTGCAGCGCCGACCCGCTGCGCGACGGCGCCCAGTTCAGCCGGGTGCGGGCCCTGTGCCACGAAACCCGTTTCGTGGCGCCGCCCGGCATTGGTCGCCGGATGCGGCTCGGCGCCATGCGGATGGACCCGGCGCTGCAGGCCTGGTCCATGCGCCTGTGCGCGCGGCGGCCGGTCGGCGCCGTGCTGGCATGCGGAGCGCGCATGGGCGCCTGCCTGGCCGTTTTGCCCCCAAGGCTGGTACCCATGGTGGACTTCGTCGAACTCGAGTCCGACCGCGAGCGCCGCCGCGGCGCGGTGCGCTCATGGCCTGGCGCCGTGCTGGGGCGGCGCCTGGCGCAGCGCCTGCTGGCCATCGAGCGCGGCGCCGGCGCGGCCTGCGACCACGCGCTGTTTGCTGCTGCCGCCGACGTCGCGCGCTTTCGGCTGTTCGCGCCGGAATCGGCGCACAAGGCGCAACAGCTCCCCAGCGGCGTCGATCCCGAGCATAATTCGCCGCACATCCTGCAGCGTTCGCCCTACAGGCCTGGCGAACGTGTGCTGCTGCTGGCCGGCCCGCTGCAGGGCGGCGCGGCGGCCGACGCCGCGCACTGGCTGGCCGGCGAAGTGTTCGCGCCGCTGCGCGCGGGCGATTCCAGCCTGTTCCTGTACCTGGTCGACGCCAGTGCGCATGCGCGCCGCCATCCCTCCCTGGGCGCGCTGGCGCGCCAAGCCGGCGTGACGATCGTCGGCGGACACGGCGAACCGTTCGACCTGCGGCCCTGGCTGGCCCACGCCGCCCTGGTGCTGGCGCCGCCCGCCGGCGGCCATGCGGCGGGCATGGCGGTGCTGGCCGCGATGGCGATGCAAAAGCCCGTGCTCGGCCTGCCGCGTTCTCTTTCCGGCCTGGCCTGCCTGCGCCTGCCCGAAGCCCTGGCGGCGGCCGATGCGCCCGGATACCAGGCGCGCATTGCCGCCATCCTGGGCGAATCCGGCACGGGGGACGGCGCCGCAGAGGCCAACGCAGTCGGACGCGCGGCGCGGGCGCGGGTGCTGCGCGAGCACGACTGGAACCTGCGCCTGGCTGGCTTGCCGGCATTGCTGGCGACCAGCTGTTCATCGGATGCGCAGCCGCTGGCCAGTGCCGGCTGAGCATGCCATGGGCAACCGGCCGCCAGACGCCATCGCGCACAGCGCCGCCCTGCCGCTGGTCGCCCACCTGGTCGAGCGGCTCGACTCTGCAGCCCCCAGCCTGCTCGAACTGATCGACCACGCGCCGGCCGGACGCTATCGCCATGCCGTGGTCTGCCTCGGCGGGCACAGCGCCTTTCACGCCGAGCTGCGCGAACGCGGGATCGAAGTCGTGGACGTGGCGCGGCGCGCCGGTCCCGGCTTCTACCTGGCGCTGTACCGCACCCTGCGGGCGCTGGCGCCGGACCTGTTGCATACCCGGAATGCGGGCAACCTGGACGGGCAGCTGGTGGCGGCGCTGGCCGGGGTGCGCTGGCGCGTGCATGGCGAATACCCGCGCGACGGCCGCCGCCAGCCCGGCGCCGAAGCGCGCACCGGCGTGCTTGGCGCAGCGCGCCGGAAAGCGGCGCGGCGCCTGCGGCTGCAACTGCTGCGGCGCGCCTGCTGCCCGCTGGTGAACCACTACATCGCCGCCGGCGCCGAGCAGGAACGCTGGCTGATCGAGGCCATCGGCGCCGCGCCGTCGCGCGTGACGCGGATATTGGCCGGTGTCGACAGCCTGCACTATCACCCGCGCCTGGGCCCGCATACCGCCGTCGGTCCGGCCGGCTTCATGCGCGACGAGGTTTTCGTCATCGGCAGCGTCGGCCGCATGGACGAAGCCGGAGGGCACGCCACCCTGGTCGATGCCTTCCTGCGCCTGATCGCCTCGCCCCATCCGGCGCACCAGCGCCTGCGCCTGCTGATCGCCGGCGACGGCCCCCTGCGCGCCGCCTGCCAGGCCACCCTGAAGCGCGCCGGCGCCGGGGCCCGCGCCTGGCTGCCGGGCGAGCGCGCCGACACCGCCCAGCTGATGCGCTCGATGGACTTGATGGTCTTGCCGGCGCTTTCCGGCGGACCGGGCACGGCATTGCTGGAAGCGATGGCCAGCGGCTTGCCGGTGGTGGCGACCGCCGTCGGCGGCCACCGCGAGCTGGTCCAGCCGGGACTCACCGGCATCCTCGTGCCGCCGCTCTCGCCCGAGATCATGGCGGCGGCGATCGCCGACTATTGCCGGATTCCGGACATGGGCCTGCGCCACGGCGCCCGCGCGCGCGGCCAGGTCATCAACCACCACAGCCTGGCGGCGATGGCGCGCAGCCACTGCGCGATCTACGACGCCCTGGTCCAGGGGGCGGCGGGGCCGGGGCAGCGCTGAGGCGCTACCCCGAACCGCACGAGACACGCCCGGGACAGGTTCAGCAGCGGTTCAGGCCAGGTTCAGGACAGCACCAGCGGCGCCACCGCATCCTGGCGGGTGCCGTGGGCGCAGCCGTCGTGGCGCTGGCGCCCGAACCACTGCTCCAGCATCATCAACTGCCACACGGTGCGGGCATGCAGTTCCGGATCTTCGGGCAGGCGGCGCGACAGCAGCAGGTCGAGGAAGTCGCGGCGCAGGATGCGGCGCCGCGCCAGGTCGTTCAGGCTGTCGCAGGCCAGGGCGCGCAGACGGGCGTCAAGCTGCAGCCAGCGTCCTAGCGGCAGGAGCGGCGCCGCGGCACGATGCCAGGCGCAGCCGGGCGCGAGTTCGCGCAGTGCTTGCCCGAACAGGCGGCGCGGCCCGGGCCCGCTCTTGGCGGCCGGCGCCAGGCGCGCCGACATCGCCACCACGGCGTCGTCGAGATAGGGATGCAGCGGCTCGATGCCGGCAGCGGCGCAGGCGCCGGCAAAGGCCGGCAAGACCCGCCCCGGCAGGTCGAGCTGGAGTTCGAGTTCGACTTGCCGGTTGGCCGCGCTGCGCGCCGGGGCGCCCCACCATAGCGCTTCCTGCAGCGCGGCCGGGGCTTGCGCGTCCACCAGTTCCAGGAAAGCCGGCTCGAACATCGCCGCCAGGCCATCGCCGGACAGCGCGTTGGCGCGGCGCAGGCGCGCCGGCAGCGGCGCCAGCGACAGCTCGATGCGCGCACGCAGGCGCGCCAGCACGCCCGGCACGCGGGCGGCCAGGTTGAACAGCAGCGGCTCGATGGCCAGCTGGCGCAGCGCGCCCGGCAGGCGTTCGTAGCGGCCAGGGCGTGCCAGCTGGCCCAGGCGGCGCCCGCAGCCGAACAACTGGGCCGCGCCCTGCGCACCGGCCAGGCGCAGCGCGCCCTCGGCACGCGCCGCGCGCGCCGCCGCCAGCAGGGTCACCGCCGCCGGATCGCCGCAAGGGGCGTCGCAGGCGGCCGCCAGCAGCGGCACGGCGTCGAGCACGTCGCGCGGGCCGATGACGATGTCGTGGTGCCGGCTACCCAGGCGCCGCGCGGCGCTGCGGGCTGCCTCGAGCGTATCGGGACCGCCCTCGAAGCCCACCGCGACCGTGGTGACCGGCTCGCCGCCGGCGCGCTGCAGCAGGCCGGCCAGGGCCACGCTGGCGGCCCCGCCGCCGAGCAGTACCGCCGTTTGTGGCGCTCCCTCGCCTTCGACCGCGCAGGCCAGGGCATCGAGCAGCGCCGCCTGCGGCCTGGGGTCGATCGCGTGCTCGGTGAACCGCATGCGCCAGTAGCGCAGGCGCTCGGCACGGCCGCTGCGCAGGTGCAGGCATTCGCCGGGCGCCAGGCGGCGCTGGCCGCTGTGCAGGGTGCGCGGACCGGGCAGTGCCTGCAGGTAGAGATAGTCGAAGATGGCTTGCGGATCGATATCGCGCCCGGCGCCGGGGTGGCGCGCCAGCGCTTCGCCGCTGCTGGAGAACAGCAGGGTCCGGCCCACCATCTGGTAATACAGCGGCCGGCTGGCGCAGCGGTCGACCGCCAGCAGGGCCTCGGCGCGGCGCTCGTCGAGCAGCGCAAAGGCGAAGCGGCCCGACAACGCGGCGCAGGCCTTGGCGCCGTGGCTGCGCCAGAGCCGGGCCAGGGTGTCGGGCCGTTCGCCCCAGCAGGCGATCAGGAGGTCGTCCTCGTGGTAGAGGCCAGGGGCGCCGGCCAGGGCGACGGCGCCCAGTCCGTGCGCGGCGCAGCGCACCGGTTCGCCCGCCACGCCACGCAGCGGCGCCGCCATGTCGAGCACCGGCAGCGCGCCCGGTTCGCGCGAAAACCATCCGCACAGGCCGCTCATGACAGGACCTCGGCAAACAGCGGCGCCAGTTCGCCGGCCAGCAGCGCGCGGTCGATCTGGCCGTCGCGGGCGCGCGGCAGCGGGCTGCGGCGCACGTCGACCATGGCCGGCAGCATGTGCTGCGGCAGGCGTTCGCGGCAGGCGCCGAACAGGATGCTGGAATCGAGGCGTGCGCCGGGGCGCGCCGTGGCCAGCACCGCGATCACCTGGCCCAGTACCGGATGGGCGACGCCGACCGCCGCCGCTTCCGCCACCAGGCCGGTGCCGACCACGATCTTCTCGACTTCGCGCGGGCTGACGCGGTAGCCGCCGGTGGTGATGGTCTCGCTGCGCGCATCGACCAGGTACAGGTAGCCGTCCATGTCCTTGCGCGCGGTCGCGCCCGGCCAGCGCCCGCTTTCGCCGAGCGCCAGGCCGGGCAGCGCCGGCAGCTGGCGGAACTCAGTGCTGCTGCGCTGCGGGTCGTTCCAGTAGCCGAGCGTGACCTGCGGCCCGCGCTGCACCAGTTCGCCCGCTTCGCCGGGCGCGCATTCGCGGCCGTCGGCGCGCAGCACCAGCCAGTCGGAATACGGCAGCGCGCGCCCGATCGAGCCGGGACGCTCCGCTAACAGCGCCGGCATCAGGCTGGTCGAGCGGCAGGCGGCGCCGATGTCGTACATCAGGTGGATGCGGGTGCGCGGCAAGGCGCGGCGCAGCGCCTCGATGGCCGCATGGCCCGGGCTGCCGCCGGCGCAGGCCAGGTAGCGCAGGCAGTCGGCGGCGCGGCCGAAGCGCATCTGCGCCAGTGCTTCCAAGGTAGATGGGGAGGCAGAGAGGCCGGTCGCATCGCCGCGTTCCAGCGCCGCTGCGAGGCTGGCGGGATCGGCGTCGGTGTGGGCAGAAGCGTCAAGCAGCGCCGTGGCGCCGGCGGCCAGGGTGGCCAGCAGCGCGTTCAGGCCGTAATCGGTATGCAGGGGCAGCGCCGCCAGAATGCGGTCGCCCGCGCTCATGCCCAGGCAGCGCGCGGTGGAGGCGGCGCCGGCCACCAGGTTGCGCGGCGAATGGGCACTGGCCAGCGGTTCGCTGCTGTCTGGATGGTACAGCAAGGCGCCCAGGGCCGGCATGCCGGGCGCCGCGGTCGTCCCTCCTGACCTGCCGGCGCCGGCCAGCCAGTCGTCCCAGACCAGGGCGCGCGGGCCCGCGCCGCGCTGGTCCAGGCGGCGCGTACCGCCGTGCAGGACCACCACCTGGCGCAGCGCCGGGCAATCGGCCAGCAAGCCGGCCAGCCCCGCCGCTTGCGCCGCGCCGGTCACCAGCACGCGCGCGCCGCTGTGGCGTAGCTGCGCAAGCAGGCGCAGCGGGTCGAGCGCCGGATCGAGCGGAACAACAGCGCAGGCCGCGGCCGAGGCGCCCAGCATGCCGGCCACGCTTTCGGGACAGGCCGGCAGGCACAGTGCGACCCGCTCGTCGCGCCCGGCGCCGCCCCCGGCCAGGGCGCCAGCCACCGCCGCCGCTGCCGCTGCCAGCCCGGCATAACTGATGCGCGCCGCCCCGTGACGCAAGGCGGTAGCGGACGGTGCGCGCGCCGCCACGCGCTCGACCAGTTCATGGATCAATTGGGCCATCTCGTCTCCAATGATGCTGTGCATAAAGATTCATCATTGAGAAAATCTGCACGGGGTTCATTGACCCGTATCAATTGATATTGCAACCGTCGCGCTGTCGGCCATCAAGACGCCACGCCAAAGCGCGTGTCAAATGACATAAATGCATGTTCCTGACATGTTCACCCGGCTACGACACGCACGTCACCGACGCGCCGCGCCGCGCCAGTGCAGGAGAATCAAGCCATGAATGCTCCGCTCTTGACCACGCCGCGCGTGGAGCCCTTCTTCTTCGATGCCGAACCGGGCACGCGCTTCAGCCTGTATCACGCGCCGAATCCCCAGGTGGCGCCGCGCGGGGCGATCCTCTACGTCCATCCCTTCGCCGACGAGCTGACGCGCACGCGGCGCATGGCGGCCCTGCAGTCGCGCGCGTTCGCCGAACTCGGCTTCGCCGTGCTGCAGATCGACTTGTTCGGCTGCGGCGACAGCTGCGGCGAGTTCAGCGCCGGGCGCTGGCACCTGTGGCGCGACGACCTGGTGCTGGCAGCGAACTGGCTGGCCGAGCGCGATACCGGACCGCTCACCTTGTGGGGCCTGCGCCTGGGCGGCCTGCTGGCCCTGGACGTGGCGGCGCAGGTCAGGCCGCGCCGCCTGCTGCTGTGGCAGCCCTGGATGAGCGGGCGCGCCTGCATCAACGGTTTCCTGCGCCTGTCCGAGCAATTGCAGGACCCGGCGCCCGGCGCTCCGCGCAGCACCTCGGCCCTGCGCGCCCAGCTGGCGGTGCACGGCGCCATCGAGGTGGCCGGCTTCGAGGTGGCGGTGCCGCTGGTGAAAGCCATCGACGCCTGCGACGCCGCCCAATTGACCCTGCCGCCCTGCGACATCCACTGGCTGGCCTACGCCGGATCGGCGCCGGCACGCGCCGCCGCCAACGCGGCGCGCATGCAGGGGCGCTGGGCCGCCGGCGGCGCCCAGCTGCATTACTACCAGCTCGACGGCGCGCCCGACTGGAGCGGCGCCGGCCACCTCGATTGCCCCGAGCTGCGCGCCGCCACCGCCAGCCTGTTCGCGGGAGAATCGACATGAAACTCGAACAGCGCGCCCTGCGCTTTGCTTCCGGCCTCAATGCCCTGATCGGCATCGTCGACGTGCCCGAACGGCCGCTGGTGCGCGGCCTGCTGGTGCTGGCCGACAGCCGCCAGTACCGCACCGGCAGCCACCGCCAGTTCACCCTGCTGGCGAGATTGCTGGCCGGGCGCGGCGTGGCCGTGATGCGTTTCGATCGCAGCGGCGCCGGCGACAGCGAGGGCCGCGAGAGCGAGCGTTCCGACGGCAGCGACCTGGCCGCCGCGATGAAAGAATTTTTCATCCACGTGCCCGAAATGAAAGAATCTGTCATCCTCGCCGCCGGCGACGCCACACGCGCGGCCGCGCTGTATGCCTCGGGCGACGCGCGCGTCACCGGCCTGGCGCTGTTCAATCCCGAACTGCCGCCGCCAGAATCCGTTTCGAGCTCCGGCAACGGCGCAGGTGCAAGCGGCGGCGCCCTGCGCTACATCCAGCGCCTGGCGCCAAAGCTGCTGCGGCGCCGGCTGCCGGCCCTGCGCGGCGCGGCGCCCCCGGCCCTGCCGCCCGAACTGGCCAGCGCCTTCGACGCCTACGACGGCCACATCCTGCTGGTGCTGGGGGGCGCCGACCCGGCTTTCGAGCGCACCGCGCGCCTGCTCGAACGGCGCCGCGCGCACTGCCGCCGGGTCGAGATCGCCGGCGCCGACGTCGGCTTCAGCCGCAGCGACTGGCGTGAAGCGGTGGCGGCGGCCAGCACCAGCTGGCTGACCTCGTGGTAATCCGGCAGGCCGCAGCCGCCGCGGGGGCAAGACGGATGGGTGACAAATCGTCTATAGTGGCGCTCTTGTCCAAACAGTAGACTTGCCATGAAATTTGACGTCGCAATCGTCGGCAGCGGTCTGGCCGGCTTGTCGGTGGCTTTGCATCTTGCCGCAACGCGCAAGGTCGCGATCATCTCGAAACGCGCGCTCCTCGACGGCGCCAGCAACTGGGCGCAAGGCGGCATCGCTGCCGTCCTCGATTCCGGCGACAGCCACGACCAGCACATCGCCGACACCCTGGTAGCCGGCGCCGATCTGTGCGACGAAGCGGCCACCCGCTATATCGTCGAACACGGGCGCGAAGCGATCGAATGGCTGATCGAGCAAGGCGTGCCCTTTACCCGCGACCCCTCGGCCGAACTGGGTTTTCACCTGACGCGCGAGGGCGGCCACAGCCAGCGCCGCATCATCCACGCCGCCGACGCCACCGGCCATGCGGTGCAGGTGACCCTCGAACAGAAGGTGCGCGCGCACCCGAACATCGCCCTGTTCGAACACCACTGCGCGATCGACGTCATCACCTCCGACAAGCTGAGCGGCAAAGGCGTCCACGGCGGCACGCCTAGCCTGGTCGGCCAGCCGCGCTGCCACGGCCTGTACGTGCAGGATGAATCGAGCGGCAAGGTCCTGACCTTCGAGGCCGAGCACACGGTGCTGGCCACCGGCGGCGCCGGCAAGGTCTACCTGTACACCACCAATCCGGACACCGCCACCGGCGACGGCATCGCCATGGCCTGGCGCGCCGGCTGCCGCGTGTCGAACATGGAATTCATCCAGTTCCACCCGACCTGTTTGTATCACCCGTATGCGAAATCCTTCCTCATCACCGAGGCGATCCGCGGCGAAGGCGGATTACTGAAACTGCCGCCGGAAGCGGGCGTGGCGGCCGGCACGCGCTTCATGCCGGCCCACGACGATCGCGGCGAACTGGCGCCGCGCGACGTGGTGGCGCGCGCCATCGACTTCGAGATGAAGAAGCGTGGCCTGGACTACGTCCACCTCGACATCAGTCACCAGAGCCCTGAATTCCTGCAGGAGCACTTCCCGACCATCCATGCGCGCTGCTTAGAATTAGGCATCGACATCACGAAGGAGCCGATTCCCGTGGTGCCGGCCGTGCACTTCACCTGCGGCGGCGTGGTGACCGACCTGGCCGGCCGCACCGATATTCCCGGCCTGTACGCGGTCGGCGAGACTGCCTGCACCGGCCTGCACGGCGCGAACCGGCTGGCCAGCAATTCCCTGCTCGAATGCGTGGTCGTGGGCCGCGCCTGCGCCAGCCAGATCGCCGCCGCCCCGCGTGTGGAAAGCCCGGTCTTGCCGCCGTGGGACGAAAGCCGCGTCACCAACGCCGACGAGGAAGTCGTCATCGCGCATAACTGGGACGAGCTGCGCCGCTTCATGTGGAACTACGTCGGCATCGTGCGCACCACCAAGCGCCTGGAACGCGCGCAGCACCGCATCGCCCTGCTCAAGGAAGAGATCGACGAGTACTACCGCAACTTCCGCATCACGCACGACTTGCTGGAACTGCGCAACCTGGTCGACGTCGCCTCGCTGATCGTCAACAGCGCGCTGTCGCGCCGCGAAAGCCGCGGCCTGCACTACTCGCGCGATTATCCCGACACCCTGCCGAAAGCCCTGCCGAGCGTACTCACGCCGCTCAGGCGCTGAGTCTGGGCCAAGCGTCCGGGAACCCATGAACCGCAAGCTCACCGTCTCCACTGCCCTGCTGCTGACCGTGCCGCCGGTGCTCTGGGCCGGCAACGCCATCGTCGGCCGCCTGGTGCGCGACGCCGTGCCGCCGATGACCCTGAACCTGCTGCGCTGGTCGATCGCGCTGCTGGTGCTGCTGCCGCTCGGGCGCGCGGCGTTCAGGCACGGTAGCGGCCTGCTGGTCAACTGGCGCCGCTACGCCCTGCTCGGCCTGTTCGGCATCGGTCTCTACAACTCGCTGCAATACCTCGCCCTGCAAAGCTCGACGCCGATCAACGTGACCCTGGTGGCATCGGGCCTGCCGGTGTGGATGCTGCTGGTCGGGCGCCTGTTCTTCAAGATACCGGTCAAGCCGCGCCAGGTGGGCGGCGCGGTGCTGTCCATCGCCGGCGTGCTGGTGGTGCTGTGCCGCGGCGACGTGGCGCAGCTGGCGGCGCTGCGACTGGTGAGCGGCGATTTGTACATGATCCTGGCGACCATCGCCTGGTCCTTCTACAGCTGGCTGCTGATGCAGCAGCGCGACGTGCCCGGCATCCGGTCCGACTGGGCCGCCTTCCTCCTGATGCAGGTGGTGTATGGGGTGCTGTGGTCGGGCGCGTTCTCCGGCGCCGAGTGGGCAGTCAAGGGTGTCGACGTCGCCTGGAGCTGGCCGGTGGCGGCGGCCCTGCTGTACGTGGCGATCGGCCCAGCCATCATCGCCATGCGCTGCTGGGGCGCGGGTGTGCAGCGCGCCGGGCCGGCGCTGGGCGCCTTCTTCATCAACCTGACGCCGCTGTTCACGGCATTATTGTCGTCCGCCTTTCTGGGCGAGGCGCCGCACCTCTACCATGCGCTGGCCTTCCTGCTCATCGTGGGCGGTATCGCCGTGTCTGCGCGCCAGGGCTGATGCGGGAGTGCTAGGATCGGCGGACAGGAGGAGGCAGCACCATGTCTGAAGGATTTACGATCACCGAGCGGGCCGGGGTGTTTGCGGAAATGCTGGCCGCGTTCCTGGCGCGCCATCCGAATACCCTGGTCCTGACCGGCGCCGGCCTGTCCACCGCCTCGGGCATTCCCGACTACCGCGACCGCGATGGCGTACGCCGCGGGCGCCAGCCGATCCAGGGTCCGGAATTTCGCAAGCTGGCGTCCGTGCAGCGCCGCTACTGGGCGCGCAGCATGGTCGGCTGGCCGACGCTGGCGCAGGCGCGGCCGAACGCGGGCCATGCGGCGCTGGCTGCGCTGGAATACGCGGGCCGCATCGGCCCGGTGCTGACCCAGAACGTCGACGGCCTGCACCAGCAGGCCGGCAGCCGCGCCGTGCTGGAACTGCACGGGAACATCCACACCGTGGTCTGCCTCGATTGCCGCACCTTGACGCCGCGCGCGCTGGTGCAGGACTTGCTGGAAGCGGCGAACCCGCACCTGCTCGGAGCCATGGCCGTGCCGCTGCCGGATGGCGACGCCCAGATCGAGCCGGAATCCCTCGGCGACTTTACCCTGCCCGTGTGCCCGCACTGCGGCGGCACGCTGATGCCGGACGTGGTCTTTTTTGGGGATAACGTGCCGCCTGCGCGCACGGCGCATGCGCTGGCGCTGATGGAGGCGGCCGACGCCTTGCTGGTGGTGGGCTCGTCGCTGATGGTGTTTTCGGGCTTTCGCTTTTGCCGCATGGCGGCGGCAGCAGGCAAGCCGATCGCCGCCGTGAACCTGGGGCGCACGCGTGCGGATGACCTGATCTCGATGAAGATCGAGGATTCGGCGGAGCAGTTATTGCCGCAGGTGGCGCGGCTGCTGGGGTGAGGTTCGTAGGGTGGGCACTTGTGCCCACGCGGTGCATCGATAATGACCGCGCGACGTATGGCCATGGTCCGCAGCCCGCGCGGTCTACGGTTATTGTGCATGACGCGACGGTACGACCGCGTGGGCTCGAGAGCCCGCCCTACCAAACCCAGTGAGCGCACGCATGAGTGACAATGCGCCGTCACCCACGCGGTACCGCGATCACCCGACGATGCGCAGCGAATAATCCGTGGCGCGGATATCCTTCGTCAGGCTGCCGATCGAGATGCGGTCGACGCCGGTTTCGGCGATGGCGCGCACGGTCCCCATGTTGATGCCGCCCGAGGCTTCGAGCAAGGCGCGGCCGGCGTTCACCTTCACCGCTTCACGCATCATGGCCAGGTCGAAGTTGTCGAGCAGGACCGAGGTCACGCCGGCGGCCAGCGCTTCTTCGAGCTGGGCGATGGTCTCGACTTCGATCTGCACGGTGACGCCGGCGTTCAGGGCCGCCGCGTTGTCCAGCGCGCGGGTCACGCCGCCGGCCGCGGCGATGTGGTTTTCCTTGATCAGGATGCCGTCGTACAGCGCCATGCGCTGGTTCTGGCCGCCGCCCACGCGCACCGCGTACTTCTGCGCCTGGCGCAGGCCAGGCAGGGTCTTGCGGGTGTCGAGGATGGCGGCGTTCGTGCCGGCGACCACGTCGACGTAGGTGCGGGTAGCCGTCGCCACGCCGGACAGCAGCTGCATGAAGTTCAGGGCCGCGCGTTCGGCCGTCAGCAGCGAACGCGGCGAGGCCTCGATCGTGCAGACGACCGAGTCGGCCGCCATCATGTCGCCCTCGGCGTACTGCCAGGCGATGTCGGTATCCTGGTCGATGGCCAGCATCACGCCTTCGAACCAGGGCGCGCCGCACAGCACGGCCGCTTCGCGCACGATCACGCGGGCCTGTACACGCGGTTCAAGCGGCACCAGCATGCCGGTCAGGTCGCCCGTGCCCACGTCTTCCAGCAGCGCGGCCAGGATGTTCTGTTCGAAGGCGGCCTGCAGCTTGTCGTCGAAGGCGGCGTGCGGATTACGTAAGGTGGTCATGCGGGTCCCACTCCCGAGAAAAGAGTCGTGTTCTGTTCGAGCGCGCCGACCGGCAGCGCCTTGGCTTTCTTGGCGGCGGCGAAATCGAGCATGCGGTCGATGGCGCGCACGGCTTCGCGGCCGATGTCCGGATCGACGAAGACTTCGTTGGCGCCGGATTCGAGCACGTCGGCCAGGTTCTTCAGGCCGTTCATCGCCATCCACGGGCAGTGCGCGCAGCTCTTGCAGGTGGCGCTGTTGCCGGCGGTCGGGGCCTCGATGAAGCGTTTGCCCGGCGCGGCCATGCGCATCTTGTGCAGGATGCCGTTGTCGGTGGCGACGATGAAGGTGGTCGCCTCCATGGTCACGGCAGCGTTGATCAGCTGGGTGGTCGAGCCGACCACGTCGGCCTGGGCCACCACGTTGGCGGGCGACTCCGGGTGCACCAGCACTTTGGCATGGGGGTGCTCGATCTTCAGCAGATCGAGTTCGATGCCCTTGAATTCGTCGTGCACCAGGCAGGAGCCCTGCCACAGCAGCATGTCGGCGCCGGTCTGTTTCTGGATCCAGGAGCCCAGGTGGCGGTCGGGCGCCCACAGGATTTTCTTGCCCTGCTCGTGCAGGTGCCTGACGATGTCCAGGCCGATCGACGAGGTCACCATCCAGTCGGCGCGTGCCTTGACTGCCGCGCTGGTATTCGCGTACACGACCACGGTGCGGTCAGGATGCTGGTCGCAGAAGGCGGCAAATTCGTCGGCCGGGCAGCCCAGGTCGAGCGAGCAAGTCGCTTCCAGGTCCGGCATCAGGATGGTTTTTTCGGGGCTGAGGATTTTCGCGGTCTCGCCCATGAAGCGCACGCCGGCCACCACCAGGGTCTTGGCCGGATGGTCGCGGCCGAAGCGCGCCATTTCCAGCGAGTCGGAGACGCAGCCGCCGGTTTCCTCGGCCAGGTCTTGCAGCTCGGGGTCGACGTAGTAGTGGGCGACCAAGACCGCCTGCTTTTCCTTCAGCAGGCGCCGGATGCGGTCTTTCAGTTCCGCCTTTTCTTCAGGCGTCGGCATGGCGGGGATCTTGGCCCAGGCGTGCGCGGTGCAGGCGGCGCCGTCTTGCGGGTGGTCGTATTCGAAGGTTTTGATGGGGATGTTCATCGCAGCAGATTCGTCAATGAATACAAAAACGGCGCCGGATTGTGCGGCGCCGGTCGGAGCGGTGGGTTCGAGCCGTACGCGGACCGACCCACCCAACATTAATCGATGCCCTGGCTCGTCAGGTACTCTTCGTAGGTGCCGCGGAAGTCGACGACTTCGTTTTCCTTCACTTCGAGCACGCGCGTGGCCAGCGAGGACACGAATTCGCGGTCGTGCGAGACGAAGATCAGCGTGCCTTCGTATTTATCGAGCGCGATGTTCAGCGACTCGATCGATTCCATGTCCATGTGGTTGGTCGGCTCGTCGAGCAGCATCACGTTGTGACGGCCCAGCATCAGCTTACCGTACATCATGCGGCCCTTTTCGCCACCGGACAGGACCCGTACCGATTTCTTGACTTCGTCGCCGCCGAACAACAGGCGGCCCAGGATCGAGCGCACGGCGAGGTCGTCGTCGCCCTCTTTGGTCCAGCGGCCCATCCAGTCGGTCAGAATGTCGTCTTTCGGGAATTCCTCGGTCGGATCCTGCGGCATGTAGCCGACATTCGCGTTCTCGGCCCACTTCACGCGGCCATGATCGGCGTTCAGGCCCGTGATGTCCTGGCCACCGATGCAGCGCAGCAGCGTGGTCTTGCCCGCACCGTTGGCGCCGATGATGGCGATGCGCTCGCCCGCTTCGACCATGATCGAGAAATTCTTGAACAGCGTGCGGTCGTAGGCCTTGGTCAGACCTTCGGTCTCCACGGCCAGGCGGTGCAGCTTCTTCTCGCCTTCGAAGCGCACGAACGGATAGGCGCGCGAGGACGGCTTGAATTCCTCGATCTTGATCTTGTCGATCATCTTGGCGCGCGAGGTAGCCTGGCGGGCTTTCGACTTGTTGGCCGAGAAGCGGCGCACGAAGTCCTGCAGCTCGGCGACCTTTTCCTTGGCCTTGGCGTTGTTGGCCAGTTGCTGGTTGCGCGCCTGGGTCGAGGCCAGCATGTAGTCGTCATAGGAACCCGGATACACCTTCAGGGTGCCGTAGTCCATGTCGGCGATGTGGGTGCAGACCTGGTTCAGGAAGTGACGATCGTGGGAAATGATGATCATCGTCGAATTGCGCTGGTTCAGCACGTCTTCCAGCCAGCGGATGGTGTTGATGTCCAGGTTATTCGTCGGTTCGTCGAGCAGCAGGATGTCAGGGTTCGAGAACAGGGCCTGGGCCAGCAGCACGCGCAGCTTCCAGCCCGGCGCAACGGCGCTCATCGGGCCCTGGTGCAGCTCGCTGGCGATTTCCAGGCCCAGCAGCAGCTCGCCGGCACGCGCTTCGGCCGAGTAACCGTCGTATTCGGCGACCTTGCCTTCGAGCTCGGCCGCTTTCATGTAGTCGTCGTCGGTGGCTTCCGGATTGGCGTAGATGGCGTCGCGCTCGGCGATGGCGTTCCACAGCTCGGTGTGGCCCATCATGACGACGTCGAGCACGCGCACGTCTTCGTAGGCAAACTGGTCCTGGCGCAGTTTACCCAGGCGCTCGCCCGGATCGAGGCTGACGTTGCCGGCCGACGGATCGAGGTCGCCGCCCAGGATCTTCATGAAGGTCGACTTGCCGCAACCGTTGGCGCCGATCAGGCCATAGCGGTTGCCGTCGCCGAATTTGACGGAGATGTTCTCGAACAACGGCTTGGCGCCGAACTGCATGGTGATATTGGCTGTACTGAGCACTGGGGTAACCTTTAAAGCAGGGTTTGCGCGAAGTTCACTCGGGGTTTGAACGAACTTTGCAATTAACCGTCGATTTTACCATTTTCACCAGCGGCGAGCCTAGGAATGTCGTTCCGATACATGATGCCTGCCAGTGCCGGGCCGGTCGCCAGTCCGGGAGACCTGCAGCGCCAGCGCGCCCAGCTCGCAGCATTGTGTTGTTTATGCAATTTTATGCAAAATGAATTGCCATAAATAAAACTTGTCCGTACATTCCAGGTTTTCCTAATGACAAGAAAACCCCATGTCCGACCCCAAGCACATCGCCTGCCTGGATGGCTGGCGCGGCGCCGCCATCGCCGCCCTGCTCCTCGGTCACTTCTATCCTGTCCCCGGCATCAACTTCGGGACCCTGGGCGTGAACCTGTTTTTTGTCCTCTCGGGTTTGCTGATGACGCGCATCCTGTTCGTCCAGAAGCAGCCGCTGGGACTGTTCTACCGGCGCCGCGTTGCGCGCATCTTTCCCTCGGTATACGTGTTCCTGGCCGTGACCACGCTGGCTTTCGTGGTCGCAGGGCGCGAGCTGAGCATGCTCGAGCTGCTCAGCGCCGCCACCTTCACGAATAACTACATCGTGCCGGATGGACCCTGGCGCATGCCGGTCGGGCATATCTGGTCGCTCAGCGTCGAGGAACACGCCTACGTGCTGCTGTCGCTGCTGGCCGTGCTGACCCGTGCCAGCCACCGCCGCAGCGTGCGCGCGGTGGGCGCCGCCACGGCCGCCATCAGCCTGGTCGCCCTGCTGTATGCGTGGACCCACAGCGGCGCCGCGCTCTCGCGCCTGTGGCTGCATTCCGAGGTCTCGGCGTTTGGCATCTTTGCCTCAAGCCTGGTGTTCCTGGCCGGCCTGGGCGAGCGTTCTTCGCGCTGGGACCGGGTAGCGGTGCCGGTCCTGCTGGTGGTCGGTATCGCGGCGCACTGGTGGTCGGCGCCGGCGCCGCTGCGTTTGCTGCTGGGGTGTGGCGCCTTTGCGCTGGCGATGAAACGGCTCCAGCATGCGCCGCAGGCCGTGATCCGGATGTTCGAGTTCGCCCCGCTGCGCCAGCTCGGTGTCTGGTCGTTCTCGCTCTACCTGTGGCAGCAGCCGTTCTACCAGCTGGTGCGGCACGAGGGCATGCATCCGGCCCTCGGCCTGGGCCTGTCGCTGGTGGTCGGGGCGCTCGCCCACTACCTCGTCGAAAAGCCGGCGCGCGCCTGGCTGAATGCGCACTGGGGCAAGCCGGCGCCGGGGGTTCAGGCGCAGCGGATGGTCGGGTAATCCGACAGCCTGATGCTGAAACCTTCGGCATCCGACACCAGGCGTGCCTGGGCGCCGAAAGGAATCGTTACCCGGCATGGGCCATGGCCGAAGCGCAGGCCGGTCAGCACCGGCAGCGGCAGCGTGGCGCGCAGGTGGGCCAGCATGGTGTCGAAATCGTAGCCGTTGTCCATCGGCCCCAGCCTGTAGCCGGAAAAGTCACCCAGCACCAGCGCCTGCTGGCGCGCCAGCACCCCGGACTGCATCAGTTGCAGCAGCATGCGCTCGACCCGGAACGGATGCTCGCTCACGTCTTCGACGTAGAGGATGCCGCCCTCGATGGACGGGAAATACGCGGTGCCGAGCAGCGACACCAGCATCGCCAGGTTGCCACCCCAGATGGTGCCGGCCACATCCACGGCCGGATTGCCGCCGGCCTGCTCGCGGATCGTGTGCGTAGGCCCCGCCAGGCAGGACCAGAACTGCTCCAGCGTGAAAGCGACCGGCTCGGGCGCGCCGAAGTCGCCCGCCAGCATCGGCCCGGCATAGCTGAGCGCCCCGGTCTTCGCATACAGGCCCATGTGCAGGGCCGTGATGTCGGAAAAGCCGACGAACAGCTTGCCGCTGGCGGCCAGGCGCCCGAAGTCGATGTCGGGCAGCAGGCGCGTCAGGCCGTAGCCGCCGCGCAGCGCCATGACCACTTGCACGTCCGGATCGTCGGCCGCCGCATACAGCTGGGCCAGGCGGGCGGCGTCGGTGCCGCCGAAGCGCAGATGCACGGCGTCGGGATCGTAGTAATTGTGGACCAGGCAGCCGCGTGCTTCGAGACGGGCGATGCCGCGGGCGATGGAATCGAGGTCGTGCGTATGGCCGGCGGGCGCGACGATCGCGACGCCGAGTTGGGAAGTGATCACTGTTTGACGAAGAGGCGCGGTGTTGAGTCGAAAGCCATCTTACCGCGCGCATGGGCGTCGATCAAGGCAAGCATCCGCTCGTTCAGCTGGGAAGGCAGGTCGTGGCCCATGCCTTCGATGACTTCCAGGCGCGCACCCGGCACCTGGGCCGCGACGTCTTCGCCGCAGGCCAGCGGCACCAGCGGGTCGCGCGCGCCGTGGATCACCAGGGTCGGCACGCTGATCGACTGCAGCAGCGCGCTGCGGTCGGCGGCGCCGGCAATCGCCAGCATCTGGCGCGTGACGCCGGCCGGACAGTAACTGCGCCGCAGCGCGCGCGCGGCGCGCCGGCGCAGCTGCTTTTCCGGCGTCGGATAGGCCGGGCTGCCGATTGCCTGCTGCACGGCCACTGCCTGGTCGAGGATGGAATCGACGTCCTTCGGGTCCGCCGGGGCGCGCAGCAGCGCGTGGCGCGCCGAGGCTGTGGGGCCGGGCAAGCCGCGCCTGCCGCTGCTCGACATGATGGAAGTGAGGCTGAGCACCCGTTGCGGATGGCGCGCCGCCAGGATCTGGCCGATCATCCCGCCCATCGAGACGCCGACCACGTGGGCGCGCGCAATCCCGAGCGCGCTGAGGACGCCGAGGGCGTCGTTGGCCATGTCTTCCAGGCCATACGGTGGCTTGAAAGGCAGCTTCAGCCGGGCCGCCAGGGCGAGTTTGATCCCGCTCCATACCAGGCTGGGTTTGCCGGCCGCGTCGAACTTGGTGGACAGGCCGCAGTCGCGGTGGTCGAAGCGGATGACGTAGAAACCCAGCTCCACCAGGCCGTCGACGAATTCGTCGGGCCAGTTGGTGAGCTGCATGCCCAGGCCGTGGATCAGCAGCACCGGCGTGGACTTGGCGTCCCCGGCGGTGTCGAAGGCGATGCGGATGCCGTTGGCGCTCAGTGTCGGCATGGCGGTGCGGCCGGCATGCTGGGCTGCCGGCTGGTGCTGGGGTTACATGGGCTCGGGCAAAACACGGCTGGTCTCCTGAACTGCCTGTCGGCAGCGCGAAAACCAGCATAGCATTTTCAGCACGGCGGCGGCGCTCAGGGGCAAGCGTGCGCCGGCGCTGCGGGGGGCATGACGGCGCACGCTGCGCCAGGTAGCAACTTAGAGTTGCGCCTGGCCGACAGTTTTGCGCGCAGCAGCGCGGCGTTCGGCAAAAAAGCGTTTCAGCATCGTGCTGGCTTCGTCGGCCAGCACGCCGCCGACCACGTCGGTGTGGTGGTTCAGCACGTCGTGCGAAAACAGATCGAGCACCGAGCCGCAGACGCCGGTCTTCGGGTCGCTGGCGCCGTACACCACGCGCGCCAGGCGCGCATGCATCATCGCGCCCGAGCACATGGCGCAGGGTTCGAGGGTGACGTACAGTTCGCAGCCCGGCAGCCGGTAGTTGCCGAGCTTTTCGGCGGCGGCGCGCAGCGCGCTCACCTCGGCGTGGGCGGTGGGGTCGTGGCGCCCGATCGGCTGGTTGTAGCCGACCGCCACCACTTCGCCATCCTTCACCACCACGGCGCCGACCGGCACTTCACCCTCCAGGCGGGCGCGTTCGGCCTGTTGCAGGGCGAGGCGCATGAAGCCCTGGTCGCGGGTGTCCGCTTGCGGTTCCGCAGCTTGTGCCGCGGATTGTGCAACATCAGGCATCGGTGATCTCGGCCCAGCAGTTCGGGGTTTCGTGCAGCACCAGCTTGTGCAGGCGCAGGCCGGTGCCGAAGCGGTCGGTATACGCCGCCTTCAGGATGCCAAAGGCGACATGCGCCAGGTTTTCCACGGTCGGGATCCGGTCGATGACCACGGTCTTGTGGCCGGGCAGGCTGGACAGGAACTCGCGCACCTTGTCGTCCTTTTCGTACACCAGGAAGGCATGGTCCCAGACATCGACCAGGTGCTCCTTGGCGAGCGCCTTGATGTCCGAGAAATCCATGATCATGCCGTTGTCGGAATTGCCTTCAGCCTGGATGACTTCGCCGATCAGCGTGATTTCCAGGGTATAGCGGTGCCCGTGCAGGTTGCGGCACTGGCTTTTGTGGTCGGGAATCCGGTGGCCGGCATCGAATTCGAGCTTGCGGGTAATGGTCAGCATCAGCGTGTTGTCCAGTCAGGGAATTTGCAAAAGTTTATGGGTCTGGAGGCTGAGCTTCCATTTCGGGTTGCGGCGGCAGGTTTCGATGGCCAGGCGGGTGTTCTGGGCGGCCAGCAGACCATCCATCGGCTGCACGAAGAAATTCTCGAAATCGAGGTGCTCGTAGGCCGCCAGGTCCTGGTTCGCCTGCGGGATCACGACCTTGATCTCGTTGCCCTTCTCGACCACCAGCGTCGAGCCCATCTTCGGGCTGACGCAGACCCAGTCCACGCCGCTCGGGACCGGCAGCGTGCCGTTGGTCTCGATCGCGATCGTGAAGCCGTGCGCATGCATGGCCTCGATCAGGGCCGTGTCCAGCTGCAGCAGCGGCTCGCCGCCGGTAAAGACCACGTATTTGCTGGGGGCGTAAGTCGCCGGCCACAGGCTGTCGATCTCGGCCGCCAGGCTGGCCGCATCGCGGAACTTGCCGCCGCGCTCGCCGTCGGTGCCGACGAAGTCGGTGTCGCAGAACTGGCAGACCGACGTGGCCCGGTCGGCCTCGCGCCCGGTCCACAGGTTGCAGCCGGAGAAGCGGCAGAACACCGCCGGCCGGCCGGCATGGGCGCCTTCGCCCTGCAAGGTGTAGAAAATCTCTTTGATGCTGTAAGTCACGTTAAGCCTCTCGTCAACCGGCCATTATAACCGCGCACCGCCCCCTTTGCCGCCCCCCCCGGCCATCCGCCCTCGCCGCTGTGGTTATTGCCATACGGCACGCGCTTTGCGCACCAACAACACCAGCCCCTACGACAAGCGGTAACTTGTGTGCCGGAAAGTTCTGATAACCCGTCGGAAGGATCGTCATGAAATTAGCCTTAGTTCGTACAGCCGATGTCGTCCCGGGCCTGATGCTGCTGGGCGCCTGCGCGCTTGCCGCCAGCCTGCCTGGCAGTGCTTTCCCTTCCTCGGCCCTGACTGCGCTGATCTGGCTGCTGGGCGCAGCCGGGGCCCTGTGCCTGCTGCTGCGCCGCGGCATCGACCTCGACGACCGCGCACGCGAACTGAGCGCCCGCCTCTGCCTCGAACAAAAGGCACGCCAGGTGGCAGAGGGCACGCTGGCCGATACGCAAACCGTGCTGACCCGCGTCGTGCGCCAGCAGGAAAGCGTGCGCGAAGGCGAGCGCAAGCGCATCGCCCGCGACATCGACGACGAGCTTGGCCAGGTCCTCGTCGCCCTGCGCGGCGAAATGTCGTTGCTGCAAATGGCAAGCGCCGGCATCCATCCGGCCACCCACCACAAGACAGGCGCCATGATCGGCACGCTCGACCTGGCGTTGCGCGCGCTGCGCGTGCTGGCCGGCGAGCTGCGTCCGCTGGCCGCCGGCGAACGCCTGGGCGACGCGATGGCGCGCCAGCTGGACGAATTTACCCGGCTCAACGGCATCGCCCACCACTTCGATGCCGACACCGGCGCCGGCAACGACGGCGCCGGCACCGATGCCGACGCCCTGCTCTACCGCGCGCTGCAGGAAACCCTGGCGCAGATCGCCCGCAGCGCGCGCGCAACCTGCATCCGCGTGCAGCTGAGCCGCAGCCACACCCGCCTGTCCCTGAGCATCGAGGACGATGGCGATGCCGACGGCAGCTGCGCCGGCGCCGTGGCGGCCCTGCGCGAACGGGTCGGGGCTGCCGGCGGCGCCCTGCACGCCGAAGCCCTGCCGGGTGGTGGCAAGCGGCTGGCAGTCGTGGTATCCACCATGCATGGGGTAGCCCAAGGCTGAGAAGTCAAGCCTGTGAATATTGCTGCAAGTCAATAGCTGGAAAAGCCTGAGGTAGCAGAATCGGTCCTTGTCAGCGATCAATAGATTGCTCAACGGAACTTGGATAAGGCCGTCTCATGACCAGCACACACATGCAGCGCTCGCTCGATGCCACGCCCGGCATCGTTGCCCATGGCAAGGACCTCGGTTTCGCCCACCAGTTGATGGAAACCCTGGCGATTCCCGTCTTTGTCCTCGACAGCAGCGCCCATGTCCTGATCTGGAACCGCGCCTGCGAGCGCCTGACCGGTGTGCCGGCGGACGAGATCGTCGGCACCAACAAGCACTGGCACAGTTTCTACGACCATCCCCGCCCCACCCTGGCCGACCTGGTGCTGCAGAACCGCACCGACGAAGTCCGCCACATCTACCCGCGCCACGGCAAGCCGCAGCCACTTGGTCAGCCGCTGATGCAGGCCGCGAGCGCGCACCTGTCGGTGGAAACCTGGTGCGACATGCCGCGCGCCGGCAAGCGCCGCTACCTTGCCGTCGACGCCAGTCCGATCTTCGACCAGCACGGCCAGGTGACAGCGGTGGTCGAATCGCTGCGCGACCTGACCGACGAAAAGATGGCGCAGATGGCGCTGGAAAAGCTGGCGACGCGCGACGGCCTGACCGGGCTGGCGAACCGGCGCTGTTTCGACGACACCCTGAACGCCGAATGGCAGCGCGCCCTGCGCCAGCAGCAGCCGTTGTCGCTGCTGATGGTCGACGTCGACAATTTCAAAGCCTACAACGATGCCCATGGCCACCTCGGCGGCGACGAATGCCTGAAGCGCATCGCCACCGCGGTCGCCAGCGAAATGCGCGCCAACGACCTGGTAGCGCGCTATGGCGGCGAGGAATTCGCCGTCATTTTGCCGAACCAGTCGCTGAAGGGGGCGGCCATCGTCGCCGAGCGCATCCGGCGCCGCGTCGAGCAGCTGCGGGTGCCCCTGTACGGCCCGGCCGCTCCAACGCTGCTGCAGCATGTGACGGTGTCGATCGGCGCCGCCACCGCGATTGCCGGCGCCGACAACGACGCCAGCCAGCTGGTGGCCATTGCCGACGCCGCCCTCTACCGCGCCAAGCACCTTGGACGCAACCGCATCAGCCTGCCGCTGGCCGAGCCCTCCTGAGCACCGGCCGCCCTTTCCGCTCGCGCCGCGGCCCCGTGGCCGGCATGCATACGTAATAAAACTGGGCATTCCCTGGGGAATATCTTATGCTTCGTGCCAGATTTTTCCCAAGGAGACAGTGTGTCCAAACTCTTCCCGATGGCGCTGCTCGCGCTGTCCGCACCGGCATTCACCTTGCCGGCCCAGGCGGCGCCAGCCAAGGCGGCCCCTTCCAGCAATAGCGCCGGCAGCGACGTCCTGCCTTTCAAGGCCACCGAAAAGACCCTGGCCAACGGCCTGAAAGTCATCGTCGTGCCGACCGGTTTCCCGAACCTGGTGTCGGTGACGATTCCGGTGCAAACCGGCTCGCGTAACGAGGTCGAGCCGGGCAAGTCGGGCTTTGCCCACTTCTTCGAGCACATGATGTTCCGCGGCACCAAGGCCTATCCGCCTGAAAAGTACCAGGAAGTCATCACCAAGGCCGGCGCGCGCCAGAACGCCTACACCAGCGACGACCTGACGAATTACTACACCACGTTCGCCAAGGAAGACCTGGAAACCGTGCTGAAGGTCGAGGCCGACCGTTTCCAGCACCTGTCCTACCCGATCGAGGCCTTCAAGACCGAATCGCGCGCCGTGCTGGGCGAATACAACAAGAACAGCGCGAACCCGATGCAGAAGCTGTTCGAGGTGCAGCGCGACGCCGCCTTCACCACGCACACCTATAAACACACCACGATGGGCTTCCTGAAAGACATCGAGGACATGCCGAACCAGTACGAGTATTCGAAGGTCTTCTTCGACCGCTGGTACCGCCCCGAGCGCACGACCATCATCGTGGCCGGCGACGTCGAGCCGCAGAAGGCCATCGCCATGGTCGAGAAGTACTGGTCGGCCTGGCAGAAAGGCAGCTACAACGCGCCGGTGCCGGCCGAGCCTGCGCCACGCGGCGCCATGTACCGCCACGTGCCCTGGCCGACCGCGACCCTGCCCTTCGTGACGGTCGCCTTCCGCGCCCCGGCCTTTTCCGACACCCAGAAGGACGGGGCCGCGTTGTCGATGCTGCTCTCGCTCTCGTTCGGTTCGACCTCGCCGCTGTACAAGCGCCTGGTGCAGGACGAGCAAAAGGTCGACCAGCTGTTCGACTACACGCCGAACCGCATCGACCCTTCGCTGGCCACCATCGGCGCCCGCGTGAAAAAGCCGGCCGACGCCCTGTACGTGCGCGACGCCATCCTGCAGACGATTGCCCAGCTGCGCGATACGCCGGTCACCGAGAAGGAACTGGCGGATGCGAAGTCGGCCAACAAGTATGGCCTGATCCGCTCGCTGGATAACACCGAGCAGATCGCCGCCACCCTGGCTTCCTACGTGCACTTCAACCGTTCCTACGGCACCCTGAACCGCTACTACCGCCTGGTCGACAGCCTGACCCCGGCCGATTTGCAGGCCGCGGCGCGCAAGTACCTGGTCGACGACAGCATGGTCGTCACCACCCTGGCGCACGACGCCCTGCCCGCCGGCATCGACGCGCTGCCGAAGCTGGCGTCGCTGACGCCAAGGGCATCGGATGCGAAGTTCGACGTGCTGGTGCAGAAATCGGCCCTGCCGCAGGTGCGCTTCAAGCTGCTGTTCGCCGCCGGTTCGGCGCACGACCCGAAAGGCAAGGAAGGCCTGGCGGCCCTGACCGCCTCCATGGTCTCGGAAGCCGGTTCGCGCGAGCGCAAGATCGACGAGATCACCAAGTCGCTGTTCCCGCTGGCTGGCAGCTTCTCGGACCAGGTCGACAAGGAGATGACCACCTTCTCCGGTTCGATCCACAAGGACAAGTGGAACGAATTCCTCGACATCGCCCTGCCGCAGCTGATCGAGCCGGGCTTCCGCGAGGAAGACTTCCGCCGCCTGAAGGACGCGCAGAAGAACGCCCTGCAGCTCGACCTGAAGGACAATAACGAGGAAGAATTCGGCAAGGAGCGCCTGCAGGCCAACGTCTTCGCCGGCACGGGCTACGGCCATCCGGTGCTGGGCACGGCGAAGGGCATCGACGCCATCACGCTCGACGACGTCAAGGCTTTCTACAAGCAGGCCTACACCCAGGGCGCGGTGCGTGTCGGTATCTCCGGCGACGTCAGCGATGCCATGACGGCCTCGCTGAAGACCGCACTGGCGCGCCTGCCGCAGGGCGCCGGGCTGCCGGCAACCACGGCGCCGCAAGGCCGCAAGCCGCAGGGCCTGGAAGTCGAGATCATCGAGAAGAACACCCGCGCCACGGCGATGTCGTTCGGCTTGCCCCTGGAAGTGACGCGCCGCCATCCGGATTTCCCGGCGCTGTGGCTGGCCAAGACCTGGCTGGGCGAGCACCGCGCCTCGAGCGCCCATTTGTACCAGCAGATCCGCGAACTGCGCGGCCTGAACTACGGCGACTATGCCTACATCGAAGCCTTCCCGGGCGGCATGTACGGCTTCTTCCCCCGTCCTAACCTGGGCCGCAAGGCGCAGTTGTTCGAGGTGTGGATCCGTCCGGTCGCGCCGCAGAACGCCCACTTCACGCTGCGCCTGGCGCTGTCGGAACTGGGCAAGATGGTCGACCAGGGTATGTCGCAGGAAGACTTCGAGACCACGCGCGGCTACCTGATGAAGAACGTGTTCGTGATGACCGCGACCCAGGACCAGCGCCTGGGTTATGCCCTGGATTCGCAGTGGTACGACACGCCGGAGTTTACCCGGTTGATGCGCGACGGGCTGTCGAAGCTGACCGTGGCCGACGTGAATGCGGCGATCAGGAAGCATCTGTCGGCGAAAAACCTGTCGGTGGTGGTGATTACCAAGGATGCGGGTGGACTGAAACAGGCGCTGGTGTCGGATGCGTTCTCGCCGATCAAGTACGATGCAGCCAAGCCGCAGGCGGTGCTGGATGAAGACCAGGTGATTGGGAACATGAAGCTGGGGATTGCTGCGGACAAGGTGAAGATTACCCCGGCCGCGCAGGCTTTCGCCGAGTGATGCGTTAGGCAGTTCGTAGGGTGGGCACTTGTGCCCACGCGGCCGTACCGTCGCTCACCCCACCGGTCCGCGGAGCGGTGCGGGTGTTCGAACATCCGTGGGGCTGTTGCCTGTTCCTGTATCGGTGTGTTGAATCCGCGTGGGCACGGAGTGCCCACCCTACTGGAGACGGTTTCGCCATTCAAGCCGTAGAACCCAAATAGGGGCGATTTCGCCATTCAAGCCGTAGAACGTAAAAACAAAGGGCGCCGCGAGGCGCCCTTCGTCGTTAACGCGGGGCCGGCAGTGCGGCGGCCGGCCCGGTGTTGAACGCGATTACGACGTCATGCGATCCCAGCCATGACGGACAGCCGCCTTCATCTTGTCCCAGGTCGACACGCCGTTGTTCGGGTAGCGCGCGTCCCAGTTGCTGTGCAGGTCGGTTTCGACGTCGTCCCACGGACGGTTGCGGTATGAATCGCTCTTGCGCATTTCCGAACCGTAGCTGTAGGCCGGCTTGTAGCTGTCGAAGTCGTCGCCGACGCCCGTGCTGCTGTAGGTGGCGTTGTAGTGGTTGCGGTAGTAGGAATCGTCGTCGTCGTTCGTCACGCGATCCCAGCCGTGCTTGACGGCGTTCTTCATCTTGGCCCAGGTCGAGCCAGCCTTGTTGCCGGCGCGGGTCGACCAGTCGCTCGACAGGTCGGTCTCGACGTCGTCCCACTGGCGGCCGCTGTACTTCTGGTTGCGCGCCATTTCCGAGCCGTAGCTGTAGGCCGGTGCGTAGTCGTCGTACGCATCGCCGGTGCTGCCGTAGTTGCTGGTGAAGTGGTTGCGGTAGTAATCGTCGTCGCTCATCATGCTCGAGCGGGCCGAATTGCCGCCCAGTTGCTCGATCTCGACTTCGGTATGGCGCACCGTGTCGTTGATCTGCTGTTCGCGCTGGGCGACTTCCTTGTTGATCGTCACTTCCTCGACCACGCGCGCCGATTTCTCGACCACGGCTTCCTCGGCCGTTTCGCGCATTTCGATCGACTGCTCCTTGAAGGCGGCCGCGTCCGTGGTGCTGATCGGCTCGTCGACGCTGCGGCGCTGCACGTTCACGTGCTCTTCGCGCAGGCCGATCGATTCGTTGACCGGGGTTTCGACGACACGCGAGAACACGCGCACGCCGCCGCGCTGGACTTCACGCTTGCCGACCTTCAGCTGTTCCTGCACCACCGGAATGGCGGCGGTGTTCGTGTCGCGCTGCTGCGAGCCGGTCAGCGAGGAGCCGGACAGCGACGACGACGACGAACCGCTCAGCGAGGAACCCGTGAGCGAGGTGTCCTGCATGCTGGCGCCCGACTTGGCCGAGCCTTCCAGCGAGGAGCCCTGCAGCGACGAGGACGAACCCGTTAGCGGGGACGAACCGGACGACGAGCCCGACAGCGCATCGGAACCGGCCGACGGGTTGCTCGAACCCATGCTGGTCTGCAGGTTGCCGCTACCGGTGCCGTAGCTGCCGGCGCTCAGTTGGTCGTGCGAGGACATCGGTTCCTGGTAGGTGGTGCCCATCGGGTTCGGGTCGTTCAGCGATTGCTGGTTCAGCGGCAGGCGGTCGTTGTCGGACTGCAGCGACATCGATTGCGACTGCTGCAGGCCGCCCGCGCCCACGCCCATCACGCCGGCGCCCGGCGAATTCATGCCGCCCAGGCCGGCGCCGGATGCCCATTTTTCCGACTGCTCGTCGATATCGACCGGGCCGTAGCGCTCGACGATGTCGGCAGCGCGTTCGACTTCCGGCTCGCTGTCGGTGTTCACCGTCAGCACGTGGTTGCCCTGGGCCACCGCGTTCGAGTACTTGGTGTGGTGCTCGTCGGTATCGGCGCCGAAGATGTCGCTGAAGAAGTTCTTGATGCTGGTACCGATGCCAGGCTCATTGTCGCCCGAGGTGGCCGCCGTGTCGGTCAGCGAGCCCGAAGGGGTCACGCCCTTCGCGGCCAGGGATGGATCCTCGTTGCCGTGCGAGAGGCGCACGTCGGCACTCGAGAAGCCCGAGGACAGCAGTTCGTTCTTGGCGCTTACCGCGTCGTTGTGATTGTCGAAGACAGCAATCAGGGTATGTTGCATGATCATTCCTCCAGTAATATGGTCACTTCGTTGGCGGGGTCCCGGATTCGTCGAAGCGTTCGATGCTGACCTGTTCGGCCTTCAGCACGACCGCTTCACGATGCGTTTCTTCACGCTGAATACGGGTTATGTGGAGCTCTTCCTTGATGCGCACGCGGCGCTCCACCACCAGCACTTCCTCGAGAATCGGCACGATCATCGTGTCGCCTTCGTAGCGGGTGGTGGGCGCCTCATCGGGCGCGACGATGCGGTCGACCGCGACGTGCTCGATCGCCACCTCCTCGCGCACCAGGCGCTCGTCGATGGTGACCGGCTGCTCGAGCACGGTCTTGTGAATGCGGACGCCGCGCCCGGTGTCAACCGTCCGGGTGCCGACCGCGAGCTGTTCCGCGACGACCGGGATCGTCAACAGATCCTGTCCTGTTGGGTCTGACGTGTTACCTGCCATTGAATCGGCTCCGTTTGGTCGCTGACGCGAGACCAGCTCAGGTTACTCCAAACTGTGGCGGGGTCGCGCACCATTGACTGCAGTAAATGGATGAGGTTTTTGAGCAGTAAAAACGGGGGCGAGACAGCGAGGGGAATCGACAGGAAGCCCGCAGGTAAAGGCTGTCTGCGAAATGCGGAAGATGCAGGCGCCGGCGGCGGAGGCGCCGGCGCGCGGGAGTTCAGGACCCGTTCGGCACCGGGAAAAGACTTAACCGAATCTTAATCAAAGATTAATTGAAAGGATTTTCGACCTGCTGCACGTCCGGCGCCGGCAAAGTGGCCGGCAAGTCCTGCCCTTCCATCTTGCCGACGATATCGCCCAGCAGCCCGTGCAGGCGCCGCGCCAGCGCCAGGCCGGCCGCGTCCAGCGTCAGGTCGACGTCGCCCGAGAGCGTGATGCGGTCCAGGCGGTTCTCGACCATCAGGTCGCCGATGTGCAGCACGTCGGCTTCGCTGGCGAAGGGAACGAAGGTTTTCGGGTCAGATTTTTTCTTGGCGTTCATTTCGGTTCCTTATCCTCTCAGGCCGGACCAGAAGTCGCGCGGCTCTTTGGATGGTTTCTTTAGCTTGATATTGGGCAGGCGCAGCATGCGCTCCTTTTGCTGCCGGCTCAGCGACGGCAGGAACTCGATGCCGACGATGCGTTCGAGTTCGGCCACCGGGATCACCTGGATGTCCGCATGCGCACGGTTCTCGGTGAACCAGGCCGCCGCCATTTTCTGGCGCGGACTGTACACCACTTTATACATGTGGCTCGGCACCAGCACGTTCCCGACCTTGCGCAGGTTGTTGCCGAGGAAGGCAGGCCCGGTAATCACGTACAGCTGCCCTTCCTTCTTCGCCATCTTGCGCACCTCGCCCTCGATCGGCGCCCAGATGTGGCGGTTGTGGTCGCCATCCTGCGGCACCATGTTCGCCAGCGTGAAGCTTTCGCGCTGGGTGCGCTTGTCGGGCATGTCGCCATTCGGCGCCAGGTGGCCGCGATCGAAGCCGCTGCGCGCGTAGTCCGACAACTCGGCGCGCTGCGAGCGCGGCAGGCGCGATTCGGCATGGAAGTCGTTGTCGCGCTTCATGCCCTGGGCTGCGGCGACGTTTTCGGCGCGCAGGTTCTCGGCCGACCACAGCGGGGTGCGGGTGATCCCGGAATGCATCACGCCGAACACGCCGTAGCACAGTTCGCGGGTGGCGCTGGCCAGCTTGGGGTTGCGGATTTCGGGGGCGCGGCCGTCGGCGTAGTGCGCGGGGCAGCCGGTACCGGCTGCCGCTGCCAGCGACGGGGCCAGCAGGCCGGTGGAAAGCGCGGCGGCGAGTGCGGCCGCGCTGAATATTCTCTGAAACATGTGCTCGGTTGAAAGAATGTAACGAGCCCGTATTGTAGCCGACACATCCGCCCTCACCCGCCCTGCATGCCACAGTTTCAGGACAAATGAGCTGACACGGCGCACGATTGATTGTGCATTGTCTAAGGGAATCCTCTAGAATACCCGCTCTTTTGTTAACATTCCGTAACGGAAACAAACCACCGTCAATGGAACAGGCCCCGATTCCGGAGGACCTACGGCGCTTTGTGCTGACCAGCATTCCGTCCGTACCCTTCCTCGAAGCGCTGCTGCTGTTGCGTGCCGATCCGGCGCAAGAATGGCACAGCGAGATGCTGGCCCAGCGCCTCTATGTACGCGAACGCACCGCCCATACCCTGCTGGAAGACCTGTGCCGCGCCGGCATGGTAGCGCCCTGCGCGGATGCCCCGGGCTGCTACCAGTACCGGCCCGGCTCGCCGCAGCTGGGCGAACGCATCGATGCGCTGGCCGAGCTGTATGCGAAGCACCTGGTGGAAGTCACCCACCTGATTCACTCTTCCCTCGACCGCAAGGCGCAACAATTCGCCGATGCCTTCAAACTGCGAAAGGATTCGTAAGTGGCGGAAACGATCTACATCCTGTGCATCCTGACCTCGCTCGCCTGCGCCTGGCTGTTGTTCGCCAGTTACCGGCGCACGCGCTACCGGCTGCTGTTCTGGAGTGGTTCCTGCTTTGCGGTGATGACGCTGAACAATCTGTTCCTCTTGCTCGACAAGATCGTCTTCCCGGATATCAATTTCCTGCCAGCGCGGCTGATCAGCGCCCTGGTCGCCATTGCCCTGCTGCTGTATGGCCTGATCTACGAGAAGGAGTGACATGACCGAACTGTTCACCGGCGCCATCACCATGGGCTCGCTCGTCATCGCGCTGTTCTTCCTGCGCTTCTGGCGCGACTCGCGCGACCGGTTCTTCCTCTACTTCGCCCTCTCCTTCTTCATCGAAGGCGTGCACCGCCTGTATTCCGCGCTGCACGACGCCGGCGGCGAGGACTCGCCCCTGCATTACCTGATCCGCCTGCTGGCCTATGGCCTGATCCTGTGGGCGATCCTGGAAAAGAACTTGCCGAAGACGAAGGCGCGCCGGTAGCGTGCGCCTGGCCCGGTTTGTGTCTGTGATAATGAAGTCATGATTGTTGACCAGCATACGGAGGAAACATGACGACACTAGACCAGCAAGCCAAACCGCAAGGAAACGAGCAGGCAAACGAGCAGCCAGGCACCGACGACCTGAACCGCTCGGAAAACCTGTTGCCGGGCGAAGAAGGCGCGGAAGATGGGCGCTTCGAGGTGGCCGAGGAAGTCAGCCTCGACATCCAGGGCGACGACACGCGCCGCGTCGGCCAGATGCCGGGCAGCATCACCGAGTCGCTGCCGGACACGGTCAGCACCGAGCCCGACAGCGAGGACGCAGGCAAGCCCTGAGACCGGCTGCGGTAAATAGTACGACAGCAGGAGGAAGCCTGCGCGGTGGAAGCCGCGCAGGCTTTCTTCTTGGCGCTGTCACCGTTAGCTATGGATGAGAAGTGAACTGCTGAGCTCATTCTCGGTCGAATCCGTATCGCCATCGATACGGGTCGACCATGAAAGCACCTCGCTTCACGAAGTGGTTTGCCGCCTTGCCCGCACTGAACCAGCCCCAGCGGCTGCAGGTCCTCGACGCCCTGCGCCGGGGGGCGGGGTTGCACCTGGTGGTTGCCCTGAACGAAAAATGCCGCTCCCCGGGACGAGGCTGCCCTCTTTGCCTGTGCGAGCGCTGGCATCGGCATGGTCACGCGAATGACCTGCAGCGCTACCGCTGCTTCTCGTGCCGGCGCACCTTCAACGATTTGACCGGCACCCCATTGGCACGTCTGCGGTTGAAAGGGAAATGGCTCGATTACCTCGATGCGCTGCGTGCGTCGCGCCCGGTGCGCGCGGCGGCGGACGAGGTCAAGGTGCACCGCAACACCGCTTTTCGCTGGCGCCATCGCTTTCTCGACCGGGTCAAGGAAGACCGGCCGGCGCGCCTGAACGGCATCGCCGAGGCCGACGAAATGTTCATCCTGGAATCCCAGAAGGGGTCGCGCAGGCTCGACCGGCCAGCGCGCAAACGGGGCGGCGTAGCTAGCAGGCGCGGCATCTCGCGCGAGCTCGACTGCATCCTGGTGGCGCGTGACCGCAACAAACAGACGGTCGATGCCGTTACCGGCCGCGGCCCTGTCAGCAAGGTCCAGCTGGAGCGCCACCTGCTGCCCTTCCTGGACCGGGACGTCTTGCTCGTGACCGACGCAAACGCCGCCTACCGTGCTTTCGCCCGTGCACACGGCATTGCGCACCAGTCCGTCAATGTCCGTACCGGCGAACGCACGCGCATGGGCGCCTCCGGGCTCGTCCATGTGCAGAACGTGAACGCCTATCACCAGCGCCTGCGCGAATGGTTGTTGCCGTTTCACGGCGTCGCGTCGCGCTACCTGCCGAACTACCTGGGCTGGCGCCGCATGCTCGATGGCGGGAACATCACTTCTGCCGATCAATTGTTTCGCCTTGCAATCGGACCCATCCACAGCCAACGGTGACAGCGCCTTCTTCTTTTCCGGCTTTACAGTCTTCGAGACTTACATCGTCAGGCCCATGCGCAGCCCCTCGATGGTATGCGCCTGCACGATGTTCTCCAGGCCGTCGACCACGCGGCAGGTGATGTGTTCGCGCAGCTGCGGCGCCAGGCTCTCGTAGTAGGTGCGGCTCAGCTGCAGGTCGTGCTTGTCGGCGTTGCGCGCGTCGGGGGCGTCGACGCCGAGCACGAACACCGGCCGCGAACGGTTCGACTGGTTCGCCGTGCCGCGGTGGATGGTCAACGCCGAGCGCGCCGAGATGTCGCCCATGCGCGGCAGCTTGCGCTGGGCGCGCGCCTCGTAGCGGCCCCAGAGCTCGCGCGGCGGGAACATCGGGTCGCCGTCGCCCAGGTCGTCCCACTGGGTGCCGGGTGCGATCTCGAACGGACCCATGTCTTCGTCGACGTCCACCGTGGTGATGTTAAAGGCGAGCGAGTTCAGGCGCCGGCCCTTCAGGGTCGCCTCGGGCGAGGCAAAGTCGCGGTGCCAGGGCTGGTGCAGTGCGCCCGGCCCGGGAATGTCGAAGCCGGCCTCCACGATGCGGTAGTCGGGGCCGAGCACCGCGCGGCACACCGCCACCACCCAGGGATGGCCGATGATGTCGGCAAAGCCTGAAATGCGTTCGGGATGCGCTTCCACGTAATAGCGGTTCGGCCCGCGTTCGAGCGCCCCGCCCGGCCGCGCGCGCGCTTCCGCGAACAGCGTGGCGATGTCCTGGCCCAGGCGCTCGACCCAGGCGCGCTCGAAGGCGCCCTTGCAGGCGATGATGCCGTCCCCGTACAGGCCGCCCATGATGGTGGCGACGTCGTAGCTGTCGGGGCCCGGTTTGGGGCTGTGTGCTGCGTCTTGCATTTTGCTGTCTCCTTGTCCGCGCCCTGTCTGTTGCTGCCATCTCGTATCAGTGGCCGGGCGTGCGCCCATGCTACGCCCAAACCCGGCCGCGGCGAAGTGCCCGGGCGTTTTTCGGGTTCGCCTGTGGAAACAATGTCACAGGGGCTTGGACGGCGCCGTCCGCATACGGCTGGGCGAAAGATTGACATTCTCACGCGGCAGTTTTACATTCTTACATCAAGGACAACGAGAGCCGGACCTGCCTTGCACCCGGCCGCCCACCCATGAGACCGTACCAACCCGCCTCCGCGCCCGCCGCGTTCCGTATGCCGCCTGGGGCCAGGCAGTGAACGCCCCTGCCGCCGGCCTGATCCTGTTCGTGTGCGAATCGGATGCCTTCGATCCGACGGTGGCCCAGGTCGGCGCCCGGCTCGGCCAAGCGGTGGTGCGGGCCAGGTCCGCAGCCGAAGCGCTGGGCCAGGCCGATACCACCGATTTCGCCCTGATCCTGGTCGGCCATGCCGGCGACGACGATGCCCTGCTGCGAACGGTCGGCCGGATGCGCGCCAGCGACCGTGCCGGCCACACGCCGGTCGTGGTGCTCGGCCTGCCGCCTTCCCCGCCCTCGAACCCCTCGCTGCCGGAACAGGTTTATGAAGCCGGCGCCATCGCCGTCCTGAACGATCCGGTGTCGCCAACCATCCTCGCCGCGAAGGCCCGCTTCTACGTCGATGCCTTCCACAGCGCCGCCGAACGGCGCCGCGCCGAGCGCGCCCTGGCCCAGGCCAGCGAACGCCAGGAAGCCATCCTGGCCGCCGCCAACCTGGCGGTCTGAGAATGGGACATCGCGGCCGACCAGGTGCGCGGCGACGCCCGCCTGGCCGCGATGTTCGGCGGCGCCCTGCCGCCCGGCGCCCCAATGGCCGCCTACCTGGCGGCGCTGCACCCCGACGACCTGGCCGCCACCCGCGAGCGCCTGCGCGCCTCGCTGCGCAGCGGCGCCGGCTACGACGCCACCTTCCGCGTGCGCGCCCCGGAAGGACGCTGGCGCTGGGTGATCGCGCGTGGCCAGGTGGACGCGGGCACGGACGGCGCGCCGCGCTCGGTCAGCGGCGTGGTGATCGACGCCACCCGCCAGTTCGAGGCCGAAGCCCAGTTGCGCGCCAGCGAGGAACGCTACCGCACCCTGTTCGACGCCATGGACGAGGCGATGTGCGTGATCGAGGTGCTGTTCGACACCGCCGGCCAGCCCTGCGACTACCGTTTCGTGGAAACCAATCCGGCGTTCGATGGCCAGACCGGCCTGCAGGGCGTCGTGGGCCGCCGCATGCGCGACATCGCGCCCGAGCACGAACAGCACTGGTTCGACATCTTCGGGCGGGTGGTGGTCACGGGCGAGCCGGCGCGCTTCGTCAACGAGGCGCGCGCGCTGGGCCGCTGGTTCGACCTGTACGCCACCCCGATCGGTGCACCGGCCGAGCACCGGCTGGCGGTGCTGTTCAAGGACATCACCGAACGCCGCCGCGGCGAAGACGAACTGCGGCGCCTGGCGGCCGACCTGGCCGAGGCAAACCGCCTGAAGACCGAGTTCCTGGCCACCCTGGCGCACGAACTGCGCAACCCGCTGGCGCCGATCCGCAGCGGCATCCAGCTGCTGCGCCGGGCCGGCGCCGACCCGGCCGCCAGCGCGCGCGTGCACGCCATCATGGACCGCCAGCTCGACCAGCTGGTGCACCTGGTCGACGACCTGCTCGACGTCGCGCGCGTGACGCGCGGCCAGGTGGAATTGCGGCGCGAATGGATCGACCTGGGCGAACTGCTGCGCGCCGCCGCCGACATCAGCGAGCCGCTGATCGCGGCCGCGCGCCATCGCTTCAGCCTGCGCCTGCCGCCGCAGCCGGTGACGCTGCACGCCGACCCGACGCGCCTGACCCAGATGGTCAGCAATCTCCTGAACAATGCTGCGCGCTACACGCCGCCCGGCGGCGCCATCGAGCTGGCCGCCGCATGCGAAGGCGGGGAACTGGCGATCAGCGTGCGCGACAACGGCATCGGCATACCGGCCGACGCGCTCGATCGGGTATTCCAGATGTTTACCCAGGTGAGCGGCAACGGCAGCCTCGGTGGCCTCGGGATCGGCCTGTCGCTGGTACGCAGCCTGGTCGAGCTGCATGGCGGCAGTGTCGCCGCCGCCAGCCCGGGCGCGGGCGCCGGCAGCGTGTTCACGGTGCGCCTGCCGCTGGCCGGCCCGCAATCCGCTGGCGCGCCAGGTGATCAAGCGGACGATCCTATCCATTTGTCCACCTTCAGGGCGCTGCGCATCCTGGTGGTCGACGACAACTGCGACGCCGCCGACACCCTGGCGGCCCTGCTGGGGGCGATGGGGCACACGACGGCGATCGCCAACGACGGCCACGCGGCGCTGCTGGGGGCGATGGGGCACACGACGGCGATCGCCAACGACGGCCACGCGGCGCTGCGCGTGCTGGCGGGCTTCGCGCCGGCCGTGGTGTTCCTCGACCTTGGCATGCCGGGCATGTCGGGTTACGAAGTGGCGGCGGCAATCCGCAAGGACCCGCGCAACGACGGCCTGCGCCTGGTGGCCCTGACCGGCTGGGGCGGCCCGCCGATCGCGAACGCAGCGCCCGCGCCGGCTTCGACCTGCACCTGACCAAGCCGGCGACGCTGGACACGATCGAGGCGGCGCTGGCCCCGCCGCTGCCGGCTGTCGCACGCGCGCCGGCGGGGGTTACCAGTCCAGCGTGAGGAGCAGGTTCGCCATTCTTGGCCAGCACAGCTGGCTGACTTCGGCGCGGCCGGCCCAGCGGAAGCCGTCCATTTCCAGGGTCGGCTTGCCGGTCCTGTAGTGCGCAAACCAGCTGGTGCAGGCCAGTTGCGACAGGTCGCCCAGCTCGTCGCCGGCCTCGACCCGGTACAGGTGCAGGCGCTTGTCGCGCCGGTAGGCGAATTCGCCCAGGTCGACAAAACGCTCCGGTGCGAACATCGCGCCGCTTTCCTCGCCCAGTTCGCGCATCGCCGCTTCCAGGGTGGTTTCGCCGGGGTCCTGCATGCCCTTCGGGATGTCCCAGTGGGCGGTGCCGGTCACGTGGCCAAGCAGCAGGCGGCCCTGGCTGTCCAGCACCAGCGTGCCGCAGGATACGGTGCAGGATAGTGTGTCGACGCCAGCCTGCCTGGCCATATTCTTCCGCATGCGCGCGCTCCGCTCTTTCGTTGCAAGGATGGCAATGTAAGCCTGTCGCGGCCGAGTGTCAATCGTGTGCATTCCGGCCAGTCGCCACCCCATGAGTGGCGCAACGTTTTCGTAGGGTGGGCACTTGTGCCCACGCGGTACACGCGGGTCCGGAGTCCCACGCACGGTGTGGCTCCGCTCGATAGCCGCGAGTGATTCATGGCCGCCGCGGGTGCAAGGGTGAACACGTACCGCGTGGGCACAAGTGCCCACCCTACGCGTTTGCTGAGCCGATCGCATTTCAAGCGACGTAAAAAAGCCCGCCAGGCTTGCACCTAGCGGGCTTTTCGACACGAAGCCTAAGGTTTACGCGGCCTGCACCGGCAGCGGCTCGGCGCGCTTCTCGACCAGCGCTTCCGCCGCCACCGGCGCCGAACGGGCCTTGTTGCCTGGCACGGCGTTGCTGATCAGCTCATGCATGCGGGCGGCGGTCTTGTCCCACGAGGTGTTGGCGACGACTTCGCGCATGCGCTTGGCCATGGCCGCGTTTTCTTCGGCCGTCTGCGCCAGCATGCGTTCGCAGGCGGCGATGTACTCGGCCGGGGTCTCGGCGATCGCCACCACGTCGCCGTATGGCACCTTGACGTCGGTGATCGGGGTGCTGACGCTCGGCTTTTCGGCCGCCATGTATTCCAGCACCTTGGTCGGGCTGATGAACTTGGTCGATTCGTTCATGGCGAACGGCAGCAGGCAGACGTCCCAGCCGGCCAGGAACTGCGGCAGTTCCTGGTAGCCGCGCTGGCCCATGTAGTGCACGTTCTCGGCGCGCGGCAGCTCGGCAGGGTCGATCTTCACGACCGGGCCGACCAGCACGATCTGCCATTCCGGGTGGGCGGCGGCCATGTCGCGTACCAGGCCGGTGTCGAAGCGCTCGTCGATCACGCCGTAGAAGCCCAGGCGCGGACCGGCAACGTGGGCCTGGTCCTTGTGCGAGATGGCTTCGTCCAGGGCCTGGCGGAAGTGGTTGGCGTCGACGCTGCTCGAGAAGCAGTGGGCGTTCGGGTGACGGTTCTTCTTGGCTTCGTACAGGCTCGGGCCGCCGGTGAAGACCAGGTCGGCGATGTTCAGCAGGGCCGATTCGCGCTGCAGCAGCTGCTTCGGCGGGTTCTTGAAGGCGGACAGTTCGTCCATGCAGTCGTACACGACCAGTGCCGGGTCCAGGCCCTGCAGCAGCGGCAGCGCCATCGGGGTGTAGAACCAGACGACCGGACGCTCGCCTTCAGGCACCAGGTCGGACAGCAGGCCTTGCAGGACAGGGATCTGGTCGTCGTGGAAGCCGTAGTGCGGAACATTAGTATGCGGCTGGCACACCGTGATGTTCGGCGCGACGGCCGTTTTCTTCAGGTGTGCGGGCCCTTCGGTTTGCACCGGCTCCTCGATGAAAAGGATGTCGTAGTGTTCCGCCAGGCGCGTCATCAGGTGCTGGGGACGCTGAAACACGAAATCCCAACGGAGGTGGCAAAACACGATAAGGGTCTGCATGTTGATTTCCTTTCGCCTTGTTGGCGTTTTAGTTGATCTTGGAGCCGGGTAAGGCAAGCATGTCCGGGGGCTGGCGCATCGCGCAGCGGCCCTCGTTGTAGCTTGTTCGTTACACCGGACCGGACAATCGTAACATGCAAATTTGCCATTATTTTCAGTTATGCATGGCAAGCTTCGGCTGAGGAAACAATCTTGGCTCAGCAGTAATCGCCTTCTCATAGGAGAGCCTGGTGTTGCGCTGCCTCATCTGTAGGGATAGTCCTACTTCGATACAAGAAAAACAACTACGAAAACTCGTCCATATTGCTGAGCTGTGCAACCGTGCGCGGCCGTGAGATTCACTGCGCAGGCGGTTTTCGGCGGATTCTTCGCCGTCGGGCAGCGATGGAGAGGATGTAGGCGAAGCGGGAAGGAACGACCGTGCGAAATGCATGCGCTCAGGAGTCAATACAGCTGAGAATGCTGCACTGCAGCGGGGGCGTTGTGAGGAGGCGAACGCCCCGCCAGGCCTGGCTGGCGGGGCTGTTTATGCGGGCTTGCTTATTCAGGCCTCTTCGTTAGGATACGGCTGCGCGCCCTCCGGATGACCGTCCTCGCTGAAGCCGTCGGCGGTCGAGACATCGTCGATGCCGATTGTGGCGAGCGCATCGCACAGTTCGTCGACCTCGGCGCCGAGGTCGGCCGCCAGGTCCACCGGCTTGCTCACCCCGCCCCAGGGCGGGCCGCCGTCGAGCGCGTAGAGGTTCACGCGCAAGGTGGCGTGGTCGCCGCCGTCGACCGGCGCCACCACGGCGCGCACCGCGTCCGGCGCCAGTTCCTTTTCGAGCAGCAGGCCGTTGATCTCCGCCAGCAATCCGAGCATCGCCAGCTCGGCCACGCCCTGCTCCTTGGCGCTGTAGAACAGGTCCTGGTACAGGAAGCTGATCGACAGGCGCTCGGGGTCGGCCGCCAGGCAGCGCGCCACCAGCGGCGTCACGCGTTCGGTCCAGGCGCGGTAGCGGCGCATGCGCTCGGCGAAATACACGTCGGCGCCGATCTCGTCCTTCGGCACGTCGTAGAACGGGTCGCCCACGCGCTTCATGGAAAAGCCGAGCAGGAAGCGCAGCTCCATCGCTTCTTCGTCGGGGGCGAAGCGCTCGCCGCTCCAGCCGCGGATGCTCGCTTCGAGCAGCGGCGCCGGCACCGGCTTCTTGCTGCCGAGGCTGGCGGCTGCCTCGCGCAGCAGTTCCTGCAAGGCGCTGTAAGGGATGTGGTCGATCTCGGCCAGGTCGTAGGCATGGCGCACCAGCGCCACCTTTGCATCCTTGCTGTCGAGGTCGGCGGCGACGAAACTGGCGGCGAGTTCCTCGTAGGCGGCATCGTCGGCAAAGGTTTCCCCGGCCACCAGGCCGCCGCTGCTGCGCACGAACAGCGGGATCAGAAAGGCGTCGATCTCGCGTTCCGGCTCGCCTTCGCGCCGCAGGTGCAGGGTCGCAGCCTGTTCGCCCACGTGGGCGCGCAGCAGGCGGCAGGCCTCGGGATCGGTATAGCGGGCCAGCTCGATGGCGCCGTACAGCACCTCGTCGCGCTTGCGGCGCAGGGCCTTGCGCACCGCCACCACCAGTTCCTCTTCGCGTGCGGCGGCCAGTTCGGGGTCGTTCTCCTCGCCCTCGGCCACCTCGAGCGCGAGGTCGGCCAGGGCCTGGGCCAGGGCGTCGAGGTCGGCTTCGTTGGCTGACTCGCTGGATGCGGCGCCTTTGCGCGGCACCGGCTTCTTATTTTTCGGCATGGGCATGGGTCTCGAATGATGAAGGCGCCATGTTAGCAAATCGGGCGCGTGGATCGATCATCTAATTCACGCGTTCGTCGGTGCGTTCGCCCGGATGTTCGGCGCCCGCCACGCGCACCTGGGCCAGCGCCGCCAGGATGGCTTCGGGTTCGGCCGGCTTGGCGATGTGCAGGTCGAAGCCGGCTTCGCGCGCCCGCACCTTGTCCTGCAGCTGGCCATAGCCGGTCAGCGCGATCAGCATGGTGCCGGAAAATTCGGGCAGCGCACGCAGGCGCCGTGCCAGTTCGTAGCCGTTCATGTCGGGCAGGCCGATGTCGAGGATAAAGGCGTCGGGACGCTCGAAGGCGGCCCATTCGAGCGCGCTGGCGGCATCGTAGTAGGTCGACACCAGGTGGTCGCCGGCCGCTTCCAGTAGCAGCGACAGGCTGACGGCGGCGTCGATGTTGTCGTCGACCAGCATGATCCTCAGCCCGTTCTGGGGCGCAGCCTGGAGTGCTGGCTGGAAGGCTTGCTGGGGCGCGCCCGCCCCTGTCTCGGCCGGGCGCGCCGGCAGCGGCGCCCGGCTCAGGGCCGGCAGCTCGATTTTCAACGGCAGTTTCAGGGTAAAGATGCTGCCGCCGCCGCGCCCGGGACTGCTGGCGTCGACGCTGCCGCCGTGCAGCTGCACCAGGCTGCGCACCAGGGCCAGGCCCAGTCCCAGTCCGCCCTGGGGACGGTCGGGCTTGCGTTCGCCCTGCGAGAACAAATCGAACACGCGCGGCAGCAGTTCCGGGGCGATGCCCTCGCCGTCGTCGGCCACGGTGAGCGTGGCCTCGTCGCCGGCGCTGCCCAGGCTCAGCTGGACGTGGCCGCGCGGCGGCGTGTACTTGGCCGAGTTGGTCAGCAAATTCGCCACCACCTGGGTCAGGCGGGTCTGGTCGGCACGCACCAGCAACGGGTGCTTCGGCAGGCGCAGCTCGAGCCGGTGCTGGCATTCCTCCATCAGGGGCCGGGTCTGCTCGACGGCGCGTTCGACCACGGTGCGCAGGTCGATGTCTTCCACGCTCAGCGTGACCAGCCCGCGCGTGACCCGCGACACGTCGAGCATGTCGCTCAGCAGGCGGTTCATGTGCTCGATCTGGCGCCCGATCACGTCGGCGGCGTAGCGCGCGCGGTGCACGTCTAGCCCGGGCATCTTGAGCAGCTGGGCGGCGGTGCCGATCGGGGCCAGCGGATTGCGCAGCTCGTGGCCGAGCATGGCCAGGAACTGGTCCTTGGCGCGGTTTTCCTCTTCCGCCATCTGGCGCGCCTGCTGCTCGCGTTCGAGCAGCAGCTGGCGTTCGTTGCCGGCGTGTTCGCGGAAGGACTGGGCGCGGCGCAGTTCGGCGCCGGCATGGCGCAAGGCGTCGAGCAGGCGGTCGAGCTCGAAGATGTGCGAGCCCTTCGTATCGGGCAGCACGCCATGGCCAAGCGCCACCGCGGCGTCCACCGCCAGCCCGATCGAACGCGCATGCATGCGCGCGAACCAGGTCGCCAGCAGCGCCGCGCAAGCCAATGCAGCGAGCAGGACGGCGCCGGCCAGCTGGCGCGCGCTGCCGGCGTGCGCCAGCCCGGTCGCGGCGGCCGGCGCCGCCACGGCCAGGGTCCAGCCCGACGAGCCCACCTGGACCCACGCGGCCTGGGCAGGCTCGCCGCGGCGCATGGCCAGTTCGAGCGTGCCCTCGGCGGCGCCGGCCGCCGCTGCGGCCAGCGCCGGTGCGGCGGGCTGCCCTGCCAGCTCCACCGAGCCCAGGTTCGAGGCGATCAGCTTGCCCTTGCGGTCGACCAGGTCGACCTGCCAGTCGGCCGGCACGCTGTCCTGGCCCAGCTGCGGCCGGAAGTGTTCGTTGCTGAAGCCCGCGGCCAGCGCGTAGCGGCGCCCGCCGGCCTGCACCGGGATGGCGAGGTAGGTCATCAGGCGCCCGCTCACCCGCCCCGGCATCAGGTCGGTGGCCACGGCGCGCTGCCGGCTGAACAGGGCGGCGACGCTCGGCGTGGCCGGTTCCGGCGGCAGCGGCGTGCCGGCCGGGGCCACGGTGTTGATCAGCTGGCGTCCCTGTTCGTCGAGCAGGACGATCCAGGTCGAGGTGCCGTGCGGCGTGGTCACCGCTTCTTCGCGGAAGGCAGCCAGGTCGCCCCGGGCCAGGGCCGGCGAGGCGGCCAGCGTGCGCAGGTGGACTTCGGTATCGGCCAGCTCGTCCTGTACCAGCAGCGCCACGCGGCGCGCCGTGTGGGTGATGTCCGCCAGGACGGCGTCGGCCTCGGCCTGCTGCAGCAGGCGCAGGGCCAGGCCCGCGAACAGGACGACCGGTATCATGATTGCTGCGGCCATCAGGTACAGGTAGGCACGGATTCGCATCGCGGGCTCACAGAATGGCGGCCGTCGACATGACAGCCAGCAATTCGATGATACCAATGCTGCAACATAAATCAAGGAAAGAATATTTACATCGGGCCAAGCGACAACCGGGAGCCGAACTGGCATGCTTTATGGCCGTTCAGGCAAGCTTGCTGACGGGCCAGGGCGCGGCAGTGTATGCTTCGCCCATCCATCCCGCCAACCATTTTGACATCGGAGCAGCGCTGCCCATGCTCGACAATTACTTCAAACTCAAGGAAAGCGGCACCGACGTCCGCACCGAGCTGCTCGCCGGCCTGACCACCTTCCTGACGATGGCCTACATCATCTTCGTCAACCCCTCTATCCTGGGCGACGCCGGCATGCCGAAGGAGGCGGTGTTCGTCGCCACCTGCCTCGTCGCCGCCCTCGGCACCGCCGTCATGGGCCTGTACGCCAACTACCCGATCGGCATGGCGCCGGGCATGGGCCTGAACGCCTATTTCGCCTACGCCGTGGTGCTGGGCATGGGCATATCCTGGCCGGCGGCGCTGGGCGCCGTCTTCATCTCGGGCTGCCTGTTCATCCTGGTGTCGGTGTTCGGCCTGCGCGGCATGATCGTGAACGGCATCCCGCATTCGCTGCGGGTGGCGATCACGGTCGGCCTGGGCATGTTCCTGGCGCTGATCGCGCTGAAGAACGCCGGCATCGTGGTCGGCAGCGAGCCGACCCTGGTGAAAGCCGGCGACCTGCATGCCCCGCCGGCAGTGATGGCCATCATCGGCTTCATCCTGGTCGTCACGCTCGACCGCCTGAAGGTGCGCGGCGCGATCCTGATCGGCATCATCGTGGTCACGGTGCTCAGCTTCTTCTTCGGCGGGAATACCTTCAAGGGGGTGTTCTCGGCCCCGCCCTCGATCGACCCGACCCTGTTCAAGCTGGACATCCGCGAGGCGCTCTCGGTCGGCATCCTGAACGTGGTGCTGGTGTTCTTCCTGGTCGAATTGTTCGACGCCACCGGCACCCTGATGGGCGTCGCCAGCCGCGCCGGCCTGCTGGTTGAGGGCAAGATGGAGCGCCTGAACAAGGCCCTGCTGGCCGACAGCGGCGCGATCGTCGCGGGCTCCCTGCTCGGCACCTCCAGCACCACCGCCTACGTCGAAAGCGCGGCCGGCGTGCAGGCCGGCGGGCGCACCGGCCTCACCGCCCTGGCCGTGGCGGTCTTGTTCCTGGCCTGCCTGTTCATCGCGCCCCTGGCCGGCGTGGTGCCGGCCTACGCCACCGCCCCTGCCCTGCTGTTCGTGGCCTGCCTGATGCTGCGCGACCTCGGCGACATCGAATGGGGCGACACCACCGAGAGCATCCCGGCCGCGATCACGGCGCTGGTGATCCCGTTCACGTACTCGATTGCGGAAGGCATCGCCTTCGGCTTCATCACGTATGCAGCCCTGAAGCTGACCACCGGGCGCGCCCGCGAAGTCAAGCCGGTGGTCTGGATTATCGCGGCGCTGTTCATCTTCAAGATCGTCTATATCGGCACCTGATGGCGGCCTGTCAATGCCGGCGGGCCTGCTGCCTGCCGTGTGCGACAGCTGAGTCGTTTATGCGCCGCAAGACGGCTTTCCTCGGCCCGGATGCGCGTGCGCCCGCTGCTTCTGGGATACAATGTTGGCCGAGCCCACTGCCGCACGGCGTGCACCGGCGCTCCTTCCCTCGAACGAATGAACGACCGGCAGGTGCCGGCCCACGGGCCGCACAGCCTTGATGCAACGATGCTTATGAAATCATTTTCCCTGTACGCGCTGGCCCTGCTGGCATCCGCACACGGCGTCGCAGCTGCCGCCGGCGGCGCTGCCGACGAGCTCCCGACCATCGGCAACATCCACAATGGCCTGACCGTCGCCCGTCCCGACACCATCCCCGAAGGCGGCTGGTTCACATCGGCCGAGCTGGGCGCGATCACCACCACCGGCAACACCACCGGCACCTCGGTGACCGGCAAGATCGACGCGCGCCACGAGACCGCCGACTGGAGCAACGAATACATCCTGAGCGGCTTCTTCAAGGAAGACGAGATCACCGACGACGACGGCGAACGCTATCGCCAGCGTTCGGCCGAGCGCTGGGCCTTGTCGGCCAAGGCCGCCTACAAGCTGATGAAGGAAGGCTCGCGCGCCTTTGTGCTGGGGTCGCACGTGAACGACAAGTTCGGCGCCTATACGCGCTATTCCTCGTTCGCGGTCGGTCACGGCTCGCAGCTGTTCAATACCGACACCAAGGCGCTCGACGTGGAAATCGGTCCGGGTTACTTCACCGGCCAGCGCGAGACTGGCGACACCGAGAACGGCTTCACCGTACGCGGCGCGGCGCGCTTTCGCTGGCAGGTCAGCCCCTCGGCGGCATTCGTCCAGACCGTGAGCGTGGAGCGCGGCACCTCGAACGTGCACTCGATCGCGGAATCGGCGCTCAGCACCAAGATCAACGACACCATGCAGATGAAGGCCGCCTTCAGCGCGCGCAACGACACCAACGTCCCCGAGGACAAGAAGAATACCGATACGCAGACGTCGCTGACGCTGGTGTATTCGTTCTGATTGGTTGATGGCCGCGCCGGTGCGGCTTGGGTTTCGTAGGGTGGACTCCCGAGTCCACGCGGTAGCACCGGGGCATGTCGAAAAGCGGTTCATGGCCCGGAAGGCGGTCGTACGCAGATGTTCGCAAACGTCGCGGCATACCGCAGTACGACCGCGTGGGCACGAGTGCCCAGCGCGGCCCGGCCCACCCTACGAGGATGTGGAAAAATCGCCATGGCTGCGTTGCCTCGTCTCGCCGTACGCTCGTACTGTCTTCGACTCGGCGCCTTGCCCTGACGATTTTTTCACATCCTCTACAGGTCAACCTGGCGCCGCCAGCTTCACAGCATGGCGGCGCCGCGTGTTTTACTCGGCCACCGCCTTCTCGCGCACGTGCTCGCGCGCCTTGCCCGTGGTGAGGATCAGCGCCACCAGGCTCAGTAGCGCCGCACCCGACAGGTACCAGCCCACCGACGCGATGCCGTACTCGGTTGCCAGCTTGGTCGCGATGTAGGGCGCCAGCGAGGCGCCCAAAATACCCGCCAGGTTGAAAGTGAGCGAGGCGCCGGTGTAGCGCACCGCCGGCGGGAACAGCTCGGCCAGCAGCGTGCCGAGCGGCCCGTAGGTCAGCCCCATCAGGCCCAGGCCGATGATCATGAACAGCATCACGGTGCCCGTGTGGCCGGACACGAACAGCTGGCCGAAGGTGAGGCCGAAGACGATGATCCCCAGCGTCACCGCGATCATCGCCGCGCGCCGGCCGTAGCGGTCGGCGATCAGCGCCGACGGCGGGATCGTCAGCCCGAAGAACACCACCGCGCCCAGCTGCATGAACAGGAACTCGGTGCGCGAGAAGCCCAGGCTGGTGGTGCCCCAGCTCAGCGCAAACACCGTCATCAGGTAGAACAGCACGAAGGTCGACAGCGCCATCAGCGTGCCCAGCACCAGCGGGCCGCCATGGTCGCGCAGCACGGCCACCACCGGCACCTTCACGCGCTCGCCGCGGTCCAGCACCTTCTGGAAGTCCGGCGTCTCGGTGATCTTCAGGCGCACGTACAGGCCGACGGCCACCAGGATCGCGCTGGCCAGGAAGGGAACGCGCCAGCCCCAGGCAAAGAACTGGTCTTCGCTCAGGGTTTGCGTCAGCAGCAGGAAGGTGCCGCCCGACAGGAAGAAGCCGATCGGCGCGCCCAGCTGCGGGAACATGCCGTACCAGGCGCGCTTGCCTGGCGGCGCGTTTTCGGTTGCGAGCAGCACGGCCCCGCCCCACTCGCCGCCCAGGCCAAGGCCCTGGCCGAAACGGCACAAGGCCAGCAGCAGCGGCGCCATGGTGCCGATGGCGGCGTAGGTCGGCAGCAGGCCGATCACGATGGTCGAGATGCCCATGGTCAGCAGGGCCGCCACCAGCGTCGCTTTACGGCCGATGCGGTCGCCGTAGTGCCCGAACACGGCCGAGCCGATCGGCCGCGCGAAGAAGGCAATCGCGAAGGTGGCGAAGGACTGCAGCATGGCCGCGGTCGGGTCCGAACCCGGGAAGAACAGCTTCGGGAACACCAGCACCGCCGCCGTGGCGTAAATATAGAAGTCGAAGAACTCGATGGTGGTGCCGATGAGGCTGGCGAACAATACCGTGCGCGCGCGGTTTTTCGGAACGGCGCTCATGGGTTGGCCGCCTTGGCCAACGCGTTCTTGACTTCATCGGCATCGGCCGGACGGGTCACGCGCGCCACTTCCACGCCGTCCTTCAACACCACCACGGTCGGCCACAGCTTGATGCGGAACGAGCGGCCCAGCGGGCGGCCTGGGCCATCCTCGACCTTGATGTGCTTCGCCTGCGGATAGTCCTTCAATGCCGCGTCGATCAGCGGCTCGCCGGCGCGGCAATAGCCGCACCAGTTGGTGCCGAAGTCGAGGGCGGTGACGCCGGAGGCGGCGTCGATCGCGCTGCGCTCCGGCTGGGTCGTTTCATAGGTCATGCGTTGTCTCCTCCGTGGTGTTGATATGACAAGCGTACCTCAAAACGCCACGGAGGAGTGAGGGATCCAGTTCTTCATTCAATGCGCATGGCCACCCTCCTCCTCGTTGCAGCGATGCGGCTGCTCGCGGCACAGCTTTTCCTGGGCTTGCAGGGCCAGGCGCCGCGCCTCGACCTGTTCCTTAGTCCGCGCCGGCGCCAGGATCTCGTCCTGCGTCAACACACGCCCGTTCTTGATCACCAGGCGCACGTCGGCCGCCGCCTTCAGGTCCTGCAGCGGATTGCCGTTCACGACGATCAAATCGGCCAGCTTGCCTTTCTCGACCGTGCCGAGGTCGTCGCCGACCAGCGCGATCTTCGCCGCGTCGCGCGTGGCCGACTGCAGCGCCGCCAGGTTGCCCTGCACCAGGGCCGCGCCGCGCAGGTTCAGGTGCAGGGAGATGCCCGGCACCACCAGCGGCGAGTCGGTGCCGTTGGCCACCAGTGCGCCGGCCGCCTTCACCTTGGCCTGCTGGGTAGCGTCGTTGACGATGGTCGCGATCTGGGCGGCGGTCGGCGGTGCGGCGTTCTGCAGGCCGGCGACGAAATTCGGCGGCACCAGGATGAAACGCGGGTCGAGGGCGATGCCCGGGTCCAGCCCGGCCAGCGCGCTGCTCGAGAACAGCGTGTCGATCAAATTGAAGCCGCCCTTGCCATACACCTCGGCCGCATCCTGATAAGTGATCAGGCGCGCGAGCGACTTCGACCAGCCATAGCCCATGCGCTGGGTCGCCGACAGGTGGGTGGTGCCGAGCAGGCCTGTGGCCGCGCCCGGCTGCACCATGTGGGTCCCGCTTGGCACACCCAGGTCCAGCGCGCCCTGCGCGATCCGTTCCATGATGGGAATCGGCGCGCGCACGTAGCTCTTCAGGAAATCGGCGTCCATGCGCTTCGCCTTGTCGATCTCGAGCTGGGCGATCTGCGGCGTGCGCAGGGTGCGCGCGAAGCTGTAGAACAGGCGGTTGCCCTCCCACAGCGGCGGCGAGATGAACAGGCGCGGCCCGATCAGCTTCCCGGCTTCCAGCGCCTCGCGCATCTCCACGCTCTGGTGCAGCGGCCCGGTCACCGACTGTGCGGTGGTCACACCGTAGGACAGCATCAGCTGCGCAATCTGGCCGAACTGGCCGCCCTGGTACAGGGTGAGCGGGTGCAGGTGGGTCTCGGTCAGGCCCGGCATCACGGTCAGGCCGCTGGCGTCGACCACGTGCGCACCGGCCTCGTGGTCCGTGTGCGGCGCCACCGAGACGATGCGATTGCCCTCTAACACGATGTCGACATCGTGGCGCAGCCCGGACCCGACGCCATCCCACAGCGCACCGGCGTGAACCAGGGTGCGGCCCTGCGGCGCCTGCTGGCGCCATTCGAGCTTTACCGGGATGTCGCGCACGTCGGTGCCGTCGGCGCGCACGGTGCGCACGCGTTCGGCCGACTTGTACAGGATGGTCTGCGAATCGCCGCCCCATACCGGCAGGTCGGCGATGTCGTCCGTCACCTGGCGCGCCGGCCCGGTGGGTGCGCCGTTGGCGTCCAGCGGCATCACGTGCAGGCGCGAATCCATGATGAAGGCAACCTTGCTGCCGTCCGGCGCCAGGCTGGCCGCCCCCTCGTCGCGTTCCGCGATCTGCTGCGGCGCCGGCGCAACCGGATAGAAGGTAGCGGTGCGGCTGGCCAGGTCGATCACGCGCAGCTTGTTGTAGCCCTCGCGGAAGCGGTTGTTGATACGCTCGTTATCGACCAGCAGGATGCGCCGCCCGTCGGGCGTCCACTGCGGCGTGCTCACCTGGGTGCTGTTCGAGGCGATGATGGTGTCCGGCGTGCTGGTGGCGCGGTTCCAGATTTCCAGCTGGCCCGAGAGCGTGGTATAGGCGATGCGGCCGCCATCCGGCGACAGCCTGGGCGTGACCATCGAGCGGCCGGGAATCGCCGCCAGGCGGGTGCGCGTGCCGCTGGCCAGGTCGACCTGGTCCACCGCCAGCTGGCCGGCATTCGCGCGCTCGGACGAGAAGTAGACCGCGCGGCCGTCCGCCGTCCACTGCGGATTCGCGTCGCGATCGAGATCGTTCGTGATGCGCACCGGATCGGCGCCGATGCGCATGGTCCAGACATCGTTGAGGGCGACAAAGGCGATGCTCTGGCCATCCGGCGAGAGCACCGGCGCGCTGATGCCGGCCACCTGGCGTGCAGCGAGGTTGTCGAAGCCACGGTCTTTCGGCTTCCTGAACACGGGACGGCGCAGCTTCAGCTCGGCGCGGAAGTCGACGTCGGCGCGGGCGCCGCCGACCGCGTCGCGGGTGCGGATCCTGCCATCGCTCGTATACAGGAAGCGGCCGTCGGGCAGGAAGCGCGCCGGGAAGGGGAAGATGTCTTCATCCTGTGTGACCTGGCTGTTGCCCACCACCAGCTGGCGCGCCGCGTTCTGGTAGACCAGGGCGCTGCCGTCCGGCGTCCAGGCCGGCGCCGTGCCGGGGGCGACCAGTGTCGGGGCGCCGCCGGTGATCGGCGCAGTAAGCACGTTGGCGCCATCGACGTAGGCCAGGCGCCTGCCGTCCGGCGACACCACCGGGTTGCTTTCGGCGCCAGGCCCGGTGGTCAGCTGCACCGGCGCGGCGCCACCGAGCGCCACGCTCCAGATCTTGTACTGGCCGTCGCCGCTGCGGTCCGAAGAGAACACCAGGCCGCTGCCGTCGGGCAGCCAGGCCGGTTCGCGGTCATCGAAGGGGCCGGCCGTGATTTCGCGCGGGTCCTGGCCCTCGGGCGCGATGGTCCAGACGTGGAAATTTCCTTCCGGCGAATAGTTCTGGAAGGCGATGCGCTTGCCGTCCGGCGACCAGACCGGCGCGGTCGGCTCCAGATGGTAACCGGTGATGCGTACGGCGCGCCCGCCGCTGCTTGGCATGACCCAGAGCGCGCCTTGGGCCGAGAAGACGATGCGCTTGCCGTCGGGCGAAGGCGCGGCGGCCATGTTGGTGCCTTCGCGCAGTTCCACGGTCAGGTCGCGGGTCGGCCCGCGCAGGTCGTTCAACTGGTCCACGCCGGCGCCGCCGGGCCACTGGCAGGCCGACAGCAAGGCGGCGCCGACAGCGGCGGCCAGGGCGGTACGAACGATTGACTGCGGCAAGCCGTTTCGGTTCTTCATGTAAGCCTCCGGATGAGTTGCCCAATCGCACCAAAATGGTGCGCAGGCGACTCAACGATGCTCGTGCCGGCTTCTTACGCCAAACTTACTGCTGAGTCTGGCTGGAAATGGATCGCAGGCGGATTGCATAGACGATGAGCTTGCTCAAACTTCGTACCTGATCTACGGGAACTTTTGCGGTAGAGCTTCTTAAAAGAAATGCAAGCCCAAGGTGAGGTGCTTAACCGACCACGCTCGGGCCCGCTGGCATATTTGTTACAAACTCGTCAACAGGAGGCCATCATGTCCGACAATCTGCAAAACCGCGGCCAACAAGACCGTTCCCGTATCAACGTGCACGAGGATTACGAAGTCCGTCACTGGACCGAGGCCCTGGGCGTATCCAAGGAAGAACTCGAAAAGGCCGTCAAGGCCGTCGGTCCCTCGGTCAGCGCCGTGCGCGAACACCTCGGTAAGCAATAAGCCCCGCGTTCCCTTCGGACGCCGCGCGCGTCCACCCCATGCCGCGGCGGACATCGCCTTCGTCCGCCGCGGCAGCGCACCTGGCGCCACTGCGCCGCCGCGCCCTGCAGCTACTTGTTCAGCTGCGCACGTTGCAGTCCATCCGCGCGCCCTTGCGCCACCTCTTCCCTGAAAGGAGCCCAATGTGGATATCCGCGCCTTTATCGCATCCCTCGACATCTCGCTGACGAACGCCCTGTTCGCCACCGGCCTGGCAGTGGCCGCTTTCCTTGCCATCCACACCGCGCTGGTGCTGTTCCGGCGCCGTCTCGACCAGCTGAGCGACGAAGCCGCCCACCGCCCGGTCGCCGAAGTATTGCGCCGCACCCTGGCGCGCACCAGCAACCTGGTGGTGCTGGCCACCGCCATCCTGATCGGCCTCTCCGCCCTCGACCTGCCGCCGCCCTGGAACGCGCGCGTTGGCCACCTGTGGTTCCTGACCCTCGGCCTGCAGCTGGCGATCTACCTGCACAATGCGGTGAAAGTCACCGCGCGCCGCTACTTCCAGACCCATTCGCAGCACGGCAACGACGGCCAGGTGACCATCGCCCACACCCTCATCATCTGGGTGCTGCAGACGGCGGTCTGGGTCATCTTCGCCCTCGCCCTGCTGTCGAACATGGGGATCGACGTCAGCACTTTTGTCGCCAGTCTCGGGATCGGCGGTATCGCCATCGCGCTGGCGGTGCAGAACGTGCTGGGCGATTTGTTTGCCTCGCTGTCGATCGCGCTCGACAAACCCTTCGAAGTGGGCGACTTCATTTCCACCGGCAGCATCTCGGGCACGGTGGAAAAGGTCGGCCTGAAGACCACCCGCATCCGCGCCTCGAGCGGCGAGCAGATCGTGATCTCGAACGCCTCGCTGCTGAAGGACACGGTGTCGAACTTCAAGCGCATGCAAACGCGCCGCGTGGTGTTCAACCTGCGCGCCCATCCCGAGACGCCGGCAGCCCTGGCGGCCAGGGTGCCGGATGCCGTCAAGGGCATCATCGAGGGCATGGACCAGGTCAGCTTCGGCCGGGCTCACCTGAGCAAGTACGACCAGAACTTCATCGAGTACGAAGTCGTCTACACCATGCAGACGGCCGATTACGACTTGTTCATGAACACCCAGCAGGCGATTTTGCTGGCGTCGATGCAGATGTTCGCCGATTTGAAGATCTCGACCGCGCCGCGCGCCCAGCAGCTGTTGCTGCAGGAAGCGCTGGTCGACGCCGCACCCGAACTGCCGGCCGAGGGCCGGGTCCGGCCACCGGCAGCCCTGCGCAGCCTGGCCAAGGGTAGCTGAGGGCGCCGTTTCAACCACCGTTTTATTTGAGGAGCAACGTTCGATGAACCAGCCCACGCAACAACAGCAGCCACCCGGCACGGAAGCAGAACTGACGCCAAAGGCCGACCATGGCGAAACCAGCTACAAGGGGTCCGGCAAGCTCGATGGCAAGGCCACCGTGATCACCGGCGGCGACAGCGGCATCGGCCGCGCCGTCGCCCTCGCCTTTGCGCGCGAAGGCGCCGACGTGCTGATCGCCTACCTGAACGAACACGACGATGCGAAGGAAACCGCGCGCCTGGTCGAGGAAGCCGGCCGCAAGGCGGTACTGGTGCCGGGCGACATCGCCGACCCGGCCCACTGCCGCGCCATCGTCGACCAGGCGGTGCAGGCCTTCGGCCGCATCGACGTGCTGGTCAACAACGCCGCGTTCCAGATGACGCGCGAATCGATCGAAGACATTCCCGAGGAAGAGTGGGACTACACCTTCCAGGTCAACATCACGGCCATGTTCCACATCTGCAAAGCGGCGGTGAAGCACATGCAGCCGGGTTCGTCGATCATCAACACCAGCTCGATCAATTCCGACAAACCGAAGCCGACCCTGCTGGCCTATGCCACCACCAAGGGCGCGATTGCCAACTTCACGGCCGGGCTGGCGCAGCTGCTGGCGGACAAGGGCATCCGCGCCAATTCGGTGGCGCCGGGGCCGATCTGGACGCCGCTGATTCCGTCGACCATGCCGCCGGAGGAAGTGGAAAGCTTTGGTTCGCAGGTGCCGATGAAGCGGCCGGGGCAGCCGGCGGAAGTCGCGCCGGTGTATGTGATGCTGGCGTCGGACGGGGCGAGCTATATTTCGGGTGCGCGGATTGCCGTGACGGGCGGGACGCCGATTTTGTAAAGCCTGCATCGGCCCGTAGCGCTGACCGTACGGTGGGCACTCCGTACGGTCAGCATCATGTCGGCGTTTGAGATAATCGAAGAAGAAGCGCCGCGTTGACGCATCTGGAAGCGTCAACGCGGCGTTTGCGTTTCGGTGGGGTTGAACGTTATCGCGCTGCGAGGTTCCGCGTGGGCACGGAGTGCCCACCGTACGGTTCAAGCCATCGACTTCGGCGATGAATAAACACCCGCCATACCGTTGAAGCCGCCGGCTTCGCTGAGCGCATCAATATTNGTTTCGGTGGGGTTGAACGTTATCGCGCTGCGAGGTTCCGCGTGGGCACGGAGTGCCCACCGTACGGTTCAAGCCATCGACTTCGGCGATGAATAAACACCCGCCATACCGTTGAAGCCGCCGGCTTCGCTGAGCGCATCAATATTCCGGCGCCGGAATCGGCGTCGGCGGCGGCGGTGGCGGCGCAATCTCTTCCTCCGGCACTGTCTCCACTTCCACCGCCTCGTCCTCCACCGGCGCCGTCACCTCGACCGCCTCGTCCGCCGGCACGCCCTCGTTCAGCTCATCCTCATCGATGAACTCTTCCTCGGGCTCCGCGCGCCGATGCACCGGCTCCGGCTTGCGCCCGCCGGGGAACAATGCATCCCTGTCGATCTTGTCGTCGTCGAGCGCGGTCTTAAAGAAGTCGCCGACCAGCAGGATCGCGTTGTGCCCGCCCTGCCCCCAGTAATTGCTGCGCATGGTCACGCGGTTGTCGTTGAAGCCGACCCAGGCCCCGGCCACCAGGTTCGGATGCATCAGGATGAACCAGCCGTCGGCGTTGTTCTGGGTGGTGCCGGTCTTGCCGGCCACGTCGCCGTTGATGCCGAAGCGGTAGCGCACCGCGGTGCCGGTGCCGCGGTTGACCACCCCACGCAGGATGTCGATCAGGGTCGCGCTGGCTTCCTGCGACATGGCGCGTTCCGGCGCGGCGGCGGCGAAGTCGGCCAGCACCTTGCCGTCGCGGTCCGTGATGCGGCGCACGAACACCGGCTTGCGGTATTCGCCCTGGGCGGCAATCGTCGAATAGGTGTTCACCATTTCCAGCAGCGTCACCGGGCTGGTGCCCAGGGCCAGCGACGGCACCGAATCGAGTTTGCTCTGGCGGATGCCCATGCCCTTGGCCAGCTTGATCACCGACGGCAGGCCGACGTCCTGCATCACCTGCGCCGTGATCGTGTTCTTCGAGTGCACCAGGCCTTCGCGCATCGTGATCTGGCGCCCGCTGGTGCCCGACATGTCGGTCGGGCGCCAGACCTTGCCGCTGCCCATTTTAAATTCCATCACCGTGTCGACATAGGTCTGCTCGGGCGGAATCCCGCTTTCCAGCGCCGCGCCATACACGATGGGCTTGAAGGTCGATCCCGGCTGGCGCGCGGCCTGGGCCACGTGGTCGTACTGGTCGCGCGCGAAGTCGCGGCTGCCGACCCAGGCTTTCACTTCGCCGGTGGCCGGATCCATGGCCACGAAGCCGGCCTCCAGGCGCGATTTACTTTCCTTCAGTCCGCGCATGAAGGTCCGGTCGCCCTTCAGGCGCTTCAGGGCCGCGGCCGGCGCCTCGCCGCCTTCGACCGCGCGCCGGTACTCGCCGCTTTCGCGGACAAAAGCGTCCAGTTGCGCCGCGTGCGAGAGCCAGTAGTAATCGAAGGGCTTGATGTTCGGGCGGATCGCGGTATACGTGCTGGTGGAGCTGGAATTCGGCAGCCCGGGATTTGCCCATTCGACGTCGGCCACCGCCTGCAGCGCGCCGGCCTGGCGTTCCACCGCGCGCAGCGCCGCCGCCTGCAGATCGGCGTCGAGCGTGGTTTCAATGCGAAGGCCGTCGAGCTGGAGATCGTAGTCGTTCTCGTCGGCCCATTCGAGCAGCCACTTGCGCACGTAGGCAGTGAAGTGGTTGTCGCGCCCGCTGCGGTCGAGCTGGCGTTCGAAGCGCAGGCGCAGCGGGCGTTTGGTCAGCGCCTTGAAGCGCTTCTCGTCGAAGGCGCCGTGCTTGTACATCTGGCCCAGCACCACGTTGCGGCGGCCGAGCGAGCGCTCGGGATTGGTCACCGGGTTGTAGTAATAGGTCCCCTTCAGCATGCCGACCAGGGTCGCCGCTTCCAGCACGTCCAGTTTCGCTGCCGGCTTGCCGAAATAGGTGCGCGCCGCCATCTCGATGCCGCGCGCGTTGTACAGGAAGGGCACCGTATTCAGGTAAGCCTCGAGGATCTCGGTCTTGCTGTAGGTGTTCTCGATCTTGATCGCGGTGATCAGTTCCTTCAGCTTGCGGTTGATGCTGCGCGCACGGCCGATCTCTTCGGGGAACATGTTGCGCGCCAGCTGCTGGGTAATGGTCGAGCCGCCCTGGGCGTCGCCCTTCAGGCTGGCCACCAGCGCACCGGCGATGCGCGTGAAGTCGACGCCGTGGTGGTCGTAGAAGCGGTGGTCTTCGGTGGAGATCAGGGCGGTAACGACGTGCGGCGACACCTGCGACAGCTTCACGCGCTCCTGCAGGCCCTGTTCAAATGTGCCCAGTTCCTTGCCGTCGCTGGACACCATCACGCTGGGGCGCGCGCTGCTCACCTGCTTCAGGTCGGCGATGCCCGGCGTGAGCGGGATCAGTATCATCAGATAGACGAGCAGCGCGATCAGCAGCGCCGCGAAGGCCCACAGCCCGACCAGCACCGCCTGCTGCCAGCGCGGCCGCCCGCCGAGGATGCCCAGGGCGTGCCGGAAACCCGCCTGCGCCCTGTTGCCTGCGCTGCTGAGGAGTGTTATCGCCTGCCGGCGGATGCCGCGTTCTTGTCCGCGCTCTTGTTGTTCTTCCTGGTCCACTGATGTCCTTGCCTGCTGTATTGCGCTCGAATTGCGCCTGCGTTGCGCCCGCTATTGCGCTGAATGGCAAGTATAGCCGACCCCGGCCAAGTTCCTGGATTGCAACGGCGCGCGTGCAGCGTTACCAAAATTAGAACGGTTTCCGCTATGATAATGATATGTCCCAACAGAACAACCAAGGCGAGGTAGACGGGCTCGCTCCCGAAACCCGGGTATTGCGCCAATTCCGCATCGTCTTCAATTCGGTGAAAAGCCATTTCCGCCAGGTCGAGCGCGATGCCGGCCTGGGCGGGGCCCAACTCTGGGCACTGTCGGTGATCGCCCAGTCGCCCGGCATCGGCGTGACCGAACTGGCGCGCGCCCTCGACATCCACCAGTCCACCGCCAGCAACCTGGTGCGCGCACTGAGCAGCCGCGGCCTGATCGCCAGCGCGCGCGAAGGCCTGGACCGGCGCGGCGTCGCCCTGCGCACCCTGCCCGCCGCCGACGCCGTACTGCAGCGCGCACCCCAGCCTTTCGTCGGCGTGCTGCCTGACGCCCTGGCCAGCCTGGACGCGGCCACCCTCGCCCGCCTCGAGCACGATCTCGCCATGCTGATCGCGCGCCTGGCCGCCGACGAAGCCGACGCCCAGGTCCCGCTCGGCCAGGCCTGAGCGCCTTATTAGCGCGCCTGCAATAAGCTTGTAGTTACTCAGCAGGCAACAGCCGAGTACACTGAGCAGTGCCGGCCGTCCGCAATCGGCCAGAACCGGTCATTCGCTGGCAAGCGCGAGCGTCATGGAGCGGAGCACGTTGCGAAATTGCGGGCATGGTGTGAGGCTTTTGTCGTCGATGTCGAGGCTGTGGATGCGTACTTGCATCAGGAACATCGATGGGTGCTGGATTGACTCAGGAGACGTTAAAACAAGCACTCATCGGAGATACCGCTTGGTTCAATCTGCGTCAATAATCAAAGAAATCTAAAGGTTAGGAGGCCTATGACACTCGTTCGTTCCTTCGCGCTTCCGTTCCATCTGGATCAGAGCATTCAACTGAAAGGGAGCAGCCAAAAAAATCGCGTATCCGTCCTTCTAGGCGTCAATGGGACGCAGAAGAGCTCGGTGCTGCGCGGTCTCCTGGAGGATGGGCTTGATAGAGCCCCGGACGACAAGCGCCCGTCTGGTCTGCCAACGTGCGCTACCGAATGGACTGTTGCCCTGCCGGCTCGAGTGGTGGCTGTATCTTCGGCAGCGACAGATCGGTTTCCTGCGCGCGCAAACTTCGGCGAGACCCGCCTGCTGACCAGATATGACATCGCGCAATACGCGTACGTAGGGCCTCGGACTGGCAGAAACATCGTTAGCCGAACACAGGGTGTTCAGACCTTGTTGGCTGAGGTCATGCAACTCGACGTGGCCCCGGCGTCGGTATCGGCCTTCATTCCAGAGCTTTCTGAGAAGACCACCGTCCCGTACAAGCTGAGCGTGACGTTGGCGCACCGCCCGTCACTAGGACTGGCTCGGCCCAGTAAGGACCTTCTCACACTTGACGCGTACTTGAAGTACCCTGCTTCGCCCCCGGGACTTAGACAGCATCCGCGCTTCGTAGATCAAGTCTATCGCGCACTCAGTGACAGCGCGTTGCTTCATGAAGCAGAGCGGCTATACCTATTCATAAGGAAGGCGCCACGAGGGCGGCTGCAAGTGGAATTAGACCTTAGTGCGGCTGATCCAGTACTTGGAGCAAAGTTCTCTCCCCGCGTTATTCACTTCGGACTTGTCGCCGGGTTCCTGCGTCTGGAGAACTTCGCGCTCGTGGACGGTCGCGGTGACGCGCGAAGCGCTGATGCATACAGCGCAGGCCAATGGGGACTCTTCTCTTCGCTTGCGACTGCCGCGTTTGCCGCGCGGGACCGCTCGTTGTTCTTAGTTGATGAGCCTGAGAACGCACTGCATCCGGCCTGGCAGCGGGAATATATCGCAGACTTCCTGAGGGGCATATCTCATTGCAAAGGATGCCATTTATTTTTGGCGACCCATTCACCACTGCTCGTCAGCAGCCTGGGCGCGAAGGACGCGGACTTGATCGGTCTGCGCCTTATCAGCGACAGAAAAGTGGAAGTAGGACTTATGGATGTCCCTGTGGGGTGGGAGGCGACGGATGTGCTCGAGGACGTATTCGGCTTGCCCAGCACGCGAGCGCCCGCCGTTGTTGAAAAAATTGAGTCGGCAATGGCCTTGATCGCAGACGGGGCTTCAAAGAATGCAATTGCGCTCGAAAAGATCGCAAAGCGCCTGATTCCGCTCCTAGAGACATTGCCTGAGGACGATGTCGCTCGTCAGGTGATCGCGTCCATCTGCCGCATCAGTGGAGTAAAGCCTTGAGCACGCCAGGATATGAAAAGCTTGCGATCTGCTCATGGAGTCCGACTGATCAAGTAATGGTTGATAAATACACCAAGAAGAAAAAGGCGACAGACTGGACCAAGCGGACGCTCAGCGATCTGCGAACACGTCTCAGGGCCGAAGTTATTAGGAGCCAAGGGAGTGCCTGCGCTTATTGTCGAAGGAAGATTTCAGAGGAGCTCGGGCTCCATGACTTGGATCACATTCTTCCAAAGGGAGTTGCCCCTTACGCGCGATTCACCTACGAGCGGATGAACTTAGTGGCGAGTTGCAAGCGATGCAATCGAAACAAGCTGGACCTCGACGTGCTGAAAAACGGGCCCCTCGCGGCCGACGCATCCGCTCGGGTCCGACGACTATCTCTGGGTGCATCCCTATGTTCATCACTACTCCAGTCATATTCTCATTCGCGAAGGACTGTTCTTTGAAGCAAGAGGGACTGCATGCCAAAGAGCACGAGCAAACGCCGTGATCAATGCTTGCGGCCTGAAGACGTTGGCAGGGGCTGAGCACAGGCGGGCTGCCGAGACCGCGATTTATGCAACCGATGTAGTAGACGCGATCACGACCACAATCGGAAACCATCGAACACTAACAGACGACGACATTGTTGCCGTCTTACGAAAGGAGCGCACGGAGCTAATGGCGTTGAAAGAAGATAGTGTCTTTCGGATGGTGTCTGCATATCGGCAACATAATTTCTCCGAGTTCGAGCGAGAGCTTAAGCGGCAGAAGTTGAAATGACGACGATTTGGGAATCGTTTGCAATAATTGCAGCAAGGGCAACATCCGCCGGAGATTGTACGTAGCAACGCTACGCAAGACCGGAGGAAAGTGTATTGTTGTTTCTCGCTCTATAACCAAAAGACAGGTGGCGGCCATGATAGATCTCGTTGCGCTTGGGAAAGTTGGCGGCATCGCGGGCGTTAGTCTTGGAATATTTTTGGTGGTGTACCGCGACGTTTTAAGAAAGAAAATTTTCGCTAAGTTACCAACGAAGGAGTCTTATCAGCTTTTACGCCTAATTATTGTACTGACTTGGACGATAGCAGTACTAGGATTAGCTGCATGGTTGTACGGAACATACGTGCATAATGAAAAACGGGTAGCTACCGATTGGCGGGTTTCTGGAATCTTGGATGAACTCGAGATCGGTCTCAATCGGGATTTTGTTCTAAAGGCAGTCTCTAAAACCAAGTGCAACACTCTTTCCTGTAGAGTG
>NZ_JAULSI010000080.1 GCF_030711405.1 Massilia brevitalea
CAGGCTGCAAACCCATGCCGGAAGCGGGCGTCCGTTTGCCAATGTCCCTTATTCGCTATTCAAGGGCGAGACCAAAGTGAGGGATGGCATTACCGATGACATGGGTCTGATTGAGGTCGAGCACAAAGCAGGAGCGGCCGACTACCGTGTCGAACTTCCAAACGGCGAAGTTTATGCGCTTGCAGCGGTCCCGCAACCTGCGCCTCCTCAAGCACCGAATCACCGCGAACAAACTTTATCGAACATGGGTGCGCGGGCGATTGAAGGCTCGACCGACAGTCGCGTGCACGTCTGACAATCGCTCAACCGATCCCCGAAGGAGGCCGCATGCCTGACCCAATAAAACGTGCCGAAAAAGTCCATATCGACGAGTTGAGTGGCAAGGCCACAAGCACAGTGCAGTGGTTTCTGGAAAACCGCAGCAAGACCCATCCCGTCACCCACAACAACGAGCTCGAGGTTTTCGTTTGTGGCGAGAAGGCGTTCGTGGACATTGCGGAGAAAATCAAGGCGGCCAAGCATTCGATCGACATTTGTTGCTGGGGGTTCGATCCTGGCATGGAGCTGGTGCGTGAAGGACCAGCCTGGCCGCGAGGGGACACCTATGGCGACTTGTTGATTGCAGCAGGCAAGCGACAGGTCAAGATTCGGCTGCTGGTATGGTACAGCAAGATCGGCAGCCCAGCGGCCTTGAACATGCCGGGGCATTCGCATGGAATACATCCATGGCGCCATGTTAGCGGCAGCAGCGAAGCAGAAAAGATCGGCGCCAAGCGAAGCGCATCGCTGATTTTGGAGCATGACAGGACGCCCACGGTGATGCTACTGGCAGCAGGGACGCCAAATCGCGGAACGGGGGCTATGAACGCCGTCACGCCGGAATCGCTTTCGGCAATGGCGCGCGAGGAGTATTGCCATAGCTGGTACAAGGCGGCTTTTGCTGGACTGTTTCAAGGTATCACCATCCAGACCCGCGCTGGTGTTCCGGCGTTCATCGAGAAAAGTCTCGCCAGCGAAAAATACAAGCCCGGCGGGCTTGGCGAACTGGAAGCCGAGCGGGAGGGCATGGTTCGCGTTGGCACCCACCACCAGAAAACGCTGCTCATTGACTACGACTACATGGGCGGCGCCAAGGCGGTTGGCTATGTAAAAGGACTGAACTCGGTGACGGACTATTGGGATACCGAGGATCACCTGATCGAGAATCCAAAGCGCGAATGCGGCGGCAAGCGCGAAGCCGGCGAAGCCGTGCAGGTAGACCAGGGAAAAAGGGCCGATGCCGGCTTTAAAACGTTCAAACCCTATCGGGACTATGCTTGCCGCATTTCCGGCGGCGCCCTCGCCGGCGTGCATGCGAACTTCGTGCGCGCCTGGGGCCGGGCCGGTGGTGACACACTCGCCGATGACCTGGAGACTATTCCGTCGAAGTTGAAACGCAAGGGGATACCGGGCGCGCATTCATCGATCCAGATCATCCGCACCCAGCCCGAAGAACAGGATAAAACCGCCAAGGAAATGTATTTCCTGGCCACCGACACGGCGGCCAATGCGACCGGTTACCTCTATATCGAGAACCAGTACTTCCAGTATCAGGAGTGGGCGGAGCGCCTGATCCAGGCGCGCAAGAACGTCATGGCCCTCTGGAAGGCTGCAGGACCAGCGACCGGCAAGACCAAGGGCGACATGCCGCTGCTGCATGTGTTCATTGTCATGCCCGTGGCCGAACGTGGCCAGATGGTTCCACGCACCTACGACACCCTTGCCGTCCTCGGCCAGCAGGCTGGCATGACCGGCCAGTCGAGCTTGATCGACAAGGAAAACAAACAGGTTCACACCGGCCTGAGTCGCGACGACATGGGACGGCCGACCGGCGCGGTCTATGTGAAACCAACGGTCGTGGAATACGCCAACGGCATCGACAAGCCGAGTATCGCTGCATTGGAGAGCAAGTATGGCCTGAAGGTGGCCGTGGCCATGCTGCAGACCAGCGGCTACGACCAGCGCCGTGTGCGCTATCGCGAAATCTATATTCACTCGAAACTGCTATTGGTTGACGATTCCTTTTTCAGTCTGGGCAGCGCGAACCTGAACCAGCGCAGCATGGCTGTCGACAGCGAAATCAACCTGGCGACGAACGATGCCAGGCGGGCGACGGATTTGCGGCGGAAGATCTGGGGGAAGCTGAGTGGCGGTACGGTCGATGGGAAGAATGGGTCGCCTGGCGAGATTGCACAAGCATTCCGTGACTGGACAAAAACTATGGATGTCAATCTTGAACAAAAACGTAATTCGCAGCCCATGACCGGCTTCCTGCTGCCACTTCAGGATAACCGCAGTGCCACACTGCGGTTGGGCTAACGATGAAACTTTCCTTACCTCGTACGCTCTCCACCATCCTGCTGGCGGCACTTTCTGCATTCTGTCTTTTCAAGGGGTTCAGCGTGGTACACAGCCAATACAAAACGATCCAAGAACTACCCCGTAATGAAGAATTGTCTCTCTTCGATCCGCACCGGCCCGGCTTCGCCTGCGAGATCGAAGCAAGCAAGGTGCCGCCGATTGATGCGCAGGCAGACGCCTGGTTCCGCGAAGCGCAGGCGCTGGACGATCCCGACATGTGGGAAGAGGACCGCGACTACAAGAAGATCGTCCAGTTGACGCGCCAGGCAGCTGAGCGGCAGCACTGGAAAGCCATGGTCAATCTCGCCACCTTGTACCTGGAAAAGCGCGATCCGCCGCATGGAGAAATGGAAGCGCTCGCACTGGTGGAACAGGCGATGCGGCTCGGCATTCCCGCGGCCTACGACCGGATGGGGACCTATTACATGAACGGTGTCGGTGTGCCGGGTGACGCGACCAAAGCCTTTGCGTTCTGGCAGAAGGCTGCAGAGATGGGCAATCCGCAGGCGATGGCCTACCTCGGCGGCAAGATGGCGGCAACCTGGGATAGCCCGCGCGACGGATTTTGGGCAAACATTCCGGTTGCGAGAAAGATGTTGGAGTGTTCGCTGGCCCAGGGATACGGTCCTGCAGCATATAGTCTGTACTACGTTCAGGCATGGCCGCGTGCAGCAGATGGCAAGATCGCAGGACCGCGCACAACCGATACCAGAGCAGCAGCGCTGATGACTTTACACCAAGGTGTGAAGTTCGGTTGTTCTAAATGCGCACGAGATCTATCCTCAGAGTTTCGTAATCCACATGACTTGGCCGACATGCTCGTTCCGTTTCTCGATAGCGCTCGCTCCGAGCGCTACGGGGTACTCAACGACGCTCTCGATAGCAATCCTTTGCTCCGTTTCCCCAACCTGGACAAAGTGCTTCCATTGCCGCCAGCAGCGCTGCCGCCTTGGAATGGCGAAAAGCAGATGCTCATCGATGCCGCAAAAGGTATCATGCCCCGGCCATCAGAACCAAAAGCGAGCACAGCCTCGCAGCAACAAGGCCGGCAGCACCTCGACGCCGCCTACGACTTGCGTCCAAGCGACGACAAGACGATCGGAACCGAAGCGCCATTCGCGGGATACTGGCAAGCGACCGCACCGGCCGAGTCGGCACAGTTGCAAACCTGGCTCGCTAGCGTCGCTCCCGGCCTCTACCAGCCAGGAGAAGCTTTCGACATTCCGCGTTACCCGCAGGAGATGGGCAGAGCGATTCAGGGACTGGTATGGCAGCATTTCCTCACCGTCCGCCACAGCCATGGCGCGGTCGAGCCGCTGGCTGCTGCCGGAATGGCACGCGAAATTGTATACACCGAACCGCACCGGTCCTGCGATGCGCGCACACCTTGCCCGGTCACCGGCACTTGGCAGCCTTGGCTTCCGCTTGAACACCCACTGCGGCACGCAGTTAACCAACCGTGGCGCCAGGTTTGGGTAACGGTCGGTCAGGCGTTCCCGGAGCTGCACGATAATCCTTATCTTCAACTCGATCCGAACGACTTGAAGTGGAACCTGCTGGATAGTGCGGAGCCAAGACTGGCCTAACGGTAAACGCGCTTGCATTCGCCCGATTCCTGGATACCACTCGGACACAACAAGGACCAGCCATGAAGCACATGGGCCGCGGTGTCATCCGCCTCAATGACAAAACTGATCACGGTGGCCAGGTTATCTCGGTTTCATCCGGCACCAATGTGATGGGTACTCAAGCAGCACTTGCCGACGATGTAACCTTCTGCCCCAAGTGCAAAGGGAAGTTTCCAATCAAGCCGGACGGTGCCGGCGCCAAACACAAGGGGCGGCCATACGCCTATGACAACGATCTCACCGCTTGCGGTGCGAAGTTGATCTCCTCTATATGACCAACGTTGGAAGTCCATTCTCAGTTTGAACTATCTTAATCTCGCCAAGGCTTCTTGGCCGGCCTGCTCGCCAGGCCATTTTCGCGGCGCTGACGCAAGTAGATGCGTACCTCATTGGCATCGTAGCCAAGACCTTCCTTCACCATCTCAGCCTTGGCTTCATGTGCCTCAGCCATCAATCGAGACCGCTGTTCGGCCGCCTGGACGGCCTGCGGATTGCGTCGACCATGAACATGCGGGGAGAGACGCCCAGTTCCTGGGCAGCGTATACAACTCGCTGTTTTAGGTCGTCCGGAAGATTCAGTAAGATAGTTGCCATGGAGTGCTCGCATAGGCCGATGCAGTCAAGGTAGTTGCTTTGCAAACGGATTTCAAGCAGCAACGGAAAGGGCAATTGCGATAGTGCCTGTGCTGATCAGGCGAGGTGAACCGAAATCCCCCGCGCCCGATACGGCGCCAGCACCTCCTCCGCCACGCTCTTCATCGTCACCAGCCCCGACAGCTCCTCCAGCGCCATCACGTGGTACGGCGACGCCGTCGCCAGCTTCTCGGGCGAGGCCAGCACGATGGTCTCCGCCGCCGCCGCGCTCAGCGCCCGCTTGACGCCCGCTTCCTCGAAGTCTCCGGTCGTCAGCCCCGCCTCCGGATGCACGCTGCACACGCCCATGAAGTAGACGTCGGCCCGCACCTGCCGGATCGCCTCCACCGTCGCCGACCCCACGCCCACCACCGAATGCTTGAACAGGCGCCCGCCCAGCATGATCACCTCGACCGACGGATGCGCCACCAGCTCCACGGCCACCGACGGACTGTGCGTGATTACGGTCGCGCGCAAGTCCGCGGGCAGGTGCCGCACCAGCTGCGCCGACGTGGTGCCGCCATCGATGAACACCACTTGCCCCGGCTGGATCATCAGCGCGGCAGCGCGGCCGATGGCGCTTTTGTCGTCCACCGCAATCCGCTGGCGCGCCGCGAAATCGCCCATCGCCGGAGAGGCGGGGAGGGCGCCTCCATGCACGCGTTGCAGCAGGCCTTCGCCCGCCAGTTTGCGCAGGTCGCGCCGGACCGTGTCCTCCGAGATGTCGAGTTGAAGGGCAACGTCCTTGGCGACGATCTTGCCGTCACGCTTGAGCAGGTCGAGTAACAGGAGCTTGCGTTGTGAGGTCAGCATGGTTGCACGATGTATCTTGATATTGCACGATTGTGCACGTTAGTATGAAAAAGCGCAAACAACAAGGAGGGTATCGTGCAAGATCACGTTCGTATCCGTAGTGAGCAATTACTTGCCAACGACTGGCACGTGCTGAAGAAAACCACCTTCGACTATCGCCGGCGCGACGGCAGCTGGCAGACGCTGACCCGCGAAACCTATGACCGCGGCAATGGCGCCGTCGCCCTGCTATACAACCGCGCACGCCGCACGGTGCTGCTGACGCGCCAGTTCCGTTTCCCTGCCTACGTCAACGGCCACGACGGCTTCCTGATCGAGGCTGCCGCCGGCCTGCTCGACAAGGCCAGCCCCGAAGCCCGTATCCGCGCCGAGCTGGAAGAAGAAACCGGCCGCCGCGTCGCGCAGCTGGAGCAGGTCTTCGACGTCTTCATGAGCCCCGGTTCGGTCACCGAGCGGCTGCACTTCTTTATTGGCGAATACGACGCCGCCTCGCAGGTCGGGGAGGGCGGCGGCATCGAGGCGGAAGGCGAGGACATCGAGGTGCTGGAGCTCGATGCCGACGCAGCGCTGGCGATGGTCAGGCGCGGCGAGATCATGGACGGCAAGACCATCATGCTGCTGCAGTACCTGCACCTGCATGTGCTGAAGCCGCGCAGCATGATGATCCTGGTTGCCGGCCCCTACCGCTCGGGAACCGATGACGATCCGGCCCGCATTGCGCAGAACGTCGCGGCAATGGAAGCCTGCGCGCTGCCGCTGTATGAGCGCGGCCACGTGCCGGTGCTGGGCGAGTGGTTGGCGCTGCCGGTCGTGCACGCCGCCGGCTCGCAAGCGCCGGGCGATGAGGTCTACGACGTCATCTTCCACCCCCACTGCGAGCGCCTGCTGTCGCACTGCGACGCGGTGCTGCGCATCGGTGGCGCATCGGCAGGAGCGGACCGGATGGTCGCCGCAGCCGAGGGGCGCGGGCTGCTCATCTACCGCAGCCTGGACGAAGTGCCGGCAGTCGAGCCCTGAGCCAACGGGGTCAGGCGTCGACCTGGCTGCGCGCCAGTTCGCACAGGGTGGCCAGCGGCAGCAGCACCAGCGCGGCGGCAGCCGTGAACGCGTTGCGCGTGCCGGCCGCGATCAAGAGGGCGGGCAAGCCGCGTACCATTTGGTCGCCGTATTCGAACGACAGACGAGAGCGTGAAGGCGTGCGCTGCGGCCGAACCCTGCTGCCAACCAGGCAGCGGGCGGCGCCTTCGGACAGCAGGACGAACGGCCCTTCCAGCACCAGTTGGCCGCGCCGCGCGAGCAGTTGTCGGCTGGCGCTGATGATGGCGCCAACGGTGGCACGCCACGGTCTGTGCGCCTGCGCCATGGCGACCGGCAGCGCCGCATGCACACGCAGTTCCAGGCGCGGTGGGCAGTCCCCCGGCAGCCTGATGTCCCATGCCAGCCCGGCGCGCTTCAACAGCACCAGCACCCACCAGCCCGGATCCCATTCTCCCGGATACAGCCCCAGTTTCGCCGAGCCGGGGTAGGCATGGTGGTTGTTGTGCCAGGACTCGCCCATCGTCAGCAGCGAGGCCAGCGCCACGTTGTGCCCCTGCACGGCCGCGCCCTCGACGGTGTGCTGCATGACGCCGTGGTTGTGCGCGAAGTATCCGATCAGCCAGTGCCCGGTCACGCCGGCCGCGATGCGCGCACACACGCCCCAGATCACGAACGGCCAGCCGCCGAGCGCAAACAGCAGCAGGGCCGGCGGCACCTGCTGCAGCATCCAGGTGCGTTCCAGGAAGCGGTAGAAGCGGTCCTGCGCGATGTGGGCGGGGATGGCCAGTACAGGTGGCTTATCGAGCCGCAGTTCGCAATGCAGCTGCCACCAGCCATCCTTCCAGAACCCGCTGCCGTGGCGCAGGTAGTCGTGGCAATCGGGCTGGCGCTGGGCGTAATCGCGCAGGTCGTGCTGGGCCAGCAGGCCGAGCGGCCCGGACAGCCCGACCTGCACGCCCGTGTACACCAGCAGGTATTCCAGCCACCTGGGACAGGCGAAGCTGTCGTGGATGAGTTTGCGGTGGCTGCCGAGCGAGTGCCCGAACAACAGCACGAATGCGGTAGTTACAAGGAACAGGCCGAGTGCGGCCCAGCTGAAGGTCAGCCAGCCGCCGACCAGCGCGACGGCCACCATGCTGCTCCACCACAGCGATTTCACGGGAGCCCATGTGATGTTTCCATGTACAACATTGCCATTGTCCAGAGAGTGCATGCGAGCTCCTTGTCGGTTCAGGTGGGTTTGCGTTTCCTGGCCAGGGCCTTCGATTCGCGCTTGAGCGGCGCGGCCGCGGGGCAGAGTTCGAACATGAAACCGGACAGGCGCGTCGCCAGGCTGTCGCCGTTGAGCGTGTAGTAGACGAATTGCCCGCGCCGCTCGCTCGACACCAGACCGGCGTTTTCCAGCACCGACAGGTGGCGCGAGGTGGCGGGGGCGCTGATCGCCAGCTTCTCGGCCAGCTCCGAGGTGGTCAGCTCGACATGCGAGAGCAGGGCCATGATCTTGCGGCGCGGCAGGGAAGCCAGGGCTTCGAAGGTCTTGTCCAGGTTTGAGTTCATTATTTAATTAACTAATTTGTTAATCGCGATATCGTAATCTGCCTCCATTGTGTTGCTGCGTCAAGCGAAAACGCGTGGGCGGCAAGCAGCGATTCGCTATCCGTGCTACACTGCATGCAGTCGACAAGGTTCTGGTGACCTTGAAGCCGCCCCCGACAGGCCCGCCATGCGAGACGTGTAACGCCGCAAGCGATGATGCCGGAAGGGGTTGTCAATCGAGATACGTTGGTCGAGTTACACAATGGAGCACCGCGCAGATAGCGTGGGTATCCGGAGCGCCGCACCCTGCAGATAGCACGGGCTGGCGCACGATTCAATCTTCGGCGATACATTGAACGAAGCCCGCAGCAAGCGGGCTTTTTTTCCTTTTTCTTTCCTGCGCAGCCGCGGTCTGGCATGCGCCGCATCCTGACCCGCCGCGACGGCGGTTTATTTACCTCACTTCCGGTCCAGTCCCTGCGGGCACTGAATACCGACAGCATTGTTCATGGCGGCGTGGGTATGCCGGCTCGCAGCTCAATCAAGGAAAACCATCATGGCAAAAGAAGAACTCATCGAAATGCAAGGCCTCGTGACCGACGTGCTGCCCGAAATGCGCTTCCGCGTCGATCTCGAGAACGGTCACAAGCTGATCGCCTACACCTCGGGCCGGATGAAGAAAAACCACATCCGTATCCTGGCGGGCGACAAGGTCACGCTGGAGATGTCGCCGTACGACCTGAACAAGGCGCGCATCGTGTTCCGTCACATCGAGCAGCGCGGCACGCCTGCGCCGCGTCCAGGCGGCTTCCAGCGCCGCCGCTGATCCTTCAGCGCACCTGCGGCGAGCCGGGCAGGCTCGCACGCAGGCGGCCCAGCTTGGCCGCATAGCGCTCGCGCGCGTCGATACGCGTACTGTTGTCGCGCGCCAGCGCCAGTTCCTTCACCGCAGCTTCTCCCTCCCCCAATCCCAGATACGCCACGCCGAGCCAGAAATGGAACTCGTCGTTGTACGGCGCCCGCGCCACTTCGCGCGCGAACAGTGACCTGGCAAGCCGCATGTCCCCCGCCCGGTAGGCCGTCATTCCCTGGTTGAACCAGTGGTAGGGCGGCGCCGGATGCAGGCGCTCGATGCGGCGCAGCAGCGCCTGCGCTTCTTCGGGCTTGCCGTTGCCGTCCAGCGCCTGCGCCAGATTCTGCATCACCACCAGGCTGTCCGGCTCGCGCGCCAGCGCCGCGCGGTAGACCCGTTCGGCCATCAGCGGCTTGCCCTTGCGCGCGTAGGCCACGGCCAGCGTGTTGTAGGCCGCCAGCGAGGAGGGCCGCTTCACGATCGCCGCGCGCGCCCACCAGTAGGCGTCCGCGATCCGACCCGCCACCAGCTCTTCCACCGCGCGGTTGTTCATGTAGAGGGCGACGATGTCGTCCTCGCCCAGCTCCCTGCTGGGCAGGCGTGCTGCGTCCTTTGATGCCAGGAAGTCGATCACCAGCGGTTCGGCATTCGTGCTGACGGTGTAGATCCCGGCCGCGCGCGGCGCCAGCGCGATGTTGACGTGCGAGCTGACCAGGTAGAGCGAGCCGTTGCGCTGCCAGGTTTCCTCGGCCTGCACGCTGGCGAAGCGCACCTCCATGCCGAGCGCACGCGCAAAAGCCGCCGTCATGATCACCAGCGACAGGCAGTTGCCCGAGCGCGCGGCATAGGTCTGGGCCGCGGTGCGCGTGACGCTGGCGTCGTAGTCGAGCTGCAGGTCGCTCTTGCTGTACAGGGCGGCCACCAGGCCGCGCGCGGCGCCTTTTTCGCGCAGGCTGGCCTTGAAGGCGGGGCTGTCGAGATGGGCGCGCATCGGTGCGCTCAGTGTGAACAGGGTCGAGGCGTCAGCCGGGGAGGAGGGGGCGGGGAAGGCGGCGTCGTCGAACAATGCCGTTAGCCCGGCCGCGGGGCCGGATGGCGCGCTGGCGCAGCCGGCCAGCAGCACATGCAATAGCGCCAACAGCAGCAAAAACCAGCGTTTCATCGCGCACCTCCGGTGCCAGAATACGGATCGAGTATCCGCCTGGACCGGGACGCTGTCAAAAACTGTTAATGGTCGTCGTGCAGCGCTTCTTCGAGTTCGTCGAGCAGTTCCGCGGTTTCGTCTTCGTCCAGCGACAGGTAGGTGCAGGCGCGTTCGCCGCCCTTGTCCCATTCGACCGAGCCGGCATGGCCCTGGTAGCGGCGGATCGCGCGGTCGGCCAGCAGCGACAGCGCCACCAGCGAGCGGATCGTGTCGTCGGTGCTTTCGTCTTCCAGCACCGGGTAGTCGTGGTGGTGCAGGATGGCCCAGGCCACTTCCGACGACAGGCCCCAGTTGCGCGCCAGGAGCGAGCCGACCTGCGCGTGGCTGGTGCTGTGGCGTTCCTGCTCGATGTCGGTAAACGCGCGCACCGGCTCGGCGCCGGCGTCCTGCAGCGTGGCCTCGTAGTCGGCGAAGCGTTCGATCAGCAGCGGCACGCCGGTGTCGCAGAACAGGCCGAAGGTGTGGGCGATATCGGGCGCGCCGATGCGCAGGCGGCGCGACAGGAACATCATCGCGTACGAACGCTTGGTCGACACGTCCCAGAAGCTGGCCAGGGCCGGATTGTTGGTCGGGATCGCCTGGCGTGCCAGCAGCCCGGTCATCAGGGCGGCCACCTGGTTGATGCCGAGGAAGAGGATGGCCTGCTCGATCGACTTGGCGCGGCGGCCGCCGAACAGCGAGGAATTGGCCAGTTTCAGCAAGGCGCCGGCCATGCCGACGTCGCGCGCGACGATGCGGCCGATGGCTTCCGGCGACGGATCGCTCGATGCCAGTTCGGCTTGCAGGTCGGCCAGCAGGCTGGGACGGGGCGGGATGCGGATCGACTTGATCAGCGCATCGACCTGGTCCACTGCTGCGAGATGGGTCGGTGAGGCTGGCGCCGCAGCGGCCGCAGCGCGCATGGGCATTGCTTTAGCTGCAACTGTGCTCATGAGGGAATGATGCTTTCTGGAAATACCGCAAGGCTGCCACTATAACCGAGGTTAGGTGTTTAGTATCGTGCGATCATATTCCTCGCCGTAGCTGGCC
>NZ_JAULSI010000081.1 GCF_030711405.1 Massilia brevitalea
CAAAGGCCAGCTACGGCGAGGAATATGATCGCACGATACTAAACATCTACTAACGAAGTCTATCGACAGACCACTGAAATGTCCACAAGTAACATTGGCTTGACGGCAAGTCCAGTGTTATATCCCTGCAGGCTGATTGCGATGCGCCTCAGCACCTGCTAGCGGCAAACCATGAAAAGTGACATCAGCACGTCATTAGGTGGCACAACGAAGCCGGTCTTTTTCGTTTGCTCAGGCAAGAGAAGTGGCCCGGGGCCATGGCATTCGGACCAGAAGAGGTAGTACAAGCGTTGCTTGATGAATCCTCCTGTATTGATGACACAAGCTCGCCAGTTCCCTTGTGAGGTTCGGAGCTGCTCATGTTGACGCAGGCGCCCTCGACCGAGCTGTCACTATTTGCCATCTGTTCGCACCTTCCGTGGACGTGCGCCGTTGGCTAGAAGGTCGTAACAAAAACCACCGTCTCATCAGGTAATGGCAACCTGGCGTTGAAAAACTAGCTAGCGTTGAAGTCGCTCGATAAACATTTCCCAGAAGTACTCTGAGGCCCCCTGCTCTGATAACTGAGAATTTTGGTTGCCACGATGGAACTGCATACCCATGGGTTTGAAATGCATAGCTTGACTGTCGGACTCAATAGTAAGCATTTCGTTGAACGAGTTGGCCCCTGCGTCGGCGCCGTATGAAAATGCAAGCGATGAAGAGCCCCTGCCAAGACCACCGATGCGTATCGAGCACTCAGCGACGGTTTTCCCTTCACGATAGACAACCGCAGAGAACGCTTGACCGCTCAGCGGCTGGAAGCGTACTTGGATGCCTGTGTTGCGAGCGGCAAGCTCTTCTAGCGAGGCGCTGAAAAACTTAGCCATGAATTCAAACGTGTCGTGCAAGAACTTATCACGGTCAAAGTCCGTGAAGTCCTTCTTGAGTCGCAGATTGCTAGACCTTGGCCTTTCCTGCGCTGACTGCTCCAACGCCTGCGTGGTACTAAATGCAGCCGGTTGGCCGACATCTGCCGCAGGCCGCGCGATGCCCCACGCTGACTCGCCCCTTTCTTTCGACGTTGTAGCTGTTGGGGTTGCACGAGCCATATCCTCGATTGCCGTGCGAATCTGACGGGCTACGTCCGTCCACGCCTCTGCCTGATTCGGCCATGTAGTCACAGCTTTACCATCTTTCGGGACAGCGAGCAGTTTGCCGAACGGTGCGGGATGCCAGTCACATGGCTCAAGAATCACAGGAATGACGCGGGCGCTGCCTTCAGCATGCCTCTCAAGAGCTCTATTCATCTCAACGGAAAAGCAATACCAAGAGGCAATAAAATCCGCACTTACCAGTAAGAGAATAACGTCAGCGGTTTCGAGATTTTCCTTAATAGATGAGTCTAAATCAGAGCCAGCCGTAATTCCGCGGTCGTGCCATGTCTCGATTAACCCTTGATGTTTCATCATGGAGAGGTGCACTTCGAGCCGGTCGCGCAGCGCCTCGTCGGCATGACAGTAAGAGAAAAAAAGTTTAGCCATCGTTGATTCTTTTAAGCAGTTGTATGTTGTCGTTTGTGGCAGCCGCTGTCGGTGGCCGAAGCGACATCGCTCAGGTTCTGCAGAATGCCGCACTGCTGGACGAGATGAGGTTGCTCACACTGATGACGCAACGTCATCAGTTGCTTCTCCAGACTTTGAAGCTTCTGCATTTGGATGCGGACTAGCTCGATGTGGTGGTCAAGCAAGTCATTGACGCCTTGGCATCCGCTGGTCGGCTGCGCTTGGAGCTCTAAGAGCACGCGGATATCAGGGAGTCCCATCTGTAACGACCGACAGTGGCGGATGAACTGGAGCCTCTCAAGATGCGACGCCATGTATTGTCGATATCCGGAGTCGCTACGCGACGGCTCCGGCAGCAGTCCAGCCTTCTCATAGTAGCGAACGGTCTCGACGTCGCACCCCGTTTGCTTAGCCAACTCACCAATGCGCATAAATCCTCCAAAACGCTTGACCCCGTAGTTACTACAGGGTTTCTAATGGAATCATACTCGAATTTGAAAGTGCTCACATGACCCCCGAACGTAGCAAGGATTGCTGTTCCCCAGCTCCTGCTGATGCTGCTCAGGCGCCTACTTTGGAATTACGCGAGCAATCGGTTGCGGAGGTTGACTCGGCAGATGAGCTGGCGACTGCTTGCTGCTCAAACGATAGTGCAATCCCGCGTGCACTAAGCCGCTTTTCGCCGAGTTCGAGCTTAGACGATAGTACGGAAAATCGTTCAGCCAGCCCGGCAGCTGCCTCATGTTGCGCGGCGAAGGGACAAGCGACAACGACCGCTGAGGACGCGCCCTTGCCACCTGCAGGAGCGGAAGTTGTGCGGTATCGCATCTCGAACATGGACTGCCCTACCGAAGAGCGGCTCATCCGTAACAAGGTGGAGCCGATTAAGGGCGTGCTTCGACTCGACTTTAACCTCATGAGTAGAACGCTTACGGTCCACCATGAGCTCATGAGTCCAGACCCCATCTCCGCTGCCCTACGGTCTGTTGGAATGAACGCGGAGCTAGTCGACGAAACTGCAGCGACTCAGCGTAACGATGGTGCGTCGGCGGGCCTCACGACGAGTCAAAAATCCCTGTTAGCAGTGTCTGGAGTCACCGCAGCCGCTGCGGAAGCGTTCGCTTGGACAACACACACGGACTCCTCCCCCCTCGTGATAGCCCTAGCGCTTATTTCTATCGCCACAGGTGGCATTCCAACTCTGAGGAAAGGGCTAATCGCGCTGCGAACCCTCACTCTTGATATCAATTTCCTGATGAGCCTCGCGGTCATCGGCGCGGTTGTAATTGGTCAGTGGCCAGAGGCCGCAATGGTCGTCTTTCTCTTCGCTGTCGCCGAGCTAATCGAAGGCCTATCACTCACCCGGGCGAGGAACGCCGTCCACAGTCTCCTCAAGCTCGCACCTGACGTGGCGAACCTTCGGTCACCTAACGGTGAACTGCGCGAAGTACCGGTCGAAGCGGTACAAATCGGCGATGTCCTTCTAGTGAAGCCTGGCGACCGCATCCCGCTCGATGGCGTCGTCCAGGCCGGCGAGTCCTCGGTAAATCAGGCACCTATTACAGGCGAAAGCGTACCTGTCGACAAAGCAGTCGGTGACCAAGTTTTTGCCGGCACCATCAATGAGCGAGGGGTCCTGGAAGTCAAGGCGACATCGGACAGCCGAAACAGCACTCTCGCCAAAATTGTTCGAGTAATCGAGGAAACGCAAAGTAATCAGGCGCCGACCCAGCGTTTTGTCGATGTCTTCGCACGTTACTACACTCCTGCTGTGGTCCTCTTGGCGTTGTCGGTCGCACTGGTTCCGCCTTTGATATTTGGCGGAGAATTTGCCCCATGGCTCTACAAGGCCCTGGTTCTGTTGGTCATCGCCTGCCCTTGTGCCCTGGTCATCTCCACGCCGGTGACTATCGTGAGCGGCCTTACTGCCGCAACAAGGATGGGCATTTTGGTGAAAGGTGGCCAGTTCCTTGAAACCGGCTACAGACTTCGGGCTATCGCTGTAGACAAAACGGGTACCCTAACGACCGGCCGGCCGAAAGTCACCGAAGTAGCTACGACGTCATCCCTATCAAACGAAGACGTTCTGCGTATCGCCGGCAGTCTGGACATCAATTCGTCGCATCCTCTAGCGAGTGCGATTGTCGCTGCCTCCGTGTCAAGTGGCGCACCTATCCCTGTAACCTCCTTTGAATCGTTGCCAGGACGTGGTGTCCGGGGCGCTATCGGCGGCGTTGCATACCACTTGGGTAACCAGCGCTTGATAAGGGAACTAGGCCTCCTTACTCCCGCGGTAGAGCGGGTTCTCGCCACCCTTGAAGAACAAGGGAAGACGACAGTTATCCTGGCCGATGCCGCGTCAGTTTTAGGGGTAATTGCAGTGGCCGATTCGGTTCGCCCGGAAGCCGCGCTGGCAATCGACCGGTTGAAACAGATGGGCGTTACCACTGTAATGCTCACCGGCGATAACGACCGAACAGCACAGTACGTAGCAAAGCTAACTGGGATTAGCACGGTTCTCGCGCAGCTTCTGCCGGAGCGGAAGCTAGAAGAAGTTGAAGAACTTCAAAGGCAATTCGGCATGGTTGGCATGCTTGGCGACGGCATTAACGACGCACCAGCGTTGGCCAAGGCGGACATCGGGTTTGCTATGGGGGCCGCCGGCAGCGATACCGCCATCGAGACCGCTGACGTCGCGCTCATGAACGACGACCTCACAAAACTCGTTTCGTTTGTTTCGCTCAGCCGCTCGACCCATGCGATTCTAATTCAGAACATAGTCCTTGCCCTCGGCATCAAAGCCGTCTTCTTCGCTCTTGCGTTAGCTGGTTCTGCGACATTGTGGATGGCCGTGTTCGCTGACGTCGGAGCAAGCTTACTGGTCGTCTTCAACGGACTGCGCCTGCTGAAATCTAGCAAAGCACAGTCATAGACCATGTCCATGTTGTCGGCCCACACTTCATCTTAACCATACTTATGCTATCGTCCGCACCGTGAAAAGACTTCTCCTCATACTGTTGATGCTCGTACTGCCTGCCCAGTATTCCTGGTCAGCGGCTGCCGCCTATTGCCAGCATGAGAACGGCGCCAGTCTCCATTTTGGGCACCATGCACATGAGCATAAGGCGCAAGTCGGCGAGGCTGACGACGATGGAGAAATGGAAAAAGCGCATGCAGACTGTGAATATTGCCACCTCTTCTCGCACGCCTTTTTTACATCCGCCTCCGATGGACCTCCAACTCCTGACGCGCGCCGGCATGCAGCACTTGGAACCCTGAACTACTCATCACATATTCCCGAGGGCCCCTCAAAGCCCGACTGGCATCTCGTCGCCTAGCAGCGACGAGACTCCCTCCGTTAGCACCCTTAACAGGGGTCCCGTCGAATTTCGTCCAAATTTCGGAGAATTCGATGTATCGACCAATCATTCCGCTTCTTGCGGTGGCATTGAGCTGTCCAGCTCTTGCCCAAATAACGGCACACCCGCCTGCGCAGCTCGGGCATACGATGCCGTCAAATGCTGCAAACCAAACGCGTGAACCCTCAGGCTCGTTGCCCCTACAAGCCGCGCTTCGCTTGGCACTGCAGGCGAACCCTGAACTACGTGCAGCCGAACATGAGGTTCTGGCCGTAGAGGCGGCTACCATGCAGGCCCGGGCATTACCGAACCCGACTCTTGAGATTGGAGTCGAGGACACCAGGCGCGAGACCAGAGAGACTACTGTTCAGCTCAGCCAACCGCTCGAACTAGGCGGGCGACGCGCCAGCCGTGTGAGTGCAGCTGAACGGGCCCAGGACGCAGCACGGGCTGACCTTAGCGTCAGGCGAGCCGCGGTGCAGGCTGACGTCATCACGGCATTCATGAATACTGTGGCGGCACAGGAGCGCTTGCGACTTTCCCAAGAATCGCAAGACGTCGCCGACAGAGTGACGACTGCGGTCTCCAAACGCGTCCAAGCAGGAAAAGCCTCGCCCGTAGAGGAAACCCGGGCGCGTGTCGCGCAATCGTATGTTCGTCTCGAGGTGTCAAAAGCGCAGAGTGAACTAAACAATGCTCGGCTTGCCTTGGCCTCCACGTGGAAAAACGTCTCCCCGCAATTCCAGCATGCTGTTGGCACGGTATCCACTCTCCCCGAGCTTCCCGGCTGGGAAGTGCTAGCTGCTAAGTTCTCGTCCTTGCCTGGAGTAGTCCGCGCTCGTGTCGAAGTGGCGCGCCGCGAGGCCTTGGTTGCAGTCGAACAGAGCCGACGCACTCCCGACGTGGCCATCACGGCTGGCATAAAGCGGTCAGCTGAGCTGGGCCGAAATCAGGCGGTCTTCGGCCTCTCGGTACCTCTACCTCTATTCGATAGAAACCGTGGAAACGTCCTTGAAGCACTGCGTCGAACAGATGTTGCAAAGGACGAGTTCGAAGCTGCTGAGACCAGGACCTACAACGAGCTTGTCCAGGCGTACGAACGGCTCCGCGTGTCTCGCCATGAGGCTCAGGTACTCGCCTCCGAAATTCTTCCGGGTGCCCAAAGCGCATATGACGCAGCCGTCAAGGGATTTGAGTTCGGCAAGTTTGCCTATTTCGATGTGCTAGATGCCCAGCGCACTCTCATCCAATCGAAAGCGGATTACCTGCGTGCGTTCTCTGAATCGCATCGTGCCTCCGCGGACATCACACGTATTACCGGCGTAGACATGCCGAACATCGAACACTAAGAGACGAAAATGGACAGCAAAATTTCAAAGAAACAGCTGGCGTACATCGTCGGCATCCTAGTCGTAGGCGTCGTCCTGGCGCTCCTTATCATGTTGACCAAGCCACGGGCCCCGGCTGCCGAGGCAGGTGAGTCAGAACATGCGGAGGAACAGGTTGCGAGTAAGGCGGAAGGCGAAGCTGGTGAAGACTCCCATGAAGCCGAAGAGGCGCATTCCGACAGCGTCAAGCTCACGGACGCTCAAATCTCAGCTTCAGGAATCAAGGTATTCAAGGCCGGGCCAGCTACGATTCGTTCTACGCTCACTCTTCCGGGAGAGATTAAGTTCAACCAGGACAGGACGGCACAGGTTGTCCCACTCCTGGAGGGAACCGTACAGGCAGTACACGCGGACATAGGTCAATCAGTGAAGAAGGGGCAAGTGCTAGCCGTTATCGCAAGCGTGGAACTCTCTGACCTGCGTAGCCAACTGCTCACTGCCGAGAAGCGGCTATCGCTTGCTAAAACGACCCTCGCGCGCGAGAAGAAACTGTGGGAAGAAAAAATCTCGGCAGAGCAGGACTATCTGCAGGCCCGCCAGGCCATGCAAGAAGCAGAAATCGACTATCGCAACGCGGAGCAAAAGCTACGCGCTCTTGGCTCTAGCGCCCATTCCAAAGGCGGGTTGAACAGCTATGAGCTCCGGGCTCCTTTCAACGGTGTAGTCGTAGAAAAGGCGGTCTCTCTGGGTCAGTCAGTCAAAGAGGACTCGTCGCTCTTTACCGTTGCCGACCTCTCCACCGTCTGGGCGGATGTCGCGGTGCCGGCCGGTGACCTCGGTAACATGCGTGTTGGGGAGCAGGTCACGGTTAGAGCGAGCGCGCTTGAAACTGAAGCCGTCGGGAAGATTGCATACGTCGGCTCGCTGCTCGGTGCTGAAACTCGCACTGCCACCGCCCGCATTGTCCTCCCCAATCCCGCCCTTTCCTGGCGTCCGGGACTGTTCGTCAACGTCGAGGTACAGCTCCAGTCGAATCAGCGGGAAGCCCCGGTCACGGTTGCAGCGGCCGCGATTCAAACTGTTGAAGAGAAGCCAACGGTATTTGTCCGTATGCCTGGAGGCTTCCGAGCGGAGCACGTGACTCTTGGCCGTAGAGATACTGCGACGGTCGAGGTGACGAAGGGGCTCGCCCCAGGCACCGAGTACGCTGCCGGCAACAGCTTTGTAATCAAAGCGGAGCTGGGTAAATCCAGCGACGAAGATTCTCACTAAGGCGGAGCGCACTCATGTTCGAACGTCTAATCCGCTTTGCCATCGCGCACCGATGGCTGGTCCTTCTAATCGTCATCGGTATGGCGGCGATTGGAGTCTACAACTATCAACGTCTCCCCATCGACGCGGTCCCGGACATCACGAATGTTCAGGTCCAAATTAACACTGCGGCGCCCGGGTTCTCGCCGCTCGAGTCGGAGCAACGGGTAACGTATCCTATCGAGAACGTAATGGCCGGTCTGCCGAATCTTGAGCAGACAAGGTCCATTTCTCGTTACGGACTTTCGCAAGTGACGGTGACGTTCAAAGACGGGACCGACATCTACTTTGCCCGGCAGCTCGTGAACGAAAAGCTGCAGGAGGCAAAGGAGCGCTTACCTGCGGGCGTCACCCCGGAAATGGGCCCCATTTCGACGGGTCTCGGAGAAATCTACCTCTGGACAGTAGAGGCCGATGAGAGCGCACGTAAGCCCGATGGGACACCGTACACGCCTACGGACCTTCGGGAAGTTCAAGATTGGATTATCAAGCCGCAGCTTCGCGTTGTGCCCGGTGTCACTGAGGTCAATTCCATTGGTGGATACGTGAAGGAGTACCACGTCGCCCCCAATCCGCAGCGCCTGGCCGCATACGGCTTCACGATGAAGGACATTGTCGAGGCGATAGACCGTAACAACAGCACTGCGGGCGCCGGGTATATCGAGCGGCGCGGCGAACAGCTTCTAGTTCGCGCACCGGGACAGGTACGGTCGCTTGATGAGATTGCGAGTATCACCTTGGGAACCGCTCAGGGAATCCCAATTCGCATTCGGGATGTGGCTGAAGTAAGTATTGGCCAAGAGCTTCGTACTGGCGCCGCGACTGACAACGGGCGCGAGGTGGTGCTTGGAACAGTCTTCATGCTTATCGGTCAAAACAGCCGCGCCGTCTCCCAGGCGGTCGACTTGAAGATGAAGGAAATTAATCGAACCCTTCCGAAAGGCGTGCATGCAATAACGGTCTATGACCGAACGGTGCTGGTCGACAAGGCCATCAATACCGTCAAGAAGAACTTGGTAGAGGGCGCGTTGCTCGTCGTCGCAGTGCTGTTTCTCTTCCTGGGAAACATTCGCGCTGCAATCATCGCTGCGATGGTCATACCGCTTTCGATGCTCTTCACCTTTACAGGCATGGTCACGTACAAGGTCAGCGCTAATCTGCTCAGCTTGGGCGCCCTGGACTTCGGCATCATCATCGACGGGGCCGTGGTTATTGTAGAAAACTGTGTGCGAAAGCTTGCAGAAGCGCAGGTGCGGCTCGGTCGCCCGCTCACCCGAGCGGAACGCTTCGAGGAGGTTTTCGCTGCGTCGCGCGAGGCGCGCCGGCCGCTTCTCTTCGGCCAGCTCATCATCATGGTGGTCTACCTGCCTATCTTTGCGCTCTCCGGTGTCGAGGGCAGGATGTTCCATCCGATGGCGATAACCGTCGTCATCGCACTACTTGGGGCCATGATTCTTTCAATTACTTTCGTTCCTGCCGCCGTAGCGCTGTTCATCGGTAAGTCCGTGGCGGAGAAGGAAAGCAGATTGATGCACCAAGCCAAGCGGCTCTACGAACCGCTCCTTCGCAAGGTCATGGCTAACGGTCCTGTCGTCATCACGTTCGCCGTGGTCAGCATCTTACTGTCGGGCCTTCTGGCGACGCGTCTTGGCAGCGAATTTGCGCCAAGCCTGAACGAGGGAGACTTTGCCATCAACGCGAACCGCATCCCAGGCACTAGCTTGTCCCAAACAGTTACCATGCAAGCCCAGCTAGAACGGGAACTCAAGGCGAAGCATCCGGAAATTGAACGCGTGTTTGCCCGTACTGGAACATCTGAGGTGGCGTCCGACCCCATGCCACCGACTATGTCCGATGGATACGTGATGCTCAAGCCGGAGTCACAGTGGCCTAAGCCCAAGAAATCGCGTGACGAGTTGCTCGAGGCGATTCAAGCAACGGCAGCCACTCTGCCTGGTAACGCATACGAGTTCTCTCAGCCAATCCAGCTCCGGTTTAACGAACTCATCTCTGGGGTCCGTAGCGACGTTGCTGTCAAAGTGTTCGGTGACGATATGGAGGTGCTCACCGAAACTGCTGAGCGACTGTCCAAGGCCCTGGCGAAAGTCGCTGGCGCGACTGATGTGAAAGTTGAGCAGGCAACCGGCTTGCCGACGCTAACGATAAATATCGATAGAAACAAAGCATCGAGATATGGCCTGGACATAAGCGATGTCCAGAACGCTGTCGCTACTGCTGTAGGGGGTACGGAAGCGGGAACGGTATTCGAAGGAGACCGTCAATTCGGCATCGTAGTCCGGCTTCCGGAGGGCACTAGGAACGATTTGGATTCGATGGGACGCCTGCCAATTGCGCTCCCCCGCTCCAAGCAATCGACCTCTGGCCCGCGATTCATTCCGTTGCGTGAGGTTGCTACTCTGGAGGTTGGCCCTGGACCCAACCAGATTAGTCGAGAAAGCGGAAAGCGGCGCGTTGTCGTGTCGGCGAACGTTCGCGGGCGAGACATCGGTTCTTTTGTGAACGAAGCCCGGGCGTCGATTGAAAAGTCCGTGTCGGTACCTGCAGGGTACTGGACAGTGTGGGGTGGCCAGTTTGAGCAGTTAGAGTCAGCGACCGGCCGGCTAAAAGTTGTAGTCCCGCTGGCTCTGCTTCTAGTGTTCACTCTGCTCTTCGCGATGTTCGGGAACCTTCGAGATGGGTTGATTGTGTTTTCCGGGATTCCGTTCGCGCTTACCGGTGGAGTGCTCGCACTATGGCTCCGTGGGATTCCGCTCTCAATCTCAGCCGCTGTCGGCTTCATTGCGCTATCAGGTGTTGCGGTGCTAAACGGACTGGTAATGGTCTCGTTTATCAAACGCCTGCAGGAAGAAGGAAGGCCACTTCATGACGCCATCCACGATGGGGCGTTGACCCGTCTGCGACCAGTGCTCATGACCGCTCTCGTGGCTTCAGTCGGGTTTATCCCAATGGCCATCGCAACTGGGACTGGCGCCGAGGTCCAGAGGCCGCTAGCAACGGTCGTCATTGGCGGCATTCTTTCCTCTACGGCGCTGACGCTGCTTGTTCTGCCAATCTTGTACCGGTTCGCCTATCGCCGCAGAAATGGTGTCATGGTGGCTGGCATGAAGCAGGAAATTATCTCTTAACCGGTTCCAGCAGCGGCTGAGGGAATAGCTCGGCCGCTGCGGATTAAATGCACCTACGCATTTGGCATTATTTGCAAAGGTAAGGGTTGTTGGCCCCCTCTTCGCACAGGCAATAAAGAATCCTAGCAGTTTCATTAACGCCCGCGCGCCGGCACGGAAGAACTACTTAATAAGCAATAGCAACCGATGTTTTAAACACGCGTGGAATTTGCTGTATCAGTCGATTCAAGCGTTGTCGTGATAAATTGCTGACTCCACATATCAGAAAAGATAAGCTATGCCAACCTATCAGGAATACCAGGAACAAATTGCAAAGTTGCAGATTCTTGCCGAGCAAGCACGCCAAGATGAGCTTAATTGTCAAGACCCGCCTGGTTATAGACGCGCTTTCTGAACAATTCAG
>NZ_JAULSI010000082.1 GCF_030711405.1 Massilia brevitalea
CCAGTGTGAAAGTAGGTTATCGTCAGGCTAGTTAATATGTAGTAAATGCGAAAACCCCGCAGAGTGATCTCTGCGGGGTTTTTTGCTTTTCAACGCCTGTTTTGATTGCATGGCAGTTTGCACATGGCGCCAATGAACGACAGGTGAGACCGCGTGGGCAGTGGTGCTGGCTGAATGCCAGCACCACACATGCCCACCCTACGCGGTTGCCGATTTCTGCGAGCGCGCATCGTACAATATAGGCATGCGCATCCTCATCGTCGAAGACCACCCGGATATCCTGGCTAATTTGTATGGCTTCCTGGAGCCGAAAGGCCATGTGCTCGACTCGGCGCGCAACGGCTATGCGGGGCTCGCGCTGGCATCGGAGAACCAGTACGACGTGATCGTGCTTGATATCGGACTGCCCGGCCTGAACGGCATCGAGCTATGCCAGAAGCTGCGCGAGGAACTCAACATCACGACGCCAGTGCTGATGCTCACGGCGCGCGACAGCCTGAGCGACAAGGTGGCCGGCTTCGACAGCGGCGCCGACGATTACCTGATCAAACCCTTCTCGCTGGTCGAACTCGACGTACGCCTGAAAGCTTTGGTTCGGCGCGCCGAGGGCCAGCATGCGGTCAGCCACAAGCTGCGCTTCGGCGATCTGGAGTTCGACCCCGATACCCAGGAAGCGCGCCGCGAAAGCCAACCTGTGGTGCTGACCCGGACCGGCTACATCCTGCTGCGCACCCTGATGCAGGCGGCGCCGCGCATCGTGCCGCGCGAAACGCTGGAGCAGGCCGTGTGGGGCGAGGACCGGCCCGACAGCGATGCGCTGCGCACCCACATCCACGCGCTGCGCCAGGCGCTCGACAAACCCTACGAACACGCGATGCTGCGCACGGTCGCCGGCGTCGGTTTCCGCCTGGTGCTGCCCGATGCGCGCGGCTGAGTCGTTGCGGCGGCGCATCGTCGTCGCCTTTGTCTCCTTCAGCATCGTGCTGTCGCTGTTCATTGCGGTGATCGCAGCGCTGGCCATCGAGGGCATCGAGGTGCACCTGGTCGACAACCGCCTGGGCGAAGCGGCGCGCTGGGCCTCGCCGCGCCAGGCCGCTGGCCTCTCGACCGAGATGCCGGCCGGGCTGCGTTTTCATCGCGGCGCCGACATCCCGCAATCGCTGCGCGGCTTGCCCGAGGGCGTGTCGGAAGTCGACGTCGACGGCGTTGGCCTGCACGTACTGACCGGCGCCGACGTTAATGGTCCGTACATCGTGGTCGACCACGAAAGCGACTACGAAAAGGTGGAGCTGGTCGTGTATTCGATGTTTGCCGCGGTCCTGCTCGGCATCATGGCGTTCGCTGCCGTGCTGGGCCGCTTCCTGGCGCGCCGCATCGTCAATCCGATCACCGAGCTGGCCGACGCCGTTGGGCGCGGCAGCAGCAGCCTGCCGCTGACCGATCGCGGCGACGAACTCGGCATCCTGGCGCGCGCCCTCGAAGCCCATACCGCCGAGCTGCGCGCCTTCCTCGACCGCGAACGCTTTTTCACGGGCGACGTCAGCCACGAACTGCGCAGCCCGCTCACCGTGATCATGGGCGCCGCCGAGATCCTCATGACCCAGGCCGGCAGCGAGGCGATCCGCGCGCCGGCCGAACGCATCTACCGCGCCGCCCACGAAGCGGCCGAGTGCGTGACCGTGCTGCTCCTGCTGGCGCGCGCCCCCGAGCTCGGACGCCTGGCGCCGGTGCAGGTCGACGCCATCGCGGCGCGCGAAGCGCAGCGCTACCGGCCGCTGGTGGCCGGCCGCCAGGTAGCGCTGCGCTACCAGGACGGCCCGGCGTTTGCCATCCGGGCGCCGGCGGAACTCTGCACCGCCGCCATCGGCAACCTGGTGCGCAACGCCTGCCAGTACACCGAGCGCGGCGAAGTGCTGGTGCAGGTCAAGACAGGGCAGGTGGTCGTCGAAGACACCGGCCCCGGCTTGCCGGCAGCCGTGCGCGACACGCTGCTGCAGCCGGGCAGCGCGCCGGCCGGCGTGCCGTCGCGAGGCTCGGCCGGCACCGGCCTTGGCCTGTCGCTGGTGCGCCGCATCTGCGAGTACCTGGGCGCCACGCTGTCCTACGAGGACCGGGCGGGCGGCGGCAGCCGGTTCATCATCGATTTCACACCAACTTAACGTTCTGCTGACCGGCGCCTGACGCCGTGTTTTTTATCCTTGATGCAAGCGTGGCCGATCCCGGCCGCCACGTATGCATGGATGTCAGTTTGGACAAGCTTCTCGCAAGGCGCATCAGCGCGCCATTTCTCACGCTGGCGGTGGCCGTTTTCCTCGCCACTGCGGGCAACATCAAGTTCTGGACTACCTTTACCGCGGCGGCGGGCGGGCTGACGCCAGGGCGCCTGCCGCTACTGGGTGGCGCCATGCTCATCATCGTGCTGTTCTTCAATGCCTGCCTGACGCTGGCCAGCTTTCGTTTCGTTGCCAAGCCGGTCTTCATCCTGCTGCTGGTCACGGCCTCGACGGCCAGCTATTTCATTGCCGCTTACGGCATCGTGATCGATCGCGCCATGGTCCAGAACGTGTTCGAGACCGACATGCGCGAAGCAGGCGAGCTGGTCAGCTGGAACATGCTGCTGACGGTCGGCCTGCTCGGGCTGCTGCCGGCAAGCTGGATCGCGCGGGCCCGGATCGCCTATCCCCAGGGCCGGCGCGGCCTGGTGCAACGGGCGGGGATCGCGGGCGGATCGCTGCTGCTCGCGCTCCTGCTGCTGGTGCTGCTCTTCAAGAGCCTGGCGCCGGCCGTGCGCGAGCACCGCGAGCTGCGCTTCCTGCTTACGCCCACCAACACCATCCAGGCCATGAATGGCTACCTGCGCGGCAAGTGGGCCACGCCGGTCGTGGTGGCGCCGCTCGGACGCGATGCGATGAAGGGCAAGGCCTGGGCCGGACAGACGCGCAGGACGGTGACCGTGATCGTGGTCGGCGAAACGGCGCGTGCGATGAACTTTTCGCTGAACGGCTACCGGCGCCAGACCAATCCCTTGCTGGCACGCCAGCCGGGCCTGATCAATTTCTCCAACGTGCGTTCTTGCGGCACGGCGACGGCGGTGTCGGTGCCCTGCGTGTTTTCCGCCTTTGGCCGCGAGGAATATTCAGCATCGAAAGCGGCCAGCCAGGAAGGCTTGCTCGACGTGCTGGACCACGCCGGCTTCAAGGTGCTGTGGCGCGATAACAATTCGGGCTGCAAGGGCGTGTGCGCACGTGTGGCCTTCGAAGACCTGTCGCGCCCGGACGGCCCGAACGGCTTCTGCGCAGGCGAGGAATGCTATGACGAAGGGCTGCTGGGCGGCTTGCCGGAATTGATACGCCGCAGCGAACACGACCTGGTCATCGTCCTGCACCAGAAAGGCAGCCATGGCCCGGCTTACGCCAAGCGCTATCCGCACGACTTCGGCCGTTTCAATCCGGTCTGCGACAGCAACGATTTCGACAAATGCACGGCCGCATCGATTGCGAATGCCTACGACAACACCATTCTCTATACGGATTATTTCCTGAGCAAGACCATCGACACCCTGCGCGCCGCCGCCGAGCAGGACGGCGTGGACACGGCCATGCTGTATTTCTCCGACCACGGCGAATCGCTGGGCGAAAACAATCTCTACCTGCACGGCGCACCCTATATGTTCGCGCCCGACGAGCAGACCCGGGTACCGATGATGCTGTGGATGTCGGATCATTTCAGCGAACGCTTCGGCATCGACCGCAACTGCCTGATGGCGCGCCGCAGCGAGGCGCTGTCGCACGACAATGTGTTCCACTCCGTGCTGGGCCTGCTCGACGTGAACACGGCCGTGCTGAACCCGAAGCTCGACCTGTTCCATGCCTGCACCCGGGGAATGTGAATGCGCGTCCGGTACCAGCACAGTGCGTCGGCCCTGATCTGTACGCGCGGCGCATGGCGCATCGGCGCCGCACTCGCGCTCTGCGCTGCTTTTATCTACTGGCTGGGCAGCTGTACCGACATCGACCTGATGCTGGCCGATGCCGTCTACGATGCCGGCATCCACGATTTCCCCTGGCGCCATGCCTGGCTCACCGAAACCTTTAGCCATGGCATCCTGAAAACGGCGTTGACGCTGGCCGCCATCGGCTGCATGCTGGCAGCCCTGTACGATACGCGCTGGCCGCCGGCCGGCCGCAGCCTGGCGGCACGCTTGCGCTTGCGCGTGATCGGCTTGTCGGCCTTGCTCGTGCCGCTGGTGATCAGTTCGCTCAAGCAGGCCAGTGTCGCCCATTGTCCATGGGACCTGGCGCGCTATGGCGGTAATGAACCTTATCTGCGCCTGTTCGATGCCTTGCCGTTTGGCGTGCAGCCGGGCCATTGCCTGCCAGCCGGGCATGCATCGAGCGCCTTGTGGCTGGTGTCGCTGTGTGTGCTATGGCTGCCCGCCCGGCCGCGTACGGCGCTGCGTGCCGTGCTGGCGGCGCTCGCGTTCGGCGGGGCGGTAGGTTGGCTGCAGCAATTGCGCGGCGCGCACTTCCTCACGCATACGCTGTGGTCGATCTGGATTGCCTGCACGGTGGTATTCGTGCTGGTGCTGGGCTTGCAGTGGCTGCAGGCGCGGCATCGGCCGCGCCTGCTTCACAGTCTTTCCAGGTTCGGCCCGCGTAAACCCACCAGCAAGGCCTTGCCGTTTGAATCGACGCGGAACTCGCCGTAGCGCGCCGTTTCCCAACGTTTGGCTTCGCCTTCCTTGAAATACCAAGCGTCGGTGACGATCAGGGGTCGACCGCGCTTGGTGATCATTTCGATCAGCATTTCTTGCGGACCCAGGGGACGGCCGTCGTGTACGCCCAGCAGCTTGACCACGCCATTCGGCGCACGCTGCGCCACCAGCCTGGTCCTGGCCTTGTCGCGTACATCCAGGTCGGGAGGGAAGGCGTAGTTCAGCACCATGTAGTCGCCTTGCATCAGCGAGCGCGGGTCGACCGGCGCCAGCTCGACGAAGACCGGCTGGCCGGTGCGGATCAGCGCTTCCTTTTGCCAGATGGCGGCGCTCGCGATGAGCAGCGCCAGCAGGCCGGCGCCGGCGAGCAGGCCGCGCTTCCAGCGTGGGTCGGCGCGCCGGTCGGTGGCCGGGGCAGGCTGGAGCAGGGGCAGCGGATCGGAAGCCGGATCAGACCCCGGCGCAAGAAGCGACGGGCTGTCCGGCATTGCGAAGCGTGCAATGGCGCCCAAGGCCAGGCCGCAGCCGAGCAGGAACAGGGCCTTGTGGGCGAGCGGCCAGTACAGGTAGTAATACAGCGCACCCACCATCCATAGCCCGGCTGCGGCGGCGAGCATGGCCAGGTTGCGGCGGCCAGTGCTCACGCAAACTGCCAGCATCAGCAGCACCACGCCCAGCGATGGCGTCAGCCAGCACAGGATCACGGCGGTCCCGCCCAGTGCGGCAAACGCGGCGCTGCGCAGGGCTGGCCAGCGGTGCATCATCCAGCCGGCCGCGCCGAGTGCGCACGCCACGGACAACAGGGCATTCAACCTGCCCGGCAGATACACCGCATCGCTGCCGTCGAAACCGCTGGTCAGGCTGGCGCTAAGCAGGAAAGTCGGGCCTGAGCAATAGGCCAGCGCCAGCAGGGTCATGCCGCCCATCCCGGTAAGCACTGTCTCCAGGGCGGCCGCCTTGCCCGCCCCTTGCGGCGTGCGCTCCAGGCGGGCCAGGACGACCTGGCCGAGCAGCCATACCGCCGCCAGGCATTTCCAGGCCAGTGGATAGGACAAGTTGAACAGGCCATGTCCGACGTGGGGAACGCCCGCCAGCGCCATCACCCCCAGGCTGCTGCCCGCCGCGCCGAGCAGCACACGCAGCCAGGCTTGCGGCAGCAGGAAGGCCAGGCCGAATAGCAGCAGCGCCGCGACGGCCATGGCAAAGGCCAGGTCATGGCTGGCAAAGCCCATGTTGCCCAGCCCGACAACGAAGAGTACGGTGCCGATGATCAGGCCGGGAATCGCCAGCTGTTCGAGGAACAGGGGGATCGTTCCCTTGTGCAGGATGGCCACGGCCACGCCCAGGAAGACGAGGCCGAGCACGAGAGCCGTGCCGTACACGTTGGCGCCGGACAAGAACATCAGCCCGACCAGCACGCCCAGCGGAATCGCGGCAAACCAGGCGGCGATGCCCGTCATGACGATCACCGGCCAGGACCGGTGCTGGTCTGCGAACTCGGTATGGGCGACAGCCAGCAGCCCTTCGTCGACGGCTTTGTGCAGGACAGTGTCGAGATGCTTGCTCATGCCTTGCCTCCGCTGCCATATTCGCGCGACAGCGCAAGAATGCAGCGCATGGCCACCGTCATCAATCCGACCGCGGCCAGGCCGGCCAGCAGCAAGATGCCTGTGCCGCTGCCGCCGCTGTCAAACAAGCGCAACAAGCCGGCGTCCAGCAGGACGATGAGGCCGAGCGCAATCACGCTGAGCGCGGTCACGTCGAACAGTGCCCGCTGGGCGAGGAAGGCTGCGCCGGCACCAAGAACGATCAGGCTCAGCAAGTAATAGAGTAGCGTATTGCCGCCCCGTTCGAACAGGGCCAGCATGCCGGCGCCCGTAACCGACATCGTTGCCAGCAACACCGCGAGGTTGAACGCCACCTTGCCGGCGCCGCTGAAGCGGACCAGCGCCTGGCTCATGAGTACGGCAATCGCGGTCGCCAGCAGCGCGGCCAGCAGGTGGATGCCCAGGTCCTCGCCCATGAAACGCCATCCGCCGGACTGCGCGGCGTCCCAGGTGGTGAGCCCGGTCATGGCGACAATCACCCATGCACTCCAGACGGTATCGGAACGGGCGCCCAGCGCCAGTGGCAAGGCCAGCACGGCCCACAGGGCAAACAGTTGCCAGGGGTCGGCGCCGGTCTGGTAGGTCTGTCCGAAGTACGCGAACAGGCCGCCGATGGCGAGCAGTCCGAGCAGCGCCAGCGGCGTGCGCATGCGCGGCAGGAAAGCGGCGCCCAGGCAGACCGCCGCGGTACACGCCTGCAGCAGGATGAATTTTTGCATCCTGGACAGTGCATCCAGGTTGGCGGCGACCAGGAAGATCAGGCCGAGGCCGAAGAGCAGCGCGGCCAGCAGGCCGACGCCGCGCCGCATCAGGGTGGGCAGCTGTGGCGGCGGTTCACCGAGACGGGCAATGCGCCACAGCGAGGACAGCGTGGCTGCATCCAGGCTATGCCTGTGGGTGAGTTCGAGGATGGCAAGGCGGGTACTCATCATGCGACAGTCTCCTTGGACATGGGCGAAAAGCCGTCCGTATTCTAGAGGCGCTCTCACCGTAGGTATTGCAGAATCATCAACAAGCGCCTCTCTAAGCAAGCTTAGCAGGAGATTATTAATTGCTCAAAATCATTAACGATGATCGATGCCGGGGCGATGATGGCCACCTTCTATCGTGTGGAGAACATCATGCAGAATGCGAGCGACCCGTCCGGCCTGGGCAGCAAATTGATTGCGCCAATGAACGATATCCTCGACAAGCACAAGGGCAGCCTGATGCCCTTGCTGGGCGGTGGCGGCACTGCGGCCCACGCGGCCCTGTCGAACGACGACACCGTGCGCAAGGTGGCGACCTTCTGCTACCCGCTGCTGCCGGGCCTGGTGCGGCTGGCCGTCAAGGAACCGATGTTCGTGAACTTTGTGCTGAACAACCGCGAGCGCGTGCTGGCCACGCTCGTCAGCAAGGCGGCCTGAAACATAGCGGCGATCAGGCCTGCTGGGCCACCGGCTCGGCCTGGGTCGCCTTTTCCCGCCCGCGGCTGATGCTGTCGCCGTCCTCGCGGCGCAGGCGCCAGAAGATGATGGCGGAGATCACGGTCAGCGCAGCCAGGAAATCGAAGGCATGGTGCAGGGCGCCGGTCACCAGCACCTGGTTGGTTTGCGGCACGCGTCCCAGGAACCAGGCCGTCACCAGCGAGCCTGCGGCCAGGCCAAAACTCATCGACAATTGCTGGAACGAGCTGGCGATCGTGCTCGCCATGCTCGAATCCCTGGTCTCGATGTCGGCATAGGCCAGCGTGTTCATGCTGGAAAACTGCAGCGAATTGAAGAAGCCCTGCATCAGGCTGATGCAGACGATGGCTGCCAGCGGCGTGCTCGGCCCCACCTGCCCGAACAGCGCAATCGTGATCCCGATACACAGAGTATTTGCCACCAGCACCTGGCGGTAGCCGAAGCGCGCCAGCACCTTGGGTGCGATCAGCTTCATGCCCATCGCCGCGGCCGCCGACGGCATCATCAGCAGGCCCGACTGCCAGGCCGGCAAGCCCAGGCCCAGCTGGTACAGCAGCGGCAGCAGGAAGGGCAGGCCGCCCACGCCCAGGCGGGTGACGAAACCGCCGACCACGGAAATGCGGAAGGTGCGCACCTTCAGCAGCGTCAGGCGCAGCAGCGGGAACTTGATGCGGCTGGCGTGCAGCGCATAGGTGGCGAGCAGGCCGATCGACACCGCCAGCAGCAGGGCCATCGTCGGGCCGCTAAGCGTATGTTCTCCGAAGATTTCCAGCAGCCAGGACAGGATCGCCGTGCCGGTGCTGAACAGGATCAGGCCGAGCACGTCGAGCGGGCGGCGCTCGTCGCCGTGGTAGTCGGGCATGTGGCGCCAGACCAGGTATATGGCGATCAAGCCGAAGGGCACGTTGATGAAGAAGATCGCGCGCCAGGAAGTCCAGTGCACCATCAGGCCGCCGACGGTCGGGCCCAGCAGCGGGCCGATCAGGGCGGGGATGATGACGAAGTTCATCGCCCCCAGCAATTCGGATTTCGGGAAGGTGCGCACGATGGCGAGGCGCCCGACCGGCATCATCATGGCGCCGCCCAGGCCCTGCAGCAGGCGCGCGCCGGTCATCATCTCGGCATTTACCGACAGGCCGCACAGCACCGAGGCCGTGGTAAAGATGCCGATGGCGGTGAGGAACACGCGGCGCGTACCGAAACGGTCGGCCATCCAGCCGCTGACGGGGATACCGACGGCCAGGCCGAGGATGTAGCTGGTGACGATCGACTTCAGGCTCAGCGGGGTGACCCCGAGGCTGGCCGCGATGCTGGGAATGGCGGTGTTAACAACCGTGGCGTCGAGCTGCTCCATGAAGAGGGCAGTGGCGACCAGCCAGGGCAGGTAAGTCTTGACAGCAGAACTATCCAATCGGTCCTCGCACGCTCGGCACACACGGGCTGCGGCGCCTGACCGAATTGTCACATAAATTGTCAAATGATTCAGGAAACGCCGTTTTCAAACGGGCGTTCCCTGATGGGCGCCGCTTAGAACTGGTAGCGCGCCTGGGCAATCACGAAGTTGACGCCGCTGTTCGGCTTCTTGATGCTGCCGTTCGAGTAGTGCTGGAACTTCAGGCCGAGGTCCCACTTGTTCGCGGTGACGTAGCCCAAGCCCAGGTGGTCGCCGAACTGGAAGGCGGTCGACAGGCGGTTGTCGCTGTTGTTATACAGTTCCGACATCAAATTGGCGCCGATGCCGGCTTCGACGTACAGGCCGAGCTTGTCGTCGCGCTGGTAGCGGAACACCGGGGTGATGCCGATCACGCCGATGTTCTGGTGCTGGCCGTCCACATTCCGGTAGGCCGAACCGCGCCAGTAGGCGGCCGACAGGTCCCAGTAGCCGCCCAGGTGGCGGCCGTTCGAGGAGAACCACTGCTTGTCCCAGTTCGACTGGACGGCCACGCGGCCCATGCGCACTTTCGATCCGGTACCGAATTCGAAGGTGGCCGAGTCGACCCAGCCATTGTCGGCGGCAAAGGCCTGGCCGGTCGTCATCAGGACCGCGGCGGCAAGGAGACTGCTAATTTTTTTAATAGAGAACATAATTGCTTTCATGGATAGTCGCCAGTCCATGCTGGCGATCGCCGAATATTTTACTGGTGTAAATGAAAACGCGTAGCGCACCACCCAAAACGGAAAAAGGAGCGGTATGAGCCACCCTGCAAGCTACCCTACGGTGGCATTCCTGGGCATCGGCCTGATGGGCCAGCCGATGGCGGCGCGCCTGGCCGATGCCGGGTTTCCCCTGCACGTCTGGAACCGTAGCACAGCCAAGGCGCGCACGCTTGCCACGCATGGGTCGCAGGTATGCGAATCGGTTGACGAGGCGGTGCGAGGCGTCGCAATCGTGGTTTCGATGCTGGAAGCCGGACCGGCCGTGGGCATGACGATGGATGCGGCGCTGCCGGCCATGGCGCCGGGAAGCTTGTGGATCGACATGAGTTCGACCCGGCACGACGAGGCGCTGGCCTTCCATGCGCGCCTTGCCGGGCAGGGCATGCGCTTTCTCGATGCGCCGGTGTCGGGCGGCGTGCCGGGGGCGCAGGCGGGCACGCTGGCGATCATGGCGGGGGGCAGCCTGCATGATTTTGAAGAGGCGTTGCCGCTGTTCGAGGTGCTTGGCAGCGCGCGGCTGGTGGGGCCGGCGGGCAGCGGGCAGGTCGCCAAGCTGTGCAATCAATTGATCGTTGGTGCGACCTTGAACGTGGTGGCCGAGGCATTGTTGCTGGCGCAGGCGGCCGGGGCCGATCCGGCGGCGGTGCGCGAGGCGATCCGGGGCGGGTTTGCGGGGAGCCGGATTCTGGAATTGCATGGGCAGCGCATGCTGGAGCGGAATTTCGTGCCGGGTGGACAGGTGAAGAGCCAGTTGAAGGATTTGCGCAATGTGCTGGCGGCAGCGGGAGCGGCGGGGGTGAGCTTGCCGATGACGGCAGCGGCGACGCGCAGTTATGAGTCGATCGAGGCGGAGTTGGGCGGGGCGGATCACGCGGCGGCCTTGCTGGCGCTGGAGCGGATCAATCCGGGGGTGAGGTTAGGTACGGGAGAGGATCGGTTGCCGGAGGCGTGACGTTGCGGTGTGCATGAGTACGACCGCGTGGGGTCATTGAGTCCGGGGGACTCAATGACGTGCCCACCCTAATGTGATGGACTCCACCCTCCTGATAACGGCA
>NZ_JAULSI010000083.1 GCF_030711405.1 Massilia brevitalea
TCAAACTCTTCAGTTTAATCTCTGTTTGTTGACACTTGCGTGTCATTCGCTATTGCTAGCGAAGTCGCCCACTCAAAATACTGACCGTCGCCTCATTGCTGAGACAACGTATTTCTTTTGTGTGAACATTTGATAATTTAAGTAATCAGTGACCGAAGTCACTGGCACCTTCATCAAACGCCCACACTTATCGACTGTTAATTGTTAAAGAACTTATTCGGNGAGACAACGTATTTCTTTTGTGTGAACATTTGATAATTTAAGTAATCAGTGACCGAAGTCACTGGCACCTTCATCAAACGCCCACACTTATCGACTGTTAATTGTTAAAGAACTTATTCGGTGCTTCCTGCTGTATTCTGCGAATCGTTTTGTTCGTCAGCAGCAGAGGAAGAAGAGTATGAAGCAATTTCTGATTCTCGTCAACCCCTTCTTTGCTTCGTCTCAGTTTCCTGAGTTTGCTGTTGCTAGATCAACTACTTGATTTCGTTGATGTTTTCATACAGCGCCGAAGCGGAGGCGAACTATAGCAAAGCCGGACACGTCCTGCAAGGGCCGCCTTCCGATAACAACGCCAGGCCAGGCGACGCGGTTCCTTGCAGAGTCCTCCGTCCTCCATCAGAAGTGAATGATGCCGCCCAATGCGATCCCGTTCATCTTGTCCCTTGGCCCGGCAAAGGCCTTGGAGCGGGTCTGGCTCCCTTCCGCAACCAGGGTGATCGCGTCGTTGAGCGCATAGTAGGCGCCGGCGGTGACATTGCTGTTCGACTTCAGCCCGCCCGTACCGATGGTGTCGTCGGCGTTCTTGCTGTGCCCGTGGCTGAGGCCGAGTTTGAGTTGCTGCGACAACTGGTAGGTGCCCTGTGCGAATACGTGGGTCGTGCGCACCCGGCCCTGGTCGGCATCGGCCAGCATGCCCAAGCCCCTGCCGCGCTGCACATTGAACAGGATGCCGACGGGGCCGGATACATACAGCACACCTGCCTCAATGCCGCGCAAGGTCAGATCGGGCGTACCGGGTGCATCCGGGTCGAGCCGCTGCGTCTTGGCCCCCAGCCAGCCCTTGATGTCGCCAAGCTTCATCGTCACTTGCGCCTGGAACTGCGGCGTCGAATCGGCCGAGTAGGCGGAGCCGGCAATGATTGGCGTATCGTCCACCGGACTCATGATCCCGATGTCGACACCCAAGCCATGGTCGAGCTGGGGCGAGGTGTAGGTGATCTGGCCATATTGACCGAAATAGGCATAACCGGCGCCGATGTGGCCCAGCGCAACCCGGCCACGCTGGGTCGCCTGCACGGGTGCGCCCGCGCCCATCAGCGTCATGTCGTTGAGGATGGCGTTGGCCCCGAAGATGCCGTTATCGCGTCCCAGCTTGAAGGTGCCGAGCGCGGCGTTCCCGAATGAGAAATACGCCTGGCGTACGTCGACTTCGCTGTTCTGCGCGATCGCGCTATCGGTGGCGGCGTGCACGTAGATGCCGATGAGCGCCTTGACATCGTAGCCGCCCTTGTTCGACGTGGCGGATGTCACCAGTGCGCTTGGCAGCAGGCCATTGCCCACTGTCGTGCGGCGATCCTTGCCGGCGCAACCGAGTGCCTGGCCAGCCAGGGCCAGGCCGCCCACCTCGCCGCCGTCGCAATCGACAAAGGTGTAATACGCGTTGACGTTGCCGCCAACATTCAGCGTCCAGTCCCCGGCCTTGATGTCGACTGCCAATGCCGACTGCATGCACGCGGCCAACGCGCCAAATGCACAAATCTTCTTCATCGCCGTCTCCTTGTTCAGCTCGTGGTTATGCGCATCGGATGATGCTGACCACGGCACTGGCAAATTGCATGCCCGGCAGCCGTTTTGCCGTTCATGGGGCGGAGTGAGCAGCGTCTTCGTGCTGAACCGCGCCGGAACGGATCAGCTGCGCATGAGTTCGCTGCGCCGTTTGCGAACGGACGAGTTAGAACAGACGATAGAAAACGAAAGACATGCGAGGACGAATCATGGCAAAACCGACGAGGTCCCTGGCAACGCTCGTTTCAAACGGATGTCCAGGTCAGGCATCAGGATGTGCGCCAGCGCTTCTTCGTCGATCGCCCTGCCATGCGCCTGCATCGCTACCGCCAGTGCCCTGTCCCAGCGCGCGTCCACCGCCGCTCCCGCAAGTGCGCGCGTCGCAAGCGCATTGCCCTCCAGCGCGGCGCGGTAATCGTGCGCGCCAAAACGCCAGGGCCGGGCGGCGAAGGTCTCGACGACCGTATTCGCGATAGCAATTCCCGGCCAATCGAAGTCGCCGTGGTAGTGCAAACGGGCGCCGGCACGCGCCAGTTGCAACAACAGCGCACGCTGGGCTGCCGCGGGCATGCCATCGGTGCACACCAGCGGCGCACAATGCGCCCCGAGCGCATCTGCAGCGATGGCCACCAGATTCGGGTTTTCGCACACGTAGACATCGCGCGCCGCGACGTCCCAGCCAGCCGCCGACCGCATCAGCGCTCGCAGCGACAGGTAGCCCGGCTCTCCGCTCGCCCCCGCTGCACTGCCCGGCAGGTTCAGGAACAGCACCGGCCGCGCCAGCTCGTTCACCAGCACGCCGGCCGCGGCCCACAGCTCACGCACCGTTTCCTCGCCCTCGCTATCATCCTCCAAGGCACGCTCGCGCCGCAGTACGGCAAGCACGATGGCCGCCACCGGGCTGCCCGGGTCGAGTGCGTGCGCATCGCCCAGCCATTGGGCCGCCAGATGCGAGCGCGCGACCGCCGCCGCCGGCAGTTGCGCCAGCACCGCCTGCGCCTGGCCGACGATCCGCGCCGCCGCCGGCAACTGCGGTGCCAGCCGCTTGAGCAGGCCCAGGCCGCGGGCGTCGGCAAGCAGCGCCGCCAGCCGGCTGTCCGTTGCCAGCGCGCGCACGGTCTCCCAGTTGCGCGCAGCCTCGGCACGTGCCGCAACCATGTCAGTGATCGGACCGTCGAGCAGTTCGAGGGCATGCCGCAGGGATGGCGCCAGGCCCGCATTGGCCAGGCGCGCGTCCAGCTCGGCGATATCGAAACGCAGCGAGCCGGCATCGCTCGGGCGCCGGCCGAGCAAACCGGCCAGGGCGCCGCGCTCGGCTTCGCCAAGCCTGTTCAGCGTGACGATGCCGCCATCGCGGCCGCGCCCATACCGGCCGCGCAGCCGCGTCCGCAGCGGGGCCAGCGCGGCGCCGCCCAGCAGGCGTTCCAGCCTGTCGTTCGCGCCGCTCATTTGGCAGATGCGTCGGTTGCGGCTTCGGCTGCAGCGTCGGCTACCTGAGGGAAGCGCCGGGCGCCGTCTTCCTCGAGCCGGCGCGCGCGGCCGTCCCAGGTCCAGCGCGACACGTGGACGGCGTCGATGCCTTCGTGCCGCTGCAGCTGGCAGATCGACACGCCGGGCAGTTCGGCATAGCAGGCCCATTCGCGTTCGCTGGTCATGACGAAGTCGAGGTCGAACTCGCGCACCAGGGCCATGCAGTGCGCGCGTGCGGCGTCGTCGATGCCGGCAAAGGCTTCATCGAGCAGGACCAGGCGCGGCGCGTGGCGCGAGCCTGCGTGCGTATAGAAACTGGACACCGCCGCGAACAGCGGCACCGTGAGCCCCAGAGCGCGCTCTCCGCTGGAGGCCGGGCCGGCCAGCGGGCGCCACTGCCCGTCCTGCCAGCGCTGCACGCGGAAGCGGTGCCAGCGCCGGTAGTCGAGTGCGCGCGCGAGCAGTTCGAGCAGGCTGCCGCTGCGGCCGGCATCGTCGCGCGCGCGCTCGGCTTCGATTCGGCTCTGCAGCATCCGCCCCACCACTTGCCGGTCTTCCGGCGACCAGGCGTCGTAGCTGGTATTCAGCAGCCGCTTGCGCGCCGCCTCCAGCCCGACCGGCGCGCCGTCGCTGCCCTCCTCCAGCGCCTGCCACTGCAGGCGGAAGCGCACGCCGGTCGAGGTCGGGCGCTTCGCCAGTTCGGTGTTGATGGTGGCGACCCGGCGGTCGGCTTCCTGCAGGCGGCGCCCGATCGCTGCCGCCACCTCGGCCTGCAAGTGGTTTTCCAGCACCTCGGTCTCGCGCGCGGTCAACAGCTCCTGGCGCTGCGCAATCTCGGCGCGGATTGCCGCCTCGATCAGGTCGGGACGCTGCGGCCGGTTCTGGTAGACGATCGTGACGATCATCCCGTGGTCGCTCGGCTCGGCCTGGCCCTGGTGGCCCAGCGCCGTGAGCGCGCTCTGCAAATCGGAGAAGTCGCGCGCATAGGCGCTTTGCACGCGCGCCCAGTCGGCATCCTCGGCCTCCACGTCGTGCAGCAATTGCTCCGCGCGGCGCGCCACGCCCAGCGCCGGCTCGATGCTCCAGGGCGCGGGCGGCACCTCGAGCTCGGGCAAGGCGATCGCCAACAGGCCGGTGGCATTGAACTGTTCGAGTCCGTGCACCGCATCCTGGCGCTGCGCCGTGCGCTCTTCCAGCGTCGCGGCGGCGCTTTCGGCGCGCTGGCCGCTGCGGGCGCGGGTTTCGCTGGCAGCGCCAAGCTGCGTGCGTGCATGCTTCAGCGCTGTCTCGCCATCCTGCACCGCCCGCCGCAGGGCAGCCAGCCGCGCCGTCAGTTCGCTCACCTGGGCGCCGACACGTTCGCGCAGCGTGTCCAGGCGGACCTGGGCCTCGTCGACGGCCTCGATGCAGCGCGCGGCCTGCTCCCGACGGCTGGCAGTATCGCGCTTGCGGTCCTCGAGACGCGCTTCCTGGCGGCGCCGTTCGGGCAGCGCATGGCGCACCTCCTGGGCCCGCAGCTCCAGCGCTTGCAGTGCCTGCGCGGCCGCATCCAGCGCGGCCGACATCGCCGCCAATCCGGGGCCGTCCGGGGGCAGCTGCAAATCGGCCGCGTCGCGCTCCAGGGCGGCGCGCGCCGCGCGCCAGGCATCAAGCGCCGTGGCCAGGCGCGCTTCGGCCGCGGCCAGCCGCTCGGCCGCCTGGCGCCGCTCGCGTTCGAGCGCAACCGCCTGCACATGGGCGCCGCGCAGCGCCGTATCCAGCGGCGCAGCATCCCACTCGGCCGCTGCGTGGGCGCGGCGCGCGGCCAGCAGTGCCAGCCCTGCGGACAGCGCGGCCTGTTCCTGCGCCAGGCCAGCCAGCATGGCATCGATCTCGGCGATGCGGCGCCGTCGTGCATCGGCGCGGCTGGCCGCGCCGATATATTGCGCGGCCGGCTTGGTCCAGGCGCCGCCGAGCGGCCCGATACGGAACCGCCCGTCCGGTGCAACCCAGGCCTCGGCGCCGCCGTCGCTCGCGCCGCAGGCCACCGATGCAAGCAGGCGTTCGACCAGCCGCGGGTCGAGTGCACAGGGTTGCGCCGGCGCCAGCCATGCGGCCAGCGAGGCTGGCTGCGCCGCCCGCACCTGCAGCAGCGTATCGGCCAACAAGGTGTGGGCGTCGATGGCGCCGTCCCGACCTACCCAGGCGTCGAGCAGGCCGGCCGCCTCCAGCGCGGCTTCCAGGCCGGCACGCTCGGCCTCGTCGCGCACGTTGTCGCGGAACTCGACCAGCTGCCAGAACGGTGCGCCCGCACGGCCAGGCGGACGTGCGCCGGGGCCGCGCTGGTAAGGCGGCGGCGGCGCGCTGTCGACGCCATCGGCCAGGCGCTTGCGTTCCTGCTCCAGGGCCAGGGTTTGCGCGTCGAGCGCCGCACGGCGCGCCAGGGCGCCGGCCTCGTCCTGCGCCAGGCGCAGGCTGCTGTCGTGCTGGGAGCGCAGCAAGGCGCCATGGGCCGGGTTCTCTCCTTCCAGGGTGCGGGTCCAGTCGGCCAGCGCGGGCAGCACTGCCGCACTGTCGATCGCCAGCTCGCGCAGCCCGGCCGCATGGGCGCTCCACGCGTCCACCAGGCGGTCGGCCTGGTCGAGCAGTCCGGCCTCGCCGGAAGCCAGGCGCGCGGCGGCGTCGGCCAGGTCGTCGGCCTGCTGGTCGCGCCGTTCCTGCGCCGCATCGCGCGTCGCGGCGGCTGCGTCCAACTGGCCCAGGCGCCCTGCCACCACGGTCACGTCGATGCGCCGTTGCCGGCCAAGGTCGCGCAAGGCGCGCCCCATCTGCTCGTAGTCGGCAGGGTCGAGATCGGCCAGCGCATCCGATTGCCTGAAGCAGGCCAGCGCCGCCGCGAATTCCCCGTGCCGCGCCAGGCCGGCGCCGCTGCCCGTGTCCTCGAATGCGGTGACGGCAGGCGCAAGCGCGGCGCAGGCTGCATCGGCGCGCCCGGCGTAGTCGCGCAGGGCCTCGGCATCGCGCGCCTGCCGCTCCACGGCGTCGCGCAGCGCCGCCTCGGCCTCCGTTTTTTCACGCCGGCGGGCGCCAAGGTGGCGGTCGAGTTCTTCGATGCGCCTGGCATCCTGCATCAGCGGATCCGACTGCATTTCGTCGAAGGCGGCGCGGTCGCGCAGCTGCTGCGTCTCGGCCACCTCAAGCGACGCGCGCAAGCCTGTCTCGGCGGCCTGGTCGGCGTCGAAGGCGGCGCGCGCGTCGTTCAGGTCGCGGCTGGCCTTGTCGAAGCCAGTCTGGGCGCTGCGCAGCACGCGTGCCTGGCGCCGCGCATTCACGCGCGCGTACTGGCTGTAGCGCCGGTTGAACTGGCCGATCGCCTTGGCCAGCTCGCTCAGTTCCGCCAGCTGCTGGCCATATTCTTCCAGCTGGTTCATGGCGTCCGCCACGTCGGCCAGCAGTTCGTCCGGCAGCGGCGCCAGCGCTTCGGTGAGCGCGTTCGACAAATTGTCTTCGTTGGGCTTTTTCGACAGTTGCGGCTGGCGCAGCTGGATCAGCGTATCCATCAGCGCCGCGTAGCGCGCCTCGCCAAGGTGGAACAGGCGCTCGTCCACCGCGCGCCGGTAGGCCTGCGCCGTGTCGAACAGCTGGCCGCTGCCGTCGAGCGCCTGTGCCAGGCGCTCCTTGCCGAGCACCGCGCGCCGTTCGTCGATCAGCCACAGCTCGCGCCCGATGCGCCGGCCCTCGGTCATGAAGTACCAGGTGTCGACCTGGGTGCGCGCCGCCACCGCCGACAGGCCGCAGCCCAGCGTCAGGAAGCGTGGCTGACCATCTTCGCCGATGCGGCCGAATTCGATCCAGGCGTAGCCGATGCGGCGCTCGTGCTTGCCGAGCAGGAGATTCCACGCCATCTTCTTGGTGGCGTCGCCGTCCGGTTCGATGCGCGACGACTTGATGCTGGCGTCAAACAGGAAGGGCAGCGTCAGCGACAACACCTTCGACTTGCCGGTGCCGTTATTCCCGCGCAAAAGCAGGTGGCCGTCGTGGAACCAGAACTCTTCGCTATCGTAATGAAACAGCTCGACCAGGCCGACGCGCAGCGGCTGCCAGCGCGCCTGGAGCGGCTCGGGAAGTGCAGGCAATGCCGGCGCGGCGCCGGTCGAAAACAGGGAATCGAGCATCAGAATAAAGCGTCCTGGGCGCGCTCGGCGCCCTTCGTTACGGTGCGCTTGCGCGCCACCAGTTCGGCCTCGCCGAGTGCGAAGCGCGCCAGGGCCGGCAGCGGATATACCACGCCGGCATCGCGCCGGACCAGGCGCAGCATGGCCAGGCGCGCCAGGGCATTCTCGGCGAGGTCGGTTTCGGCGCCGGGCTCGCGCGCCGCTTTCGCCCAATAGCGTCCATATTCGGGAATCATGCCGCGCACGGCCTCGCGCACGGCCGCCTCGCTGACCTGCGCCGCCGGCTGGGCGCGGCCGGCGCCTGCCAGGAATTCGGCGACCAGCAAGGTCACGTGCGATGCGGTGCCGGCCGCCGGCATGGCGACATCGGTGAGGTCGCCGCTTTCGTCCACCAGGGCCAGGCCTTCGGCACGCTGTTCGGCGTGCAGGCCGGTGGCCTCGCCGAGACGCGCGGCCAGCGCGCCGCGCTGGTTCTGGAAGTAGGCGCGCAAAGCGGGGCGGTCGTCGAGTTCGTCGAGGTAGACCACCGGATCGTCGAGCAGGCGGCGCGACAGGTGGTGGCGCATCGCGGTGCGGCGCCCTTCTTCGCTGTCGGGCGTGAACTCCTCGGTCAGGGCAGCGAGGCGCTCGTCCAGACCAGCCGGCGCCTGGTCCGGCGCCCAGGTCGAGGGGCCGCGCGCCGCCGCCAGCAGGCCGGCCAGTGCACGCCGCCGCACGTCGTACAGGGCATCGCCGACCTTGCTGACGAAGGCGTCTTCGTCGCCGGCCACGCGCAGCAGCACGCCGAGCGACAGCAGGTAGCGGCAGATCGCCACCAGCTCGCGCCGCTCGTGGTGGCTGTCGAGCGTGAAGCTGAAGCCGCGCGTGCCCAGCTCGGGGTCGGCGGCCAGGGCGAGCAGCTTTTCGCCCAGGGTGCGCAAGGTGATCTGCGGCTCGGCCCGTTCCAGCGCCGCACAGGCCAGGCCAGGCAGAACAGGATGTAGCGGCGCCGGTCGAAGTCTTCCGCGCCGCGGCTGGCGTCGTTCAAATTCGCGGGCCGCTTGTACAGGCGCGCGCAATCGCGCTCGACGTGCAGGATCCAGCCGGCCGCTTGCGAGAACCAGTCGCGCAGCTCGCGCTCATGGCGGCGCACCGCATGGAAAGCGGGATGCGCGGCCGTCATCAAGGGGCACATCAACAGGGCGCGCAAGGCGTCGCGGCGTTCGTCTTCGCGGTGGCGCGCAAGGACGTCCCGGACTTGTGCGGCGTCGCCAGTGCGCACGCCGGCCTCACGCGTCATGTCCGCCTCCGCTGGCCGTGATCGTCATCAGGTGGTCGCGCCCGGTAAACGTGCCGAAGCTGGTGCGGATGCTGGCGACACTGTCCGCCGCCAGCGGCACCAGGCGAATTTGCAGCAGGCCGTCGGCGCTCTGGCAGGATACCTCGGCGCCGGGACGCGACTGCACCACGAGCGCTTCGCCGAGCAAATTCAGGAACAAGCGGAAAGCCTGCTCGTCGAGCGTGCCCAGGTCCGACAGGCGCGTGGCCTGGCCGGTGGCGAAGATCGCACGCGCCGCATCGATCTGGGCGCGCTCGGCCGCCACCCGCCCGGCCAGCAAGGCGCGCTCGGCGTCGCGCGTACGCACATGCGGTGCGGCGCCGCGCGGCGTCAGTTCGCCCTGCTCGCGCAGGCGCGGATGCACGCGCACCGGGGGCGCCTCGGCCCAAGGCGTGGACGCAGGCACCGGGTCGGCGTGGGCGGTGTCAGCCTGCAGGCTGAAGTGGCGCGCGGGATTCAGCGCAAAGCCGGCTCGCCACAGGCGGTGCGCCTCGTCGTCGACGGCGGTATCGGCAAACCAGCGCGCCAGGATGCGGAAGTCCGCCGAACGGTCGCTGCGCCCGCTGCGCCGTTCGTTCAGGCTGGACACGGCCGCCAGCAACTGCGGAATGGCCGCCCTGACCTTGGCGCGCAGGAGTTCCGACTGCGCCTGGATGTGGCCATCGCTGATGAACCAGCGCGACAGGCCACGCCAGCGCTCGCGCCAGGTGCCGACGCGCTCGGCCAGGGCCGCCGCCTGTTCCTCGCCCGGGGCTGCGTCGCGCCGTTCGCGCTGGGCGGCGATCAGGAGCAGCGGTTCGATCCGGCTGTCCAGTTCGAGCAGGCGGCTCGCGATCGCCCCGGAGCGGCCGACCAGGTCGCTGACAAAACGGTTCAGGTAATCGATCAGGCGCTGCTTGAAGGCGATCACGGCCTGCACGTCCGCCTGCTGCAGTTCGATGGTGCGGGCAACGCTGGCCATGAAGGCCTGGGCATTGTCGGCCAGGCCATCGAACACGCGCACCAGGTCGCGCAAGGCGGTGTGCACCTTGGCCGGATCGGGCGCCGTTTCGCCGGCGAGGGCCAGCAGCGCGCTCAGTTGGGTGAGAATGTCTTCGAGCGCGACGGTTTGCAGTTCGCTCTGGCGCGCCAGGGTGCGCGCGAAGACGGCCAGGCCGGCTTCCACCGCCTCGCCGCCCAGCGACAGGCGGTACAGGAAACGCGCGCGGTAGAAATCCTCGACGCTCGATACACGCGCGGTATCGGGATGCGCTTCGAGGTTGCCCCAGTCGGCCAGCTGCGACAACGCGAGCTGGATTTCGTCGAGCGCCGGCGTGGCGCCCGGCCAGCGTGCCTCGATCTGCACTTCATCCGGCCGCAGCTGCAGCCTGAACTGCCGCTTGGCGGCGGCGAAGGTATCCATGATTGCCCGGTACAGCGCAGCCTTGTCAGCCGCGACGTGACGGAACAAGTCTCCGGCGGATTGAGCAAGCGTGGGCATCGTGTTCGGAAGTGGATTGGTCAATCCCCGACTATAGTGCGGGCTTGCGTAAAGGTCAACGCGCAGCCGCCGCGTAGGGTGGGTTCTCGAACCCACCACCTCACCGTTCGATCACCGGCGCCGTGTGCAAACGCCCATGCAAGCAAACCAGACGCCCAAAGCAAAAAACCCCGCAGA
>NZ_JAULSI010000084.1 GCF_030711405.1 Massilia brevitalea
CGATCCATTAACCCCGGTGTTGCAATTGGTTCTTGAGACCGCCAAGCAATGCTGACAGCAATCTATGGTGCGCAAAAATTTATCTATATAGAAGGGCAGTTTTTTCAATCGGCATTTGGTAAGGAACAAGTCGGCAGTTTGGAAGACGCAGCATCTGGACCAATGGCGGCTTTGACTAATATTACCTCATTGCCAGGATATGAGAAATATGCGAAGCGTTTGGGAATTTATGGGGTCCAACCCGATCAGGTTCCAGCATCAATAAGAGTGTCGCAGATTGATGATATCAGACGTGATCCAAATGGCGAAGGCGCCTTATTCCTGCGTGATTTGAATTCAATTCTTTCGAACATTGCCGCAATTAAGATTTCCCGGGGGTTGGGAGGTCCGCAAAACTCATTACTTAACCCGATAGGAGAGGCTCTCGCATCCAGGATTGAGAGTGCCATTTATGACGATCAGCCTTTCCATGTTTATATGGTCCTCCCAGTACATCCGGAAGGTACCTTGAACACGCTTAATATCATGACTCAACTGCATTTGACTATGCAGTCACTTGTTTTTGGGAGCCATAGCCTGATAAATCGAATTCGTCGTGCGATATTGGTGGCGCGTTTGCTTGAAGCCGGAAATGTCAAGAAGAGTCAAGCCCTGGAAGAAGTGAGCAATTACGAGCTTAAAGAAGTTGTTAAGAAAGGCGGCGACGACTGGAAGCGATTTTTGACTTTATTGAATTTGCGTAATTGGGAGATGTTGGGGAGCCGTCCAGTGACAGAGCAAATCTATGTTCATTCTAAGCTGCTAATTGCTGATGATCGAGTTGCAGTCTTAGGCAGTGCTAACATTAATGATCGGAGTCAACTAGGTAATCGTGATTCTGAACTGGCGGTTGTTATACGTGATGATAATCAGCTGAGCGTGAAATTGGATGGGCTGCATGACGATTTTGTCAGCGAAAATGTTCATCAGTTGCGAATACGATTATGGAAGAAAATTTTCGGCTTGATGGGTAGCACCCAACCTGCCAACAACTTAGCAGGATTTGTTGACAAGCCAGCGGCGAGAGAAAGCTGGCGCGCGATTCAAGACGTCGCGTATTCAAATGCGCTGGAGTATAAAAAAGCATTTCCATTTTTGGCTAACATTCGTGGAGAGCAAAGTTCAATCTGGCCGACTTGGGACCGCCGTACTAGGAGTTTGCTAAGTCATATGCCTTTTAATGAGCGGTTCTGGCGTCCAAATGCGGTAAGAGATGCAACTCTTTCGTGGGAGGCAAAGACCCGCAATGACGAACGGTCACCGGTGAATATCCGCGGCTTTATTGTTGCATTGCCAGTTTCGTGGACCATGAATGAAAATAACTCGTCGGGAATGAATTTGACACTCTTGGCAAATGATGACATCCCAGATCATAGAGATAGTTCGTCTGTAGCTTCTAACGATCTTCAGGGTGATAATGGAACGAATGCTTGGAGCTAGCATGAATTTCGAAAACTACATTTTCAATCTTGTAACAATTTTCCGACACATCGAGAATAGACTGGTTAACAATAATTGCTACCAATGGATATTGTTCGGATTGTGTGCTGCATTTGTTTCTGGATGTAGTCCGAAATCCGAGAAGAACAAGCCGATGCAAGTCGATGGCGAAGAAGCAATTCCTTCGCGCTTGCCAACTGCTGATGAAATGTACAAAATTACAGCGCCCGAATATAAATTGCTAATGGATGCCAAATCGGAGTGTTTGGGGCGCTTGATTTTCACAGTTAATCACGTTGTGGAATGGCCTGTCTATTTTAATAAAGAAAATCCGGATGGAGTTTTTAATCGGTCTTTCGAGCCACAGGTAGCAGCAGCGGGTGATGTCATGCGGTTCGGCACGACATATATAGCAGTGATTGGATCGATCAAGGGAATCGAGAAAGAACGTGTCTTCCGGAGTACTCCTGCCTCACTTGAGGCTTTTTTGCAGAAGAGTATTAATGAATCTCGAGAGTATATTGAGAGACAAAGAAAAGACGTAAAAAATCCTGAAGTTGCTAGGAAAAAAATAAGCGAAGCGGAGGAGTGGATTCAAGGTTGGGAAAAAACAATTAAGGAAGATCGAGAAAAGTTTGAACCTTTCGATCCAGGATTGTCCGATAGTGAGGGTTATTGGACAAGTGAAACTGAAGGAGGCGATGAGACTAACCGATACTCCATACTGCGAGTCTATCTGAAACGCGGCGAATATATCTATATATTTGAATCGGTTGTAAAAATGAATACCTTGTCCGACAAGGACAAGCATAAAAGTGATTTTTCTCAGATGCTGGCGAATTTTCGCACGCGTGCAGCTAACGAAATTCCGTCCGAACCTGGCGTTTGCTTTCCTTTCGGTTTCATTCCAGATGACGGCAGAACCGTCGTCGAATTCAAGCAATCACTGCGTTTTCATGACGCACCAGCCGTGCTCTACACCATCGAAACGGGCACCGTTCATCCTCGCCGGTTGAAAACCACTGTATTCATGGCGGCAGCTACCTCAAGTATGAACCCACCGCCGGCAAGTGAAACGAGTGATGTACGGGCGGTCGTTATGGAGCGTATCGGTCCACATTCCACTCAGATGGGAGGCGTGAAAGCCATGCAAGGTGGCGTCGTCATGAAAGCCGAAGCCAAAGGCATCAAGTACGATGTGTACGATGTGTATAGCGGTTACTCCGGCTGGCTTGGTACGGCCGTGCTGCCATACATGCTGGTCGAAATGCAGACCGTGAACATGCAACAAGCTACTGAGCTCAAACATTACCCGCCTCCGTACGAGCAAAGCAAGGAGCGCCTGGATGTCATGTTGAAGAGCATGCGCTGGCGACCAACTAATCCGCCAATGTCGGAGTTCGTGAAAAAGTAACTGCTGGATTCGAAGTATCACCACGGTCACGAAATACGAAGATGAAGACGAAAAAAAACCGGAACACACGGCTCCGGTTTTTATGCGATCAAGCTAAGCGAGAATCAGCGCGCCGCCTGCGCCTCGGCCACCGGCTCGCTCCAACCGCCACCCAGCACGCGGTACAGCGTCACCTGGTTCTGCAAGCGAGCCAGGTTGGCTTCCACCGACTGCTGCTGGGCCTGGAACAGCGAACGCTGGGCATCGAGCAAATCGAGCTGACTGGCGGCGCCGCTGCGGTAGCGCAGGTCGGACAGGTTGAAGCGGTCCTGCTCGGCCTCGGCCACCGCGCGCTGGGCGCGCAGCTGCTCGCTGTAGGTGGCCTGGCCGGCCAGTGCATCCGCCACTTCGCGGAATGCGGTCTGGATCGAGCGCTCGTACTGGGCCACGGCGATGTCGCGGCCGGCACGGGCCGATTCGACGCCGGCGCTGATGCGGCCGTAGTCGAAGATCGGCAGGATCGCCTGCGGCGCGAAGCTCCAGCCGAAGGTGCCGCTCTTGAACAGGCCAGACAGTTCGTCGCTGACGCTGCCGGCGCTGCCGGTCAGCGAAATGCGCGGGAAGTAGTTCGCGCGCGCCGCGCCGATGTTGGCGTTGGCAGCGATCAGCTGCTGCTCGGCCGAACGGATGTCCGGACGCACGGTCAGCAGGTCTGACGGCAGGCCGGCCGGCAGATCCGGCAGTTCGGTCGTGGCCAGGGTCGCGCCCTGCGGCAGGTCGGCCGGGATCGGCTGGCCCACCAGCAGGGTCAGCAGGTTGTTGTCCTGCTGGCGCAGGCGGCGCAGTTGCGCCAGGGTGGCGCGGGCCGTTTCCACGAGAGAGGCCGACAGCTGCAGGTCGAGCTTCGACGACACGCCGTTCTCGAAGCGCAGCTGGGTCAGGCGCAGCGATTCTTCACGGGTTTGCAGGGTCTGCTCGGTGAGCGCCAGCAGTTCGTCGTCCGCCAGCAGCGACAGGTAGCTGTTGGCGACCGAGGCGATCAGGCTGATGTGCGTGGCCTTGCGCGCTTCCTCGGTGGCGAGGAATTGCGCCAGCGCCGCTTCCGACAAATTGCGCACGCGGCCGAACAGATCGAGCTCGAAGCTCGAGACCGTCAGGCCGGCCTGGTACACGCTCTGGATCGGCAGGTCTTCGCCGGTGGTCTGGCGGCTGCCGGTGACGGCCGCCGACACGGTCGGCAGGCGGTCGGCACGGGCGATGCGGTACTGGGCGCGGGCCTGCTCGATGTTCAGGATCGCCACGCGCAGGTCGCGGTTGTTGGCCAGCGACAGCTCGATCAGCTGGCGTAGGCGCGCATCGGCAAAGAAGCGCTGCCAGGCGAGGTTCGCCGGCGCTTCGCCGGTGGCGGTCGGCAGGGCCGCGCCGCCGGCTTGCGGCAGTTCCGGGAAGCTTGGTGCCACCGGCGCGGCCGGGCGCTCGTACTTCGGCGCCAGGTTCACGCAGCCGGCCAGGGCCAGCGCCAGGACCAGCGGAGTAAAACGTTTAGTCTTGGTCATTACAGTCATTGGATTTTTTCCTTCGCTACGCTGCCGGTGTCTTCGTGGTGCGTGTACAGGTCGTTCTGGCGCTTGCTGCCCTTGAACAGCGTACGCACGACAACGAAGAACACCGGCACGAAGACCACGCCGAGCGCGGTTGCGGTGATCATGCCGCCCATCACGCCGGTACCGATGGCGCGCTGGCCTGCACCGCCGGCGCCGCTGGCGATCACCAGCGGCAGCACGCCGAGGATGAATGCCAGCGAGGTCATGATGATCGGACGGAAACGCAGGTGGGCCGCTTCCAGCGCCGCCTGGATCGGCGACCGGCCCTGGGCCTGCAGGTCCTTCGCGAACTCGATGATCAGGACCGCGTTCTTCGCCGCCAGGCCGATGATGGTAATCAGGCCGACCTTGAAGTAGACGTCGTTCGACAGCCCGCGCATGTAGGCCGCCAGCAGCGAACCCAGGATACCCAGCGGTACCACCAGCAGCACGGCCACCGGAATCGTCCAGCTTTCGTACAGCGCGGCCAGGGCCAGGAACACCGCCAGCAGCGAGAAGGCGATCAGGATGAACACGGTCGAACCCGACAGGATTTCCTCGCGCGACTGGCCGGTCCATTCATACGCGAAGCCAGGCGGCAGCTGGGCTGCCAGGCGCTGCATCTCTTCCAGTGCCTGGCCGCTCGAGTAGCCCGGCGCCGGTTCGCCGGTGATCTTCATCGACGGATAGCCGTTGTAGCGGATGGTCTGCATCGGACCCGTGACCCATTCGGTCGACGCGAACGAGGACAGCGGCACCGGACGGCCCTGGGTGTTCAGGGCGTTGATGCGCAGCAGGTCGTCCGGCTGCATGCGGTTCGGCGCGTCGGCCTGCACGATCACGCGCTGCAGGCGGCCGGCGTTCGGGAAGTCGTTCACGTAGCTCGAACCCAGCGAGGTCGACAGCGCATTGTTGATCGCGCCGAAGGTCACGCCCAGGGCTTGCGCCTTGTCGCGGTCGATGTTGAGTTTCAGCTGCGGCGCGTCTTCCAGGCCTTCAGGGCGCAGGCCGGTCAGGACCTTGCTCTGCATCGCCATGCCCAGCATCTGGTTACGTGCTTTCACCAGCGCTTCGTGGCCGTTGCCGCCGCGGTCTTGCAGGCGGAACGAGAAGCCGGTGCCGGTACCGAGTTCCGGGATCGGCGGCGGGCTCACCACGAAGATGAACGAGTCGCGCAGGGCGCCCATGTGCATCGTAATGCGGTTGGCGAAGGATTGCGCATCCTGGCCATCGCCTTTACGGTCGCTCCAGGCCTTCAGCGGAATGAAGGCGAGACCCATGTTCTGGCCCTGGCCCGAGAACGAGAAGCCGGTGACGGCCACGATGTTCGCGTATTCCGGCTGCTTCATGACGAAGTCTTCGAGCGCGTGCAGCACCACGTTGGTACGTTCGGCGGTAGCGCCCGGCGGCAACTGGATGTTGGCGATCACGTAACCCTGGTCTTCGTTCGGCAGGAAGGAGTTCGGCAGGCGGGTGAACAGCAGGCCGACGATACCGACCAGCAGCACGAACACCACCATCCAGCGGCCGGCGCGCTTCAGGATCGAGCCGACGAAGCCCTCGTAGCGCTTGGCGCCGGCGGCGAAGTTACGGTTGAACCAGCCGAAGAAACCCTTCTTCTCGTGGTGGTGGCCGGCTTCGACCGGTTTCAGCAGGTGGGCGCACAGCGCCGGGGTCAGCGACAGCGCCAGGAAGGCCGAGAAGGCGATCGAGGTCACCATCACCGCCGAGAACTGGCGATAGATGTTGCCGACCGCGCCGGCGAAGAACGCGAGCGGCACGAACACCGACATCAGGACCACGGTCACGCCGATAATCGCGCCCGAGATCTGGCCCATGGCCTTGCGGGTGGCCTGCAGCGGCGGCAAACCTTCCTCGGACATGATGCGCTCGACGTTCTCGACGACCACGATGGCGTCATCGACCACGATACCGATCACCAGCACCATGCCGAACATGGTCAGCACGTTGATCGAGAAGCCCAGCGCCAGCAGGCAGGCGAAGGAACCCAGCAGCGCGACCGGGACGACGATGGTCGGGATCAGGGTGTAGCGGAAGTTCTGCAGGAAGATGAACATCACGACGAACACCAGCGCGATCGCTTCGAGCAGGGTGTGCACGACCTGTTCGATCGAGATGTCGATGAAGGTGGTCGAGTCGTAAGGAATCGTGTACTTCATGCCATGCGGGAAGAACTTCGAGAGTTCCTGCATGCGGGCCTTGATCAGGTCGCCGGTTTCGAGCGCGTTACCCGATGGCGACAGCTGGACGCCGATACCGGCCGACGGCTTGCCGTTCAGGCGCGCCGAGGTAGCGTAAGCCTGGCCGCCGATCTCGATGCGGGCAACGTCCTTCAGGCGCACGGTGGAGCCGTCCGGGTTCGCGCGCAGCACGATGTTGCCGAACTGCTCGACGGTTGCCAGCTGGCCGGCCACGACGACGGTGGCGGTGATCTGCTGGCCTTGCGCCAGCGGCAGGTCGCCGATGGTGCCCGATGCCACCTGGGCATTCTGCTGGCTGATCGCGCTGTTCACGTCCGACGGCGCCAGGTTGAAGCCGACCAGCTTGGCCGGATCGATCCAGACGCGCATCGCCTTTTCGGTACCGAACAGCTGGGCCTGGCCCACGCCCTTGATACGCTGCAGTTCCGGCAGGACGTTACGCGAAGCGTAGTCGCCCAGCGCCACCGGGTCCCAGTTCGGATCGTCCGACGACAGGATGGTGAACAGCAGGAAGTTGGAACGCGACTTGTCGACGCGCACACCCTGCTGGGTCACGGCCGGCGGCAGGCGCGGGGTCGCACGCGACAGGCGGTTCTGGACGTCGACCTGTGCCAGGTCGGGGTCGGTGCCAGTCTCGAACGAAATGGTGATGGAACCGGTGCCGTTGGCCTGGCTGGTCGATTCCATATAGATCATGCCCTGGGCGCCGTTCATCTCGCGTTCGATGACGGAGATGACGGAGTCTTCGAGCACCTGTGCCGACGCGCCCGGATAGGCGACGTTGACGACGATCGAAGGGGGCGCCACGGTTGGGTATTGCGCGATCGGCAGCTGATTGACGGCAACACCGCCAAGCACCATGATGAACAGCGCGATCACCCAGGCAAAGATTGGGCGGTCAATAAAAAAACGTGCCATGAAAAGTCCTGTTCCTTTTACTCAGTAACGACGCGGTTACTGGCGGCTCTGGCCAGGGGTGGTCGCGCCGGCGGCCGGCGAACCGGCGTCTGGCGTGCGCGAACCGGCCGCGGCATTCGTGGCAGTGGCGCCGGCAGCGTTCGGCTGCTGGGCCGGGTTGCCTGCGGCGGCTGGGGCGGCGGCGTTCGGCGCGGTCCAGGCGACCGGCTGCACCGGGGTGCCTGGCGGCAGCATCTGCAGCTTCTGGAAGCCGTCGACCATGACGCGTTCGCCTTCCTTCAGGCCGTCGGTGACGACCCAGTTGCTGCCTTCCTGCGACGCGATCTTGACGGTGCGCGGGGTCGGCTTGTTGTCGGCGCCGATCACCATCAGGCTGTCGCCGGTCTGGCCGCCGCGGGTCACGGCTTGCTGCGGGATCAGGATGCCCGACGGCAGCTCGGCCTGGGCCAGGCGCACGCGCACGTACTGGCCCGGGAGCAGGGCGTTGTCCGGGTTCGGCACCTGGGCGCGCAGGGTCACCTGGCCGCTGGTCGGGTCGACCGATACGTCGGAGAACAGCAGCTTGCCCTGGCGCGGCAGCACGGTGCCGTCGTCCATGATCACGGTAACCGGGATGGCCGAGTCGATGCCCTTGCCGCCGGCCTGCTTGCGCAGGCGCTGCAGTTCGGAGGCCGACTGGGTGATGTTCAGGTACATCGCGTCGGTTTGCTGGATCAGCGCCATCTGGGTGGCTTCCGCTGCCGAGACGAGGGCGCCTTCGGTCACCAGCGCACGGCCGATGCGGCCCGAGATCGGGGCGTAGACGTTGGAATAGCCCACGTTGAGCTGCGAGATCTTCTGCTGGGCCTGGGCCGAACGGACGTCGGCACGGGCCTGCTCGGCGGTGGCGACGGCGTTGGTGTATTCCTGCTTGCTGATGGCGTTGGCTTCGACCAGCGGCTTGTAGCGGTCGACGATGGCCGATGCCGCGGTCAGGTTGGCCTGGGCGCGGCCGACGGCGGCCTGCGACGCGTTGAGCTCGGCCTGGTACGGGGCCGGGTCGATCTGGAACAGCGACTGCCCTTCCTTGACCATGCTGCCTTCGGTGAAGGTGCGTTTCAGCACCACGCCGTTGACGCGGGCGCGCACTTCAGCCGTGCGGATCGCTTCGACGCGCGCAGGCAATTCGGTTTCGAGGGCAACAGACTGGAATTTGGTGGTGATGACGCCGACTTGCGGCGGCGGCATCTTGGCGCCGGCGGCGGCTTGGTCGGCATCTTTCTTGCCGCAGGCCGACAGCAGGGTGACCGCCATCAGCGTGCAGGCGGCAATCCGGGTCATGGACAGAGGAGAGGAGTGGGCAGAGCGCATTACGTGTGCTTCCTTCTGGTTTTATTAAAAAGACAAAACCGTCCTCAAGGTCCCTGTCGAGACCCTGCGCACGGTATGTCACTGGCTTTTACGAATTTTTTTATATACTATCACGGCTGTATGTTTAACGTGGTGCACCACAGCAAAATTGGAGTAAGACATGGCCCGCAGGACCAAGGAAGAAGCGGCCGCGACGCGGGACAGCATTCTTGATGGGCTTTGTTGCATAAATCAATTGAGCGCGTAGTACCCCAAACCCC
>NZ_JAULSI010000085.1 GCF_030711405.1 Massilia brevitalea
CTAGCTAAGTTTGTTCGTCCTTAACCAATAATTTGCACCAGAGCCATTTGTAGCTCGTTTTATAATACCGGGACCGTAATCGGAGTACCCAGCCGAGTGAAGCGATTCAGCACAGCCGTTCGCACCTGCAATTCGGCGACCTGACGGTCGAAGTCACGTGCCATGACGCGTTCGCCCAGCAGCTTGAAGCAGCGCATCTTGGTTTCGACAAGGCTGCGCCGGTGGTAGCCGCTCCATTTCTTCCAGATCGCCCTGCCCAGCCGGCGCGTCGTGTACAGAATGTCGTTTCGCGCATCCGCGCCGCAGCGGTTTGCCTTCCAGGGCTTGGCGTTCTTGCGGGTCGGGATAATGGCGTGCGCGGCGCGCAAAGCGATCGCCTCGTGGCAGTCCTTCGTGTCGTAAGCACCATCGCCGCTGACGCTGACAATGCGCTCGTCGGCAGGAATCTGATCCAGCAGCCCTGGCAGGACAGGCGCGTCACCGACACTGTTGTCGGTCACTTCCATGGCCCGGATTTCGAGCGTGGACGCATCGATCCCGAGGTGGACTTTGCGCCATTGGCGGCGGTAGTCCGCGCCATGCTTCTTCGTCTTCCATTCGCCCTCGCCCAGCATCTTGATGCCCGTGCTGTCCACCAGCAGATGCAAGCCCGTCGAGGTCGGCACCGCGCCGATGGCGACCTGCAGCGTTTTCTGGCGGCGACTGACCGTGCTGTAGTCCGGTACCGCCCAGTCCAGTCCAGCCAGGTGCAGCAGGCTTTGCGTCATGCCCATGGCCTGGCGCAGCGGTAAATTAAAGAGGCACTTGATGCTCAGACAGAACTGGATCGCCTCGTCGCTGAAGACTTGGCTGCGCCCGCGCTTGCCACTGGGCTGGCCGTGCCAGTTCATCGTCGGATCAAGCCAGATGAGCAGCGAGCCGCGTGCCTTGAGCGCTTCGTTGTACGTTTTCCAGTTGGTCGTGCGGTATTTCTGTGGAGCTGGTTTCATCTGTTCAGGCTACCAGAACGACCGGCTCTACGCTCGGCGGGCCTGATTTGCGCAACAAAGCCCTGCATGGATGTACAGTATAGTCAAACAGCCCAGGACAAGGAGACAGCGCAAGCATGAGCGCGAAATCCTCCTGGCACCACCCACCGAGGGCGACCTCACCACGTTCTACTGTAGTGGGATGCCTGAGCTGAAGCTGTCTGCCCACAATGACCAACAGACGCAGCCGCTCATCCCACCCCTGCTCGACGCGAAGCTGACGACGATGCACGGTAACAAGATGCTGTTCAAGGGGATTGAGCGTGGCTCAGACAGTGCTGAGTACGTACAGGAGTGGTCGGTGCAGATCGACGACCGCTAATTCGGTAGCACGATTTGCTGTATGACTATAGACGTGTAGGTACTCATATAGCAGATGCTGCTACCAGGTTCAGGCAGATGGCTTCGGCGCGGTGCAGCTACCAGCGTTAACCCAAGCGAGGAGCTGGTCAGCGACAGCAAGGGCTTTGGTTTTCTCCTCACCGGCGTTTAACCGGTAGGCCTTCTCATGCATAGCGATGAACTCTTCAGCGAGCGTCTTGCATGGGCCGTCGATCATGCTGTACGGCGAATACTCTCCTGTGGAAGCTAAGCCGTTTTTAGAGAGAGCGTCCATGATTTCCCGCCGTGCAAGCTCAGGCTTCGTTGGATTGTTCTCTTCACACATACGCCCTATCTGGTCACCCTGGTACCACTTTCCACCAGCCTCTACCACGAGCGACATGCAGCGATCCTTGCTCTTCTTGTCTGCTAACTGGTCTTCGCTCAGCTTTGGTTCAGGGCGTGAACATCCCGCGACCAACGCTCCTAACAGCACTACCGCAATCGTTTTCGATCTCACAGTCCACCCCATAGTTGTTATATTGGAATCATACGGGACTGTTGAATTGAAGTAAATGTAGTTGTCGTATCGAAGCGTCAAGTCGCTCGTTGCGCTGCCAGGTCGACGGTTACAATGGTGCTGGTCGATTAGGTGCTGGTTCGTCGTACGTAAACGTAATGGTGTCTGGCTTTTCAAACTCGATGTACACGTCCCATACACCCGTTTCATCCTCTGGATCATGCCAAGTGCCGGTGAAATCAATGACATCTTCGTTCGCGCTGATCTGGCCGATAAGCTCTGCGTTTCCCTGATAAGAGTCATCCGTGAACCGGTACATGCCAGTCGCTCGCTGCTTCTCCGTACCCCAATCCAGTGCCACCCTGCCCTCAGACCAATGCTCTTCGTTTGAGAATTCCAGGTAGTAGACTCCGTCTTTCGTGACGCACCGCGTTATGTTCGCGCGCTCAACTTCTTTGGTCTCGTGACTAGTCCATTCGATGTAGCCGATCATTGCTCTCTCCTATGGAAAAGAGGCCATTCTAGGGAGAGAAATTGGGCATTGTCGAGCAGTTTACAACTTTGTCGCTGTTTTTTAAAACAACGGAATTCTGCAAAGTTACAAGGTGCTTGACGCTGTCGTCGACTTATGCAGGTCTCTTAAATCGCTCATAAATCGGAACCGTATAAATACTCCTGACAAGGACTTTAGGAGTAACGAATGGACCAGCGAATCATAGAAGTGAGACAAAGCGTATCACTTTCGGCACGTTCCTCAGAGACCTGTGATGAGTGATCAACTCCCCTCCGCATTCAGCGTCCTCACACAGCGGAAGCGGCCGTCAAGGACTACCTCGGCCAGGCTCAGGCTGAAGACCCACGCTCTGTGACCGTAGGAGACCCTCGATGAACAATCTCCCATTCTCTAAGTCCCAGGCGCTGCGCGCCATCAAAGACCTCGACGACATCTTGACCGGCAACATCCGCGATCACGTGCTGACTGAAGAGATGGTTGAACAGCTCCAAGCCAGCAAAGACCACCTAAAAGCTGTGCACGAAATCTAAGGCAAGAGCTAAGGTTTGGGGAGCAGGACCGGAAGTCTAACGTCCGCTTCCGACCTATTGTGTTGAAAAAGTCGCCAGGCAACTTTCTTGGCCTGTTTTCGGAGGCTCCAACAGTCCAAGCGGTTGGCGTTCGTTGAACCGGCGCGGTTTTGCACAGTCGAGGTAACGCTCTTTCATAGACGACTGGCAAGTGATCGGAGTTTTTCAACACAATAGACCCGAAGCAGACACTGGCTGAACCATCTTCCGTCAATGCTAGGGAAGCTTCGCGACAGGTGTGTTGTTGCAGTGAGCCGCTATCCTGCGCATTCAACGAAGTAAAGTTGCCACTTGACAATGGCTCTGTTGCATAAATCAGGCTCGACCAGCGTGGAACGCGTAGGTCTGGTAGCCTAAACAGGATGAAACCAGCTCCACAGAAGTACCGCACGACCAACTGGAAGGCATACAACGAAGCGTTGAAGTCACGCGGTTCGCTACTCATCTGGCTTGACCCGACGATGAACTGGCGTGGGCAACCGAGTGGTAAGCGGGGACGTAGCCAGACGTTCAGCGACGAGGCAATCCAGTTCTGCCTGAGCATCAAGTGCCTCTTCAATTTACCACTACGCCAGGCCATGGGGATGACGCAAAGCCTGCTGCATCTGGCCGGGCTCGATTGGCCGGTGCCGGACTACAGCACGGTCAGCCGGCGGCAGAAGACGCTGCAGGTAGCAATCGGCGCTGCACCGACCACGACGGGCTTGCACCTGCTGGTGGACAGCANTCTGGCCGGGCTCGATTGGCCGGTGCCGGACTACAGCACGGTCAGCCGGCGGCAGAAGACGCTGCAGGTAGCAATCGGCGCTGCACCGACCACGACGGGCTTGCACCTGCTGGTGGACAGCACGGGCATCAAGATGCTGGGCGAGGGTGAGTGGAAGACGAAAAAGCATCGCGCGGAATACCTCCGCCAATGGCGCAAGGTGCATCTCGGGATTGACGCGTCCACGCTCGAAATCCGGGCCATGGAAGTAACCGACAACAGTATCGGTGACGCACCTGTTCTGCCAGCGCTGCTGGGCCAGATTCCTGCCGACGAGCCAATTGCCAGCGTCAGCGGCGATGGCGCTTACGACACAAAGGACTGCCACGAGGCCATTGCGTCACGTGCCGCGCATGCCATCATCCCAACCCGCAAGAACGCCAAGCCCTGGAAGACAAACCGCTGCGGTGCCGATGCACGTAACGACATCCTGTGGGCGACAAAAAGGCTAGGACGGGCAATATGGAAGAGATGGAGCGGCTACCACCAACGCAGCCTTGTTGAAACCAAGATGCGCTGCTTCAAACTGCTGGGTGAACGTGTCATGGCACGCGACTTCGACCGTCAGGTCGCCGAACTACAAGTGCGGGCTGCCGTGCTGAATCGCTTCACTCGGCTGGGCACCCCGGTCACGGTCCCAGTGTTATAAAACAAACTACAAATAGCGTCAGCTCAGCCTTCGCTCGATTTACTCAACAAAGCCCCGAAAAACAGTACCCGCCTGTTGGCGGTACGCTGACCATCGACCGCAACGAAGTCTGGCGGCGATCGGTATCGATGGCCGCCGCTTCTGGAGAGCAGTAGACAAGAATGCCGCCGTTCCCTTCGACCTTCACCTGTCATAACCAGCACGGGAAGGCATGGCCCCTAGAAAACTACTCGATGGATGCAAATCAGTGTATCGGTCAAGATGACACCTCCGAAACATGGTGAATAGGTTTGGAAACACCAGGTCCACGGTAGGGGCATACAACAGCAGGCGCCAAGCAAGCGTGACGCCTACGCTGCAAAAGATTAAGCGCATCATCGAGTTCTGGACTACGGAAGGCCTAACGCCCTCGCAGGTGTAAGTGCATTCGGGGCCACGTGGCCCCGAACAGACGAAAAAAGGGAAGACCGAAGTCTTCCTTTTGCGCTTTCGTCGCACGATTTATCGCTTCATTTCTCGTAAAAATGACCGCTTGAGCGATGACAGGAAACCACTGTGTTTCACATCGGCTGCCGTATCGGCCACCGACACCAGATACGAAAGCCCACCCGAGCGTGGACAGCATGATTTATAGGGTGAAATAAATTCGTCGCCCGCTCGAGGTCGCACCGCGAACCAAAGCCATGTGGACGCGGCTGTAGAGGTTCGACCAAGCAGCTCGCAGGTCGCCTTTTTCGTTCGGCGGGCATGGACGGAGCGTCTATCCTGCATCGCCACATCGGTACCCCAGCCACTGGACACAACGGATACTGGCGAATCTTCACGCGGCGCATCGCGCACAGCGCGGCCTAGCGGTCGCCGACAGCGAAGTTGGCACCGGACACCGAAGTATTACCAAAATTATTGAATTGCATGACATCCCTCGCTTTGTTTAATGGGCTGCAGGGTCTCGCCCTGAAGCTGGTATCATGCCGTCCGCCAATCCAAGTATCAACAATAGCAAGGGAAAATGGCGGCGCAAGTCGGTGCGCCGCCTGATCACTGGCGTGGCTTCTCGAAATATTCCATAAGCTTGTCGCGCAGGGAGGAATCGAGTTTAGGAAGGACGCGCTTGAATTCGGCTCCGATGCGCGCGTCCTGGATCCATGCAAAACTGAAGTTGCAAGCGACGGCCACTACTCCGCCCGTGAGAAACATGCCAAGCACGACGCCAGCAAAAACGCCGCGCCACCCGGGTGGAGGCCCCTCCTGTTTGGACTGAACTCGCGCGGCATCCTTGATAACCTTCTTCATTCTTGCTTCGATCGTATCTGCCAGCGCCTTTCTCTCGGCGGCGGCCTGCTGGATCAGCGCTGAGGCTGAGTGGACGACCGCACGGCTCTCGGCGCTTGCAGAGGCAAGCTGGCCGGCCGCGTCCCCTGCAGCGTCGCGGAGCTTCTGTGCGTAGAAGAGGGCTGCGAGGACGATCGGATCGTCCTCCGGAACCAGAACGCCAGTGATCGTGTAGACCTCGTGCGCAATACGGCGGCGCTCGGCAACGTTAACCATCTTAAATCCCGATCACTGCCAGTTTGCCGAAAACTTCCTGGCGGAACCTGTCAAGCCGCGACTTTTCGGCGAACGGGAAGTCCTCCGCATCGCAGGCGCTCAGCAGCTGGTGTTTCTCGATCAGGTTGTGAATGCTTCGGCCGAACGTGGTTTCTTCCTTTTTTGGAAGATGAACAACGCCGAGGATACGATCCGCGAATTTCTTATACAGCTCAGTATCGGTGAAATCATGCCCGTCCTGCATCACTGGGCCGAAATAATCGTTCTGCCAGATAACCATCTGCGCTTTCGTGCTTTCGAGAATCCCATAAATTCCCTGAGTAGTGTCGCGTTTCGCCGGACCGCCCACCAGAGGAGCGTGCACGATAACCTGGTGGCCGGCTTCGATAAGAGCATCGAACGTACCATTCTGGGACAGGTAATTCATCATCGGAAGGAATGATGGCGAGCCGGTGTCGATCACGCTATAAGCGTCATGGCGAGCGATATCGTTGACCAGTTTATCAAACGAACTTTGGTCGATGTTGAGTTCTTCATCCGTGATATTGATGTGCTTTGCGTTAATTTCCGGGAAAGCACTAAAAGTAGCATTTGTAGGGTCAGTATCAGCGAAATAGGTATTGCGCTTGAGCTCAATGAAATACTGCGCCAGAAGCCATGTGCAAAACGATTTGCCCACTCCGCCTTTGCCCATAATAGTCCAGTTACTTTGCTTCATGCTCATCCTCAAATATTGTTAGGGTTAATCTTCTCTGCGCCCCTCGGGTCCCACTTGAATTTTGGGCCGTCGGGTTTCGCACGAGGGATAGTACGTGGCGGAACAACGGCTGGCCCAGCGATTGCGCTGGATAAATTGTCACTATTCGTATGGGTCTGACCAATTGTGGTCGCCCGTTCCTGCAACGGCGGCGCTGCTGGCCGTCCCAGCCCCGGTTCAGGCCAAGCTCCAGCCGAGTGAACCAGTCCCGTGGCGCCACTAGCGATGAGTATTGTTCGCGCAGCCTTGGCCTCGCCCCGTAACTTAGGAATGAGCCGATGGTAGTAAGCATGGGTAAGTTCGATCCCTTCGCGATTGAGTTGTTGCAGGATCTGCCGGTGCGTAAAGCCACTGGCAAGCGCCATTTCGATGTCAGGGAGCCTAAGCCGTACGCGGCCGGCGGCTGAAAGCGAGCTTTCGGGTTTAGCCAGTTGTTTCGTGTTCGCTTCTAGCGTCCTAAGAAAATCAGTACTCATACCTGCGTGTTCTTTGTTAATAGCTGTTAGATTGGTCCCGCCTAACTTAGTCGAATCATGGTCTGTCGGGGGGTGACATCAGGGGGCGATGTCAGGGATGGAGCGGGACATTCTTATAGGAGCATCAGAGGGTTGTCAGGGGGCGTTGTCAGGGGTGTTGTCAGGGACTGATTGGAAGAATACGGTCGAGAGATGCGCCTGGCATTTGGAATACGTCATAAAAATATGTAGGATTCGCATTTGACTGCCAATCAACTTTCGCCTATTCTTGTGGTCGTCGGCAATTCGGCAATCACGCAATTCCGCTTTCCCTCCAGGCGAGCGAAAGCATATCCAGTTGGCATCTAGCAGCCTCATCGAGCACCAAGATACTGGTGTACTCGCTTTAAGCATTCATACTCACCCCGTCATTCCACTTTTCAGTTCCTATGGAAGTGAAAAGATTTTCGTAGCGCGCCGCTTCCGCGGCATTCTCCCAAGCCTGCCAGCACGCCTGGCGCCACAACCTTGTATCGATCCTCGAAACGGCCCCAGCGGTTGTTTTTTGGCCTAGCGTTCTGGGCCCAGCGGGATACAGAGTGTCGAGCAAACCCGAGAACCATGCGAGTTACAAGACATTTATGGATACAGATTCTCCACAGAACTGAAAGTACAACGGCAAAATGGCCCGAACGGCCGTCGCCGAGCGCACCGCCACCTGCACAGGGGCATGCGCACTCCCTACCAGCAACAGGGACAGAAGGGCGGATCTCCGGACACCTACCGGACACGGGATGCGCTGGCCTTATGGGCCAGGCTACCGATGACCTCCGCGACGCCTACGGGCGAGAGATACACGACTGGGTGCGAGCGCCACCCTAAACCTGCCGTATGGCGGGAAGCGCTACGCGAGAAACTGCGTGAATGTTCAAGTCCTGGCAGCTGTAGGTCAGGCGATCGGCTCCCGGAAGGGGTCGGCGTGTTGTCGATTTGCCATGGAGGCGGCAGCGCGAAATCTGTGTTCTTACGTTAGGGTCCTTCACCCCTGGCAAGCCGAATAGCAGCACGACAGATCACTGCATATTTACGAGTGTGTAGCGAACTGTCGTGCTGTGTAACAAACCTGTCGAGAGTGCTAAATGGAATACGAAAAGAAGCTGGACGTCATCCTGGAAAAGAACGCCGGTACCCGCGTGGGCTCTGGTGCAAATTATTGGTTAAGGACGAACAAACTTAGCTAG
>NZ_JAULSI010000086.1 GCF_030711405.1 Massilia brevitalea
ATTGTTCAGAAAGCGCGTCTATAACCAGGCGGGTCTTGACAGCTACGTTCGCCTTTATCGCTGTGTCCGCAGGCGCAATGCCTCAGCATCAAAGCGGCGCACACGGCGCCGCCGGACACGACATGGCGAAGATGCACTCGATGGACTCAATGCACAAGAGCTCGCCAAACGCCGTAAAAGCGCCCTACGAGCAGCAGTTCTTGGACACGATGGCAATGCACCATCAGATGGCGATGCATATGGCCAGCTTGGTAGACAGTCGTACTGACAGCCAGCACCTCAAGGACATGGCTAAGAAGATGATGGCCGAGCAGGAAAAAGAGATTGCCCAGCTCAAGGGATGGAAAGAGCAGTGGTATGCCGGCAAGCCAGAGGCGATAAACATGAAAATGCCAGGGATGCCAGAGTCGATGAAGGGAATGTCGAGCGAAAAGCTGACCTCCGCCAAGGGTGAACAGTTCGACCGGCAGTTCGTGGACATGATGACCCAGCACCACAAGGGCGCCATCAAAATGGCCCAAACTGCAGCGCCAAAACTCCAGCATGCCGAAGTTAAGGAGTTTGCGAACAAGCTCGTCGAAACGCAAAAGAAGGAAGTGGCGCACATGGCCGAGATGAAAAAATCTTGGGCAACGCCGAAGAAGTAAGAAGTTCGAGAGCAGTTAGAGCACGACAAGTTTAGTAATCGAAAATCGGCTTGTCGGGCTGTCCCCCAACCATTACAGACATATAAAAATCTATGCGCCAAACACTTTTTGCCATCGCGCTCTCTGCCGCGTCCCTCCAGGCATTCGCTGCGACTCCACTCGAAACCGTCTCTGCGTTTCATGACGCGCTGTCAGCGGGAAAGGCCGACGCGGCTACTGTCTTCCTGTCCCCGACTATCCAGATTTTCGAGTCGGGTTACGTCGAGCGTTCACGCGACGAATATGCTGGCCACCATCTGCCAAGTGACATGGCCTTTGCTAAAGCGACGAGCCAGACGGTCATTCGCCAGAACGAGCGAGTTGAGGGGAATATCGCCATTGTCACACGCGAAACGGAGACAAAGGGCAAGTTCAAAGGAACGAACGTCCACTCGTTTGGAACGGAGACCGCCGTATTGGAAAAGCAAGGTGACAAGTGGCTCATCACGCACGTTCACTGGTCTTCCCGTAAAGCTAAGTAATCAATAACTACCTCGAGGTTGAACATGAAAACTATCCAAAAAATCGTAACCGCATGTGTCTTTGCGGCAGCTACCCTCGCAGCCCCGCTCGCGATGGCACACGCGAAGCTTACTGCTTCGAATCCGACGCCAGGAGCCGTGTTGGAAACGGCGCCGGCCGAAATTTCTCTAACCTTCAACGAGAAAGTTGAACAAGCGTTTAGCACCGTGACGTTGACTTACACCGACGGTAAGGTTGTCGAGACTGAGAAGGCGAAGGTCGATGCCGCCAACCCGGCAATTGTGCGCCTCCAAACTAAAGGTCTGACCACGGGTACTTATACCGTCAAATGGGCCGTAGCCGGCCATGACGGTCACCGCCGTACAGGCACGTTCTCGTTCTCGGTGAAATAAGTGGATAGCGTCCTGGGCCTTCAAGTTGGGGCAGTCGTTGCCTTGAACGCCGCGTTCGCGTGGCTTGTTGGCTCATGGCTGGCCCGCCGTTGGCTTGTGGCGTCAGGTATTCCACGTACGGACGCTGAAGCCCTACTGCGCTCAGGCGACATTGTCGCGGCTACACTCGGCGTACTAGGAACAGGTGCTATGTTGTGGGCATCCGCCGCCGTGATGGGGGGCGTAAGCTTACAAGAAGCCAAGGACGTAGTCTGGCAGATGTTGACCATGACAAGCATTGGGCGGGCCGGCTATATCTCATTTTTCGCGATTACCGTAGTACTGGTCATTCGAGTACTTCATTCGACGGGGAAGTGGCGTGAGTGGACAGTACTTGCCGCCTTAAGCCTCTTCGCGTTTGTACGCGCGTCAATGGGGCATGCTGGTGAAAACGGTTTCTGGACGCTTCCCTTCGCGGTGGAGGTAATCCACCTCACTGCGATGGGCGCATGGACGGGCTTAGTAGCTGTCTCAGCGTGGAAAGCGATAGGCAACGGCGCAACCCAACCTGACTTGAACCGACTGGCTCACTACCTTGAATCAATGTCTGCAGCTGCAGTAGTTGCTGTCATAGCCGTATTCGCCACGGGCTTGTTTAACGCCTGGAACAGAGTTGGAACTGTGGACAACCTGCTTGCCAGTAGTCTGTACACGACGGCACTCGTAGTGAAGCTCTGCTTTGTAAGCGTGGCGCTTGTCCTCGGTGGCTATAACAAGGTGTTCGGACTTGCACGTGCACGGCACTCTACGCCGGGGCTGCAGTCTGTAAGGCTTGTTTTGATTGTTGAGAGCGTTGTTCTACTTGCCGCGTTAATTGCGGCCGCTGTCCTGACCTCGCAGCAGCCACCAGCGGCTATCTGACCTTGGACTGCGCAGGCAGCTTGGCGGGGGCAGGCGCATACTCCACAGTAAGCGACGAGTACTTGCCAAGTAGTTGCCTGGCGCCAGTCTAGCTTCAAAGGACGGACTTCAACCTAGCGTTTTCGTATCTAGGTTTTCCTGACAGTACGGTGTGCCCCAGGTTTTTTCTCGCTGCTAGACTGCCAACATGAAACGAGGTCTTTCCCGCGTGTGCATGCTCTGGCTCCTATTGGTGGCCGTCCCTCTACAGGGACTAGCTGCTGTGGTAGGAGGGTGCTGCGTACGCGCACAGACACAGTCGATGATTTTGGTGCCTAGTGGCGGTGAAGCTAGAGTAGCCTCGAAGATGCCGTGCGAGGACACAGGCAGCATGCAGATGGTTGAGGATGACTCGACCGGCGAACCTTCCCAACAGCAATTAAAGAAAACTGGCTCATGCAAGCCTTGCGCAGCATGCGGTCTAGGAGCAGGTGCTCCTCCGCCAGTGCACTCGCCCAAAATTCAGTCGTTTAAAAACGACTCTCCCGTAGTAACCCCACTTGGCATATTCGCAAGCCACATCTCAGCTGGCTTAGAGCGACCGCCGAAATTCCTCTCCGTAATCCTGTAAGCATTCCAGCTTGTCCCTGGCTGCCGTTTTCGTTATGGCGGTCGTCGAACTTGCATGCACGTTATCGCTTTCATTACGTTTAGAGGAAATCATGAATTCCAAACTCTCCGCAAATACCGGAAGGGCAGGTCGCGTCCACCGCTCAGGCTGGAGTCAGGCGGCTGTTGCCGTCATGGCTGCCGGCACTCTTCTTCTCTCGTCCGCCGCATCAGCTGAAGGCCCAGGCGACAGAAGAACGGCACGATTCGAAAAGAACTATTTGACCTTCATCATTGACCACCATTACTCGGCCCTGCGTATGACAGAACTTGCGGCAGGTAGTGACCGGGTCCGAGACCCGGCCATCATTAACCCTGACGAAGGTACGACACCTACGCCAGGCTACGCAGAAAGCATCCCTAAGGCATCCGCCGAAGAAATTCGTTCGATGTCGCGCCAAGCCAACCGCGGTCAGCGTGAGGAAATTGCAAAGGCCCAGCGAATGCTGCGTGAGTGGTACGGAGTCTCGTACGTGCCCAAGCTCGCCCCCTCCGGGATGCAGATGATTCAAATGCTTGAGCGGGCCCCTGCTGGACGCCAGTTCGATGAACAATTTCTCAAGGTGTTTAGCAGCCACCACTTTGCTGCGCTAAGCCCTAGCATCGAATGCCAGGTCAAAAGCGACCTATCTCACGATGGTCTTCGCCGGTACTGCGACAACATCGTAACGATGCAGAAGAACTCAATTAACGACATGAGGGAAATGCTGTGCAAGCAGTTCCGTGACTGTGACTTCGTACCAGTTGCAAACGTACGCAGACTCGACTAACCGTCACGCCGCCTGGGTCGGTTTTGAAACTGACCTAATTTCGTACTACGAGTAACTTGACCTTCACATTTGGAGAACGACATGGACATGAATAATTTTCAGAGCTGTATCGATGCATGCAACGCCTGTGCCAACGCTTGCGACAACTGCGCAGCAATGTGTTTGAAGGAGGAACACGTGGCAGCGATGGCAAAGTGCATCGCTTTGGACATGGACTGTGCACAGGCCTGCCGCTTTGCTGCAGCACTGATGGCGCGCGGGAGCGAACACGCCGCAGCGGTTTGCCGTATGTGCGCAGAAATCTGCAAAGCCTGCGCCGATGAGTGCGGACAGCATCAAATGGACCATTGCCAAAAGTGTGCAGAAGCCTGCCGGCAGTGCGCGGCTGAGTGCCAGCGAATGGCAGCTTAAATCTAAACCTTCTCAAAAGTAGGAAGTTCAGATACCGCATCTTCACGCGGTATCTGAATGTCTCAAAACCGCTTGACCTTCCAATCATGGGAGGGTCTACAGTGAGTCATCACGCTTTAGTTCAATGAGCTAACTGCAAGTCTTTAGGAGCTAGGTATGACGACGGAAACGCACGGAGACCACGAAGCGCATAAGCACTCTGGGATGCAATCCCCAGGCCATGCTCACGCTGTAGGCAGCATGACCTCTTCTGACCAACCAACAGACACGAAGCCGTTCACTGACCCTGTGTGCGGCATGAAAGTAGGTCCTAACGCGGAGCGGGAGATTGCCTATGACGGCGAGGTATATCACTTCTGCAGCGCAAAATGCATGGACAAGTTCAGGGCCGCTCCTGGAAGTTATTTAGCCCCGGCGAACGCAGCCGAGGTACGCCTACAAGCACCGGCAGGGACAATTTATATCTGTCCGATGCATCCTGAGATTCGACAGTCCATGCCGGGAAATTGCCCGATTTGCGGTATGGCGCTAGAGCCTGAGCTTCCGTCTTTGGACGATGAGGAGAATCCGGAACTGGTGGATTTTCGCCGGCGTTTCTGGTGGACGCTACCACTAACAGCAGTTCTCTTTGCACTGGCGATGTTCGGTCATGTCCTTTTCCCGGCAGGCGTAGCTGGGCAAAATTGGATTGAGTTAGCGCTAAGCACACCAGTCGTTCTTTGGGCCGGCTGGCCATTCTTCGTGCGATGGTTCCAATCCATCATACGCATGAGCCCGAATATGTGGACGCTCATTGGCACAGGGGTCATGGCTGCGTATGGCTATAGCCTCGTTGCTACGTTAGCTCCTAACGCTTTCCCGGCCACTTTTGCCAGCCACGGGCGTATCGGTGTCTACTTTGAGGCGGCAGCAGTAATCGTTTCGCTGACGTTGCTCGGCCAAATCCTGGAACTGCGTGCGCGCTCCCAGACTTCGGCTGCCATCAAATCGTTGCTGGGTCTAGCCCCCAAGACGGCGCGCCGTATTGCATCAGACGGGAGCGAAGAAGATGTTCCCCTGACCCATGTACACGTTGGAGATTCCCTCAGAGTTCGCCCAGGCGAAAAGGTCCCGGTAGACGGACTGGTGGCGGAAGGGGAAAGCGCCGTTGATGAGTCGATGCTTACAGGTGAACCCGTTCCCGTCACAAAACGACCTGGCGACCGGCTCATAGGCGCGACCATCAACACAAGCGGCAGCCTCGTAATGACTGCAGAGAAAGTCGGCTCAGAAACCATGCTGTCACAAATTGTACAGATGGTTTCGCAGGCCCAGCGTTCGCGCGCGCCAATGCAGCGTCTGGCTGACTCGGTGGCTGGATATTTCGTAGTCGTTGTCGCGGTAATCGCGCTTCTGACCCTTGTGGTCTGGGGACTGTTTGGCCCGGAACCAAGCTGGGTTTTTGCGTTCGTCAACGCGGTGGCAGTACTTATCATTGCTTGTCCATGCGCATTAGGCTTGGCGACGCCAATGTCCATCATGGCGGCAACTGGAAGGGCCGCAACCCAAGGAGTGCTGTTCCGCGACGCAGCTGCTATCGAGGACCTTCGAAAGGTGAACACTATCATTGTGGACAAGACGGGCACGCTAACGGAAGGAAAGCCGGCGTTCAATACCGTTGTCGCGGCGCCAGGGTATAACGATGAGTACGTCTTGCAGCTTGCCGCCAGCCTCGACCAGGGCAGCGAGCACCCGTTAGCTCACGCAATCGTGGCAGAGGCGAAGAACCGAGGGATTTTGCTATCGAAGCCCGAAACCTTCGAGTCTGCCAGCGGTATTGGGGTGACAGGTATCGTAGGCGGAAAACGGGTTGCACTGGGAAATACCGCACTGATGGAGTCTGTGAATGTCGACTGGCGTGCCCTTACGGGACCCGCTGAGAACCTGAGGGCCGAGGGCGCCAGCGTAATGTACCTCGCCGAGGGAGGCGTGCTGGTAGGTCTCCTGGCGGTATCTGACCCTATCAAGGCAACGACAATAGAGGCGCTGACGAATCTCCGTAACGACGGGATAACTGTTGTGATGGCTACTGGGGATGGAATCACCACTGCTCGCTCAGTTGCCTCAAAACTCGGAATAGAGGAGTTCTACGGCGAAGTAAAGCCGCAGGACAAACTTGCTTTGGTAGACAAGCTGCAGAAAGAGGGGCGGGTTGTCGCAATGGCTGGCGACGGTATTAACGACGCGCCTGCGCTCGCCAAAGCGAACGTCGGCGTAGCCATGGGTACGGGGACGGATGTGGCCATCAACAGTGCCCACATCACCCTTGTGAAGGGTGACCTGCGCGGTATCGCTGTCGCTCGCTCTATTTCGGTACAGACGGTGCGAAATATGTGGCAAAACCTCGGCTTTGCCTTCGTCTATAACGCGCTTGGGATACCACTGGCCGCTGGAGTCCTGTATCCGTTCACTGGACAGCTCTTATCTCCAATGGTTGCCGCACTTGCCATGAGTCTTAGCTCCGTCTCAGTAATCACCAACGCTTTACGCCTTCGCGGGCAGACGGCGGCGCCGAACAGCCGAGCCATGAGCTCGCACCAAGGATAGGAACCACATGCGAAATTCCGAAATCGTTGGCGACAACCAGGTAACGAATTATGACTTGGCCACGTTGCCAGCAGAACAGCTCAACAGTTCCTGCTTTTGCAGCAGCTTAGATAAGTCGGCCTTGAAGTCGGCGCTGTCCTGCGAAGTGCATGACGATATGCTATTTGAACTGATAGAGGAACGTTGCCCGTACTTGTTCTCGGCACGGCCCGTTTTCATTTCCAGTACCCAGGCGGACAGAATCGAGGAGGTAGTACGCGCCCTTGAGTCTGTTATTGAGCTCCCTGCATTCCGAGAGCTTGTACTGGCCGAGGCGCCCGACATTGCCAAGAAAGGGGCCAGCGGCGCACGAGGGGTGTTTTTCGGATACGACTTCCACCCAGACGGTGCGAACCTTGGCCTCATTGAAATAAATACAAATGCTGGAGGCGCGATGCTCAACGCTGCTATGGCAAGGGCGCATCGAACCTGCTGTCTGGACGATACTCAGCTGGCGCAAGCTGTCCTTTCCGGCGCCGTGTTCGATGACGAGATAGTGCAGATGTTCCAGGCAGAATGGGCCTGCGCAAAGCGAGCTTTGCCTTTGCGAACCATTGCGATAGTCGACACTCAACCTCAGCAACAATACCTCTACCCAGAGTTCCTTCTGTTTCAGCGGCTCTTCGCCACGAACGACATCAATGCCGTCATTGCCGACCCGGGTGAACTTAACTTCAAAGATGGCGCGCTGTGGTCTGGTGAGTTTAAGATTGACCTGGTCTACAATCGGCTTACCGACTTCATGCTCGAGGCGCCTGAGTCGCGCGCTCTGCGTGACGCGTACTGCGAGGACGCGGTTGTACTCACCCCGCACCCGCACGCTCACGCTGTCTACGCGAACAAGCGAAACCTCACGATATTGAGTGATGCCACCGCACTCGAAGCACTTGGGGTACCCCAGGCGACTATCGACATATTGGTCGCCAACGTGCCTTTCACCGAGAGCGTCACGACCAATAACGCGGAACGATTGTGGAACGAGCGACGCAATCTGTTCTTCAAGCCTGTCGCTGGATACGGAGGCAGAGCGGCCTACCGGGGCGACAAGGTAACGAAGCGGGTTTGGCAGGAAATCTTGTCGGGCGAATACATCGCTCAGCGAGTTGTCGCTCCTGGCGTTCGGGTTTCCGGTACGGCTGACAGTCCCAAGACTTTGAAGTTCGACTTGCGCAGCTACGTGTACAACAGCCGAGTCCAGTGGACAGCCGCGCGTGTCTATCAGGGGCAGACCACGAACTTCAGGACTCCGGGCGGCGGATTTGCACCTGTCTACAGTCTGGGCGATGAAGAAGTGAATCGCTCCGGGTTTTGAGGAGGCTCCATTGTTTGAGAGAA
>NZ_JAULSI010000087.1 GCF_030711405.1 Massilia brevitalea
AAAGGCCAGCTACGGCGAGGAATATGATCGCACGATACTAAACACTTAGGCACTTCACGTTAAGACGAACTAAGACGCCCTACTGCTTGCCCTTCCGTGACCCGCGGAACAGACGGGCATCTAAGGCCGGCGAAACTAAGAGCGCAAGAACGAGCATTGCCCAGGTAACACGGTCTGTTATCGAGCGCGAGCGCTTGGCTACGCCCCATGGGTCGGTCAACGCTACCATCTGGACAAGCAGCATTTCAAGCGACGCGCCTCCGTGATGCGAACAGGTCCCCCGGCCTTGGCTTCCCGAAACCCAGCCGTCGCTGCAGACAGTGCTCCCCGCAGGTATCCGAGACATAATTTGTGCAGCACGCTGTTGGCTGGCAACTGCACTCTGGTACTTTGTCTCGATTTGCGCAAGTCGACTGTCGTTCCACCAGAGGGTTAAACCTGCGCAGGCCCAGAAGGACACACCGCACAATGCTTCGGCAATGCGCCTCATCAACCAGGCGGATACCGCGGCAACAGTTGACTCGCTGGTCGGGCTTGGGGGAATGATGCCGGCTAGTCGGTGCGCCTCTTCCAAGCTGTCGGCGTGAACGTGGACTGTAACATTCTGGGCCACGCCATCTTTGTGAACCGTACGCGTCAGGGAAAATACTGGCATCAGTAATGTCTCCAGTGGTCCGTCGAAATAAAAACGCTCTTTCTCCAGGAGAGAATATCCCTGTCAACTTTAGGCTAGCCGGATTTTAACCGTTGGCCTTAACGGCAGCTACCCTTAAGCGTTGCCCGATGCCGGCCGCAGCCACAGGCCCGAACTGATGCACGCAAAGGTACACGGAAAAGCGTTGGGCAACTAATAACGGCTGCGGGCCATCGCCAACGTCCAGTGTACGGCACATGTTGCTCTAATGGCAAGTAGGGTTTTTTGTTAGACGCTCCAAGTCAAAACCAACCCCGTCTTCACGGCGCGGGGGGCGCTGCCACGCGCTGGCTCTGCCGCCGCACCCAACCGGCCGTTGGTCGCCAACGTGGTGGTGTCTACATGGGCCCTGCGGCCCATACCCCGCTACTTTCGGCAGCTTCGCCGGCAAGCTCCGAGACCACCTGGCGAGCAGGCAGCGAGAACCCTGTGGTCCGTATCGTGCGCCTGGCCACCGATTTAGCAACGGCCTCGTCGTCGCCAATGAGCAGCACCAGTTCGCGCGCGCGAGTGAGGGCGGTATAGAGCCACTCACGAGTGACTAGGACCGAGTTCTCGACCACGACAATTACAGCGGGAGATGAACTCCCCTGAGCTTTATGGCAGGTGATTCCATAGGCAAGTTCGATGTCCCCCTGAGCCTCGCTAGGCAAATCCCNACCGAGTTCTCGACCACGACAATTACAGCGGGAGATGAACTCCCCTGAGCTTTATGGCAGGTGATTCCATAGGCAAGTTCGATGTCCCCCTGAGCCTCGCTAGGCAAATCCCGGTCCTCGCGTTCGCCATCCCAGAGCACTTTGATGAAAGGGCCGTCGATAGCGGTGACGACTCCGAGAAGTCCATTGAACAGGGCATCTTGATACCGATTAGCCGTGACTACGACTGGGTCGCCGGCGGCAATCCTCGCCAGCGGACTGAGTCGGATAGTGGGCGTGGATGGCTGCCGCCTCATAGCCGACTCTGTTTCGTTGATGTCGGCCACCGTCGATTTTGTTGCGGCGACAACCATCAACTCGCCTTCTGCGCGTAGTCGACGCTGGGCATGGTCTAAGTCTGCACGCGGCACCAGAAACACGCCTTTTTTCTCTCCTGACCATGGCGGGAGGGGCTGAACCGAACCTGCGCGGATATGCGCGGCAAAGGCGGGTATTTCGCTATCCTCGGCTTGGCGGAGGACCTTGGTGAGGCGTGCGACTCGACTGCCGTCTGTGACGATGTCGTGGAAAACCTTCCCAATTCCCACGGGAGGGAGCTGGGCCTCATCACCCGCGACTAACAACCGGGCCCCCCTTGGCAGAAGCAACAGCAGTGTATGCAAGCTAGGGGTGTCAAGCATACCGGCTTCATCAATGACCAAGAGCGTCCTGGCGGTGAAAGTGATGTCCGTCGCAGGCCGCTTTTGGTCTGGGCAATCATCTTGTTGACGTTGCCGTTGTAGCATCCCTATGAGCCGGGCGATGGTAAACGCCAAGCGCGGTGTCTGCGGAGAGGACGCGCCTCTTGAAAGAGTAAGCGCGGCCTTGCCCGCCAGCGCGCTCAAGACGACGTTGCCACCCATGGCGTCCCACGCGGTGGCTAGGACCTTCATCACCGTTGTCTTGCCAACCCCGGCACCGCCCTGCAGCGCGGCCACTGGCAACGTTAACAGGGTGGACACAGCCTCACGCTGTTCGCTGGTAAGCTTTAAGCCTGCGCCACCCTCTGCGGCGCGCACCATGGCCTCCAGCGCAGCGCCTGTTGGAATCGGCAAGGAGGGGGGCTGCGCTTCCATCCTCCAAAGGGCCGCGGTGACTTGGTCCTCGAGCCAGGCAGCTCCCGGCACCCTCAACAAGCAGCCTAAACGCTTCAAGGAGCCATTTTCGTCGGCGGCCCGCAGGGTTTGCTCTGCACTCACGCCGCGGGCCTCCAGGAGCTCTCTTACCCGCTCCTCGGGGCCGGCCGTATCGCCTTGGGATAGCAGTTCCCGCCAGACGCTGTTCAGGGCCCCTTGGAGCCTTGCAGGGTGGTTGTCCAGGTCGCCCGCCGTGTCCGCATCGCGAAGCAGGCGCTGTCCGACGCGGTCGGCTGCCTTCCAGTCCATCAGACTAGCCGGAACGTAGGGGTTACGGCGCAGACGGTCGATGGCGTCCGTGCCGGCCATGAACCGCCAGAGCTGGCCGGCGATGCGTGACTCCCCGATGCCAATCTTCTCCAGAAAGGTTAAGAATGCTACCTCGGCAGCTTTGAGCTTATCGCTCCCTTCTTGGACGGCAACGGCCGCATACAGCTGCGCGGCTATTTTGGCGGCAAGTGCGGGCTTGCCGGCTTCGATAACCGTTGCAACTTCGGTCATCCGGCCGGTGTCACCCAGGACATCTGCCAGGTCGTGCCCGAAGGCGGCGACGAGCCGCTGGGCGCGAGTCGCACCAATGTTGGGTAGCCGCTCCAGCCAAGGCCCAATTAAGTGCCCTTGGTTGACTATTCGGGCCATGCGCTTGCTGTCGACCTGTGGAACAGATTTCCCGTAACGGTCACGGTAGGCAGAGAGCAGTCCCTTGACCAGGAAGGCGTCGCCGGGGAGCGGTTGTGTGTCCCGGCCGGTGAACTTGACGCGGATGGCGGTATTGTCCTCCTGGCGCCCTGCGAATATGCAGCCACCTTCGAGCTGAGAGATGACACGCTCGACGACCACTGTCCCTTGGAAATTTTCGCTCAAAGGTCAACCTGAATGAAAATACCGGCGTGGACAGCGTCGAGCTGCGCGCGAAGCCGCAGGTTTTCCGCCTTGAGGGTCTCGATTTCTGTGACGGCATCCTTGAGCCGGTCAAGTAGTTCTGCCTGCATTGCCTGCGCCTCGACCGCAGCCTGCTCCGCGGCCTTGCCGGCTTGAGCATGCCGAACCAAACGCTCCTTGAGTGCCTTGTCTCCGGCGTCTTGGGTGAGTCGCGAACCGATGGGGAGGAGGCCTTGGCCCTCGGCGACAAGGTTGATTAGCTGGCTTAGTTCCATCCTCTCGTAGAGGTATTTCTCCTGCGAGACTTTGAGGTTGATAGCTTGGGCGACGCCCCGTACATTGACTTTTCCATCCGAAGTTGAAGGGAGGGTCGCAGTGCGCTGGTCTTCGGGCAGCGCCTGAAACACCGCCTCGAGTTTCTCGAGGTAGGCTTCAAGGCGCTCTTTCACAGCTGGAATCACGGAGGGACGTGCCATCATGCGTCCTTTGTCGATTTCAAGGGTACTACCTTGCGCTTTGAAAGTTCTGCGATACGCTCGTGCAGCACCCCATTCTCTGTCAATGTTTCCTGCAGCCTGGCTTGGGCGTAGGCCAGGTCCGTTTCGGTCACACGGTGAGTTTCACGCAAGCTTTCATAAAGCTGTTTCCACTCCTGCACGCGGGTGCCAAGCTCCTTGCGTACGCGTACGCGCCCAACAGTAGCGCCCTGGCGCAACGTTTCGAGCCAAAGCTTTACCTCACTGGCCAATTCGACGTAGCGCTCCTTGTGAAAGGTGACCGGATGAATCCCCGCACGGCGCGCAACTTCTGCCAATGAAACTGCTCCCTTGTTCCGCGGGTAAATAGCCGCATTCGCGGCCATCTCTTCTTGAATGGTGCGCATTATCGCTCGCACGCGCTTGTGCGTTTCCTCTGCGTTGCTGTCGTAGCGGGACAGCGCAGCTTGACGCATGCGTTCGCGAGACTGCTCCGTGGAGGCGCGCCTAGGTGCTTTGATATCCGTCATGGCGCTGTAATCATTAGAGCTGAGACCGTTGAGTTCACAATCCACTTGTCGCGAAGGTCCGGGAAGCGCGGCACATGTGCACGTACCTGTGCCGCCCAGTGCGCAGCGGTCAATGTTTCGTTGTTTACGATGGCTTGTTCGTACGCCGCTAGGGCGTCGTTAATCGCACCATCAATATCTTCACGCAAGAAGCCTTCTTCCAAGCGATGGGAGCAATGGCTCTGGCATTTTGATGGTTCAGGGTGGCCCTTGCTCTTGTTGCACGGTCCCGCCTCGCCGGCGAACTTCGTGCACATCACGCCTGGGCGGACCAGTTCCCACGCCTTTCCTTGCAAAGTTAGCAACTCCGCCAATTCCTTCGGGCTTTCCATGCCCCAGTCAGTGCCACGACGGTGGAGGTGTTCCCGATGGACGTCAATGGCGCGATGTATTGATACCGCGGCCGGTCCTCCGTAGCCGCCATACTCCGCTACGCCGGCCGTAATTGCCCCGGCGTCAGCCTCCACCATCTTCTCGACTACCTCTTGGGCACGCATGACGCGCAGCTCTCGTGATACTACCTCGATGTCTGCGCGCAAGTCCTTGTCCGTGAGAATGTAGTACAGCGTCATTTCGATGGAGCGGTGACCAAAGACATCCATTAGGAGACGCGGTGCGTGTGTCAGCGCCAAGGCGACGAGCCGCGCCAGCGTCTTTCTGAAGCGGTGCGAGCGTAAGCGCTGCCCACCCGGCGCGACGTCCATGTTCAACGTTCGTGCGTAGGCAGTCAGTGCTTTGTTGATATTGTCCAGTGGTGAGGATGGTTCGCTATTCCCGGCGGCACCGGACAATTGGCCCCACAGGTGGTCCCCGGCGGGGGCGAGCTTGTGCTCTGGGCCGCGAGGCATGAGATAGCCGAGTTGTTCGCCGAGTGCTACCAGCCTTGCTTGTTGTTCAAGCGCATTTACCGCCACGCTTGGAAGTTGCCAATCCCGCTCCTTTCCATCATGCCGTTCGACCAGCTTGAAAGTGCGGCCACTGGCGTGGGCGCGTCCGTCGGCAAGGTACACCACACAGTCTCGCTTCAGGCTCAAAATCTCGGACTTTCGCGCTCCCATACTCAGGAGGGCGACGAACAAATGGGCTGCTTGTACCACACCCATCAGTGCCATGTACTCCACGTGGTTGCGCGGCGGCCAGCGACCTTCGTTGCCGTCGCCTTCCGCCCACTTCTCAGCAAACCCTTTCGGTTTTGGGAGCCGCAATGGAAAGGGAGGCTTGAGAATCGGCTTGCCGCTGCTATCGACCCACTGGTAAGTGGCCAAGAATTCACGCAGCCGGTCGCCTCGTTTGCTGCGAATGGTCACGGGCACCCAGCTCGAATCGTGGTCCGTCCAGATGTTCATAAGTGCTTCGCCAATTTGAAACAGGTTTGGTGCCAAGTCCTCTATCAACCAAAGACCGCGAGCACCCATCTCCGCAACGTATTGGTCGGGCAAAGGTTGATGCGGGTCGCGAGCGATAGGAGCTTTGTTCGTTAAAGCCGGCCCGGCCATGGCTTGGGTAAGTGAGCGCTCTTCCAGTGTTGGAATGTCATTCCATAGTCCGAGGGCGCCCAGCATTTCCATCCGCTGGCACTCTTTAATCAGAATGCCGCGCTGCGTTTTTGGTAAGTCATCCAGCGTCAGGTCAGAGAGCATGTTTGCAGTGTCGGACATGGGCTCATGTGGCATCGCTACCGGTGCCACTCTGCGGGCGCTTATGCGCTTGGTAATGGCAATAGCAAGCAGCTGAGGGCCATAAGAGTAAGCAATGGCTCGAATCGACGAGGGGCCGAGGGACCTAAAACTGTCTCGCCCCCTTCCGGACGGCCCCATGCGCAGCAACGTGAGGTATCGGACCAATGTCAATACCGCCGCGTCCAGTAACGGATTCAAGACTGGATTCTCGCTGTGCTTTTTCAGTTCTGGAGGAAGAAAATGGGTAATCCGTTTCCGGATAGGGACTACGACGACCGCATACCGTGCCCCAGGTGGGGCCCAGTCGGTGCGCGTCTCCCATATGCCATATGTTTCACCGTGATGGAGAAGGCGTTGCAGTGTCCGGGCCTCGTCACATGTCAAGTTGGCGACCGACTCCACGGGGAACAGTAGTTTGGCCCGGCTTGCGGTTGCTTCCACTTCAGGATGCTGGGCCTCACCGTTTGTCAGCTTTCGCGACGATTTGAGGGCTTGTACAGCGATGACAGGGGAATTCATGACTTTTAGCCCTCCTTGCCATCAAATTCGACGACTCGGTGCATACCTGTAGCAATACGCTCCTGCCAGTCGTGTAAATGGTGCCGAACTTCATCCTGGTCGAAACCATGAAGAATAAGTTCGGCGTTCTCGATTTCTGTGCCGAATTCAGATTGGAGATATGCCGGGAGACTCATGTTCGCTTTCAGGTAGTGCAGCTCCGCGAGCCGCTTACAAATGCCCGGAAGGCTGTCCGGAAAAACAACGGCATGTTCTGCGCAGAGGAGGCAGCGTTGGACAGAACAGTGCTCCTTTCCGTCTGCAGTAAAGTTCGGCGCCAGTCGCTTCGGTGGATTTAAGGGGTCCTTGCAGCCCATTCCGATACGGCTTCGCAGTAGCTTACGGTATGTCTCCAAGCGGTGACGATGCTCCTCGGTGACCGTGCCATCACGCGACCATTTAGCGATAATGGAAGGGTCTATGCGGCGGTGAACTTTGACTTCATGCCATAGGGCCTCGCTGTAGGTGGCAAACATCTTGGCGTGTTCTTCTTTGAGTAGCGTGTTATCGAGGTAGGCCCCAGTTGTGTCGATGCGCTTGTGGTTGAGCGCCTTCATCACTGCGAGAATCGAGCCACCGCTGGAATGATAAATACGTGCTGCATAGGCGTCGCGTAAGTCACTGGGCGTCAGTCGAGCGAGTTGCTTATCCGCTGGTTGTCGCTTATTGATGTCAGCGATGACGCTGGACAGGTAGTCTCGGCGGTTAAAGCCGTCGTCCCCAAGCCAATGCACGCCGTTGCGGATTTGGCTGACGTAAAGCCACAATGAACGTATCCCGCGTTCAAGCGCTCTAACGCGCTCCTGTAGCACGATACGGTCCTCGGTGTTGCTCATGCTGCCGGATTCAAGAGCTTCGCGGCCCTGTTTGAGTTCCTGTTTTAATCTGTCCCGAAGGGGTTGCGTTTGTTCCACAAGAAAACGAAGCATAAATCCCGCGCCGCCCTGACTCTTGAACAAGCCCTCTGAGACTTGTTCTGAACCGCCCCGGTCCTTGAACCCTCGAAGGATATAGCGGGTTGGGTCCTTTGGGTGTTCTTCGATAAATGGGTCGTCGACGCTCAGGGACAGAAACACTGCAGGATTCCAACCGGTGGTCGCAAGGCACAGTTGGAATGCGCATCGGATGTCGTCACCGCTGGGAAAGCTCGCATTAGCGGCGTCCAAACGGCTTGCGATGGCGAACCAGCGGTGCTTAAGCTCATGCCGGACAAGGTCGGTTTGCCATTGAGGTGAATCGCTCCGGGTTTTGAGGAGGCTCCATTGTTTGAGAGAAT
>NZ_JAULSI010000088.1 GCF_030711405.1 Massilia brevitalea
TCAGTTTAATCTCTGTTTGTTGACACTTGCGTGTCACCCGTTATTGCTAACGGGGTCGCTCACTCAAAATACTGACCGTTACTCATTGCTGAGCAACGTATTTCTTTTGTGTGAACATTTGATAATTTAAGTAATCAGCTGAACTAGTCAGCTGGCACCATCATCAAACGCCCACACTTATCGACAGTTAATTGTTAAAGAACTTATTCGATACTACTTGCTGCGCCTCGACAAATCGTTTTGTTTGTCAGCAGCAGAGAAGCGAGATTATGCAGTGTTTCGTTTGCGTCGTCAACTTCTTTTTTTCTTTTCCCTTTCGCATCTGCCGGTTTGCACTGGCGTTGCGTTGGGGAACGAGACTATAGCAAAGTGCCATCCAGGTCGCAAGGCTCTTTTTTCGCCTTTATGACAACCGATCTTTTACCGACAGCAATCTATTTGGAAATCTAACGTCTTTCGATACGAACAACGGAACTGTCCAGGTCTTTTCGCGGTCGTACGAAGGTCAACCATCACCATGCCTGTGTGCGCCTCACATCCCAGAACTGGGCGGCACTTGCCTAACCGGCGGTTCCGGTAATCGGGGGGATCTCGTCGGAGGCAAGTGCATGCCCAGTCCGTACGAATGCGAGGGCACCAGCTTGCACTGGCGGCCCTCCTGCACGGATTCGTCCCTTCAGCCCGGCTTGATCCTCAATACGTCAGGACCCGCTTCGAGCACCTCGATCACCCGCGCGTCGCCGAGACGAAAGCGATTCATCCCCAGCGCGGTGACGCCGGCGGTGCTACGTACTTGCCGGTCGTCCGCCCCCGGCATGCCGCTCACCACCTGGCCGGCGCCCCGGAAGTCCAGGGTTTCCCTGCCCTGCCGGCTGGGCGGAAACGGAAAGGTATCGTGAGGGCGATAGACTTGCACGTCGCCCTCGTCCTCCTCGAAGGAGTGGGCCCAGGTTCCGCTGAGCCCATCTGGTTGCAGATCGCCCATCATGCGCCTGCTCCCAGCATCGGCGTTCCGGCGGGCTGCAGCGTCATCGGCATGTCGGCTTTCTCTTCACACTCCTCGTCACTGCGGAATGCGGTGATGACGCCGCCCATGAATTCGTACCCGGTCAGCGAGGGTCCCCAGGCCGCGCCGTTCCACCACTTGTGATACAGGGCGCTGTCGGTACCGGTGACGAAGACGTCGAGACGCTTCGGTCCCCAGGCGACCACGCGCGGCTGCGAGGTGCAGGTGCCGCCCATCTTTTCGTAGCCCGTGACCGACGGCCCCCAGGCCGAGCCGTTCCACCATTTGTGGTACAGCGCGCTGTCGGAGCCGATGACGAACACGTCGAGACGGTTCGGTCCCCAGGCGACGGCCTCCGGCCTGTCGACGCAGACGCCGCCGAGACGTTCGAAGCCCTTGACCGAGGGCCCCCAGGCCGAGCCATCCCACCACTTGTGATACAGCGCGCCGTCGGTGCCGGTAACGAATACGTCGAGGCGGTTCGCTCCCCAGGAAACGACTTTCGGCGGCGAGGTACAGACGCCGCCCAGGTTTTCGTAGCCGGTGATCGACGGCCCCCAGGCACTGCCGTTCCACCACTTGTGATACAGCGCGCGGTCGGTGCCGACCACGAAGATGTCGAGGCGGTCCGGCCCCCAGGCAACGATTTCGGGCTGGCCGACGCACACGCCGCCCAGGTTCTCGTAGCTCGTCAGCGACGGGCCCCAGGCGCCGTTGTACCACTTGTGGAACAAGGCACGATTGGTCCCGAGGACGAAGACGTCGAGCCGGTTCGGTCCCCAGCTGACGATGCGCGGATCGTCGACGCACACACCGCCCATGAATTCGTAGCCGGTCAGCGACGGTCCCCACGCGGAACCGTTCCACCACTTGTGGTAGAGGGCGCTGTCGGTGCCGGTCACGAACACGTCCAGCCGGTTCGGGCCCCAGGCCACGGCCTGCGGCACGCTGGTGCAGGCGCCGCCCATCTTTTCGTAGCCGGTGACCGACGGGCCCCACGCGGAGCCGTTCCACCACTTGTGGTACATGGCGCGGTCGGTACCGATCACGAACGCATCGAGCCGGTTCGGTCCCCAAGCGACAGCCGGCGACGAGCTGGGGCGAATGGCGCCCGCGCTGCTGCCGATCGCACTGCGCACGCCGTCCAGGCAAGCCTGCATGCGCGCGACCTGGCCCGCCGAGAACATCACCATCGCACGGTCGTCGACGTAATCCATGTAGTTCATGAACATGTCGCCGTTCGGCCCATTGCTGCAAGAGACGCGCGGGAAGCTCGGTACGCCGACGTTGGCGCCGCCCTGGTTCGGGGTGTCGGCCACGTTGTCGGTGCCGCTGCAGCCGGTGCCGTCGTCGCCCCAGATGTGGTTCAGGTTGAGCCAGTGGCCGATTTCGTGAGTGGTCGTGCGCCCCAGGTTGAAAGGCGCGGCCGCCGTGCCGTTGGTACCGAAGGCGGAGTGCAGGATGACGACGCCGTCGGTGGCGTCTGGGCCACCGGGAAATTGCGCGTAGCCGAGCAGGCCGCCGCCCAGCTGGCAGACCCATATGTTCAGGTAGTTCGCCGCGGGCCAGGCATTCAGGCCGCCGCTGGCCGTCGACTTGACGGCGTCGTTGTCGTTAAACGAAGCAAGCGAGGTCTGGCGCCGTTCGATGCCCGAGGTCGGCGCGCCGGATGGGTCGGTCGTCGCCAGGAAGAACTCGACGCGCGAATCCGCCGCCAGTGGCAGGAAGGGTGCGGGCGTCGTGCCGACGTCCGGATTGGTGCGGCGGAAGTCGCGGTTCAGCACGTCGATCTGGCTGGCGATTTGCGCGTCGGAGATGTTTTGCGCCGGCGTGTTCCAGACCACATGCACGACCGCCGGGATGCGGGTAATGCCCGTACGCTGGATGCCGGACACCCCGCTCTCCAGCAGCGCCGTTTCGATTTCGATGTCGTCGCGGCGGCGCGCGTATTCCGGGTTGTTCGACAGCAGACGCCTGTGCACGTCCATGGTGCCGCACTTGCGCACCTGCGGCTGGCCGCTGTCGCCTCCCCCTCCTCCTCCGCCAAAACCGCCGCCGCCGCCGCTAAAATCGCCAGCGTCGCCTTTTCCGCCGGCACGCTCGAGTCCGGCACTGCCATTGCCCATGCTGCCGGTGGGCATCTCGTATTCGCTGCCGCGCCCGCCCCTTTTCGCTCCCATCGCGCCGGACGGCATGTCTCCCGTGGGTTCGCGCCTGGCGATGCCCGGCATGCCGCGTTCCTCGGGCGCCAGGTCGACGTTACCATCGTTCGGCATCATATTGCCGATGGCGCCGTCTACATCGGACACGCTGGAAGCGGGCCCGGCGTCACCTGCTCCGTTACCGTCCGGCATGGATGTTGCAGCTTTGGATGTCTTCGTTTTCATGTTCTTCCCCTCGTCGCCTGCAATGCAATTGCGCCCTTTATCGGGGGCACGCCTTTCCAATCGATATCAAACTGGAAGCACGGTCTTACGTCGTAAGACAATCGGCAGGAGCGAAGTTCCGGGGGCGGAAAGATAAAAAATCGCAGGTAACGAACACGGCATTTTGCGCAATAAAAGCAATGTTATTTCGCGATTCTTGGTGCGCCATACAAGGCCGTCGCCAAGCGGCTGTCTTTTTTTAGCAATAGAACATACGTTCTATGGAAGTGCGCTGATTTCCGCCGCATACTTTTGTGATTACTTAACATCAACAATACTCGCTCATCATGACAACATCGAAAACAGCATTGCGCTATCCAGGGCAGGCGATCGGCATTCTCGGCCTTGCATTCCTGATGTCGGCCTGCGGCGGCGGCAGTGACTCGAATTCTGCAAATGGTGGAGGAAATGTTTCGGCTGGTAATCCTGCACCGATCACGAATGTGCTGGCGCCCGACGCGCAGATCGTCGCCTATCTCAAGTCCAGCAATATCGATTTCATTCCCGGTGCAAATGGCCGCCCGGAAGGTACCTGGCGCTGGCCCGCTACGCCGGACCAGCACGTTGCCGTTTATCTTCCGGCCCCGGCAACCGGAAACGCAACGGAGCAGGATTACGCGAACAAGGTCACGACCAGCGTCAACCTGATCAATGCAAAACTGAGCGGCTTGCTGGTGCTCGATCTCACTGGGACCCGTCCTGCAAGCGGAAACTTCATTCAGGTCAGCTACCTCACTTCGTATGTGCCCCAGGGATCGACCGATTACGCCGGCTATTGCGCCAATGTCGCCACGGGACCGAATATCGGGAGCATGATCGTGCCCGATGCGGGCAACAACATTGCGTCCGGGCCGGTCTATGTGAATCTCGGGAATGGCCAGTGCAATGTCACCCAAGACATCGTCACGCATGAATTTGGCCATGCATTGGGCCTTGCCAACCATTTCGCCAGCTTTGGCGACGCGCCGGCCAACTCGTGGACATTGGCATATTTCGACGTGCTGGCTACGCTGTACGGCAATCCGCAATCCACGCCAGCAGCGAATATCGTCGTCAAGCGCGCGAAGAACTGAACGAGGAACCAGGGTGCATGTCCGCACACCGGGTCGAGGAAAAACGGTGGGTTCACACCGCTGTTTTTCCCGGATGGCAGCCAACGGGCCGGTTGTAAAAACAGCATATTGCTGGGCAAGAAAATAGAGTTGCTTGAACATCAACGATATAATTGCTCAAACAATATTCGACCAGCCCAATGCGCGCGCATCATTTTGAGCCTGTAACCTCCGGAGAAACAGCACAATGATCGAACGCATGCTGTTCGATCTCTATTCCGGTGCGAGAGACCTGTCCCTCGCGGAATTCGGCGAGCTGGGATTCGGCATCGTGCGCAATGTACTGCCCATTCACTCCGGCATGTTTGGCCAGGGTACCTACGATGCCCGCGGCTACGTTACGATCCATACGCTGCACCGTCATGCGGTGCCGGCGGAACGGCTGCTCGAACGCACGATCCTGTCCGGCTCGGACCCGGCCATCAGCAACAGCCTCGCGCATGCCGGCCAGACCGTGCACACCCCTACCCTGCTGCACGCGCGCGACAATGCGGATCTCGGACGCTATGTCCGGCGCTACGATGTCTGGAATGCGTTCACGCTGATTCCCGGCGTCCCGGTCGGCACGCCGACGGATGGGGTGACGGTATGGACCGGCAAGATGAAGCGCGGTACGAAAATGGCCGACCTGATCGGCAGCGCGCACCAGGTCCTGCCGCACCTGCTGCTGGCAAACAGCATCAACCGCCGCCTGCATACTGGCGAAACAGGACCTGCGTGCATCGTGGCGGCGCCGGACGGCGTGCTGTTGAGCGCAAGTCCGGCGGCGCTGGCCTTGCTGTCCGCCGAATGGCCCGACTGGAATCCTCCCCACCTGCCCAAGCCTTTGACTGCTGCACTGCAGGCCAGCCGTCACCTCGAGATCGGCAGGCTGAGCGTGTTTGCCTCCATGTCGAACAGGCTGCTGCTCCTGCGGCTGACGCGCCGCACCGCCCCCAGCCTGAGCCCCGCCGAGCAGCGCGTCGCCGCGATGGCAGTTGCCGGCGCGGTGTACAAGGAAATTGCACGCGAATGCGGCGTGTCCTTGTCGACAGTGCGCAACCAGCTACATGCGGTCTACACGAAACTTGGCGTACGCAACAAGACAGAATTGGCGAAAGCCCTTGCTGCTCAATGAAACCTTGAGGAACCTTGATGAGCTATTACGATCCAGATCAGCTACCTTTTGGCACGTCGCCATTCGATGCGCCCGGAATGGGCATTTCCCCTTCCGATAGCCAGTTCACAGCCGCGCAAAAATACAGCACCGAGCTCGTGCGGCAAGGGATGGAGTCCCATGCGAATTTCCTACGTGAGATGGATGCCACATTGCAAACTGGCGCATCGACAGCTGGTGTGGCAGGCGGGGTGGCAGGAATATACGGCGCGTCCAACTATGTTCCAAGCCAGCTGTCGCGACTGCTCCGGCAACTAGGCCCTGGGAAGATAACGGATACAAAAAGCCTGGCCTCGTTGATTGAAGAAAAGCGCAGCAAACTCGAAAGGACGCGGTTACAGGAAACTCGCGGCCTGAAACGGGGAGCGGCAGTAGCATGGATGATCGCGGCCGTCCTGTTGTGCATCGTGCTTTTCCACGTTCAGTTTTTCAACGCGTCCTACCGACAAGTCAGCTACGAATACTTCACCGTCAGGATCGCCCTCCTTGTCGCCCTGTTCTGTGGATGGAAATGCACCAGCAAGGTACGCCGTGCGTTCACCCAGGCCGAAAAGGAAAGTCCATTGCAACTGCAGGCACTGCGTGAAGCCCTCGATCAAGCCAATGCCAAGGACTGGAAACCTGCCTTGAACAGGGATCCCCTGACGCCGGAGTTCATTTCCGATTTCAACGCACACTTCAAGAAGAAGTCGGGGAAGGATATGCCTTACCTGGTCTATCGATACAACGAGATTTTTGATCGGCGGCTGTGTCTGGTTTCCGATGCATCGAATTTGAATGAAGCCGATCTGCAGCACGGGAAGATCATCGGGCTCGACGATGTGCGCGCCATGAAGACTCATCAGGGCGCCTGACAAAACCTGCTATTCGTCCTGATAGCGACGAGCTCGCACACTGAGCGATACCAATGGGCTGCCATTTGCCCAGAAAGCTCGTTTGCAAACGCCCGCGATCAGCCACAACCCGACGATATCTCATGCACGCGATTTACTTCAGACGGAGAGTAGCGTCTGGCTGTGAGCCAGACTTCGAGCAGGTTTGGCTGGAACTGACCGAGCTTATACGCGATCGTAGGGTGGGCATGTGTGGTGCTGGCATTTAGCCAGCCCCACTGCCCACGCGGTCTCATCAGTGGATCATCGGCAACTTGATTATGGCCGGCACATAAAAAATGGTCACCCAAAGCAAAAAACCCCGCAGAGATCACTCTGCGGGGTTTTTCA
>NZ_JAULSI010000089.1 GCF_030711405.1 Massilia brevitalea
CTGACGAGAAGATTGCCAGCGTCAGTGGGGATGGCGCCTACGACAGGAAGGACTGTCATGAAGCCATCGCGTTGCGTGCCGCGCATGCCACCATCCCGACCCATAAGAACGCCAAGCCCTGGAAGGCAAACCGCTGTGGCGCCGATGCACGTAATGACATCCTGCGGACGACAAAAAGGCTGGGACGGGCAATATGGAAGAGATGGAGCGGCTACCACCGACGCAGCCTCGTTGAAACCAAGATGCGCTGCTTCAAGCTGCTGGGCGAGCGTGTCATGGCGCGCGACTTTGACCGTCAGGTTGCCGAGTTACAAGTGCGGGCTGCCGTGCTGAACCGGTTCACTCGGCTGGGTACTCCAGTCACGGTCCCAATGTTATAAAACGAACTACAAATGGCGTTAGCTCGGCCTTCGCTCGATTTACGCAACAAAGCCTCGTCGAATACAACAATCAGCTCGGCGACTCAGGAAAGCGGCAAGGCTTCGCTTTCATCTTCGACGATCTCGGCTTGGCCGGAAGCTGCTCTGTTGCGTTCTACCGTATCGAGCAGTACGGAATTGGCTTCGGCCCAATCGTAAAGTGCCAGCAAAGGCTCGACGAACTTCTGTCCAAGCTCCGTCAGTGAATATTCGACTGCGGGTGGAACCACCTGGTGCACCTTCCTCGACAACAGCTGGTCGGCTTCGAGCTCGCGCAAGGTCTGGGTGAGCATCTTCTTCGAAATTCCCGGCATGCTGCGCTGTAACTGGCCAGTCCGTAGCGGACCGAAACTTAGGACGTAGATCACCATGGACGTCCATTTGGGCGTCAATAGCAAGTGGATACGCCGCGGTGGACAGGTTTCACTGATGACCAGTGGATCGGGGGGGTGACGAACGGTGGAAGCCATGGTTACCTATAGGTGCCTATGATCCTAAAAAGTGCCTAATTTACAGGCGGGACCTTATGGATCAATATTACCCCACATTCAGTTTGCCCCCAAGGGCCACATTCACAAGGAACCAATACATGACTACCCAAGCCACCATGCGCGCACTCGTCCTGAACGACTACGCCGACGGCAAATTCATCGATACCCAGGTGACCCGGCCAGCACCGAAAGCGGGCGAAGTGCTGGTACAGATCGCTGCCAGCGGCGTCAATCCGATCGACTACAAGATCCGCACCGGTGCAGCGCCGTATGCCATGCCCGAACTGCCTGCGATTCTCGGCACCGATCTGGCGGGCACGGTCGTCGAGGTCGGTGAAGACGTGAGCGACTTCAAGGTCGGCGACGAAGTGTACGGATTGGCTGGCGGCGTGCGTGGCATCCCGGGAACGCTCGCCGAATACGCGGCCGTCGACGCTCGCCTGTTGGCACCGAAGCCGAAGAACCTTAGTATGCGCGAAGCGGCTGCGTTGCCGCTGGTGTTTCTGACCGCTTGGGAAGGTCTGGTCGACCGTGCCGGCGTACATGCTGGCCAGCGCGTGCTGATCCAGGGCGGCGCGGGTGGTGTTGGTCACGTGGCAGTGCAGATCGCCCATGCGCTCGGCGCCGACGTGTATGCGACTGCGTCGGCGGCTAAGCACGCCGTCATCAAAGGCTACGGCGCTACGCCCATCGATTATCGCGACGCCAAGGTCGTGGACTACGTCGCGAAGTATGCAAATGGCGTTGGCTTCGACGTGGTCTATGACACCGTCGGCGGACAGACGCTGGACGACTCACTTGTTGCGGCCAGGCCTTATGGACACGTTCTCAGCTGCTACGCTTTCGCGGAGCACAATCTGGCGCCAGGCTCTCTGCGCTGCGTGACATTGTCCGGTATCTTCGTGCTGCTCCCCATGTTGAGCGGTGAAGGACGAGCCCACCATGGCGACATTCTGCGCGAGGCGACCCGCCTGGCGGAGCAGGGCAAACTGAAACCCTTGGTCGACGAACGGCGCTACACTTTGGCCGACGCGCATGCCGCGCATGACGCTCAGGAGGCCGGCAAGGCCCTTGGCAAGATCGTGATCGACGTCGCTTCCTGAAGGATGGGTATGACCATGTCGCAGGTGGTTCGATTTCATGAACTTGGCGGCCCGGGTGTATTGCGGTTGGAGCAGCGCAGTGTCCCTGAGGCCGCAGATGGCGAAGTACTCATCGAGGTGCAGGCGATCGGCTTGAATCGGGCGGACAAGATGTTCCGCATGGGCCAGTATCTCGAGACGGCGCAACTGCCATCCATGCTGGGCTTCGAGGCGGTTGGCATGATCGCTGCACTTGGCCCGTCGGTGCAAGGATTCGCGGTCGGCGACATGGTCGGCGTCCTGCCCGGGTTCGAGCTCGGCAGATATGGCACCTATGCCGAGCATGCGTTGATTCCCGCTACCCACCTTGTCCCGCAACCGGCCGGCTTGTCCGCGGTGGAGGGAGCTGGCCTGTGGATGGCCTATCTGACCGCATACGGCGGTCTCGTGGAGGCCGGAGGACTTGGCAAAGGAGACTGGATTGCCATCACCGCTGCATCAAGCAGCGTAGGCTTGGCTGCGCTACAGGTTGCACGGCAGGTGGGTGCGCGGCCCATCGCGGTGACACTGACCAGCACAAAGCGCGATGCACTGTTGGCTGCTGGAGCCGAAGCCGTCATCAGCACGTCAGACGAGCCGTTGGAGAGCCGCCTGCGCGAACTGGCGCCGTACGGGATCCAGTGCGCGTTCGACGCGGTCGGCGGTCCGCAAGTGAACCAGCTCGCAGGGGCCATGGCCAAGCGCGGAACGATTGTCGTGCACGGCGCACTCAGTCCCGATGCGACGCCGTTTCCGCTGAAGCTGGCTTTGAAGCGCAGTCTTTCTGTGCGTGGTTTCGTGTACACGGAAGTGACCGAGGATGCAGCAGCGCTGCAGCGCGTCCGGACTTTTATCTCGGCAGGAATCGAAGCCGGTATCCTCCGGCCGCTCGTGGACAGGGTCTTCTCGCTGAGTGACGTCGTGGCAGCGCACGAATACCTCGAATCGAACCAGCAGTTCGGCAAGATCGTGATGACAGTTTGAGAGCGCTGCAACGTATTTTCTCAGCGTGGAAGCGCGGCAAGACTTCGCCTCGTCCGACAGCATTACTGGACGGGGCGATCGCTGTTGATGATCAGTTCGACGGAAACGCCGGCAGGACGAATTCGGCAAGCTCCTGCAGCACCTCGGTAGCCGGCCGGCGCGATGCTTTCAGGTTGAAGGCGACATGGTTGACGCCCAGCTGCTGCAAGCCGCCGAGGTAGTCGATCAGCCTGTTGCGCCCGACCCGCAGGCCGGAATGGATGCGCATCAAGGGGTGATTTGCGTCGTCAGCCAGGTCGAAGAACAGGCCTTGGGCAAACGGCTTGAAGATGCCCGACTGCGTCTCCCGCTGCACAACGTCGCGCCATGTCGACACGATCGGTGCCAGGTGTTCGGGATTGACGAAGTAGTAAAGCCAGCCATCCGCATGCCGCGCAATCCACTCCAGATCCTGGCGGCTGCGTCCAGTGACGATGGCCGGAATTCGTCCGTGGGGCGGCTTTGGGAGGAGGTCCAGACTCCCATCCAACCTGCCAAAACGTTCGGAGTCGTGCACGGCGAACGCTTCCTGCAAACTGGCCCGGAACATCCCGAACGCATCGCGGAATCGCTCGCCGCGCGTCTGGAAATCGCCTTCTATGCCAAATGCGGGGTACTCGCTCGGGCGATCGCCTGACGAAATGCCAAGTACCATGCGGCCGCCGGAAAGCTGGTCGACCGATGCAGCCTGTTTCGCCAGCAGCAGCGGATGGCGCAGGGTGATTACCGCGCTGCCTGTGGCCAGTGCGATGCTCTGGGTGCTGGCGGCGAGGAAACCTAAATAGGTGAACGGTTCGTACAGCTGTCCGGTGTCACCGAACATCGGATCGAATAGTGGGACGTCACGCGCCCATACACCTGCAAAGCCTGCCTGGTCGGCGTAGCGCATGACGGTGACATGATCGCGCATCGTCGGCGCCGGCATATCGGGGTATGCCTCCAGTGGCAAGATGAATCCGAGTGTCAGCCGGCCGGGCGCGAACATTCGCCGGAAACCAGCATGATGCTCGACGTGCTCGGAAAAGCGCCACTCGCGCGGTACTGTAGTGTCGTCCATTGTTTGCTCCTTGTGCGTGGATTTGGCCGTATCGCAGGCCGGGGCTTCCGGCCGGCTGGGGGCCAAAATCAGTCGGCTACCTTGATCACGACCTTGCCAAACGCACCGCGCGCCAGGTGCTCGTAGGCCTGCACCGTGTTCTGGAAGGCGTAGACCTTGTCGATCACTGGCTTGATGGTAATCTCCCCATTTTTAGAGCGAGCTAAAAGTAGAGGTTAAGCGGCAAGAGCAAGTTTCTGTTGTAGTGTAATGCCGCCGAGTGCCATGTTGGGCCGGTCGTGATTGTAGGTCCACAGCCAGCGAGTGGCAAATTCCTGGATCTCGTCGAGCGTTTCAAAGAGGTGATGAGCCAGCCAATCGTGCCGCACGGTCCTGTTGTAACGCTCCACGTAAGCGTTTTGCTGAGGCTGGCCGGGCTGAATAAAATCGATGCGGATTCCACGTCTGGCTGCCCAAGCCAAGGTCACGGCGCTGATGTACTCTGGACCGTTGTCACAACGGATCGCATCCGGTGTGCCTTGCATTCGATAATTCGGTCCAGCGACCTGATGACGCGTTCGGATGGCAGCGAGAAGTCGACCTCGATACCCAAGCCTTCGCGGTTGAAGTCATCGATGACGTTGAACAGGCGGATGCTGCGTCCGTCGGCAAGCTGGTCATGCATGAAGTCCATGGACCAGCTCTGGTTGATCGCGGTCGGCACGGCCAGGGGCAGCGGCTTCTCGCGCACCAGGCGGTGGCGCGGCTTGATCCGGAGGTTCAGCTCGAGCTCAAGGTAAATGCGGTAGACCCTTTTGTGGTTCCATTTAAAATTTTTGACGTTGCGCAGGTACAGAAAGCACAGCCCAAAACCCCAGTTGCGCTGGTTGTTCGTCAATCGCATCAGCCAATCAGCGATGACGCTGTTTTCCGCGTCCAGCTTGGCCTTGTATCGGTAGCAGGTCTGGCTGATGCCAAACGTCCGGCACGCCAGGTTAATCGTGGCTGACCGCTGTGTCATGGCCCACCGCGCCATCTCTCGCCGCAGAGATGGCGCTACCACTTTTTTGTCAACGCCTCTGCGACAATCTCGGCCTTTAGGCGCTCCTCGGCATACATCTTCTTCAGGCGCCGATTCTCGTCCTCGAGTTCCTTCATGCGTGCCATCAGCGACGCATCCATACCGCCGTACTTGGCGCGCCACTTGTAGAACGTGGCGTTGCTGATGCCGTGCTCGCGGCACAGCTCGGGTACGGGGCTGTCGGCTTCGGCTTGCTTGAGGATGGCGATGATCTGGCTGTCGGTAAAGCGGAACGTCTTCATGTAGAGCTTTCTGTTAAGTAGAAAATTCTACATCTAAACGCGCTTTTTTGTGGGGGGATTACCGTGGATGCGCACGCGCGTGTAATCGATGACGTCGCGGAACAGCAGCGATGCCATGGCGATTTCGCCTGCGGTAAGGGGGGCGCCAGCGCTGCGCATGCAGGCGGCAAACAGGTACGGCATCCATCGGTTCTTTTGCAAACTTAAGAGGCTTGGCAAGCTTAATTTAGATTGCTCGGATACCGTTTTGATCAGCTCCTTCGAGAGCGTGACCGCGTCAAAGACGCCTTTCATCAAAAGTGTTGCGGCCGACCACTATCGACCCGTAAGCAGGTCTTGCCGACTCCATGAAGCGGTCGTTCAACGCCCGCGCCAAGCTACGACTCGCTGGCGCCGCCAGTGAGCCGTCGACTTGAGCGACTTGTCGGGCTTGCTCAGCCCGGCAGCTTTGCCGCAAGAACGTCAACCTTTTCGATTGACGGCGGCTGGGCGAATAACTCACCCGCTTTTTCCATGAGCGCGGCCGCGACTTCGCCTGAAAGATGAGCTTGCCGCCCAGCCTCATCTGGAAACGCGTCAAAGATGCCAAAGGTTGACGGCCCCAGGCGGATGCCGAACCAAGCTGTAGTAGCTGGCTCTGCCTGAACGAGGGGAAGACCACTTAACAGAAAGCTTTCTACGTCTTTCTCCTTACCTGGCTTGGCTTCAAGACGAACGAACAACGCGAGTTTGACCATGACATATCTCCTGTTATTAAAAAGACAGCAATTTACGCATTTTCCAGCGAGCCGAATGCAATGATGACCGGACCGCCACCACTTGCGGCGAAGCGGCTTTCTTCACGTGCCCGAAAGCAGTTCGCTAGCGAAGGACCGATGCCGATTGAATGCGCAGCCAATACCGGATGGTAAAAGCGTTTCAGTATAGCATATGGCGATGTTGCTCACAGGGCAAGCAAGAAATATTGGTAGAGACAGCAGCAGTTCGTTGCGGTTGCTTGCAGTTGGATCGCAGATGTGCAGACGGCTTTGTTGAGCAAATCGAGCACAGGCCGAGCTGGCGCTATTTGTAGTCCGTTTTATAACACTGGGACCGTAATCGGAGTACCCAGCCGAGTGAAGCGATTTAGAACGGCAGCCCTCACTTGCAGCTCGGCGACCTGACGGTCAAAGTCGCGCGCCATGACACGCTCGCCCAGCAGCTTGAAGCAGCGCATCTTGGTTTCAACAAGGCTGCGCCGGTGGTAGCCGCTCCATCTCTTCCAGATTGTCCGTCCCACCCTTGTTGTCGTGCGCAGGATGTCATTACGTGCATCGGCGCCACAGCGGTTTGCCTTCCAGGGCTTAGCGTTCTTACGGGTCGGGATAATGGCATGCGCGGCGCGCAACGCGATGGCTTCATGACAGTCCTTCGTATCGTAAGCGCCGTCGCCGCTGACGCTGGCAATCT
>NZ_JAULSI010000009.1 GCF_030711405.1 Massilia brevitalea
TCAATCTTCTTCTTGCAAAACGGGTGGAGTCCATAGATACGGTCACTGGCTGCGGCATTGTTTCCTATAAAGCCGGCATTCTTGGCTTCTCATTCCCCCAAGCTCTTGCGTTTCGGATTTCCCCTATAATGGGTCGTTTCCGCCTTCGGCTCGCGCGCGTCCTGCGCCACGGCCACTCCCAAGAACAATGACAGCGATCCAGATTAACAGCGTCGAGAAAAGCTACAAGGGTTTCAAGGCCCTCAAGGGCGTTTCCCTGAACATCGAGCAAGGCGAGTTCTTCGGCCTGCTGGGCCCGAACGGCGCCGGCAAGACGACCCTGATTTCCACCATCGCCGGCCTGATCCGGCCCGACGTCGGCAGCGTGAAAATCCACGGCCACGACGTCGTCACCGACTTCCGCAACGCGCGCAAGAATCTCGGCGTGGTGCCGCAGGAACTGGTGTTCGATCCCTTCTTCACCGTGCGCGAAACCTTGCGCCTGCAGTCGGGCTACTACGGCATCAAGAACAACGATGGCTGGATCGACGAGATCATGCACAACCTCGATCTCACGAATAAAGCCGACGTCAACATGCGCGCCCTGTCCGGCGGCATGAAGCGCCGGGTGCTGGTGGCGCAAGCCCTGGTGCACAAGCCGCCCGTCATCGTGCTGGACGAACCGACCGCCGGCGTCGACGTCGAACTGCGCCAGACCCTGTGGAAATTCATTTCGCGCCTGAACCGCGAAGGCCACACCGTCGTGCTGACCACCCATTACCTGGAGGAAGCCGAAGCCATGTGCCAGCGCGTGGCCATGCTGAAACTCGGCGAAGTGGTGGCCCTCGACAGCATGCAGGGCCTGCTGCGCCGCGTGTCGGGTTCGCAACTGATCGTGCATTTGAAAGAAGACACGCTGCCGGAAGGCCTGCGTCCGCTGGTGTCGCACGACGAAAACGAGAACGGCAAGGGCAACCGCTACAGCCTGCGCATCAATGCGCCGGGCGAAGTCGAGGCCATCCTGGCGCGCCTGCGCGAAAGCGGCGCCGTGGTCGACGAGATGCAGCTCCAGCAAGCCGACCTGGAAGACATCTTCCTGCAAATCATGGGCGATGCCAAAGCCGGAAAGGGTGCACTGTGAGTTTCGTTTCCGTGGGTTTCCGTACTCTGTTCTACAAAGAAATGCTGCGTTTCTGGAAAGTGGCGACGCAAACCATCGCCGCGCCGATCCTGACCGCCATGCTGTATTTGCTGATCTTCGGCCACGTGCTCGAAGGCCGGGTCGAAGTGTACAAGGGCGTCAGCTATACCGCCTTCCTGGTGCCCGGCCTGGTGATGATGAGCGTGCTGCAGAATGCGTTCGCCAATTCGTCGTCCTCGCTGATCCAGTCCAAGATCACCGGCAACCTGGTGTTCATCCTGCTGCCGCCGCTGTCGCACTGGGAAATCCTGCTGGCCTATGTGTCCGCTTCGGTGGTGCGCGGCCTGGTGGTCGGCGCCGGCGTGTTTGCGATTACCGCCTGGTTCGCCCACCTGAGCTTTGCGGCGCCGCTGTGGATCATCGTGTTCGCCGTGCTGGGCGCGGCCATTCTCGGCACGCTGGGCGTAATCGCCGGCATCTGGGCCGATAAATTCGACCAGCTCGCCGCGTTCCAGAATTTCCTGATCATGCCCGCCACTTTCCTCGCCGGTGTGTTTTATTCGATCCACTCGCTCCCGGGCTTCTGGCAGGCAGTCTCGCATTTCAATCCATTCTTTTATATGATTGACGGGTTCCGCCACGGCTTCTTCGGCACGTCCGATATTTCGCCCTGGACCAGCCTGGCCATCGTGTCCGTGTTCTTCGCGGTATTGGCGGCAGTGGCGATCAATTTGCTCCGGCACGGCTACAAGCTGCGCAACTGAATACTTTTTTAGGAATTATCGTGTCGACCACCCCAGAACTGATCCACAGCTACATCGAAAAGGGCCTGCAGTGCACCCACCTGCAGGTCGAGGGCGATGGCCGGCACTTTTCGGCCCTGATCGTTTCGCCTGAATTCGCCGGCAAGCGCCCGATCCAGCGCCACCAGCTGGTGTACGCCGCGCTCGGCGACCGCATGCGCGAGGAAATCCACGCGCTGTCGATGAAGACCCTGACCCCAGACGAATACCAAGGCTAAGCATGGACAAGCTCCAGATTGTCGGCGGCAAGCGCCTGAACGGCGAGATCCCGGTATCCGGCGCCAAGAACGCGGCCCTGCCGATCCTGTGCGCCGGCCTGCTCACGGCAGGCGACGTCGAACTGACCAACGTGCCGCGCCTGCACGATGTGAAAACCATCCTCAAGCTGCTCGAACAGACCGGCCTGAAGGTGAATCAGGACGACGAAAACGTCACCCTGAACGGCGCCAACATCACCAGCCTGGAAGCGCCGTACGAGCTGGTGAAGACCATGCGCGCCTCGATCCTGGTGCTGGGCCCGCTGCTGGCGCGCTTCGGCGAAGCCAAGGTCTCGCTGCCGGGCGGCTGCGCCATCGGTTCGCGTCCGGTCGACCAGCACATCAAGGGCCTGCGCGCGATGGGCGCCGAGATCACCATCGAAGGCGGCTACATCTACGCGAAAGCCAAGAAGCTCAAGGGCGCGCGCATCCTGACCGACATGATCACGGTTACCGGCACCGAGAACCTGCTGATGGCCGCGACCCTGGCCGAAGGCGAGACGGTGCTGGAAAACGCCGCGCGCGAGCCGGAAGTGACGGATCTCGCCAACCTGCTGGTGGCCATGGGCGCCAAGATCGAAGGCATCGGCACCGACCGCCTGGTGATCCAGGGCGTGCCCGAACTGCATGGCGCCAGGCACGCCGTGATCTCGGACCGCATCGAAGCCGCGACCTTCCTGTGTGCAGTGGCTGCCACCGGCGGCGACATCGTGCTGACGAATACCCGCACCGACATCTTCGACGTCGCGCTCGATAAACTGCGCGAAGTCGGTTTGCAGATGGAGATCGGCGCGAATACCATCCGTGCGCGCATGGATGCGCGTCCGCAGCCGGTGTCCTTCCGCACCACCGAATACCCTGGCTTCCCGACCGACATGCAGGCCCAGTTCATGGCGGTGAACACCATCGCCGCCGGCCCGAGCCGCGTGACCGAGACCATCTTCGAGAACCGCTTCATGCACGTGCAGGAAATGAACCGCCTCGGCGCGGTCATTTCCACCGAAGGGAACACCGCCTTCATCAAGGGTGTGGACCGCCTGCTCGGCGCCGAAGTCATGGCCACCGATTTGCGCGCCTCGGCATCGCTGGTGATCGCCGGCATGGCCGCCGAAGGCACGACCCTGATCGACCGCATCTACCACCTCGACCGCGGCTACGACCGCATGGAAGTGAAGCTGTCGGCAGTCGGCGCCGACATCGTGCGCATCAAGTAATCGATCGGGTAAACAAGTTCATGAGTATCGCAACACAATCGACGGAGCCGGGCCTGATCCTGGCGCTGTCCAAGGGCCGCATTTTTGAGGACACGCTGCCGCTGCTGGAAGCGGCCGGCATCGTCGTCACCGAGAACCCGGAAACCTCGCGCAAGCTGATCCTGGCTACCAACGACCCCGGCGTGCGCGTGCTGATCGTGCGCGCCTCGGACGTGCCGACCTACGTGCAATATGGCGCGGCCGACTTCGGCGTGGCCGGCAAGGACGTGCTGCTCGAGCATGGCGGCGAAGGCCTGTACCAGCCGGTCGATTTGAACATCGCCTGCTGCCGCATGTCGGTGGCGGTGAACGCCGGCTTCGACTATGAGACCGCCGTGCGCCAGGGCGCGCGCCTGCGCGTGGCGACCAAGTTCACGCATACCGCGCGCGAGCACTTCGCCAGCAAGGGCGTGCACGTCGACCTGATCAAGCTGTATGGCTCGATGGAGCTGGCGCCGCTGGTCGGCCTGTCCGACGCCATCGTCGACGTCGTTTCGACCGGCGGCACCCTGCGTGCCAACAACCTGGTCGAAGTCGAAAAGATCATGGACATCTCCTCGCGCCTGGTGGTGAACCAGGCCGCATTGAAGCTCAAACGCGAGCGCCTGCAACCGATTATCGAAGCCTTCGACAAGGCATCCAGACTACAAGGCTGAACCATGGCAGTACAGATCCGCACCCTCGATTCCAGCGACGCGAACTTCAAGCAGCAGCTGCATACGCTGCTGGCCTTCGAGGCCGCGACCGACGATGCCATCGAGACCGCGGTGGCGGGCATCCTCGCCGACGTGAAAAAGCGCGGCGACGCCGCCGTACTGGAATACACCAACCGCTTCGACCGCGTGAACGCAACGAGCATCGGCGCCTTCGACCTGACCCAGGAAGAACTGCAAGCCGCGCTGGATGCCTTGCCGGACGCCCAGCGCGCCGCATTGCAGACTGCCGCCGAGCGGATTCGCGTGTTCCACGAACGGCAGAAGCAGGAGCTGAACGGCTTCACCTACACCGAGCCTGACGGCACCGTGCTGGGCCAGCGCGTGACGCCGCTGGACCGCGTCGGCATCTACGTCCCGGGCGGCAAGGCTGCCTATCCGTCGTCGGTGCTGATGAACGCGATTCCGGCCCAGGTGGCGGGCGTGAAGGAAATCGTCATGGTGGTGCCGACCCCTGACGGCGTCAAAAATCAGATGGTGCTGGCCGCCGCTGCGATTGCCGGCGTGACGCGCGTGATCACCATCGGTGGCGCCCAGGCTGTGGGCGCGCTGGCCTACGGCACCGAGACCATTCCGGCGGTGGACAAGATCGTCGGCCCGGGCAACGCCTATGTGGCCGCAGCCAAGCGCCGCGTGTTCGGCACCGTCGGCATCGACATGATCGCCGGTCCTTCCGAGATCCTGGTGCTGTGCGACGGCAGCACCGATCCGGACTGGGTGGCGATGGATCTGTTCTCGCAGGCCGAGCACGATGAACTGGCGCAGGCGATCCTGCTGTGCCCGGACGCGGATTACATCAAGCAGGTCGAGGCCAGCATCCACAAGCTGCTGCCGACCATGCCACGCGCCGAGACGATCACCACCTCGCTTACCGACCGCGGCGCCCTGGTGAAGGTGCGCGACATGGCGGAAGCCTGCGCGATCGCCAACGACATCGCCGCCGAGCACCTGGAAATCTCGGCCGAGGATCCGCAGCAGTGGGCCGAGCAGATCCGCCACGCCGGCGCCATGTTCCTGGGCCGCTTTTCGTCGGAATCGCTGGGCGACTACTGCTGCGGCCCGAACCACGTGCTGCCGACCTCGCGTACGGCGCGCTTCTCGTCTCCCCTGGGCGTGTACGACTTCCAGAAGCGTTCCTCGATTATCCAGGTGAGCGAAGCCGGTGCGCAAACGCTGGGCAAGGTCGCGGCCGAACTGGCCTATGGCGAAGGACTGCAGGCGCACGCGCGCAGCGCAGAGCTCCGCATCAAGCAAGAGTCATGACGGACTGGGTCAACCAGGTCTTCTGCGAGGATGCGCTGGCAGGACTGGCGCGCATCCCCGATGGTTCGGTAGACCTGATCCTGACCGACCCGCCCTACAACCTTGGCAAGGACTACGGCAACGCCTCGGACCAGCAGAGCGTCGAGGCTTACCTGGCCTGGACCGAGGAGTGGGTGAACGCGGCGCTGCCCAAGCTGAAGGCCAACGGCAGCCTGTACATCTTCCTCACCTGGCGCTTCGCTCCGGAGATATTCGTCATGCTGAAAAAGCGCATGACGATGATGAACGAGATCATCTGGGACCGCCGCGTGCCCTCGATGGGCGGCAGCGTGCGCAGCTTCTCGTCGGTGCACGACACCATCGGCTTTTTTGTCAACCGCAAGGATTACTACTTCGACCTCGACGCCGTGCGGGTGCCGTATGACGAAGCGACCAAGAAGGCGCGCACGCGCTCGATTTTTGTCGGCGCCAAGTGGTTGGAAGTCGGCTACAACCCGAAAGACCTGTGGAGCGTGTCGCGCCTGCACCGCGAGCATCCGGAGCGCGCCGACCACCCCACGCAAAAGCCGCTCGAAATCATCGAGCGCATGATCAAGGCCTCCTGTCCGCCGGGCGGCGTGGTGCTGGATCCCTTCATGGGCAGCGGCACCACGGCCATCGCCGCCAAGCGCCTGGGGCGCCAGTTCGCCGGCTTCGAGCTGAACCCGGACTACTGCGCCATCATCGAATCGCGCCTGGCCTCGCCCGACCCCGAACCCACCATCAAGCAACGCAAGAGCATCGCGCGCCGCGCACGTAGCAACAGCCGCGCCGCCGCAGTCGCCACCGCCACCGAGGAGTAAGCATGCCCATCGAGAACCTGATCGCCAACGTCATCCGCGCCGACATCCGCGCCAACAGCGCCTACGTGGTGCCCGACGCCAGCGGCTACATCAAGCTCGACGCGATGGAGAACCCGTACGCGCTGCCCGAAGACCTGCGCCAGGAACTGGCCACGCGCCTGGCCGACGCGGTGCTGAACCGCTATCCGGTGGCCTCGTACGCCACGCTCAAGAACAAGGTCAGCGCCAAGCTGGGCATCCCGGACGGCTATGGCGTCCTGCTCGGTAACGGATCGGATGAACTGATCCAGATCGTCACCACCACGGTGGCCAGCACCGACAAGCGCGCCGTCGTGCTGGCGCCGGTGCCGGCCTTCGTGATGTACTCGCGCTCGGCCCAGTTCGCCGGCGCGGACTTCGTTGGCGTGCCTTTGAAGGCCGACTTCACGCTCGACCTGCCTGCCATGCTGGCCGCGATCGACGAGCACAAGCCGGCCGTCGTGTTCCTGGCCTACCCGAACAACCCGACCGGCAATTTGTTCGCCACCGCCGACATCGAAGCCATCCTGCGCGCCCTGGGCGATACCGGCATCGCCGTGCTCGACGAAGCCTACCAGCCCTTCGCGCGTAAAACCTTCATGGACCGGCTCGGCGAATTCGACAACCTGGTCGTGATGCGCACCGTGTCCAAGCTGGGCCTGGCCGGCATCCGCCTCGGCTACATGACGGCTGCGCCTGCGCTGCTGGCCGAGTTCGAGAAGGTGCGCCCGCCCTACAACGTGAACGTGCTGACCCAGGTGGCGGCCGAGTTCGTGCTCGACCACGTGGAGGTGCTGGACGCCCAGGCCGCGTCGATCAACGCCGAGCGCGAGCGCCTGGCCGCCGAACTGGCGGCCCTGCCGGGAGTCGAAGTATTTCCATCGGCGGCGAATTTCATTTCGCTGCGGGTAGCGGATGCGGCCGCCGTCTGCGCTAAACTTCTGAGCGAGAAGGTGCTGATCAAAAATTTGAGTAAAATGCACCCATCGCTGGCCAATTGCATTCGTGTGACGGTCAGCACGCCGGAAGAAAACTCCGCATTCCTGAACGGCCTGAAGGCGGCCCTCGCCTGAGCCTAACGAGCACCTTTTCATGACCCGCACCGCAGACATCACCCGCAATACCAACGAAACGCAAATCCGCGTCTCGCTCAATCTGGACGGCACCGGCCGCCAGAAACTGAACACCGGCGTGCCTTTTCTGGACCATATGCTCGACCAGATCGCACGCCACGGCATGATCGACCTGGAAGTCGAGGCCGTGGGTGACCTGCACATCGACGCCCACCATACCGTCGAGGACACCGGCATCACGCTCGGCATGGCCATTGCAAAAGCGGTCGGCGACAAGAAGGGCATGACCCGCTATGGCCATTCCTACGTGCCGCTGGACGAAGCGCTGTCGCGCGTGGTGATCGACTTCTCGGGCCGCCCAGGCCTGGAAATGCACATCCCCTGGACGCGCGCCATGATCGGCACTTTTGATGTCGACCTGACCGGCGAATTCTTCCGCGGCTTCGTCAACCACGCCGGCGTGACCCTGCACATCGATAACCTGCGCGGTGTGAACGCCCACCACCAGTGCGAGACCGTCTTCAAGGCGTTCGGCCGCGCGCTGCGCATGGCGACCACCCTGGACGAGCGCGCCGCCGGCATCATCCCTTCGACCAAAGGCTCGCTGTAACGCCATGACGAACAAGATCGTAGTGGTCGATGGCCTCGGCAATTTGCGCTCGGTAGCGCAGGCCCTGCGCGCCGCCGCGCCCGAAGCCGACATCCTGGTGTCGAACAGCGCCACCGACATCGACGCGGCCGACCGCATCGTGCTGCCGGGGCAGGGCGCGATGCGCGACTGCATGGACAGCCTGCGCGCGTCCGGCGCCGAAGACGCGCTGCGCCGCGCCGTGGCGACGCGCCCGGTGATGGGCGTGTGCGTGGGCGAGCAGATGCTGTTCGACGAGAGCGAAGAGAATGGTGGTACGCCTGGTTTGGGTCTGTTGCCGGGCAAGGTCGTGCGCTTCCAATTGGATGGCAAGACCCAGGCCGACGGCTCGCGCTTCAAGGTCCCGCAAATGGGCTGGAACCGCGTGCAGCAAACCCGTTCCCACCCGCTGTGGGAAGGCGTTGCCGACGGCAGCTATTTCTACTTCGTGCACAGCTATTACGTGGCGCCCGACGAAGCCGATGACACCATCGGCGAAACCGACTACGGCGGCCTGTACACCTGCGCCGTCGCGCGCGACAACCTCGTCGCCACCCAGTTCCACCCCGAGAAGAGCGCAGCCGCCGGCCTGCGCCTGTACCGCAATTTCATCAATTGGAAACCGTGAGCGTCCGCGTTCACGCCATCCGCTTACTTCCTCCGTTCCTTTACTGACCACGACCATGCTGCTGATCCCCGCCATCGACCTGAAAGACGGTCACTGCGTTCGCCTGAAACAAGGCGATATGGACCTCGCCACCGTCTTCTCCGAAGACCCCGCCGAAATGGCCCTGCATTGGCTGCAAAAGGGCGCGCGCCGTCTGCACCTGGTCGATCTGAACGGCGCCTTTGCGGGCAAACCGAAGAACGAGCCGGCCATCAAGTCGATCCTGCAAGTCGTGCAGGAATTCGCCGAAGCGAATGGCATCGACGAGATTCCGGTCCAGCTGGGCGGCGGCATCCGCGACCTCGACACCATCGAGCGCTACCTGGACGACGGCATCAGCTACATCATCGTCGGCACCGCCGCCGTGAAGAACCCGGGCTTCCTGCACGATGCCTGCGGCGCCTTCCCGGGTTCGATCATCGTCGGCCTCGACGCCAAGGACGGTAAAGTGGCCACCGACGGCTGGAGCAAGATGTCCGGCCACGAAGTCATCGACCTGGCCCAGAAGTTCGAGGGCTACGGCGTCGAATCGATCATCTACACCGACATCGGCCGCGACGGCATGATGGGCGGCGTGAACATCGAAGCCACCGTGCGCCTGGCGCAAGCGGTGCGCATCCCGGTCATCGCCTCCGGCGGCCTGCATAACCTGGCCGACGTCGAAGCGCTGTGCGCGGTGCAGGACGAAGGCATCGAAGGCGTGATCTGCGGCCGTTCGATCTACGAAGGCACGCTCGACCTGGCATCGGCCCAGGCGCGCGCCGACGAACTGACCGAGGGCGAAGAAGCCTGAGGCTTCGCACAGACTTATGCTGGCAAAACGCATCATCCCCTGCCTCGACGTGACCGGCGGTCGCGTCGTCAAGGGCGTCAACTTCACCGAGCTGCGCGACGCCGGCGACCCGGTCGAAATCGCACGCCGCTATGACGGCCAGGGCGCCGACGAAATCACCTTCCTCGACATCACCGCCTCGAGCGACGGGCGCGACCTGATCCTGCCGATCATCGAAGCCGTGGCCTCGACGGTGTTCATTCCGCTCACCGTCGGTGGCGGCGTGCGCAAGGTCGAGGACGTGCGGCGCCTGCTGAATGCCGGCGCCGACAAGGTGAGCATGAACACCTCGGCCGTGCAGAACCCGCAGCTGGTGTTCGACGCCTCGCAGAAGCACGGTTCGCAGTGCATCGTGGTGGCGATCGACGCCAAGCAGACCGCGCCCGGCAAGTGGGAAGTGTTCACCCACGGCGGCCGGAATGCCACCGGCATGGACGCGGTGGCGTGGGCGATGGAGTTGCAGAAACTGGGCGCCGGCGAACTGCTGCTGACCAGCATGGACCGCGACGGCACCAAGTCCGGCTTCGACCTCGGCCTGACGCGCGCGGTGTCGGATGCAGTCGGCATTCCGGTGATTGCCTCGGGCGGGGTCGGTGGCCTGAAGGACCTGGCCGACGGCGTGCTCGAAGGGCATGCCGATGCGGTGCTGGCGGCCTCGATCTTCCACTATGGCCAGCACACGGTCGGCGAAGCCAAGCGCTACATGGCCGAACGTGGCATTCCGATGCGGCTGGAGTGAACATGGCGCCGACGACTAACAATGCTGCCTCTAATGCGAAGTGGCTGAAAAAAGTGCGCTGGGACGAAAACGGCCTGGTGCCGGTAATCGCCCAGGAAGCCGCCACGGGCGACATCCTGATGTTCGCCTGGATGAACCGCGACGCCCTGGCGCGCACGGTGGAGCTGGGCGAAGCCGTGTACTGGAGCCGCTCGCGCAAGAAGCTGTGGCACAAGGGCGAAGAGTCCGGCCACACGCAGAAGGTGCTGGAAATGCGCCTCGACTGCGACGAAGACGTCATCCTCTTGAGAATCGAGCAGGCCGGCGGCATCGCCTGCCATACCGGCCGCCATTCCTGCTTCTTCCAGAAGTTCGACGGAGAAGACTGGCAGGCCGTGGAGCCGGTGCTGCAGGATCCGGAAACGATTTACACGAATACGAAGAAGACCCCATGAGCGAGATCCTGGCCCGCGTGGCCGCGACCATCGAAGGCCGCAAGCCTGAAAACGGCGGCGACCCGACAACGTCGTATGCCGCCAAACTGTTCGCCAAGGGCGACGACGCCATCCTGAAAAAGATCGGCGAAGAAGCCACCGAGACCGTGATGGCGGCGAAAGACGCGCGCGTCTCGGGCGACACCTCGAAAGTGGTGTACGAAGTGGCCGACCTGTGGTTCCATTCGATGCTGCTGCTGGCCAAGTTCGATCTGTCGCCGCAACAGGTGCTGGACGAGCTGGCGCGGCGCGAAGGCGTGTCCGGCCTGGAAGAAAAAGCGGCGCGCAAGGACGCATAGAAAACAGTTTGCGCGCGCGCCGTCATGGCGCCGTCATCGTTTGCCCTTACTATCCTGAAGATTGACGAGTCTGAAGTCCTGCCAAGGCCGGCACTTCGCCTCTTACCGGAGACAACATGGACAACTGCATTTTCTGCAAGATCGTCGCCAAGCAGATTCCGGCGAACGTGGTGTACGAAGACGACGATGTGCTTGCCTTTAAGGACATCAACCCGGCCGCGCCGGTGCATCTGCTGGTGATCCCGAAGGTGCACGTGGCGACCCTGTCCGACGTGACCGACGAGCACACCGCGGTGCTGGGCAAGATGCTGGCGCTGGCGCCGAAGTTGGCGGCGGAGCAGGGCGTGGGCGTGACCACCGACGCGCAGGGCCAGCGCAGCGGCGGCTTCAAGACCCTGATCAACAGCGGTCCGAACGGTGGGCAGGAGGTGTATCACCTGCATTTGCACATGTATGGCGGCGAGCGGCCGTGGCGGGGTTTGGGTACGTGATTGCGGCCTGCGACCGAAACAATGGCGGCCTGCGACCGAAACAATGGCGGCCTGCGACCGAAACCGTAGGGTGGGGTGTTTGAGGCCCCCAGCCTCAAACACCCCACCCGAAGGGNATTGCGGCCTGCGACCGAAACAATGGCGGCCTGCGACCGAAACAATGGCGGCCTGCGACCGAAACCGTAGGGTGGGGTGTTTGAGGCCCCCAGCCTCAAACACCCCACCGTACGGTCGCCACCTGGGCCATGGCAAGGTTCGCAACGAGGCACGCTGTAGTAATGACTCTTGACAAGTTTCTTTTGGCCGGGTCAAGTCGGGCCGCATGGCTTATACTGGCACGGTACGCTTTACTGCACTAATTTCGGGCGCATGCGCCCACGAAGGAGATAAACATGGGTTCGATGAGCATTTGGCACTGGGTAATCGTGCTGGTCGTGGTGGTGCTGCTGTTCGGTACCAAGAAACTGGGCAATGTCGGTTCCGACATCGGCAAGGCCGTCAAGGGCTTCAAGGACGGCGTAAAGGGCGAGGAAGAAAAGTCGGGCGCGAACCCGGCCAATCCCGCCAGCGCGGTCAACCCTGCCCAGCAGGTAGCGGACAAGTCGACGATCGACGTCGAAACCCGCGAAAAGCACCGTTCGTAATCCGGTCGCTCCATGATCGACCTGGGACTGTCGAAGATCGCCATCATCGGTGTGGTGGCGCTGATCGTGATCGGCCCTGAAAAGCTGCCGAAGGTGGCGCGCATGGCCGGCACCCTGTATGGCCGCGCCCAGCGCTACCTGCAGGACGTCAAATCCGAGGTCAGCCGCGAAATCCAGCTCGACGAATTGCGCAACCTGCACAAGGAAGTGGCGGACAGCGCGGCCGAGTTCCAGTCCGACGTCGAGCACCACATGTCGGGAGCCATGAACGACGTCAAGTCGGCCTGGCAGGGCGATATCCAGCCGACCATCGCCACCCCGGCGGCGCCATCGGCCACGCTCGACGACCTCGAGCGCAAGGCGCGCGACTTCCGCCGCAAGAAGCTGGTGCGTTCGTCGGCCATCCCCGCCTGGTACAAGCACCGCCACGGCGGCAAGACCCGCGTCCTGTCGGGCGCCGCGCGCGTGCGCAAGTTCCGGCCGGGCGTGAAATCCTCCAACCGTTCCTTTTTCTAGATGACGACCGAAGAAGCGCCAGTCGAAGAAACCTTCATCTCCCACCTCGTCGAGCTGCGCGACCGCCTGGTCAAGGCCATTATCGGCGTGGCGCTGGTCTGCATCGCCTTGATGATCTGGCCGGGGCCGAAGGAGGTCTACGATTTCCTCGCCGAGCCGATGCTGCAGTCGCTGCCGCCGGGTGCGAAGATGATCGCCACCGGCGTCGTCTCGCCCTTCCTGGTGCCGATGAAGGTGACCCTGATGGTGGCGCTGATCATCGCGCTGCCCTGGGTGTTCTACCAGGTCTGGGCCTTTGTCGCGCCCGGCCTGTACGCCCACGAAAAGCGCCTGGTGCTGCCGCTGGTGATCTCGTCCTCGCTGCTGTTCATCGGCGGCGTGGCCTTCTGCTACTTCCTCGTGTTCGGCCGCGTGTTCCACTTCATTGCGGAATTCGCGCCCTCGACGATTGCGGTGATGCCGGACATCGAGAACTACCTCGATTTCGTGATGTCGATGTGCCTCGCTTTTGGCGCCACCTTCGAGGTGCCGGTGGTGGTGGTGATCCTGGTGCGCATGGGCATCGTCAGCATCGAGAAGCTGAAGTCGATCCGCCCCTACATGATCGTCGGCGCCTTCGTGATCGCGGCCATCGTCACGCCGCCGGACGTGGTCAGCCAGCTGGCCCTGGCCATTCCGATGTGCCTGCTGTTCGAGCTGGGCCTGCTGGTGGCGCCGATGTTCGTGCGCCTGACGCAGGCGCCGGAAGAGGCATAAGCCAGGGAGCAGCAAAACAAGAAACCGGAGCGCGCTCCGGTTTTTTTTACGCCTGACACCTTACCTGGCCGGCTTCGCCTTCCCGCCGCGGATGTGCGCCAGCACCTCCTGCTCGCGCCCGGCCGCCACCAGTTGCGCCGGCGTCTGCCCATCGAACGCCTCCAGCGGCGCATCCATCCAGGTACTGGCCGCCTCGTCCTTGCCGAGTATGCCCTTCATCTCGTGCATGACCGCATAGTAGGTCTGCGCCTTGCGCGACTGCGCATCGAAGCGCGCACGCAGCGCGTCCATCGCGTCGGGAGTGATCTGTCCGTCGTTACCCATGCCGATTAACTCCCAATAAAACGTCATCATACCGTTCGCTAAAACAACGGAGGTCAAGTCTGCCATCCAGACACGGCCTCTGCTGTATTCCACTGCTGACCGTCATGAATGGCTGAGCTCGTGTCACGATGGCAGACTTGACCCCCGTTGTAAAAATGCTTGACCCTGACGCAGCGTCAGGCTTTATCGTTATGTGCAATCGGACAACATTACGGAGAGCACGATGCTGCTGAAGATCGGCCAACTGGCCAGGCAAACCGGCCTGACCGTGCGCACGCTGCACCACTACGACGCCATCGGGCTGCTGCACCCGAGCGGGCGGGCGGACAACGGCTACCGCCTGTACAACCGCGCCGACATCGCGCGCCTGCACCAGGTCCAGGCCCTGCGCCGCCTGGGGCTCAGCCTGGAGGAAGCGGGCGCGCTGCTGGCCGGCGAACAGGCCGACATCGGCGCCATCGTCGCCCAGCAGATCGCCCAGCTGAACAGCCAGATCGAGAACGCGACCCTGCTGCGCGACCGCCTGCAGCGCCTGCAGGAGGATTTCGTGGCGGCGGCCGAGCCCGACCTGGAGGAATGGCTGGCCACGCTGGAACTGATGGCGATCTTCGACGAGCACCTGACGCCCGAGGAAACGGCGCGCTGGCGCACGCACGCGCAGAGCAGCCGCGCCGACGAAGGGCGGGCCTGGAAAGCGCTGGCCGAACACATTCACGAACTGATCCGCACAAAGGTGCCGCCCGATGCGCCGCAGGCCCAAGACAGCGCGCGGCGCTGGATGGCGCTGGTCGATCCGCACCTGAAGCGCAGCCCGCAATTGATGCTGAAGATGGACGCCCTCTACCGCGACCAGCCCGACTTGCAGGCCGCCGCCGGGATGGACCACCTGCTGTTCGCGTACGTCGGCGAGGCCGCCGCCCACTACCGCCTCGGTCTGTACGCGCGCCACCTGACCCCGGAGCAGCTGGCGGCCATGCGCGAGGGCTTCCTGCGCCATCCGAACGGCGTCTGGGTGGCATTCTGCCGCGACCTGGGCGCGCTGATGGAAGCAGGCGTGGCGCCGGATGACCCGGCAGTGCAGGCGCTGTGCCTGTGCTGGCATCAGTTGTTCGAAGAGTGCTACGGCAGCGACCCGGACGTCAAGGCACGCATCCTGCACGCCCAGGCCAACGATCCGCAACTGATGCTGGGCAGCGTCTGGGACACGCCGCTGCGCGCCTACCTGGATGCCGGCCTGGCCCATCTCGATGCACAGGAAACCAGCGCGCAGGAGGCCAGCCATGTCTGAACGCGATCCGAACCCGGGCGCCCTGTGGCGCAACACGAACTTCCGCTGGCTGTTCGGCGGCGGCGTCATCTCGCTGCTGGGCGACCAGTTCACGCTGATCGCCTTGCCCTGGCTGGTCCTGAAACTGAGCGGCGACCCGCTGGCGCTGGGCGGCGTGCTGGCGGCGATCGGTGCGCCGCGCGCCATCTTCATGCTGGTCGGCGGCGCGATTGTCGACCGCAGCTCGCCGCGCCGCATCCTGCTGCTCACCAAATACGCCAACGCCGCCCTGATCGGCCTGCTCGGCGCGCTGGTGCTGGCGCAGCGGGTCGATATGGCGCTGGTCTACGTGCTGGCGGCCGCGATCGGTGTCTGCAGCGCCTTTGCCTACCCGGCCGGCAGCGCGCTGCTGCCCGGCGTGCTGGAACCGGCGCTGCTGGCGCCGGCCAACGGCATCCTGATGGGCATGCGCCAGGTGGCGATGCTGCTCGGCCCGCTGCTGGCCGGCGTGGTGATCGCAGCTGGCGGCGACGTCGGTGGCGGCATCGCCGATGCGCGCGGCCTCGGCATCGCCCTGCTGCTCGATGCAGTCAGCTACCTGCTGTCGGCCGCTACGCTGGCGCGCGTGCGGCCGCTGGCGCAGACGCCCCCGGCCGCCAACAAGCCGCCGCTGCTGGCCAGCCTGAAAGCCGGTCTGTGCTACTGCTGGGACGATGCCACGCTGCGCGCCTGCTTCATTTACTGGAGTGCGATGGCGCTGTTTGTCTCCGGTCCGCTGCAGATCGCCATGCCGCTGCTGGCCGAGCGCCTGGGCGGCGCCGGCACCTACGGCAGTTTGATGGCCGCGCATGGCGCCGGCGTGCTGGCCGGGATGCTGCTCTCAAACGTACGCCCAGGCCTGCGCATCGCCAACTTCGGCACCACGCTGCTGGTGGCCGACGGCGTGGTGGGATTGCTGTTCATCGCCATGGCCGGCGTGGCGGGCGTCTGGCAGGGCGTCGGCTTGCTGGTGGCGCTGGGCGTCGTCGGCGGCTACTTGCAGGTAGCGGTGATGTCCTGGCTGCAGCGCCGCATCAGCCTCGACATGCTGGGCCGCGCGATGGCCCTGCTGATGTTCCTGTTCATGGGCCTGGCGCCGCTGTCGGCAGCGCTGAGCGGCTGGCTGGTCGGCATGGTCGGGCTGGGCGCGATCTTTGCCGGGGCGGGCGTGGCGATGCTGGTGGTGGTGCTGTTCGGGTATGCGGCGACGCCGATCAGGCACCTGAGCGAAACCTGACGGTTCGCAGTCCCGGTGGCGTGGATTGCGCTGCCGGGAGCGTATCTGCCGGAGGCTAGTACGGAGTATCGGAACCGATATCCCTGGCCTGCAGCTTGCCTTTCGGGTGTGCTCTCAACTGTAGCGCCACCTGTTGATCGATGGTCTGTTTCCAGTCCCGCCCCAGCTTCTTCACGATGGCGTCGTTCATCACGGCGTTGTAAGCGCCAACGTAGGCCTCCTGTTGCGAAGCATTCGGGATGACGTCGTTGCACAGGTCAGCCATGGCTGTAATACCCGATGTCCTGTATAGCGCCTTCCGGATTTCGTAAGCCCGGATATGTCCATCCGCCGGAACGGGAAAGATGCAGACCGGCAGATAGAACTTCAGGCTGCCGGCTTTCAGGTCCGATGCCGCGGCTGATTGTCCGCGCGATCGATGTTCAGGCAGATTGCGTCCGTCATGCACCCAGACGACAGTGTGCGCCTGGGCCGGTTGCATGATCTGTTCATCCACGCCGATGTGCTGTTGCGCTGGAGGGCGATACCAGGCCGAAGCGTTGTGCGTGGCACATGCCGAGAGCAGAAGCACGAGATAGCGTCGTGAAATCATTGTTCGTTATTCCTGCCCTGCCGGTTCCGGGAACGTCGGCCCGCCGGGATGGCTGATATAGATGCGGCGTCGGCTCATCGATATCAAGACGGGTCGAGCTTGAAGCGGCACTGGCGTATACCAGGAAAGTGCGGATGCAGTCAGCCGGGATCAGCCGCCAATTCCCAAGCCGGCCGCGTGGCCAGCCGGGCTCTCACATACGCCAGCCATTGGTCGTTTTCGTCGACCTTTCCGTCCACGGTCTCGATCTTCTCGAAGCTGCGCCATGTTGCCGGTGAGCCCTGGAACACGAGGTAGCTTTCGCCCAGTATGAAGCTGGGCGCGATGATGCAGTCGCTTTCGTTGATGGTGCGGCCACCGCCGTGCTTCCAGAACACCGGCGCCGTGTGGTGGTCGAAGCTCGTATCCTTGTGGTTGCCGCTCGCCGTGCCACCCATCAGCGTGAAGCTTCCCTGTTCCGGCCCGGCCAGGCGCTGCTGCACGACGAAGCGATACTCGACTGCGGATGTTCCGGCAGGCGTGGCGCTGACGGCCATCGCCACCGTCACATCCCTTGCCCGGGCGATCTGTTCATCCACGCTGATCAGCTGCTGTGGCAGAGGACCATAGCAGGCCGATGCATCGTGGAGGGTGAATGCGCAGAGCAGGGCAATCAGGCTGCGCGTCACGCGCTTACGCATCCTTGCGCTTGAAGAACTTGGCCAGCCCCGCCACCAGCCCGAAGCCCGCGATCAGGGCAATCTTGGCAAACTTCGCCAGGAAGGCCGCGATCACCGCGAACAGCCCGAGCTTCTTGGCCGCGACACCGGTCACGAGCGCCGCGATCCCGTATTCCGCCACCTTGTCGGTGCCGGCGTTGAAGTCGGCGTAGGTCTTGCCGGTGTTGAAGCTGGTCTGGGTCAGCAGGGTCTGCACGAAGGGTTTGTTCTGCGGCAGTGACTCCAGCCCGGAGACCAGGTTCATCGACAAATAGCCTTCGCGGCCCAGCACATAGGTGTTGTAGTTGACGCCGTGCTCTTCGTTGGCGGCGCCCTTGTCTTTGCTTTCGATGGCCCAGACCAGGCGGTGCGTGGTCTTGTCATAGGTGGGCTTCTGGCTCCAGCCGACGATTTCCATGTCGGGCATGCCACGTGCCTGGCGTTCCTTGTTGCCTTCCTCGGTGCCTTCCTTGATGCCGGTGAGTAGTTCGTCGGCGTTCCAGTCGGCCGCCTCGTCGTCCTTGATGTAGCCGGCGTCGATGTAGCGCGGCACCACGAAGCTGTCGCCCTCGGGCGGCAGGATCACGCCGAGGCGGCTCGGGTCTTCGCCGTTGCCCATGGCTTTCAGCAGCTGGTCGGCCTGCGGCTGGGGAATGAAGGAATAGCCTGCGGGGAGTTGCAGCCTGGCCTGCTTGCCGAGCGGGATCTCGGCTGGGCCGGACTGCATGGCCGCCTGCACGGCCGCGCTGGCCGCTTTCATTTCCGCTTCCGGGTCGATCTTGCCGGGCTGCGCATGGGCGCTGGCAAAGGCAGACGAAACGAGCAATGCGCCGGCGGCGCGCGTGGTCCATGCAGTGTTCATGCGTTCCTCAGTAAGGTGCTTGATGTGCTGCTATTTTAAGCGCGGCAACCGTCGTCAATACTCTCCAATTGTTGCTATTTCGAAATCGAAAATCAACGCAGCCGGGGTCAGTTGGACTTGACCCCGGCTATCGGTTCAGAAGCGGAAGTTGGCGCGCGCGTAGTAGTAGCCGCCGTTGATACCGATCGGCGAGAACGAGGGGTAGATCGTCACCGCCGCGTTGTCCAGGTTTTCGCGCTGGATGCGCAGCACTTCCGGGTTGATGCCGCTGGGGTACTTGTTGAACAGGTTGTTCGCGCCCACCGCCAGCGTCCACGCGTTGCTCAGGCGGTAGCTCACTTCGAGGTCGGTCACGGCCAGGACGCCGATCTCGGTCTTGAAGTAGTTCGCGCCACCGTCGGGCGACTGCATCTCCGACGACTTGCCGTAGATCGCCTCGCGCAGGTTCACGGTCCAGGCGCCGATCTTCCACAGGGCGCCCAGGTTCACGCGCATCTTCGGCGAGGCCGTTTCGATGTCCGAGATCGCCGTGGCGTCGAGCAGCACCTGCGGGCGCAGCTGCGTGGGCGCCTGGTTGATCTTGGTGACCTCGACCTTGTTGTAGTTGGCGGCCGCCGACCAGTCGACGCGCCCGTAGTTGCCGTAGTTGCTGCTCTGGGTGGCGACGAATTCCAGGCCGCGGCTGCGCGTGTCGATGGCGTTCGAGAAGATGTTGATGCCGGTTTCGACCACGGTCGGATCGAGCACGTTGCCGTTGGCGAGGATGGCCGCCGTCACCGCCGGCGAATTCACCGCGCCGCCCGAGCCGTACAGCGAACCGCTGCCGACGATGCGGTCGCGGATCTTGATCTGGTAGGCGTCGAGGGTGAGCGTGACGCCCGGCGCCGGGTTCAGCACCAGGCCGGCCGAGAGGTTGGTCGAGGCTTCGGGTTTCAGGCCATCGATGCCGACCAGGCGCGCCCCCGGGGAATTCGGCGCCAGCTGCACAAACGCGCTGCGCGGCGAGACGTTGGTGGCCGAATAATAGGACTCGGCCAGGGTCGGCGCGCGGAAGCCGTTGCTGAAGGTGCCGCGCAGCGCGAACGCCGGCGAGAAGTCGTAGCGCGAGGTCAGCTTGCCGACCTTGGCGTTGCCGAAGTCGCTGAAGTGCTCGTAGCGGCCGGCTAGGTCGACCGTCCATCCCGCCAGCGGCTGCGAGGAGAAGTTGATGTACACGGCTTCGTTGTCGCGGTCATGCTTGCCGGCGTCGGTGAGCAGGAAGCCCGGGTAGGACTGCGAGCCTTCCTTGTAGCGCGAGGCCGGGTCGCCGGCCACGATCTCGTAGGTGTCGCGGCGCTGCTCCAGGCCCAGCGCCACGTTCAGCGGCGTGGCCCAGCCGATGGCGAACTCGCGGGAGATGTCGAGGTTGTTGGTCCACTGGCTGGCGCGGAATTCGCCGGCGTCGAACCGGGTCGGCGAAAAACCGGTGTCGTTGAACAGCGAGACATTCACCGAATTGTCCACGCCGAGCCGGGTCACGTCCTTGCCGTAGGTGCTGGACAAATCCCAGCGCCAGGCGCCGATGCTGCCCTTGATGCCGGCGGTGAGCGCGTAGTCGGTTTCGTCGAAGGTCTCGAAGGGGCTGAAGCCGAGCGGGTAGACGGCCGGGATGCGGTTCGGCATGCGGTAATTCTCGTAGGCGCGAGCCGTCTTCTCGCCATAGGTGGCAAAGCTGTAGAAGCTGGTGTTCGCACCGAGGTCGAAGCCGAAGTTCAGGGCGCCCACGTGCTGGCGGTACTGGGCGTCGCCCTGGATGCGGTTCAGGTCCGGGTAGCCCGGCTGCAGCAGCTGGGGCTGGGCCGCGAGCGTGGCCGGGTCGATCACGCGCGGGTCGATGCCGCCGCGGTTGCTGAAGCCGTGGTACTTGGTTTCCGCCGTCAGGCTCAGGTAGGCGGTATCGAAGGGCGACAGGCCGAGATTCGCGCTGGCGTTGCCGGTACGGCCGCCGCCGTCATAGTAGCCGCCGCCGTTGATGTTGCCGCTGCCGCCGCTGGGATTCGACTTCAGGATGATGTTGATCACGCCGGCGATGGCATCGGTACCATATTGCGCGGCGGCGCCGTCCTGCAGCACCTCGACGTGGTCGATCGCGCCCAGCGGGATGTAGTTCAGGTCGGCCGCGGCGCCGCCCTGGAAGTCGCCGGCCAGCACGGCCAGGTTGGCGGTGCCGTGGCGGCGCTTGCCGTTCACCAGCACCAGCGTGTTGTTCGGGCTCAGGCCGCGCAGGCGCGCCGACAGCGTCATCGCCGCCATGTCGGAACCGAAGGCCTGGATCGTGAACGAGGGCAGGTTCTGGCCCAGGGCCTGGCGCAGGTCGGCCTGGCCGGTGCGGTTCAGCGAGGCGGCGTCGAGCACCTGGATCGGCGAGGCGCTGTTCTCGACCTTCAGGCCCGAGGCGCGGGTGCCGGTGACGATCACCACGCCCGTGGTCACCGGCCCGGCCTCCGGCTCGGGCAGGGGCGCCGGCACGTCGGCCATGGCGACCTGGGTCGGTTGCGTTTCCTGCGCCGGCGCCAGGCCGGAGTAGAGCATGAGGACGGCGGCGGCGCCTTTGGTGAGTTTGGCCTTGAGCATGGTGATCCCTGTTGTGGTGGATGCGGGTTGTGGAGCGTGCTGTCTTATTTTTTTGCGGCGACGACTTCGATCTCGACCAGCCAGCCGGGGTTGCTCAGCGCCGCCACCTGGACCACGGCGCGCGCCGGCAGGTTCGGTTGGGCGCCGCCGAAGAACTGGGTATAGCCCTCCATGAAGCCGGCAACGTCGCCCTTGCCGCCGCGCGCCGGATCGCCCACCAGGAAGACCTGCATCTTGACCACGTCGCCCATGCCCAGGCCCATGCCGGCCAGGATCTCCCTGATCTTGTTCAGGACCCCCACCGTCTGCTGCTTCGTGTTGCCGAAGGCGGCCAGCGAATCGCCCGGCGCGCTCTTGTCGACCACCGGCGGCACCTGGCCGCTGATGAAGTGGATGGTGGCGTTCGGCGGCAGCGTCACCGCCTGGGCGATCGGGAAGTCCGAGCCGGGGATCTTGTGGCGCACGATGTCCTGGGCGGCGGCCGGCAGCGCGGCGCCGAGCAGGGCGAGGAGAAGGGGGAGCGAACCTGGTTTCATGGAGTTTCCTGGTGGGTGGGGATCAGTGTTTCTCAGTGCTTCTCAGTGCTTGTTAGCGAGACGCCCGCTGCCGGCCTTGGCCGCCTGCAGCGCCGTGCGCAGGGCCGCAACCTCGGCGTCCGGCACCGGCGGCGCCGCATTGCCCCAGCTGGAACGGGCATAGGTCAGCACGCGGGCGATGTCGGCGTCGGTCAGGCTGGCGCTGAAGTCCGGCATGCCGCCGCGGCCCTTGAGCAGGACGGTAGCGGCGTCGGGCGCCGGTCCCTGGAGCAGGGCATTCCCGGCCAGCGCGGGAAAGGCGCCGGGGATGCCCTTGCCGCTGGCCTGGTGGCAGGCCGCGCAGTTCTTCAGGTACAGGGCCTTGCCCTCTGGCTCCTGGGCGGCGGCGGGTTGCAGCGATGCGGCGGCGACTACGCCGAAAATGAAGATTCGGAAGTTCATGCCTGGGCCCTCGCGTGGAGACGTTCGATCTGCTGCCATGCCGATTCGATGGCGCCGGCCTGCCAGCCGGTGAGGTAGCTCAGGTGCTCGCCGGCCAGCAGGATCCGGCCTTCGCCCTCGTGCAGGACCGGGTAGGCCGCCTTGCGGCTTTCCGGGGTCCACTCGGCCCAGCCGCCCAGGTTGTACTGGACGCGGTGCCAGGCCACCGAAAAGGCGCTCTCGAACGAGGAACGGTAGGCGGGAAAGATGCGCTGGCCGGCGGCCAGGGCGAATTCGGCGCGCTCGGGCGGCGTCATGGCGCTGACCTCGATCGCGTCGAGCATGTAGTTGTAGTAGCCGAGCAGCACGCCCTTCTTCGACTGCCACTGCGAGGACGGCACCGAGATCGTGTTGATGCCTTTCAGGTCGGTCAGCACATGGCCGCCGTAGATGCCGTCGTCCTCTTCCCAGAAGCGGCGCCGCATCTGCAGCCCGATCTTCCCGACCGGCATATACGCCACCGCCTTCACCGCTTCCTGCAGGCGCGGCGAAAAGCCGGTGTCCACATGGCGCAGCACCGACAGCGGCAGGGTGCACAGGCAGTAGTCGGCGCCCAGTTCGGCGAGCTTGCCGCTGGCCTTGTCCTTGACAGTCACCGTGACCCCGGCGCCGTCCTGGCGGATACGCTGGACCTCGGCGCCGTAGCGGATGCGGCGCCCAACGCGGCTCTCGAAGGCGCGCGCGATGCGGTCCATCCCGCCCACCGGCTGGAACATCGTGTTCTGCATCGGGAAATCCTGCACCGCGCTGTAGACCTTGCCGATCTTCGAGGCCAGCAGCTCGCCGAAGCCGAGCGGGTCCGAGGCTTCGCCGGCGCCGGGCACCATGCCGGCGCCCGGATTGACCTTGAAGCCGCGCCCGCTGCGGCCCTTGTAGCGCAGGTCGCCGGCGTCGAGGTGTCCCTCGTTGGCGAGGTAGTCGAGCAGGCTGGCCTTGTCGGCGGCGCCGAGCTGGCGATCGAGCTGGCCGTCGTTCACCGACTTGGCCAGCAGCTCGGCCACGTGGCCGCGCAAATCCGACTTCACCTGGGCCGGGCGCAGGCGCTGCCCGGCCAGCGGGCCGCCGTCTTCCAGGTAGACCCAGGCCTGGTCGTTATCGTTGACCATCACCTCGAGCGGCACGCCGAACAGGCGCGTGTAGTAGAGCGTCGACTGGTGGTGCATCGGAATGCGCCAGGGGCCGTGGTTGATGTAGTGGCCGGCGTCGAAGCGGCATTCCTGCACCTCGCCGCCGAGTTCCTGCAGGCGGAAGCCCTTGCGCGCCGTCTGGCAGCGCCCGCCGGCAAAGTCGCGCGCCTCGACCACCTGCACCTCGTAGCCCAGCTTGCCCAGCTCGAAGGCGGCCGTCATGCCGGCCAGGCCCGCACCCAGGATGAGGATGCGCTTGCCCTTGCCGCTGCCGGCCAACGCCGGCGGTGCGCTGGCGCGCGAGGCGATGCCCATGCCCCATGCGTTCATCGTCGTCAGCAGCAGCGACGATCCGCCCACCGCGGCGGCCCGGTACAGGAAATCGCGCCGTGTCCATGCCTTGTTCGCTCCAGCCATGCGCCACCCCTTGCTTGTTGTCGATAAGCAACACGTAGCAAGCGCTGTGCCTGGCGTGGCGGGAAAGCGGTCCGGTTTGTACCCGAAAACAATGTCGTTTCGCCGCCTGGCGCGGCGGTACGAAAGACGTTCGAATAATGTATGTACGTCGCGCTGCGCCGGGTGTCACCCGGTGGCCCGGGAGCGGAAACAGACTTTATTTTGGCGTGCACACATTGTTTTTCGTGGGCGGCCAGCAGGCAAAGAAACGGTGGCGTACAGCTGCCCGAGGCAAATTTGATGCGCCGCACCAAATTGAGCAGGAACGCACTGCAATAGGCAATTTTTGCGGGCATGCCGCATGGCGGCACGGCATCGAGGCTTGCCGCAGACGGGTGTCAGGCGGGTGGGGCAGGGTCGCCGTCGCGCTCGATCCAGTAGCTGAACTGGCCGTAGGTGGGCGCCGTTTCCGGATGGGCGCCGAAGTACTCGTCGACCATCTGGCGATAGGCCGCGCGCCGCGAGAACACGGGGTGCATGGCGGCGTAGCGCAGCACGGCGGCGCGGATGATGCCGCGTACGGCCGCATCCGCATTCAGGCCCACCGCGCCCGATTTACTGGGACGGCCGCGCTTGATGTTGGCATTCGCGCCGCGCGTCCTGCCGGGGGCACCCGAGTTGGCGTAGTCCGGCAGCAGCGCATCGGCGTGCTGGCCGCGCTCCCAGTAGCGCCGCAGGTAACGGTAGATAGTGGGAGACGAGATGCCGTGCGCGGCCGCGCAGGCCGCCACCAGCGGGCCGCGGCGGCGTGCGTCGAACAGGGCCGGTTCCTGGCGCACCAGAGAGGCGACGACCGCCCAGGCCTGGTCGCGCAGGGCCAGGTATTTCGGCGGCAGGGCGGCGGGATCGGCGCGGACGCAATAAGGATCGCTTGCCAGCAGCCGCGCCCGCCCCTGGCCCACGTCGGACTCCAGCTGCGCCAGTGGCGCCACGTACGGCAGGGCGTCGGCCGCCTTCAGTTCATAGGTATAGGCCAGGGCCGCGGCGCTGTCGATCCAGAGGATGCGGACCGTATGCGGCCGGCTTCCGGCATACACCAGCAAATCGTTCCGCAGCAGCATACGCATCCTCCCGGCAGGTGAGCGTGTAAATATGCAATTTTCACGCCAGCATGAAACCGGGGCGCTTGTGCGGTAATGGCTCTTCGAGGATTCCGTTCTTGAAATGAAAAAAGCCGGGACCGCAGTCCCGGCAAACGCTGCATCTGACTTGCCGTATCGGCCGCGCTATGGACAGCTGCCGATGATGTAGTAGCCGGCCGCGGTCTGGGCCAGGGTGCTGGTGTAGAAGGTGTTGTACAGGCCCATGTTCTGGTTCGAGCCGTTCGCCAGCGCATAGCCGCCGCTGGCATGGGCGCGTCCCGCCTGCACGTGGGCGTAGTTGCTGGCCGTACTCGTGGTGCAGGCAAAGCCCGCGCTCGTACTGCCCATGACTGGCGCCGAGCGCGCGCTTTCCACACTGCCGTTGCCAAGCGCCGACACCTGGTAGCTGTAGCTGGCGCCGGACGCCAGGCCGCTGTCGGTGTAGCCGGTCGAGGCCAGCGCCGCGCCGTTCACCTTGCTGCCGTTGCGATAGACGTTGTAGCCGGTGGCGCCGTTCACCGCGTTCCAGGCCAGCGTGATGCTGGTCGCGGTGCTGGCGGCCACCGCCAGGTTGCCTGGAGCCGGCAGGGCAGGTGCACTGCCGACCAGGACCTGGGCGATGCTGCAGGCAGCCGAGGTGGCGCCGGCGCTGTTGGTGGCGGTGACGCTGCCGCTGTAGTAGCCGTCGGCACGGCCCGCATAGGCCTTGCTGAAACTGGCGCCGCTGCCGGCGTGGGCGTCGTTCACCGGCGTCGGGCCGTCCAGCACCACCTTGTAGCTGGCGATGGTGCCTCCGCTGGCCGCGCAGTTGACGGTGATGGCCGATCCCGACACGCGTGCGCTGCACGAGACCATGTTCGGCGCCGCCGCCTGTGCCACGCGCAGGTTGTTCCTGAACCAGAAGTCCATCACGAAGGCCGGGTAATTGACCTTGGTTGCGTCCACATAGTTGCTGTTCTGGCCGCCGGTGCCCGCGGGCCAGGCGTGGCCCATGCCGGTCACCGTGATCTCCGAGGTACGCAGCTTGCCGTTTGCATCCGTATAGGGGATGTTGCTGCCGCCGGTGGGCACCGTGGTTGCCGTGCCTTTGGTGAAGCTGCCGCCGTAGGCAAGGCGCATCGCCGCCGCGTCCAGCGGGCCGTAGCCCTGGGCCACCGTGTAGTCGTTCGTGCCCCAGATGACGCTGGCGATTTGCGTGCCGAACTGCGCGGCGTTGGAGCCGGCGAAGCTCTTGCAGTTGTTGGCCGCCGTGGTGGCGCTGTAGCCGGAGGGGGCGATGCCGATCTGGGTGGTCGAGACACCCGGCGGCGGACCGGCGTTGATGCCGATGCCGGCAAAGATGTCCGGCGCCAGGCAGCCCATCACCATGGTCTGGGCGCCGCCCGAGGACAGGCCGGTGACGTAGACCTGCTTCGGATCGATGGCGTACTGCGGGTTGCTGACGAAGCGGTTGACCAGGTCGAGCAGCACGCCGGCATGGCCGGTCGTGCGGTTGTGCGTGGTGCGGGCCCAGTCCCAGCAGTGCACGCCGTACACGTTGCCGGTGGCGTTCGGCGCCAGGATCACGGCGCCGTACTGGTCGGCCACCGCTTTCCAGTTGTAGCCCTTGTCGCCGGTGCTGTCGATAACGTCGCCGGCGGCCGTCTGCGAGCAGCCGTGCAGCACCAGCACCAGGGCGCGCTTGCCGCCCAGGCTTGGCGCGCTGGCAGGCCAGTAGTAGTAGCCGGTGAGGGCGCCGCCGTTGACGGTGTCGCTTGCCCAGGTCTGGTTGCTGCTCCAGGCGCCGGGGCCGGCCTGGACCTGGGCCTGGGCGGCTCCTGGTAGGAGCGCGGCCAATACCGCCAGCAAAGCCGCGGCCTGGCGCGTCGTACGTGAAGGGGAAAAGAGCATTCGAGCCTCCTGCGTGAGTCACTGCGATGGAACCGGGCGCGGGAGCGTGACGACGCCACCCGGCAACCGGAATCGGGAAAACACGGATCAATCAGGCAGCCGCGCGGGCAGCGCTAGGAGGTTGGCGTGGGAAGGATATGCATGGCTGTCTCCGCTGTTTTGATTGTGGTGGCGATGCGAAGTTGCAAACCCGCAGTCGCCAACGCATTCTAGGCCGAGCAGAAGCCGGTGCAAGCGGCGCGCAAGCACCCTGTTTGTGCGGTTTTGCACAGGAAAATAAAAAACCGGGGCGCATGGCCCCGGTCTTCACTGCACGAAGGTGAGTGCTCAGTCACGCATCAACTCGCCGATCATCTTCACTGGCGCATTGCCATAGCTGAGGAACTGGTCGTGGAACTGCTTCTGGTTGAAACGGTCGCCAAGGGCCTGCTTGCGCTGTTCGCGCAGTTCCATGATCTCGCTGTAGCCGCTGTAGTAGCTGGTCAGCTGCACCGACGACAGCTGCACGCGGCGCCACTTCTCGGTCGCTTCCTGGCGCGTCTGGAAGGCCTGGTTCACCAGCAGGTCCAGCGCCGCTTCCTGGCGCATGCCGAGCACATGCACCGAGTAGTCGAGGATGGTGTTGGTCACGCTGCGCAGGTTCCACTTCGAGTACATCAGCCACATCTCGGGCGCGTTGCCGCCGTAGCCGGATTCGAGCATCATGCGCTCGCCGTATACGGCCCAGCCTTCGACCATGGCGCCGTTCCCGAACAGGGATTTGACCAGCGAAGGCGAACGGTTCGCATGCACCAGCTGGGCATAGTGGCCGGGGATGGCTTCGTGGATGTTCAGGATCTGCAAGATCCACTCGTTGTACTCGCGCAGGCTGCTCTCGGCCTGTTCCGCCGACAGACCATCGAGCGGGGTCACGTTGTAGTAGGTGCGGTCCTTCGGACGGTAAGGGCCTGGCGCGTCGATGCTGGCGCCGGCCACGCCGCGCTGGTACATCGGCGTTTCGCGCACTTCCAGCGGCTTGTTCGGGTCGAGCGTGAGCAAATCGTGCTTGATCACCCAGTCCTGCAGTTCCGGAATCTGGCGCCGGATCTCGGGCAGGAAGTTTTCGCGCGCGACGTGGCGGGAAGACAGCTTGTCGATCAGCAGGCCGATCTTCTTGAAGCGGGCGTTTGGCTTGCTCACGCCGGCCATGTAGCGCGGCCAGAGTTCGTCCGAGATCGTATCCATGCGCGCCAACAGTTCCTCGCGCGTGCGCAGGGCCTTGCGGAAGGTCTGTTCGGCGCTGCTGGCCGACTGGATCTCGAGCGCGAACTTCTGTTCGTACAGCGCCTTGCCCAGCCTGAACGGACGCGCCTGTCCGCTTTGGGCCAGGGTCTTGTCCATCTTTTCCAGGTAATCCACGTAGCCCAGCACCGCGCTGCCAGCATTTGCGATGCGCTGCGCGAAGATCGCCTTTTCCTGGGCATTCAGGATCGATTCCTGGGCCGCCTGGCCGAGGTCGGCCAGCACCGCCATCGTACCCGGCGCCTGGGCGATCGCCAACTGCGTGTGTTCGCGCGTCGGGTTCTTGATCGTCGCCTGCGCCGCCTGGTAGTAGGCGGGCACGTCGGCCAGGCGCTTGAGGAGGGTGCGCAGGCGCTGCGGCTTGGCGGCGTAGTCGGTGTTCAGGATCAGGTCGAGCGGCTGGGCCACGTTGTACAGCGACGGGTTCCATTCGAACTCGCGCAGCGTGGTCAAACGCCAGCGGTCGGTCTCGAGCTTGTTGACCAGGAGGGCGACGTCGGTGCGCTGGCGCGGCGACATCTGGCGCTGGTCCAGCTTGCGGAATTTTTCCAGCCATTCGGTGGCGAACGCGAGTTTTTTCGCGCGCGTGGCGTCGTCGGGAATGGTGAGATTCGCGGCGGCGTCGAACTTGCCGACCGAGATGCCGCCTTCGGGATCGACACGCCAGAGCGCGGTCAGGTACTGCATGCCGTACGAATCGGCGCGGCGGTCGAGGCGTTTTTCGGAACCGCCCGACTTGGCTGCCACGGCAGTGGTCGCGGTTGCCGCTGCTGCGGTTGCGGCTGCGACAGCCTTGCCCTTCGACTTGCCCTTGGCGGCGGGCGCCTTGGCCTTGGAAGACGCTTTGGATTTGACTACTTTCGTCGCCTTCGGCTTGGCGCTCTTGGTCTGCTTGGCGCTGGCGGGCGCCAGCGCGAGGCTGGCAAGCATGACTGCCAGCGCGAGTTTCGTTTTCATCATCGTAATCGGCCCTGTGGAGTATGAATCGGGGCGCTGGACGCAACGAGAACGCAGGCCAGCGCGCCAGCGTAGCACCATTCAGGCTGCTTGCGGGCGGTTGAAACATTACGTCACGTTTTGCGCCAGCCTGCGCCGGTCATCTTTCGCATGCGGCTGCGCTTGCAAAAGGGGCAATCATCACATGGATGCGCTCAGCGCGCCAGCCCCTGCTGCAGCATCGCCAGCATGTCGCCCGGCGACATGCGCGCCGCCATGTCGCCGCCTTCGAGCAGGCTGTCGGCCAGGTCGCGCTTGTGGCCGTGCAGTTCGACGATGCCTTCCTCGATGGTGTGGCGCGCCACCAGGCGGTAGATGGTCACCGGCCGCAGCTGGCCCATGCGGTGCGCGCGGTCCGAGGCCTGGTCTTCCACCGCCGGGTTCCACCACGGGTCCATGTGGATCACGTAGTCGGCCGCCGTCAGGTTGATGCCGACGCCGCCCGCCTTCAGGCTGATGAGGAAGAGATCTCCCTCACCGGCCTGGAAGGCGTCGACGCGTTTCTTCCGCTCCTGCATCGGCGTCGAGCCGTCCAGGTACTGGTAGGCGATGCCGCGTTCGTCGAGCAGCTTGCGGATCAGCGTCAGGTGGTCGACGAACTGGCTGAACACCAGCACCTTGTGGCGGTTTTCCAGCAGGTCGTCGATCAGGTGCGCAAAGGTAGTCAGCTTGCTGCTCGGGATGCCGAGCCCCGGCGCCACCAGTTCCGGGTTGCAGACCGCACGGCGCAGCCGCATCATCTCGGCCAGGATCGCAATCGACTTCTGGCTTTCCGGTGCTTCGAGTGCAGACAGCTTGTCCAGCGCTTCGCGCCGCAGCGATTCGTAGAACGCGGTTTCTTCAGCCGTCAATTCGACCGGGATCACGATCTCGGTGCGCGGCGGCAGTTCGGTCAGCACCTGGCTCTTGGTGCGGCGCAGGATGAAGGGTTGCGTCAGGCGCCGCAGGCGCGTGCGCGCGCCCGCTTCGGCGCGCTTGTCCTGGGCCTTTTCGATGGGGCCGGCAAAGCGCAGCTGGAACTGGTCGGCAGTCCCCAGCAGCCCCGGGTTGATGAACCTGAACAGGTTCCAGAGTTCGCCCAGGTGGTTTTCCAGCGGCGTGCCGGTGGCGATCATGCGGAAGTCGCCACGCAGGGCCATCACCGCCTGCGAGCGGCGCGTGGCCGCGTTCTTGAAGGCCTGCGCTTCGTCGAGCACGATGGTGTGCCACTGCTTTTTGGTGAACAGCGGCGCTTCCAGCTGCAGCAGGCCGTAGCTGGCGACGATCACGTCAAAGGCGCCGGCGTTCTCGATCATCCCGGCGCGCTCGCCAGGACCAAAGAGCTTGATGTTCAGCGTCGGCGCAAAGCGCGCCGCTTCGGCGATCCAGTTGGTGCAGACCGAGGTCGGCGCCACCACCAGGGTCGGGCCGTTCGGCGCGCGCAGCAGGATCAGCGCCAGCGCCTGCAGGGTTTTGCCGAGGCCCATGTCGTCGGCCAGGCAGGCGCCTACGCCCCAGTGCGCGAGGCGCGCCAGCCACTCGAAACCTTCGCGCTGGTAGTCGCGCAGCTCGGCCTGCAGGGTGGACGGCAGCTGCGGTTCGTAGACGGCGTTGTCCGCCATCTTCTTGAGGTGCTTGCGCCAGGCGGTGTCGGCGTCGACACCGCCTGCATCCATCGCCAGTTCTTCCAGTGCGAAGCTGGCCAGCGGATGCACGCGCAGCGCGTCGCCGTTCGCATCCGTATAGGCGGCGAGGTCGGTCAGCCTGCGGTGCAGCTCGTTGGTCAGCGCCAGGAACTGGTTGTCGCCCAGGGCGATGAAACGGCCTTCGCTGCCGCGCATCTTTTCCAGCAGCGACACCAGGTCCATTACCCGGTTTTCGTCGACCACCACTTCGCCATTCGCCGCAAACCAGTCCTTGTCGCGCTTGATGTTCAGGCGCACGGATTTGGACGATATTTTTTTACTGACGCGGAAAGGCTCGCCTTCGGGCCAGGCGATGACTACGCGCGCCGCATCGAGCTCCTGCAGCTCGCTCACCAGTTCCAGGCTGGCGAAAGGCTGGCCGAGCAGCCATTCGCCGTGTTCTTCTTCGGCGCCTTCAAGCGCGCGGCAATCCGCCAGCAGCTGGCGCTGGCTTTCGCGCTCGGCGTTCAGGTCGCGTTTGGCTTCGGTGCGCACGCCATTCACGTCGGCGATCACGCGCTCGGCGCCGCTGCCCGGTGCGTAATAGGCGCCAGTGTCGGCCAGCGGGCGCACCAGGATGCGGATGCGCAGGCCCTGGCCATACGGCAGCAGGTGCACATGCAGGCGCGGGTCGGCGGCGATGCGTTCGATGTCCGCCGAGCTGGCGCCGATGTCCGACTGCACCGTGACGATCGAGGAAATCGCGCCGATCGCCTGCAGTACGCGCACTTCGGCCTCCAGCGGCACCACCAGCGCTTCGCCAACGATGGCGCCGATGCGGCGGTGTTCCTCGCGCACGCGCACCACGCGCAGGCGCGTCGGCGATTCGCGCGTGACGACCACGTCGCCGGTGTCGCGGTGCAGCGGCGGGCGCAGGGAAATGGTCACGTTGTCGCGGTCGGCCTTTACGAGCAGCTCGGGTTCGCCCGGCAGCAGCTCCACGCGCGTGCCCGGCGTCTCCATCCAGAACAGCAGCGGGTGGCCGATCAGTGCGGCCACCGCCTTGTCGAGGTCGAATTCGTAGCGCAGGTTGCTGCCGTATTGCTGGCGCTGGGCGCCGATGCTGGCCACCACCTGCAGGTCTTGAGCACTGACGAAGTCGAGCGCGGCGGCTTCTTCGAGCAGGCGCTTCAGGCCCATCGGGCGGCCGCGGCTCCAGGCGCCTTGCGCATCGCGCTTCTGTTCGCGCGGCTCGACTTCCTGCACGCCGTACTGGGCGTCGTAGCGCAGCAGCCAGACCAGGCGCGATTCCTTCACCACCTCGACATTCACGGCCGGCTGCAAATTGATCAGCGCGTTCAGCTGGCGCTCCCAGGCCTGCTCGCGCTCGAACCAGAGCGTCATGTCGGTGAGGCGGTGCTGCCGGCGCAGGGCGATGGCGCGCGCCTCGTGCGCGATGCTGCCCATCTGCCCGAGCACGCCGGCCAGCTGGGCGGAGATGAGGTCGAAGCCGGCCGCTTCCGACAGCGCCAGGGTTTCTTCCAGTAGCTCGCTGCGGCCAGAGAGCTGCGGCATGCCCAGCCACCAGTGCATGAGCGCGCGGAACAGTACCGGCTGCAGCGCGGTTTCCCAGTTCCGCGACGGCAGCACGTTGGCGTCGACCGTGCCGCCGCGGATCTGGCGCAGCATGCTCAGTTGCTGGTAGACGGCGGTATCAAAGCTTTGCACGGCGCGTGTGGCGCTGTCGAGGTAACTGTCGAGGGCTTTATGCAGCTTGGCGTCGTCGCGGCGCAGCATGGCGGTCACGTACAAATAGCCGCCGATGCCGGGGAAGACCGCCTTGCGCCTGCCGGTTTCGCGGCGCAGCAGCTTCAGGGCGGCGTCGAAGCCCGTCAGGGCTTCGTCGGGCCCGTCGCGCAGCAGCAGGATGACGCTGCGGTAGAACAGGGCGGTGGAATCGTCCAGCTCCGTCAGCAGCGCGCCGGCGTCGTCCAGGCGGCCGCACAGGATCAGGTGCTCGGCCAGCGCCACGCGCAGGTCCATCGAGGCGCCGCCCCGCGCCACCTGGCGCTCGGTGTAGGCGCGGATGTCCGCCGCCACCTCCGGCTCGCGCTGGGCGTGGTGGATCAGCACCGCCAGCACGCCTTCGCGCACATGCGGGTGGATGTGGTCGAGCAGCTCCGGTTCGAAAGGCCGTGCGCAAATGTCGACGTAGGGTGGCGAGTAGGCGGCTTCGTGGCAGGCCAGGCAGGCCGCCAGCGCCGGCGCGATATACGCCTGGTCCTTGCCGGTGATGAGGGCCAGGCGCAGCAGCGCCACACCCTGGCGGTAACTGCGCAGCACCGGCCGGCCCTGCCAGTCCATCCGGATCGGCATGTCGTGCATGTAGCACGCCGCCAGTTCCTGGAGTTCGCCGTTGTCGAGCACCGCCTTCAGGGCCGGCCAGGAGGCCTCGGGCGCGATGATGAAGCCGCGGCCCGTGACTTCCTGGATGAAGCCATGCTCGCGCAGGGCGGTCAGGTCGGCGTTCGAGGCGCTCTCGGTAAAGCCGTTGCCTTTGTAAAGCAGCTTCAGGCAGTCGAAGATGCGCTTTCGGCCCATCGGCTCACCCGCCAGCGCGAGCAGGCCGAGAGGGCGTTTGAATTCGTCGGCGATTCCGGGGATGGCCTGGCGTGGGTCGTTCGATGTCATGCAGCCAGGTTCTCGATCTCGACCTGGGGCAGCCCGCCTGGGACCGGCATGCCGAACACGCGCAGGTAGAACACCAGTTCCGCTTCCAGCGTTTTCACCACGCTGTCGGCCTTGCGGAAGCCGTGGCCTTCGCCTTCGAGCGTGATGTAGGCCACCGGTACGCGGCTGGCGCGCAGCGCTTCGACCATCGATTCAGACTGCTGCGGCGGCACCACCTTGTCGTCCAGGCCCTGGAAGAAGATCATCGGGCGCTTGAGCGACGCGGTGTTGTGGATCGGCGAGCGCTGGCGATACACGGCGTCGGCCTGCGCTTTCGGCGCGATCAGGTATTCGTTGTAGTGCGACTCGAACTTGTGCGAGTCGGCATCCAGGCCGGCCAGGTCGGACACGCCGTAGTAGCTGGCGCCGGCCTTGAAGACGTCGTGAAAGGCCAGGGCCGACAAGGTCGTCAGGCCGCCGGCGCTGCTGCCGCGGATCAGCAGGCGTTCTGGGTCAGCCAGGCCTTGTTCGGCCAGGTAGCGCGCGCCGGCCACGCAATCCTCGACGTCGATCACGCCCCACTGGCCTTTCAGCAGATCGCGGTAGCTGCGCCCGAAGCCGCTGCTGCCGCCGTAGTTCACGTCGAGCACGGCGAAGCCGCGGCTGGTCCAGAACTGGGTGGCCAACTTGAGGGTGCTGGTGGCCATGCCGGTCGGGCCGCCGTGGCCGATCACGATCAGCGGCGGCTGTTCGCCGTCCAGTGGCGCGTAGTCCTTGTTGGTGGGCGCGTAGTGGAAGGCATAGGCGCTGCGGCCATTCGCGCTCGGATAGCGAATGCTGCGCGGGACGGACAGGTAGCCGGTGTCGGGCAGGGCGTCGATCGAGCGCGCCAGTACCTCGCGCGCGCCGGTGGCCGGGTCGATCAGGGCCAGTTCCAGGGCGATGGTCGGCGAGCCGGCCAGCACGGCGACTGCTTGCGGCGTCACGCGCAGTTCGCGGATTTCCTGGTAGGGCGTGTCGATAGTCGTGAGCGTGCAGCCGCGCGTGGACAGGCTGGCCAGGCGGCTGACGCCGTCCTCGATATAGGTGCAAACGATCTCGTTTTCCGAACGGAAGCCGTACATCGAACCGCCGAAGCTCCAGTGCGGGCCGCCGAACTCCGCTTCGCGCGGGCACAGTGCGTGCACCACGCCATGCTCGAAGCGGTACAGATTCCACCAGCCGCTGCGGTCGGACACGAAGTGCAGCAGGCCTTCCGGCGACCATTCGGGCTGGCAGATCGATTCATCCATGCCGCCCGCCACCAGGCGGCCGTCGACCAGCTTGCCGTCGTCCCCGACGTCGGCCACCCACAGCTCGGTGCCCTGCCAGGGCATGCGCGGGTGGTCCCAGCACAGCCAGGCCAGCTGCTTGCCATCGGGGGACAGGCGTGGCGCCGCGTAGAAATCGTTGCCGTCGACGAGGATGGTTTCACTGCCGTCGAAGCCGACCGCGCAGACCGTGTTCACCGGGTAGGCTTCGCCGGCCAGGTGGTCTTCGCGCACGGCGACCAGGCGATTGCGCGCGCGGTCCGGCACGAAGTCGGCATAGCGCACGGCTTCTTCCTTCGTCATCAGCACCGGTTCGCCACCATCTTCCACGCGGTACAGCTTGTTGTCGGCGTGGTGCGAGAACCAGACCGTGCCCTTGTCGACCGCATAGGCGCCGCCGCCGTATTCGTGCACGCGGGTGCGTACGTTGAACGGGGCCGGGGTCAGCTCGGCGGCTTGGCCGGCACGCTGGCGCAGCAGGGTGGTGCGGCCGGCTTCGCTGGCACGGCCGGCCAGCCACAGCACGTCCTGGCCGTCGAGCGCGAGCTGGGACAGCGGCATGGCGCCGGCGGCCACCACGGCGGCGCTGATCGGGGAAGTCCAGGTGCCGCAGGGCGCGGCCTGTGGGCGGGTCGAGTCGGTCATGGCGATGGTCTCGGTTTGAATGAGAACAGCATTATAGGAGTAGGGTGGGCACTTGTGCCCACGCGGATTCGACATGTGCAAACTCGCGATGGTGTTTCGACTCGCCGAGCGGCGTACCGCGTGGGCTCGAGAGCCTGCGCGGCCCGGCCCACCCTACCAACCCGGCAAGCCCTACCAATCCCCACCCAGCCGGATGCCAAGACCCCCGCAAGAATGCGATAATAACCCTCTTCCCGACGCTTTTATTGTCAGCCATGCCACAATTTGCCCCGCTCAAGAACGATACCTTCCTGCGCGCGCTGCTGCGCCAGCCGACCGAGTACACGCCTGTCTGGCTGATGCGCCAGGCGGGGCGCTACTTGCCGGAATACCGCGCCACCCGCGCGCGCGCCGGATCGTTCCTGGGTCTGGCAAAGAACCCGGACTACGCCACTGAAGTCACGCTGCAGCCGATCGACCGCTATCCGCTGGACGCCTCGATCCTGTTCTCGGACATCCTCACCGTGCCCGACGCCATGGGCCTGGGCCTGTACTTCGCCGATGGCGAAGGCCCGAAGTTCGAGCGCCCGCTGCGCACCGAAGCCGATGTGCTGGCCCTGCGCGTGCCCGACATGGAATCGCTCGACTACGTGTTCAAGGCCGTCACCTCGATCCGCCTGGCGCTCGATGGCCGCGTGCCGCTGATCGGCTTCTCGGGCAGCCCGTGGACGCTGGCTTGCTACATGGTCGAAGGCCAGGGCTCGCGCGAATTCCATACCATCAAAAAGATGCTGTACGCGCGTCCGGACCTGATGCACCGCATCCTGGAAATCAACGCCACCGCCGTCGCGCAGTACCTGAACGCCCAGATCGATGCCGGCGCCCAGGCCGTGATGATCTTCGATTCCTGGGGCGGTGCGCTGGCCGACGGCGCCTACCAGGAATTCTCGCTGAACTACATGCGCCAGGTGCTGGGCCAGCTGCAGCGCGAAAAGGATGGCGTGCGCATTCCGGCCATCGTCTTCACCAAGGGCGGCGGCATCTGGCTCGATGAAATGGCCGGCATCGGCGCCGACGCGCTGGGCCTGGACTGGACCGTGAACCTGGGCCGCGCACGCGCCCTGGTCGGCGACCGCGTGGCCCTGCAGGGCAACCTCGATCCGGCGATTTTGTTTGCCGCGCCGGATCAGATCCGCGCCGAAGTCGAACGCTCGCTCACCGCCTACGGTGCGCCGTCGGCCGGCTCGGGCCACGTGTTCAACCTTGGCCACGGCATTTCGCAGTTCACGCCGCCGGAATCGGTGAGCGCCATGGTGGAAGCTGTGCACAGCTTCAGCCGCCGCCAGCGCGCGGGCTGACCCAGGCGCCGGGTGGATTGTGTGTTCGTCCGTCCTTGAGCCCCTTTGGCTCAGGAATTCCACGCGGCGGCGCAGCAAAATCACACTTGTTCACAAGTTTCAAAAATGCAAGTCTAGTGGCTGTGGACAATTGGCTAGCTGGATCGTATGCGGCAAGCTATTGAATATAAAGAGTTTTTCTGCGTTTAATTTATTGGCTTGCTAGTGCGAAAGCGAGTTTTCCCAGCGAAATCAATGCTTTTCACTCCCTTGTTCACAAAGTTATCAACAGCGCGTTTAGCTCGGCCATAAAAAATCCCGTGTTTACCGATACTTAGACAAAGCTTCGTAGATTATTGTTTAAATCTTCATTACTTTGTTGCATGCCTTAGCACGGAAATCAAGGTTATACACAATCATTGCAAAGCGGGAATCAAGTTTCTGTGGACTACTTTGGCTAACGTAAGTAGTTGAATATGCAGGCCTTATTTTTCTTGTATTTCCGCGCATCCACGAATCGTTTGACTTAACGTAAACTTCTCCACCGGTCAAGCCTTCCTTTCTCCACAAAGTTTTCCACAGCCTGTACCCCCGAGGATAAATTTGCCGCATTGCATCCTAGAAATCGCACTCGACACGCCGCTGAACAGCGTGTTCGACTACGGCTGGCCGCACGAGGAAGGCGCCTTGCCGCTGGTCGGCCAGCTGGCGCTGGTGAGCTTCGGGCGGCGCGAAGTGATGGGATTGATCGTCGCAATCAAGCACGAGACCGATGTCCCGCCCGAGAAGCTGAAGGATGCGCTGGCGGTGCGCAGCCAGCTCGCGCCGTTGTCGAAAGAGTGGCTGGCGCTGGCCGGTTTCGCGGCCGATTACTACCAGCGTCCGCTGGGCGAGGTGGCCTTGCCGGGCCTGCCGAAGAACCTGCGCATCCCGAAAACCGTGTCGCTCGAGCGCGCATTGAAAAAGCTGGCCAAGCTCGATGCCGCGACCGATGCCACGCCATCCGGCATGCCGCCCCTGAACCCGCAGCAGCGCGAAGCGGCCGATGCCATCGGCGGCGCGATCGGCTTCAAGCCGCTGCTGCTGTACGGCGTCACCGGCAGCGGCAAGACCGAGGTGTATTTGCAGGCCTGCGCCCAGGTGCTGGCGCGCGACCCGCAGGCGCAGATCCTGATCCTGGTCCCGGAGATCAACCTGACGCCGCAACTCGAAGGGAACATCCGCGCGCGCTTCCCGGGCCTGGCCCTGGCCACCCTGCACAGCAGTTTGTCGGAAGGCGAGCGCATGCTGCACTGGCTGGCTGCGCATGGCGGCCAGGCGCGCATCGTGCTGGGCACGCGGCTGGCGATCCTGGCCTCGCTGCCGCACCTGAAACTGATCGTCATCGACGAAGAGCACGACCCCTCGTACAAGCAGCAGGAAGGCCTGCGCTATTCGGCGCGCGACCTGGCCGTGTGGCGCGCGCACCAGCTGCGCATTCCCATCGTGCTGGGTTCGGCCACGCCCTCGCTGGAAAGCTGGCACCACGCGCAGACGGGCCGCTACCGCAAGCTCGAACTGCGCGAACGCGCCGTGCGCGACGCCGTGCTGCCCACCGTGCGCCTGCTCGACATGGAACGCGACAAGCCGAAGGAAGGCCTGACTTCCGGCCTGCTGGCTGCGCTGCGCAAAAGGCTGGAACGCGGCGAACAGTCGCTGCTGTTCCTCAACCGGCGCGGCTATGCGCCGGTGATTACCTGCGAATCCTGCGGCTGGATCAGCAACTGCACGCGCTGCACCTCGTTCATGGTGCTGCACAAGCCCGAGCACCGCCTGCGCTGCCACCACTGCAGCCTGGAGCTGCGCATCCCGCGCCACTGCCCGACCTGCGGCAACGTCGATTTGCAGCCTTTGGGACGCGGCACCCAACGTTTCGAGGAAGGGCTGGCGGCGATGTTCCCGGAAGCGCGCATCCTGCGCATCGATGCCGATTCCACGCGCAAGAAGGGCAGCGCCCAGGAAGCCTTCGACACCGTGCACCGCGGCGAGGTGGACATCCTGATCGGCACCCAGATGGTCGCCAAGGGCCACGATTTCAAGAAGCTGACCCTGGTCGGCATCCTGAACCCGGACACGGCGCTGTTCTCGCAGGACTACCGCGCCAGCGAACGCCTGTTCGCCCAGCTGATGCAGGTGGCGGGCCGGGCCGGACGCGCCGGGCTGGCCTCGGAAGTGCTGATCCAGACCCGCTATGCCCAGCATCCGCTGTACGCGGCGGTGGTGAAGCACGACTACGACCGCTATGCCGGCAGCCTGCTGGAAGAACGCCGCCAGGCTGCGCTGCCGCCCTATATGTACCAGGCGCTGCTGCGCGCCGAGGCGCCGGAACTGGCCACCGCGATCGCCTTCCTCGAAGAAGCGCGCGACATCCTGCCGAGCGACGCGATCACGCTGAACGATCCGATCCCGATGACCATGACCCGCGTGTACAACGTCGACCGCGCCCAGTTGCTGGTCGAGTCGAGTTCGCGTCCGGCGTTGCAGGCCTTTTTGAAGGAGTGGGTGGGTTTGCTGCGGGCGCTGAAGTCGCGCGTGCGCTGGTCGCTCGAGGTCGATCCGCTCGATATCTGAGGGCCAGGCTCGCTGCCCGTCCCGCAAAAAAAGCGTAAGCTCACGGGGCCAGAACGACGAGGACAATAATGAACAAAATGAATTTGGACGTGGCCATCATCGGCACCGGCACCGCCGGCATGTCGGCCTACCGCGCCGCCCGTGCCGAAGGGGCGCGCGTGGTCGCCATCGAAAGCGGCCCTTACGGCACCACCTGCGCGCGCGTCGGCTGCATGCCGAGCAAACTCCTGATCGCCGCCGCCGATGCATCGCACATGCTGGACCTGGCGCCGGGCTTCGGCGTGCACCCCGAGGGCAAGCGCATCGACGGGCGCGCCGTGATGGAACGCGTGCGCCGCGAGCGCGACCGCTTCGTCGGCTTCGTGCTCGAAAGCGTCGAGGGTTTTCCGGCGGCCGACAAACTCCAGGGGCGGGCACGCTTCACCGGCCCGCACACCTTGCAGGTCGACGAGCATACCGAGATCGAGGCCAAGACGTTTGTGATCGCCACCGGCTCGACGCCGACCGTGCTGCCGCAACTGAAGCAGGTCGGCCCCGGCATCGTCACCAGCGACGATGTGTTTTACTGGGACGATCTGCCAGGCTCGGTGGCCGTGATCGGCACCGGCGTGATCGGCCTGGAACTGGGCCAGGCCCTGACGCGCCTTGGCGTGCGGGTCAGCCTGTTTGCGCGTGGCGGCAGCGTCGCCCACCTCAGCGACCCGGAAGTGCTGCGCTCGGCCACGCGCACCCTGGCGCAGGAACTCGACCTGCGCTTCCAGACCGAAGTCGTGCGCGCAGAGCAGCTGGGCGATGAAGTCCTGCTCACCACGCGCGACGCGCTCGGCAAGGAAACCAGTGAACGCTTCCAGTATGTGCTGATGGCTGCCGGTCGCACGCCGAACGTGCACGGCATGGGCCTGGAGACCACCGGGCTGGAATTGCAGGCGAACGGCATCCCCGTGTTCGACAGCCGCACCATGCAATGCGGGAACAGCCACATCTTCATCGCCGGCGACGCCAACAACGAGCTGCCACTGCTGGCTGAAGCGGCCGACCACGGCAAGATCGCCGGCGAGAACGCGGGCCGCTTCCCCGACATCCGCCCCGGCCTGCGCCGCACGCCACTGGCGATCGCCTTCACGGAACCGAACATCGCCACCTGCGGCAAGAGCTACAAGGCGCTATGCGAAGGCGGCCGGCCGAAGTTCGCCATTGGCCAGGTGTCGTTCGAGAACCAGGGCCGCAGCCGGGTCATGTTGCAGAACAAGGGGATGCTGCGCGTATATGCCGAATACGGCACCTGCCGCTTCCTCGGCGCCGAGATGATCGCGCCGCGCGGCGAGAACATCAGCCACCTGCTGGCCTGGGCCGTGCAGGCGCGCCTGACCGTGCCGCAGATGCTGGAGATGCCCTTCTACCATCCGGTGATCGAGGAGGGCGTGCGTACCGCGCTGCGCGACCTGGCCGCCAACCTGGCGAAGGGAGTGAATCACACCGACCCGGCGGATTCGGAGCCAGGGACGTAGCAATGTCGGCGGCATGAACCGTACGGTGGGCACTCCGTGCCCACGCGGTTACGTGCCCATCCTGTTGACCCGCTGCCGCAACATTCCGCTCCGCGGCCCCAACCCCGGCCACGTACAGGAACTAATCCCATTCAACCCGGGACGCATGCACGGTCCCACCCCAATCCACCGGATACACGCCTTCCCGCACATACCGATGAAACGTCGAAAACGGCCACGCCGCCACGTTCCCGGCATGCCCATGCTTTACCGGATTGAAATGCAAATAATCCATGTGCTTTTCAAAATCCGATTCATCGCGAATCTTGTGCTCATGAAAACGCCGATGCCAGATGCTCGCATCGCGATGCTTGATGCGTGACACCGATGGTTGCCGTCCATTCCCGAATTGATCTGCGCAGGAGCGCGAAACGAGCCGCTTGATTAGCGCCCAGCGGGTCGAATAATCGGCATCATCCGCCGGCAAGGTCCAGATGGTGTGCAAATGATCCGGCATCAGCACCCAAGCATCGATATCAAAGGGACGGCGCTGGCGGACCTCGATCAGGGCCGAGCGTAGTGCGTTGCGGATGGGTACCGTGCAGAGAATCGGCCGGCGCCAATACGACACCAGTGTGAAGAAGTAGGTTTGGCCATCACGGGCGCGGCGGTAGCGGGACATGGTGGCGCGGATTGTAGGGCACGCTCACCATCGCACGAGACGCGTCTCGATTGATCATTGAGACGCGTCAGCGATATGCAGAGGTATCGACCACCACAGATGCTAACGCAACGCGACGTTCCGCGTGGGCACGGAGTGCCCACCGTACGGGATGTGCCGCCGTCTTGCGGCGACATCATCTCAGTTCAAATAACTCGCATCCAGCTTGCCCTCGGCCGCCAGCTGGCGCAGGATGCGTACCGTGTCGATGTCCGCTTCCTGGTAAGCCGATTTCTTGAAATCGTCATACATCTTGTTGGCCGGATCGGTGTGCTCGCCGGTGCCGTCGTCGTAGGAGAAGCGCACGTACAGGCGCGCTTCGGCGGGCGTTTCGATGCGCATGGTCAGCGTCGAGGCCTGGATCTCGCCCTGGGCCGGCACCTCGTAGCGCACTTCCTGCAATGGGGTCAGCACCACGGTGTCGTGCACCACCAGGTCGCCGTAGCGCAGGCGGCGCTTGAAGCTGCCGCTCTCGCGCTCGCCGATCTCGCATTCGTCCAGGTGCGGCACGAACAGTTTCGGCGACTCGGCGCGAATCACCAGGCCACGCCACAGTTGTTCGCGGGTGATCGTGTCGCTCAGCGGATTGAGCAGGTCGTTAATTTCGATCAGGTGTTCAAATTTCATGGGTCTCGGACTCGAAGGCAGGCGCGGGGCGCAAAGAGGGCGATGGTAACCGATCGCACTGGAAGCAGACCATATGCCGCCGATGCGCCGGAATTCAACCTGCGCAGCCGGCGCGGAGCAGCGGCGTTGCAAATCCACACAGCAAGATTGGCGGATCGACCAGAGACCACCGGCGAAGGTGTCGGAAAGCAGCATCAGCGCGCACAGCCGCGCCGGCTTCGCTACAATACCCGGCTGTTCCCCCGCAAATTATTTCCATGTCCAATGCACCACAGTTCGGCCTGAACGGGCCGCAAAGCGAAGCGGTGCTCTATCTCGACGGCCCCTGCCTGGTGCTGGCCGGCGCCGGCTCGGGCAAGACGCGGGTGATCACCCAGAAGATCGCCTACATGATCGAGCATTGCGGCTACGATCCGCGCACGATCGCGGCGCTGACCTTCACCAACAAGGCCGCGCTCGAAATGCAGGAGCGGATTGCCAAGCTGCTCAAGCAGCCGAAGCAGGCCAAGCAGCTGACCGTCTCCACCTTCCACTCGCTGGGCGTGAAAATCCTGCGCCAGGAAGCGGCCGGCGTCGGCCTGAAGGACAAGTTTTCCATCATGGACAGCGACGATTGCTACACCATCGTCTCCGACCTCGGGCTCACCACCGACAAGCAGGAAATCCGCCGCATCCAGAACGCGATTTCGCTGTGGAAGAACGGCCTGGTCGACCCGGAAGACGCCATCAAGGGGGCGAAAGACGAGGACGAAGCCCAGGCCGGGCGTGTCTACCGCAGCTACGTGGCCACGCTGCAGGCCTACCAGGCGGTCGACTTCGACGATCTGATCCGCCTGCCGGTGGAGCTGTTCCGCAACAACGACCCGATCCGCGACCGCTGGCAGCGCCGCCTGCGCTACCTGCTGATGGACGAGTACCAGGACACGAATACCTGCCAGTACGAGCTGGTGAAACTGCTGGTGACGGGCATTGGCAAGAAGCCGATGTTCACCGCCGTGGGCGACGACGACCAGGCGATCTACGCCTGGCGCGGCGCCTCGGTGGAAAACCTGAAGACGCTGCAGGTCGACTTCCCCGACCTGCGCGTGATTAAACTCGAACAGAATTACCGTTCCACCACGCGCATCCTGCAGGCGGCGAACGCCGTCATCGGCAACAACCCGAAGATCTTCGAGAAGTCGCTCTGGTCCGAGCACGGCCTGGGCGAGCCGATCAAGGTGCTGGGCATGCAGAACGACGAGCAGGAAGCGGACCAGGTGACGATCATGATTTCGTCCGACCACTTCCAGCGCAAGAACAAGTGGTCGGATTACGCGATTTTGTACCGCGGGAATCACCAGGCGCGCGTGATGGAGCAGGCGCTGCGCAAGGAGCGCATCCCGTACACCATGTCCGGTGGCCAGAGCTTCTTCGATAAGGCCGAGATCAAGGACATCATCGCCTACCTGCGCCTGATCGCGAACCAGGACGACGACCCGGCCTTCATCCGCGCGGTGACCACGCCCAAGCGCGGGGTCGGCATGGCGACGCTGGAAGTGCTGGGCGAAGTGTCGAAGCAGTGGAACTGCTCGCTGTTCGAGGCGGCCAGCAAGGGCGGCATCGAGGCGCGCCTGCAAGACCGCCAGCTGCACCCGCTGCGCGACTTCTGCCGCTTCATCGACGACCTGGAAGACCGCGCCACCCGCCCTGGCCCCTCGGGCAGCGGCGACCATGCCGCCGAGGTGCTCGACGACATGATGAAGGAGATGAACTACGAGCACTACCTGTACGAAAGCTTCGACGACCGTGCGGCGCAGAGCAAGTGGCAGAACGTGATGGAGTTCACCAACTGGCTCAAGGAACGGGGCCGCGGCGGGCGCGAGCGCGATGGCGAGGAAAAGAACCTGCTCGAGCTGACGCAGATGGTGGCGCTGATGTCCATGCTCGAGGGCCAGGACGAAACGCCGGACGCGGTGCGCATGTCGACCCTGCACGCCTCGAAAGGGCTGGAGTATCCGCACGTGTTCCTGGTCGGCGTGGAAGAGGGCATCCTGCCGCACAAGGGCGACCCGGACGACCCGATCGAGAAGATCGCCGCGCGCATCCAGGAAGAGCGGCGCCTGATGTACGTGGGGATCACGCGCGCCCAGCGCACGCTGCACGTTACCTGGTGCAAGAAGCGCAAGCGCGCGGGCGAGCTGGTGCACTGCGACCCGTCGCGCTTCATCAAGGAGATGGCGCTGGACGAAGGCGATGCGCCGCCGAAGGAAAGCGAGATCATCAGCCCGAAGGACCGCCTGGCGAGTTTGAAGGCCTTGCTGGCGACGCCGAAGCCGGACGCGCCGGGCACGCCGGCGTAGTGCCGGCTGTTCGAATCGCCCGTGGGCGTAACCCGTACGGTGGGCACGGGGTGCCCACCGTACGGTAGACGATACCCGGCATAATGCCGCTCTTTAAATTGCTGAATACAGGACCCGCCGTGGACCAAGAAGACCGTTTTGTCGACATCGAAATCAAGCTGGCGCTGCAGGAAGACCTGGTCGACACGCTGAACCAGACCGTCTATCAACAGGCGCGCAAGATCGACCAGCTCGAAGCCATGATCGCCAAGCTGGCCGATCACATCCGCAATTTGCAGGAAGCCGGCCAGAACCCGGTCAACGAGCGTCCGCCGCATTATTGATTGCCTGCGGCCGCAGGGTGGGCCAGGCCGCGCTAGTTCGTAGGGTGGGCTCTCGAGCCCACGCGGTCGTACGGCAATGTACCGCACGGCCATTTAATACCGCACATCTCGGCAACATGGCTTGTTCTCGGGCGCGTGGCGTGCAAGCGCCGTACCGCGTGGGCTCGAGAGCCCACCCTACCCCCGGCCGCCGCTCCTCACCCACATTTTTGCCTGTCCTTACACGTCTGTACACCCGTCTGTACAGGTTTGTTAGCAGTTTGTTTCACTGTGACGATACGGCAATAAAGCCTGCTATGATCTCCGGCGCACCTGTCGGCGGCGATCCCGCGGGCAGCCCGAGTCGAATTCGTGAGAGAGACAATGAAACGCCCAACCATGCTCATCATCGCGGCCAGCCTGGCATTCGCCGGCACCGCTTTCGCCGCTCCCGCCGGTTCCGGCACAGTCCTGGATGCATCGAATCCCTTCGCCAAGCCCAGCACCCTGCCGTTCAACTACCCGGCCTTCGACAAGATCAAGGACGAGCACTTCGCGCCCGCCTTTGAAGCCGGCATGCGCGAGCAGCTGCGCGAAGTGGCCAGCATCGCCAACAACAAGGCGGCGCCCACGTTCGAGAACACCATCGTCGCGATGGAGCGCTCGGGCCAGATGCTGTCGCGCGTGTCCGCCACCTTCTCGAACCTGCAGACCGCCAACACGAACGACCGCCTGAACGCCGTCGACAGCGAGATGTCGCCGAAGCTGGCCGCCCATGGCGACGCCATCTACCTGAACGCCAGCCTGTTCAAGCGCGTCGAGACCCTGCACGCCAAGCGCGACCAGCTCGGCCTGGACGCCGAAGCCAAGCATCTGCTGGAACGCTACTACAAGGAATTCGTGCGCGCCGGCGCCAAGCTCTCCAGCGCCGACAAGGAAAAGCTGAAAGCCTACAACGGCCAGATCGCCTCGCTGCAATCGGAGTTCTCGCAGCGCGTGCTGAAGGAAGCGAATGCCTCGGCGCTGGTGGTCAACACCCGCGAAGAACTGGCCGGCCTGTCGGACGCCGAAATCACCGCCGCCGCCGCTGAAGCCAAGAAGCGCGGCATGGAGGGCAAGTACGTCATCGCCATCGTCAACACCACGATCCAGCCGCCGCTCTCCAGCCTGACCAACCGTGCGGTGCGCGAGCGCCTGCAGGCGGCGTCGATGAACCGCGGCAGCCGCGGCGGCGAATTCGACAGCCGCGACCTGGTGCTCAAATTGGCCAGGCTGCGCGCCGAACGCGCCGTGCTGCTCGGCTACCCGAACTACGCCGCCTATTCGCAGGAACTGGAAACCGCGAAGAATCCGGCCGCCGTGAACAAACTGCTGGCCGAACTGGCCAAGCCGGCCGTGAACAATGCGAAGAAAGAAGCGGCCGCGATGCAGAAGATCGTGGATGCCGAAAAGGGCGGCTTCCAGGTCGCCGCCCACGACTGGGCCTTCTACACCGACAAGGTACGCTCGGCCCAGTACAACTTCGACGAAAGCCAGCTGCGCCCTTACTTTGAACTGAACAACGTGCTGGTGAACGGCGTCTTCTTCGCCGCCACCAAGGAATTCGGCATCACCTTCAAGGAACGCAAGGACCTGCCGGTCTACGACCCGGACGTGCGCACCTTCGACGTGATCGACGCCAACGGCAAGCAGCTGGCGATCTTCATCTTCGACCCGTACGCGCGCGCCAACAAGCAGGGCGGCGCATGGATGAACGAGTACGTGTCGCAGTCGCACCTGCTGGACCGCCATCCGGTGGTCGGCAACCACCTGAACATTCCGAAGCCGGCCGCCGGCGAGCCGACCCTGCTCACCTACGACGAAGTGCGCACCGCCTTCCACGAGTTCGGCCACGCGCTGCACGGCATGTTCTCGGACGTGAAGTACCCGCACTTCTCGGGCACCAGCGTGCCGCGCGACTTCGTCGAGTACCCGTCGCAGGTGAACGAGATGTGGGCCACCTGGCCGGAAGTGCTGGCCAACTACGCGAAGCACCACAAGACCGGCGCGCCGATGCCGAAGGACCTGCTGGACAAAGTCGTCGCCTCGAAGAAGTTCAACATGGGCTTCGTGACCACCGAGTACCTGTCGGCGTCGCTGCTCGACCAGCGCTGGCACCAGCTGACCCCGGCCCAGGTGCCGACCGACGTGCTGGCGTTCGAAGCCCAGGCATTGAAGGATGCGGGCGTCGACTTCGCCCCGGTGCCGCCGCGCTACCGCACGACCTACTTCTCGCACTCGATGAACGGCGGCTACTCGGCCGGCTACTACGCCTACCTGTGGAGCGAAAAGCTCGACGCGGACACGGTGCAGTGGTTCACCGAGAACGGCGGCCTGTCGCGCAAGAACGGCGACCACTTCCGCAAGACCCTGCTGTCGCGCGGCGGCACGGCCGATGCGATGGATTTGTTCCGCAATTTCCGCGGGCGTGATCCGATCATCGAGCCGCTGCTGGAGCGTCGTGGTTTGACGCAGTGATCGGTGGCGGTGGTTGTCAACACCGCCAACAATGATCATCCGTCACGCGTGGGCGCGGGAGCGCCCACCCTACATTAGCAATGATCGTTGCCGTATCTAACGTAGGGTGGGCGCCCCGTGCCCACGCGGAACGACGCCTTTACGCACCCCCCATTTTCACCGCACCACAATAGAAACAGAGACCCCATGACCCGTCCCCAACTCCTGCTGATCGCCGCCAGCGTCGCCGCTGCCAACCTGGCCTATGCCCAACCGGCCTCGATGCTGGAAGCCTCGAACCCGTTCGCCAAGTTCAGCACCCTGCAATACCAGTACCCGCCCTTCGACAAGATCAAGAACGAGCACTTCGCCCCGGCATTCGCCGAAGGCATGCGCCAGGAAGCGGCCGAGATGGAAGCGATCGCCAACAACAAGGCGGCGCCAACCTTTGACAACACCATCGTCGCGATGGAGCGTTCGGGCCGCCTGCTCGACCGCGTGGGTTCGGCCTTCGGCACCCTGCAAGGTTCGTACACCAACGACACCCTGCAAGCCCTGGCCAAGGAACTGGCGCCGAAACAGGCTGCCCACAGCGACGCGATCCGCCTGAATCCGAAGCTGTACGCGCGCATCAAGGCACTGTACGACAAGCGCGACAAGCTGAACCTGGACGCCGAGTCGAAATACCTGCTCGAGCGCTACCATACCGACTTCGTGCGCGCCGGCGCCCAACTGTCGGATGCGAACAAGCAGAAGCTGAAGGCGATGAACGCCGAGCTGGCCGCGCTGTCGACCCAGTTCGCCCAGAACGTGCTGAAGGAAGCCAACGCCTCGGCCCTGGTCGTGAACACCCGCGAAGAGCTGTCCGGCATGACCGACAAGCAGATCGACGCCGCCGCCGCCGAAGGTAAAAAGCGCGGCCTGGACGGCAAGTTCGTGATCCCGGTCGTGAACACCACCCAGCAGGCTGGTTTGTCGGTGCTGACCAACCGCGCCACCCGCGAGAAGCTGCTGGCCGCATCGCTGGCCCGCGGTTCGCACGGCGGCGAGTTCGACAACCGCGACGTGGTGCTGAAGATTGCCAAGCTGCGCGCCGAACGCGCCGTGCTGCTGGGCTACCCGAACTTCGCCGCCTACAACCTGGAAGACCAGACCGCGAAGACCACCGGCGCCGTCAACAGCCTGCTGGCCGAATTCGCCAAGCCGGCGGTGAACAACGCCAAGAAGGAAGCAGCGGAAATCCAGAAGGTGATCGACGCCGAAAAAGGTGGCTTCAAGGTCGCCGCCCACGACTGGAACTTCTACAGCGACAAGGTGCGCCAGCAGCGCTACGCTTTCGACGCTTCGCAGCTGCGTCCTTACTTCGAGCTGAACCGCGTGCTGCAGGATGGCGTGTTCTTCGCCGCTAATAAAGAGTTCGGCCTGACCTTCAAGGAACGCAAGGACCTGCCGACCTACGTGGAAGACGTGCGCACCTTCGACGTGTTCGACGCCGACGGCTCGCAACTGGCGATCTTCACCTTCGACCCGTACGCGCGCGCCAACAAGCGCGGCGGCGCCTGGGCGAATGCCCACGTCGGCCAATCCAAGCTGCTGGGCACGAAGCCGGTCATCGCGAACAACCTGAACATCGCCAAGCCGGCCGCCGGCGAACCGACCCTGCTGACTTACGACGAAGTGCGCACCACCTTCCACGAGTTCGGCCATGCGCTGCACAGCATGTTCTCGGAAGTGAAATACCCGCGCCTGTCGCGCGTGCCGCGTGACTACGTCGAGTTCCCGTCGCAGGTGAACGAGATGTGGATGGCGTATCCGGAGGTTCTCTCCAATTACGCCAGGCACTATCAGACCGGTGCGCCGATGCCGAAGGAACTGCTCGACAAGGTGCAGGCTTCGCAACAGTTCAACGAGGGCTACCGCACCACCGAGTACCTGGCCGCGTCGCTGCTGGACCAGGCCTGGCACCAGCTGACCCCGTCGCAGATCCCGACCGACGTGCTGGCCTTCGAGGCTGAAGCGCTGAAGAAGGCCGGCGTCGACTTCGCCCCGGTGCCGCCGCGCTACCGCACGACCTACTTCTCGCACACCTTCTCGGGTGGTTACTCGGCCGGCTATTATGGCTACCTGTGGGCCGAGAAGCTGGACGCGGATACCGTCAACTGGTTCAAGGAACACGGCGGCCTGACCCGCAAGAACGGCGACCACTTCCGCAAGACCCTGCTGTCGCGCGGCGGCACGCTGGACGCGATGCAGATGTACCGCAATTTCAGCGGGCGCGATGCGCAGGTGCAGCCGTTGCTGGAGCGTCGTGGGTTGACGGGGGAGTAATGTATCGATAGCGGTGCGGTTGCGATTGACCGCACCGTAGCGATCACCGCGTGGGCACAAGTGCCCACCCTACGGCGACAATGTAGGGTGGGCTCTCGAGCCCACCGTTTTTTTTCGTGCGCACGCACACCCCACCGCCCTCCGAATCCGGTGTATAAACACCCCGATCCCACAACGAAAAATCCCCCCAAGCGATGAGTGTTCAATCCCTGCACGGTATTACTTTAGAATCGCTGTTAACCCGCCTGGTCGAGCACTATGGCTGGGACGGACTCGGCCGCCGGATCGACATCAACTGTTTCCAAAAAGATCCGAGCATCAAGTCGAGCCTGAAGTTTTTGCGCCGCACGCCCTGGGCGCGCGAAGAGGTCGAGAAGCTGTATCTCGAAACCCGCTTCCCCAACTAGCGAGAACACCATGCTGAACGAGAACCAGAACGAGAACCTGAGCGATCCAGACCTGAAAACACGCCTGAAGACCCTGCACCGCAGCCTGTCGGAGACCGACGAGGTCGACGAGGAACTGCAGATGCTGCTGCGCCAGCTCGACGGCGACATCAAGCAAGTGCTCGAGCGCCGCGCCGACCAGGACCTCGACGCCAACACCTATGGCCTCGGTTCGCGCACCCAGGAACTGAGCGCCCGCTTCACCGCGCGCCACCCGAAAGTGGCCACCACGCTGAACGAACTCGGCAGCATCCTGTCGAACATGGGCATCTGAAGCGGCGAGAATAGAGGCTGCTCAGCCACAAGTCATTGAAATGTAAGCAATTTTCCAGGCGGTGAGCAGCCTTGGATGGGGAATTCCGGTACAATGCCGGCCAATGAACTCCCCAGCCAATCTCTTCGCGAGCGTGCCCAAGCGCTCCAGCCGCGCAGCTACCGCGCCCTTCCTGCCGATGACCCGCGCCGAAATGGACGCGCTCGGCTGGGATTCCTGCGACATCATCCTCGTCACCGGCGACGCCTACATCGACCACCCCAGCTTCGGCATGGCGCTGGTCGGCCGTCTGCTGGAAGCGCAGGGCTACAAGGTCGGCATCATCAGCCAGCCGGACTGGACCTCGGTCGACCCGTTCCGCGCGCTGGGCAAGCCCAACCTGTACTGGGGCATCACCGCCGGCAATATGGACTCGATGGTCAACCGCTACACGGCCGATCGTAAAATCCGTTCCGACGACGCGTACACCCCGAACGCCGAGCCAAATAAACGCCCGGACCGCGCCGTCACCGTCTACGCCCAGCGCGTGCGCGAAGCCTATCCCGGCGTGCCCGTCATCGTCGGCTCGATCGAGGCCTCGCTGCGCCGTATCGCCCACTACGATTACTGGTCGGACAAGGTACGCCGCTCGGTGCTGTTCGAATCGAAGGCCGATCTGCTGATCTTCGGTAACGCCGAGCGCGCGCTGGTCGACGTCACGCGCCGCCTGGCCGCGGGCGAGAGCATCAAGAGCATCCGCGATTTGCGCGGTACCGCCTTCCTGGTGCCGCAAGGCTGGATGCCGGACGAAGAATGGTCGACCCACAATTCCACCCGCGTGGACGTGCCGGGCCGTATCGACAAGCAGCCGAACCCGTATGCGATGGCGCTGGAAGACCCGAAAGCCTGCGCGCTCGACAATGCCGCGCCGGAACCGGAAGTCAAACCCGTCATCATCATGACGCGCGAACAGCGCCAGGCCGCCCTGCGCGAAAAGGCGCTGAAGACCGTGGTGCGCCTGCCGAGCTTTGAAACCGTCAGCGAAGACCCGGTGATGTATGCCCACGCCTCGCGCGTGTTCCACCTCGAATCGAACCCGGGCAATGCGCGCGCGCTGGTGCAGGCCCATGGCGACCGCGACGTCTGGCTGAACGCGCCGCCGCTGCCGCTGGCCATGGACGAGATGGACAACGTGTATGACCTGCCGTACGCCCGCGCGCCGCACCCGAGCTATGGCAAGGCCCATATCCCGGCCTGGGAAATGATCCGTTATTCGGTGAACATCATGCGCGGCTGCTTCGGCGGCTGCACCTTCTGCTCGATCACCGAGCACGAAGGCCGCATCATCCAAAGCCGCTCGGAGCCGTCGATCCTGCGCGAGATCGAGCTGATCCGCGACACGACCAAGAACTTCTCCGGCACGATTACCGACCTTGGCGGCCCGACGGCGAACATGTACCGCCTCGCCTGCAAGGAAAAGAGCATCGAGGAATCCTGCCGCCGCCTGTCATGCGTGTACCCGACCATCTGCAGCAACCTGGGCACCGACCACAGCAAGCTGATCTCGCTGTATCGCAAGGCGCGTGCGATTCCGGGCGTGAAGAAGATCCTGATCGGCTCGGGCCTGCGCTACGACCTGGCCGTGCGCTCGCCGGAATACGTGAAGGAACTGGTGACCCACCACGTGGGCGGCCTGCTGAAGATCGCGCCCGAGCACACCGAGCAGGCCACGCTGTCGAAGATGATGAAGCCGGGGATTGGCGCCTACGACGAGTTCAAGCGCATGTTCGAGAAGTATTCGATCGAGGCCGGCAAGAAGCAGTATCTGATTCCCTACTTCATCGCTGCCCACCCGGGCTCGACCGACGAGGACATGCTGAACCTGGCGCTGTGGCTGAAGAAGAACAACTTCAAGCTGGACCAGGTGCAGACCTTCACGCCGACGCCGATGGCGATGGCGACGACCATGTACCACAGCCGCAAGAATCCGCTGAAAAAAGTGACGGAAGATTCGGAAGTGGTGGAAACCGCCCGCAGCGGCAAGATGCGCAAGGCGCATAAAGCCTTCCTGCGCTGGCACCACCCGGAAAACTGGCCGATCCTGCGCGAGACCCTGGTCAAGATGGGCCGCGGCGATTTGATCGGGAATGGTGAGCGCCACCTGGTGCCGGCCTGGCATCCGTCGGAAGAGGGCGCCGCGCCTGCAGTGCGCGAAACCGGTTCGCGTACGGCGCGCCAGCCGGCCGCCCGGCCGCCGGCAGTGGCGCCGGTGGCCAAGCGCGGCAATGGCGTGCCGGCGCCGCATGTGGTGAATGCCCAGGCCGCGGCGAAGCGCCAGCCCGAGCGTGCCGGCGCCGGCGCACGCGCCGCTGCTGCTGCGCCGGAAAAGACGCGGCCGTCGATCCTGTCGACCATCAAGACCAAGCCGAAGGCGCCACGCAAGTAGCCTGACGATTTGTCGGATCCGCTCAAGGCCAGCCGCGCAGGGATGCACGGCTGGCCTTTTTCATTGCTGTTGTGTATGCACGACATGGCATCCCTTACTGTCACGCAGGACTCGCCCCGCGCGGTTCGAGGCAGACATCTAAATCGATCAATCGTGCGAACAGTAAGGATCAAAGCCTGTAATATGATTCCTTTGGGAAATAGTTGTTAGCATTTTTATAGCGTTACGCCGATAGAATTGATGTTTCGTCGTGCTGACTCTCCCGCAAGGAATGCAGTGATCGATATCCATACCTATATGCTGGCGCTGGGCATCGGCAACCTTTCGTTTGCCGTGCTGATGGTCGCCTACATCCGCGACACCGAACCCAGTCCTGGCTTGCTTCTCTGGACCTGGGCGCGCCTGGTGTTCGGTACCACCCAGTTGCTGGCCTTTGCCCGTCCCCAGCTGGGGCTGCCGGTACTGGCCCTGGTCGAACCGATGGGCTGGTTCATTGGCTGGTCGCTGGAAGTGGCCGCGTTCTGCACCTTCTTTGAAGTGCGCAACTGGAAACGCTACGCTCTCCCGGTCGCCGGCCTGGCGCTGCTGGTCGCCGCCTGCGTCGTGCCGCTGGAACTGGCCAGTTATGGTGAGCTCATCGGCCTGGTCGCCTGCGTATTCGCCCTGTCGACCATTTCGACCGCTTGCGTGCTGCTGAGCCCGCGACTGAAGGATCCAACGCTGCTGCAACGAATCATTGGCGTGAACAACGGCGTGTTCGGCACGGCGATCGCCAGCTGGGCAGTCGGCGCCTTCCTGCGTGGCGAGCTGAACATGACCGAGACCGACGGCGCCCAGATGGCAGGCTATATTTCCGGCTACATGCTGATGATCATGAACGGCTTCGGCTTCCTGTTGATGTCGAAGCAGCGCAACGATGCCGTCATGAAGCGCCTGGCAACCCTCGACGACCTGACCGGCCTGCTGAACCGGCGTGCTTTCTTTACCCGTGCCAATGAGACGCGCATGCTGGCGATACGGCTGCGCAAGCCTATCGCGCTCTTGATGATCGACATCGACCACTTCAAGCGCCTCAACGACCGCTTTGGCCACGCCAGCGGCGACGAGGCGCTGGTGCTGTTTGCACGCGCCGCCGGCGGCGCGCTGCGCGAGCACGACGTCCTGGGCCGCATGGGCGGCGAGGAATTTGCGCTGGCCATGCCCGGCGCCGACCTCGACGGCGCGCGGCAGGCTGCCGAACGCCTGCGCCAGGCCACCATGGCAATCTGCCTGCCCAGCTGCGGCAACGGCTACGAGATGACGGTGAGTATCGGCGTGGTCGTGATCGAGGCCAACGAGGATTTGCCGGCCGCGCTGGCGCGGGCGGACCGCGCCTTGTACCAGGCCAAGCGCAATGGGCGGAACCGGGTGGAGGTGGGGGAAGCGGTGCGCTGCGTGGCGTGATGTGGCGGGGATGTCGACCGTATGGTCGTGCCGCCAGAATCAATCGTGCAAATGGATCGATCGCAAGCAGGAACGTACGGTGGGCACTCCGTGCCCACGCGGAACGACGCGCTAACGAAACGCTTGGGTTGACGTTGGCCGATGATCATATGATCCGCATCCAAGAGAGCAGCCGCGGTGCATGTTTCCGCGTGGGCACGGAGTGCCCACCGTACGGTTCCGGCCGCAGGCCATTGATACGCGAGCGAAACACGCAGGTAAACGAAAAAAGGGTCCGACGAATCGGACCCTTTTTTCTTGATGCTGGCGGAGCGGACGGGGCTCGAACCCGCGACCCCCGGCGTGACAGGCCGGTATTCTAACCAACTGAACTACCGCTCCGTTTTAACTGATCGGTGCTTCGTTTTCTGAAACTGAACTTGGTGGGCGCTGAGAGGCTCGAACTCCCGACCTAATCCTTGTAAGGGATCCGCTCTACCAACTGAGCTAAGCGCCCCGCTCACTTTATTCGTTTCGTCTAACGCTTGTCATTGCGTCTGAAGAGGCCCGAATCATAGCTAAGCCCTAGCGATTGCGCAAGGGTTTTTCTGAAAAATATGCAAAATGCGTTTTTTCCGAACAGTTGAGCCGGCGCGATGTTTTTATGCCAAGATCATTGGATTCACTCCAAGGAGAGCCGATTGAGCGCGTTCGACCCCCGCCAGTTCCTGACCCATCTGTTCCACTCGGCCCTCGCCGCCGTCGATCCCGGCAAGCTCATCGCGCAGCACCTGCCGCCGCCGCCGCGCGGACGTACGGTCGTGATCGGCGCCGGCAAGGCGGCCGCGCGCATGGCGGAAGCGGTCGAGCAGCACTGGCAGGGCGAGCTGAGCGGCCTGGTGGTCACGCGCTACGCCCACGGCGCGCCGACCAGCCGCATCGAAGTAGTCGAGGCCGGCCACCCCGTCCCCGACGAGGCCGGCGTGCGCGCCGCCACCCGCATGCTGGAACTGGTGCAGGGCCTGACCGAAGACGACCTGGTGCTGTGCCTGATGTCCGGTGGCGGCTCGGCTCTGCTGTCTTTGCCGGCGCCCGGCATCACGGCGGAGGAGAAGCGCGACATCAACCGCCAGCTATTGCGCAGCGGCGCGCCGATCGGCGAGATGAACTGCGTGCGCCGCCACCTGTCGGCAGTGAAGGGCGGGCGCCTGGCGCTGGCCTGCTACCCGGCGCGGGTGCTGACGCTGGTGGTGTCCGACGTGCCGGGCGACGATCCGGCCGTGGTCGCCTCCGGCCCCACCGTGCCCGACGGCAGCAGCGGCGCCGATGCGCTCGCCATCCTCCAGCAATACGGCATCGCGGTGTCGGAGGCGGCGCGCGCCGTGCTGGCCAACCCGGCCCTGACGGCGCCACGTCCTGATGACCCGCGCCTGGCGCGCAACGAGACGGTGGTCATCGCCACCGCCCAGGCTGCACTGGATGCGGCAGCCGACGCGGCGCGCGCGGCAGGGTTCACGCCGCTGGTGCTGTCGAACAGCATCGAGGGCGAGGCGCGCGAGGTGGCGATTGTCCACGCGGCCATTGCCCGCCAGGTGATCGAACACGGCCAGCCCCTGCCGGCGCCCTGCGTGATCCTGTCCGGCGGCGAAACCTCGGTCACGGTGCGCGGCCAGGGCAGGGGCGGGCGCAACGCCGAATTCCTCTTGGCGCTGGCCATCGCCCTGCGCGGCCTGGAGCACGTGCACGCGATCGCCTGCGATACCGACGGCATCGACGGCACCGAAGACAATGCCGGCGCGCTGCTGGGTCCGGATTCCCTGGCGCGTGCGGCGGCTGGCGGACTCGATGCCGCCGCCATGCTGCGCGATAACGACGGCTACAGCCTGTTCGCCGCGCTGGACGACCTGGTCGTCACGGGGCCGACCCGCACCAACGTCAACGACTTCCGCGCCATTGTCATTACGGCGTCCTAGCACACTTGTTGTTATTTGACATCTGCATTTGAATATTCACTTGATATTCGAAATCGTATAGCGAACAATCACGCCTTTGTTGGACGGCAACCTTGAGACATCAACAAGATGCAGGTGCCGCGGCGGGCAAACCGCCTTGCTGCTTCAAGAGGAGCGGCACATGGAGGAAAGAGTGGACATCGCGGTTTCACTACTCACGAAAGAACAATCATGATCAAGATGTCCAAGATGCATCGCCGCGTCGTGCTGGCGCTTGCCGCCCTGCCGGCCGTGGCCATGGCCCAGACCGACGCGCCGGCCCCGGCCCCGGCAGCGCAGGCTGCGCCGACTGCCGAACTGCAGACCGTCACCGTGACGGCCCAGCGCCGCAGCGAGAACATTCGCGACGTGCCGCTGGCCGTGAGCGCCCTGCGCGGCGAAAAGCTCGACGTCCTGACCTCGAGCGGCCAGGACATCCGCCTGCTCGCCGGCAAGCTGCCGAGCCTGAACGTGGAATCGTCGAACGGCCGTACCTTCCCGCGCTTCTACATCCGCGGCTACGGCAACACCGACTTCAACACCTTCGCCTCGCAGCCGGTCTCGCTGATCTATGACGACGTGGTGCAGGAAAACCCGATCCTGAAAGGCTTCCCGATCTTCGACGTGGCCAACGTCGAAGTGCTGCGCGGTCCGCAGGGCACGCTGTTCGGCCGCAACACCCCGGCCGGCGTGGTGAAGTTCGAATCCGAGAAGCCGCAGCTGGGCAAGACCGAGGGCTACTACAGCGCCTCGGTTGCCACCCACAAGACCGTGAACGTCGAAGGCGCCGTCAACGTGCCGCTGTCGGACACCGTGGCCATGCGCGTCTCGACCCTGCGCCAGCACCGCGACGACTACGTCAAGAACTACGCCGACCTGGCCATGACCCAGCGCAACGGCGACCTGGACGGCTACAACGAACACGCCGAGCGCGTGCAGTTCCTGTACAAGCCGGACAATGCCTTCAATGCCCTGTTCAACCTGCACCAGCGCAGCACCACCGGCAGCGCCCGCCTGTTCCGCGCCAACCTGATCCGCTCGGGCAGCAACGACATCGTGCCGGGCCTGGATCTGGACCGCATCGTCACCAACGCCCAGAACTACCAGCGCCTCGGCACCCGCGGCGCCAACCTGCGCATGAGCTGGGACCTGGGCGACTACCGCCTGCATTCGGTCACCGGCTATGAAACCGTGGGCGACTACATCAGCCGCGGCGACATCGACGGCGGCATCGTCGGCGGCCCGGGCCGCGTGCCGTTCCAGGTCGAAACCGCCGGCTACATCGACCGCCTGGAGCAGTACAGCCAGGAATTCCGCGTCGAATCGGCCTACACCGGTCCGCTGAACTGGCAGGCCGGCGTCTACTGGTTCGAGGAAAACGCCACCGGCGGCAGCGACAACTTCAACAGCACCACCGGCGCGCGCACCTCGGTGCTGGCCAGCCACCAGGACAACACCGCCTGGGCCGTGTTCGGCTCGGCCACCTACAAGGTCTCGCCAAGCTTCGACCTGCGCGCCGGCCTGCGCTACACCAAGGACGAGAAGGACTTCAACACGGTGCGCGCCGTGAACGTGGTGCAGATCGGCGACACCTCGGTGAGTACCAACAAGAACAAGGTCAGCTGGGACCTGAGCGGTACCTATAAACTGACGCAGGAAGTCAACGTGTACGGCCGCGTGGCCACCGGCTTCCGCGCGCCGAGTATCGCCGCCGCGTCGGCGTCGGTGCCGATTACCGTGGCCGATGCCGAAACCATCACCTCGGTCGAAGCCGGCGTGAAGGCCGATTTGTTCGACCGCCGCGGCCGCGTTGCCTTCTCGGTCTACGACTACACCATCAAGGACCAGCAGCTGACCGCCGTCGGTGGCCTGACGAACGCCAACCAGTTGCTGAATGCAGATAAAACCAAGGGCCGCGGCGTCGAGCTCGACGTCGAAGCGGCAATCAGCCCGTCGCTGCGCCTGACGGCCAGCACCAGCTACAACTTCACGGAAATCCGTGACGCCAACCTGGTGGTGGCCCACTGCAGCGCCGCATGCACGGTGCGCGATCCGCTGGCGTCCACCGGCCGCGTGTACGTGAACGGCAACATCCTGCCGCAGGCGCCGCGCTGGATCGTGAACGCGACCGCGCGCTACAGCGTGCCGGTAGCCGACGGCGAGTTCTTCGTCTTCACCGACTGGTCGTACCGCAGCAAGATCAACTTCTTCCTGTACGAAGCAGCCGAGTTCACCGGCAAGCCGCTGACCGAAGGCGGCCTGCGCATGGGCTATACCTGGGCCAACGGCAAGTACGAGGCCGCCCTGTTCGGCCGCAACATCCTCGACGAGCGCCGCATTACCGGCGCCATCGACTTCAACAACCTGACCGGTTTTACCAACGAACCGCGTACCTGGGGTGTGCAATTCAAGGGTAATTTCTGATTACAGGAACCTGACACAGCACAAGGCCGCGAGCGATCGCGGCCTTTTTTATGCATGTTGGGAGGGGCTTATATCTTGTCTTATTCCTAAGGTAATGAGTGTTGTGACGATGATAATGAATACGTACCATATGTTATTTGGCGTACATACAAATGTGGCAAATATTCCATGTTTTTGTTAAGTCAAGCACAGAAACCGTTGCGAAAGTGCTGCACACGATTCGAAATTCCCTTCATGCATATTTACTCGGGAGTAGTCTTTCCAAGCCGCCAGCAGAGGGCAACTCCGGTAGGAGATAACTGGAGACACATAAAACAAGGCATCTCGCCTTGACGGAAAACTACACAAAAGGACGAACCATGAAGTCGATGCAATCGCTTTATCCGAGCCTGTTGAAAGTCACCGCTGCACTGGCCGTTGTCGTGGGCCCGCTCCACGCCTCGGCGTCCGGTACGGCCGCTGTTCCCGACGCCGTTCCCGGCGCCGCCACGGAGCAGCAATACATCCTCCACACCGACCGCATGATCGTGAAGTACAAGGATGCGAAAGTCGTGAACGGCCGCGCCATGGTGCCGGCCGTGACGGCGGCGCGCCAGTCGGTTGCCGACCGCGCCGGCCAGGACTACGGCGTCAAGCTGCAGGCCCTGCACGGCATCGCCACCGGCGCCAACGTCATGAAGCTGAGCCGCAAGATGTCGCTGACCGAAGCGCGCGCGCTGGCCAAGGAGATGATGGCGCGCGATCCGCAGATCGAGTACGCCGAGCCGGACCGCATCATGACCAAGATGATGACGCCGAACGACCCGCGCTACAGCGAGCAGTGGCACTACTTCGACGCGACCGGCGGCCTGCGCCTGCCGGCCGCCTGGGATAACTCGACCGGCGCCGGCATCCGCGTGGCCGTCATCGACACCGGCTTCCGTCCGCACGTCGACCTCTCCGGCCAGTTCCTGGCAGGCTACGACTTCATCTCCGACACCGCCGTTTCGAACGACGGCAACGGCCGCGACAGCGACGCCTCCGACCCGGGCGACGCCGTCACCGCCGGCGCCTGCTACGCCGGTTCGCCGGCATCGAGCTCGAGCTGGCACGGCACCCACGTGGCCGGCACCATTGCCGCCGCCACCAACAACGGCGTCGGCGTGGCCGGCGTCGCCTTTGGCGCGAAAGTCGTGCCGGTGCGCGTGCTCGGCAAGTGCGGCGGCTACACCTCGGACATTGCCGACGCCATCGTCTGGTCCTCGGGCGGCAGCGTCAGCGGCGTGCCGGCCATCGCGGCCCGCGCCCACGTCATCAACATGTCGCTCGGCGGCGGCGGCGCCTGCGACACCACCACCCAGAACGCGATCAACAGCGCCCGCTCGCGCGGCACCGTTGTCATCGTCGCAGCCGGCAACGAGAACCAGAACGCCTCGAACGCCAGCCCGGCGAATTGCTCGGGCGTGGTGACCGTGGCGGCGACCACCAAGGCCGGCGGCCGCGCTTCCTACTCGAACTACGGCACCGTGGTCGACGTGGCGGCGCCGGGCGGCGGTACCGGCGGCGGCGTGCTGTCGACCCTGAACAGCGGCACCAACGCACCAGGCTCGGACACCTACGCGTCCTACCAGGGCACCTCGATGGCCACCCCGCACGTGGCCGGCGTGGCCGCACTGATGCTGGCGAAAAACGGCGCGCTGACGCCGGACCAGATCGAGTCGAAGCTGAAGAGCACCGCGCGCGCCTTCCCGGCCACCTGCTCGGGTTGCGGCACGGGTATCGTCGACGCGGCAGCGGCCGTGGCCTCGGCCACTGGCGGCGGCGGCACCACGCCGACCGGGCCGACGATCGCCGAAAGCGAATCGAACAACACGATCGCCACCGCCGACGTCGTCAGCACCGCCAACACGACCGTGACCGGCAACATGGGTTCCAGCACCGACAGCGACTACTTCGTGGTCCAGCTGCCAGCCGGCAAAACCCTGACCGCGACCATGACGCCGGGCACCTCGACTGCCGACTACGACGTGTACATCTACAACAGCTCCGGCACCCAGCTGGCGCTGAGCGAAAACGGCGCCGGTGCGGCCGACACTGCCTCGGTGGCGAACACCACCACTGCTACTGCTGCCCGTTATGTGCGCGTCAAGTACTACAGCGGCGGCACCGGTTCGACCAACGGCAAGTACACGCTGCAGTTGGGCTGGTAATTGTTCCGATAACAGTCGAGTACCAAGGGTGATTGACGCGCGGCTTGCCGCGCGTCTTTTTTATTGGTGAACGGTTAGCGCTGACCCGTACGGTGGGCACTCCGTGCCCACGCGGAACGATGCGTCATCGGCGGCTGGTGTGTAGTGGTAGTCGTCGCATGTTGATGAGTATCCAAAAGAAAAGAGTTAGCGTTTGCTCTTTTGGAGACGTCAACAATCGCCATCGTGCGCGTTTAGCACCAGAGCCAACACAGCGCCACGTTCCGCGTGGGCACGGGGTGCCCACCGTACGATGGCCGCCGCTAACGCTTGCATCAAACGATAATTGACGAGATACTGTATGGAATGACAGTAGTCGGCCCCGCCGCCGCCCGAGTGAACGCCCCCGCACGTAAAATCATCCATTGCGACTGCGACTGCTTCTACGCGTCGGTCGAGATGCGCGACGATCCGTCCTTGCGCGGCCGGCCGCTGGCCGTGGGCGGCCGCCAGGACCAGCGCGGCGTGGTGGCGACCTGCAACTACGAGGCGCGCCGCTACGGCATCCACTCGGCCATGGCCACCGCCCAGGCCGTCAAGCTGTGCCCGGAGCTGGTGATCATTCCGCCGGCAATGGAAAAGTACCGCATCGCCTCGGGGCAGATCATGGACATCTACCGCGACTACACGGACCTCGTCGAACCGCTGTCGCTGGACGAAGCCTACCTGGACGTGACCAACTCGCCGCACTGCAAGAACAGCGCGACCCTGATCGCCCAGGAAATCCGGCGCCGCATCTTCGAGACCGTGGGCATCACGGCCTCGGCCGGCGTGGCGCCGAACAAGTTCGTGGCGAAGATCGCCAGCGACTGGAACAAGCCCGACGGCCTGTTCCTGGTGCGCCCGGACGAGGTGGAGGCCTTTGTCGCCGCGCTGCCGGTGAAGAAATTGCACGGCGTCGGCAAGGTGACCGCCGCCAAGATGAACAACCTGGGCCTGCAGACCTGCGCCGATTTGCGCGAGTGGAGCATGCAAAAGCTGCAGGAACACTTCGGCAGCTTCGGCGCGCGTCTGCACGATCTGTCGCGCGGCATCGATTTTCGCGAGGTGAGTCCGGAGCGCGAGCGCAAGTCGGTCAGCACCGAGGAAACCTACACCCCGGACATTCCGGACTTGCCGGGCTGCCTGGCGCTGCTGCCCGATCTGCACGAACACCTGCTGGGCCGTATCAAGCGCGCCGGTGCCGAAAAATTCATCAACAAGCTGTTTGTGAAGATCAAATTTTCAGACTTCCAGCAGACCACGGTGGAGTGTGTCGGCTATACGCCACACCTGCCGACCTTTGCCCGGCTGATGGAAATCGGCTGGCAGCGCGCCAGCCGCCCGGTACGCCTGCTGGGCGTGGGCGTGCGCCTGGGCGACACCGAACATGTTGAACAGCTGAGCCTGTTTGACGAACACACAAGGCATTGAAAAAGCGTGTGTTGCTACCCGAAAATAGGGTGGCTTCAGCGTGTAAAATGTCGTTCCCGTGAAATCCTGAAACAACAGAAAGCAACTATGTGGTTCAAGAATCTTCAGATCTACCGTCTGCCCGCCAATTGGGACTTCGCCCCTGAAAAAATGGAAGAGGCGCTGCAGTCGCAGGCCTTTACGCCGGCCAGCAGCAACGAATTGCTGCGCCAGGGCTGGGATGCGCCACGTCCGAACGGCAAGCTGGTCCACGTGGTCAACAAGCAGATGCTGATGATGCTGGGTACGGAAAAGAAACTGCTGCCAAGCTCGGTGATCAACCAGGTCGCCAAGGCCAAGGCCGTCGAGATGGAAGAGCAGCAAGGCTTCCCGCCAGGTAAAAAGGCGATGAAGGAACTGAAGGAGCGCGTGGCAGAGGAACTGCTGCCGCGCGCATTCACCATCCGCAGCAACACCTGGACCTGGATCGACCCGGTCAACGGCTGGCTCGTGATCGACGCCGCCAGCCCGGCCAAGGCCGACGAAGTCATCAAGCTGCTGCTGAAAGCCGTGGACCGCCTGCCGCTGGAATCGCTGCGCGTGCAGCGCTCGCCGGTGGCCGTGATGACCGGCTGGCTTGAATCCGACGAAGCGCCGTACAACTTCACGATCGACCAGGACACCGAACTGCGCGCCACCGGCGAAAGCCGCGCCGCCGTGCGTTACGTGAAGCACTCGCTCGATCCGGAAGACATCCGCCGCCACATCGCCTCGGGCAAGCAGTGCACCCGCCTTGCCATGACCTGGAACAGCCGCGTGTCGTTCGTGCTGACCGAATCGCTGGCGATCAAGGGCGTCAAGCCGCTGGACGTGATCAAGGAAGGCGAAACCGTCACCTACAGCGACGACGAGCGTTTCGATAACGACATCGTGCTGATGACGGGTGAGTTGTCGAAGATGCTGACGGACGTGGTGGAAGCGCTGGGCGGCGAAGCCAAGGCGTAAAGGGTCGTAGGGTGGGTACTCGTACCCACCAAATGTGCCGCGGCATACCGCCACGGTCACCATGGCGATCGATCATGCGCCGATGTGGTGGGTACGAGTACCCACCCTACAAAAACGGACCCAAAAGGGTCCGTTTTGCTTTTCAGCGCGGCGATTACGACTTACTTTGCCGCCACTTCCTCGCTGGTCGCCGGCTCCTCGCTCTTATTGTCGGTATAGGTTGCCCCCTGGCGATCCGCATGCGGCGCCGGCTTGCCTGGCAGCGGCGGCAGGGCCTTGGCCTTTTCCAGGTCGATGCCGGCAATCTCCGCCACGCGGCGCCCGTAATCCTCGTCGCAATGCCACAGGTGCCAGACCATGCGCAGCTGGATCACTTCCGGGCACTGCTTCAGGTCGCCGCCGACGTTGTTGACCAGGTCGTCGCGCTCCCAGTCCTCGAAAGTGCGGTAGCGGTCGCCGGCCTGCTTGTAGTCGGCCGCGGTCGAGGTGGTCTGGTAGCGGCCGAGGTGGCCTTCCACGTACTGGTGGTAGTCGCGCTGCGGCTGCGGCGCTTCCTGCAAACCGCCCATCAGGCTCGGCTCGTAGTTGATGTGCTTGCTCTCGCCGCCATCGTCCACGTAATACGCCATCTGGCCGTCGCGCTGGTTGGTCTTGGCACGCGCGCGTTCCTGCGGTGCATTGATCGGCAATTGCAGGTAGTTGGGACCGATGCGGTAGCGCTGGGTGTCCGAGTAGGACAGGGTGCGGCCCTGCAGCATCTTGTCGTCAGAAAAATCGATGCCGTCGACCAGCACGCCGGTGCCGAAGGCGGATTGCTCGGTTTCCGCGAAGACGTTGTCCGGGTTTTTATCGAGCACCATGCGGCCCGCCGGCAGCAGCGGGAACTGGTCTTCCGGCCAGCGCTTGGTGTCGTCCAGCGGGTCGAAGTCGAGCTCGGGGTGCTCGCCGTCGGCCATGATCTGGATACAGAATTCCCATTCCGGATAATCGCCGCGCTCGATCGCCTGGTAGAGGTCGCGCGTGGCGTGGCTGGTGTCGGTGGCCTGGATCTCGGACGCCTGCTGCGCCGTGAGGTTGCGCACGCCTTGCCGCGGCTGCCAGTGGAAGCGCACCAGATGCGCCACGCCTTCGTCGTTGATCAACTTGTACGTGTTGACGCCGGAACCTTCCATTTCGCGGTAGTTGGCAGGGATGCCCCATGGGCTCTTGACCCAGGTAACCATGTGCAGCGATTCCGGGTGGTTCGCAATGAAGTCGTAGAAGCGCCATGGCTCCTGCTGGTTGGTCACCGGATCCGGCTTGAAGGCGTGGATCATGTCCGGGAACTTGATCGCATCGCGGATGAAGAAAACTTTCAGGTTGTTGCCGACCAGGTCCCAGTTGCCTTCGACGGTTTTCAGTTTCACGGCAAAGCCGCGCGGGTCGCGTGCCGTTTCTGGCGACTCCTTGCCACCGATCACGGTCGAGAAGCGCACGAAAGTCGGCGTTTGCACGCCGACCTCGGTGAGGACCTTGGCGCGGGTGTACTTGGATGCCGGTTCGTCGCCGATCTTGCCGTAGGCCTCGAAATAGCCATGGGCGCCGGTGCCGCGCGCATGCACCACGCGTTCGGGAATGCGTTCGCGGTCGAAGTGGGTGATCTTTTCGATGAACTGGTAGTTCTCGAGCGTGGCCGGACCGCGTTCGCCGACGGAACGCAGCGACTGGTTGTCGCGCACGGGGTGGCCCTGGCGCGTAGTCAGGATAGGACGGTCGGACATGGGAAACTCTCCTCTCTGTTCACGGGAGAGAAAAGTATAGGAACTTACGCTTGAGGGCAGCGCCCGGCTGCCCTTGGGAAACCCAGCTGCTTACAGCGGCTGGAAGACGCCGGCGGCGCGATTTTTCGTCACGTTGTCCCAGGCAAATACCTGGCCATTCATCGCCACGTAGACGCCGGCCGGCAGGGTTTGCGCGGCGGCGCAGGCAAAGCCGAGGTTGAAGAGGGCGTCGGAGTTGGCGATTTCGTAGGGAATCATGGCGCCGGTCAGCACGATGGTCTTGCCGAGGTCGGTGGCGCCGAGCACGCCGGCGGTCTCGCGCATGGTGTCGGTGCCGTGGACGATGACGATGGCTTTCTCGGCAGCGGCCTGGCAGGACGCCAATACGCGGGCGCGGTCTTCGTCCCCCATGTCGAGCGAATCGAGCAGGGGCAGCACTTCGAGCTCGACCGGAATGGTCATGCGGGCACGGGCGATGACTGCCGGCAGGTGGCTGTCGGCAAAGCCGAGCACACCTTTCAGTTCGTTGTAATGTTTGTCGAAGGTGCCGCCGGTGGCGATGAGGCGCAAAGTCATATCGGTTTGTAAAGGCAGTGAAAAAAGGTGGCTCATGATAGCCGCAAATCGTAGTGTATCCATATGTGACTGCGCTAGAATCAGCCGGATCGGATGAGTAGACTGCTGTCTTTGCCAGGCATTTGCCTAAGATAAAAATGAAAGCCGTAGCACCAGGAACCGTTATTTTCCACCGTCATCGCGGGTATGGCGTGATCACCCACGTCAATTTGCTGACCGGGTGGATTTCCGCGCGTTTCGGCAACGAAGCGCGCACCCTCGACCTGAACCTGTCGAGCGACGAAGTGCAGCACGCCGATGGCGAACCGATCCTGTTCCGCCGCACTCCGCCCGACCGCATGCCGCACGCGCGCCTGATGGCCGTGGTGCGCGACCTGCACCAGGCCGGCTACCAGAAGCTGTATCTGTACTCGTGGCCGAAGCCGTCGGGCCTGCACTGGCGCTGGCATCTGTTCACCGGCCAGCGCAACTGGATGCAGCGCTCCTGGCGCGAAGGCTGGTATGGCTCGGGCGCCGAGTACAACAACAATCCGGTGATGGGCTGGGGCGATACGCCCGGGGCCACGACCGAGGAGCTGATCCATGCACTGGCCAAATTCGACCCGCAGGGCCTGGCCCAGGCACTGGGGCGCGACGAGGATCACACGGCGTGGTTTGCCGACGTGTGCGACTTGCTATTGCCAGGGTACATGTACAGTCTGAACATGGAGCGTCCCGCCGGTGGCGGGCTGGTCGAGGCGCCGCCGGTGCCGGTCGTGCCGGTGCGTGCGGGCATCAAGCCGTATGCCGGGCCGGACATTGGCTGGCCGCCAGGCTGGGCGGGGCTATGGACCGGCAGGCATGTGATGCCGGCGCGGCGTATCAAGCTGACCGGTGAGCCGGAATTAGGCTGAGCTGGCCATTGGCCCGGATCGCGTAACCCGTACGGTGGGCACCCTGTGCCCACGCGGAAGTATGCGCAGTGTTAACGCTGCTTAGGCAGCCAATACCCGCCATTCGCTAAAGCGTCCAAGTGATCATTCGAGACGTTTCGATTATCCGATTGGTGCGGATGAAATGCCGCTAAGCTTGCGCATCGTTCCGCGTGGGCACGGAGTGCCCACCGTACGTTGTCAGCGCTTCCGGATTCAGGATATTCGTTGGTTTTCCCGCTGCAAAATTCACGATGTTTTCGAACGCGGCCCTGAAATACATCTCGTAACTGTCCTGCTCAACATACCCCAGGTGCGGTGTTGCCAGCACGGTCGGTATCTTCAACAACTGCGCATCCGGCGCCAGCGGCTCGCTCGTGAACACATCCAGCGCTGCAGCCCCGGGATACCCACGCCGCAATGCTTCTTCAAGCGCACCTTCCACCACCAGTTCCGCCCGGCTCGTGTTCACGAACAAGGCATCCGGCTTCATGCGCGCCAGATCCTCGGCAGTCACGATGCCGCGCGTTGCCTCCACCAGCCGCAAGTGCAAGCTCAGCACATCCGCCTCGGCAAACAAAGCCTCGCGCGACGCCGCCGCCGTACACCCATCGGCCACTGCTGCGGCCCGGCTCGCTTCGCTCCCCCACACCAGCACTCGCATGCCGAAGACCTTGCCATACCCCGCCACCAGCTTGCCGATCTTGCCGTAACTCCAGATCCCCAGCGTGCGGCCATGCAGCACCCGTCCCAGCCCGTTCAGCTGCGGATTGACCGACGCCGTCTGCCACGCGCCTTCCTTCAGGTGATTCGCATACGGAACGATCTTGCGGCTGGCCGCCATGATCAGCGCCCAGGTCAGCTCGGCCGGCGCCACTGGCGAGCCGACACCCTCGGCAATCGCAATGCCGCGCGCAGTGGCCGCCGCCACATCCACATGTCCGCTGACCTTGCCCGTCTGTGAAATCAGCTTCAAATTCGGCAGCCGGTTCAGCAGCGCCGCCGGCAATGCCGTGCGCTCGCGGATCAGCACCAGCGCGTCGAAGGGCGCCAGCCGGATCGCCAGCTGTCCCACCCCGCGTGCCGAGGTATTGAACACTTTGACCTCGTGCCCCTCCAAAATTTTGTAACAGTCGAGACCAGGCACGGCGTTCTGGTAATCGTCAAGAATGGCAATTTTCATCGAAGTTAGAAGAAGTTATTGATGAGCACGTAAAGGAAGTACACGATCCGGAGAATCGAAAGTAGCCCACTACTTTAGTCAACTATATTTGCTACATTTTTGGCTCCGAAGAGCTTGTGCATGATTTTCAGGGGTGTACAATCGCCCGAATATTGAGGGTTTGACAGCACGATTGTGTATATCACACAGGCCCAGCAGCACCGTTCCACCCAGCCTCGCGAACGAGGCTGTCGACACGACCGCCGTACGCCGTGCTCCCATGCGAGCAAAGGGATTCCGAAGCGCAGTCCCTGGCCCACGACGCGATCTGCCGGGACATGACCAGAATTCTTTATTGGAGGTACTCATGAACCAGCCCGTGATGAGCGGCGTCGCCGCCCTGAACGTTCCAGCTTACATCAACCATCAAAAGCTCATCAACTGGGTGGCAGACATTGCCGCCCTGACGAAGCCCGACGCCATCTACTGGTGCGACGGTTCCGAAGAAGAGTACGACCGCCTGTGCGCACAGATGGTCGAAGCCGGCACGATGAAGCGCCTGAACCCTGCACTGCGCCCGAATTCCTACCTGGCCCAGTCCGACCCGTCGGATGTGGCGCGCGTGGAAGACCGCACCTTCATCTGCTCGAAAACGAAGGAAGAAGCCGGCCCGACCAACAACTGGACCGACCCGGCCGAGATGCGCACCACGCTGAACGGCCTGTTCGACGGCTGCATGGCCGGCCGCACCATGTACGTGGTGCCGTTCTCGATGGGCCCGCTGGGTTCGCCGATCGCCCACATCGGCATCGAGCTGTCCGATTCGCCTTATGTTGCCGTCAACATGCGCATCATGACGCGCATGGGCCGCGCCGTGTACGACGTACTGGGCAACGATGGCGAGTTCGTGCCTTGCGTGCACAGCGTCGGCATGCCGCTGACCCAGGGCCAGCAAGACGTGCGCTGGCCGTGCAACAGCACCAAGTACATCGTGCACTACCCGGAAACCCGCGAAATCTGGTCCTTCGGCTCGGGCTACGGCGGCAATGCGCTGCTCGGCAAGAAATGCTTCGCGCTGCGTATCGCCTCGAACATGGGCTACCAGGAAGCGCAGCAAGGCGGCACCGGCTGGCTGGCCGAACACATGCTGATCCTCGGCGTCGAATCCCCGCAAGGCGACAAGAAATACGTCGCCGCCGCGTTCCCTTCGGCCTGCGGCAAGACCAACTTCGCCATGCTGATTCCGCCTACCTCGTTCAATGGCTGGAAAGTCACCACCATCGGCGACGACATCGCCTGGATCAAGCCGGGCGCGGACGGCAAGCTGTACGCCATCAACCCGGAAGCCGGCTACTTCGGCGTGGCCCCGGGCACCAACGACAAGACCAACTCGAACTGCATGTCTTCGCTGCGCGAGAACGTGATCTTCACCAACGTCGCACTGACCGACGACGGCGACGTATGGTGGGAAGGCATGACGAAAGAAGCGCCTGCGCACCTGATCGACTGGCAGGGCAAGGACTGGACCCCGGCGTCCGGCACCAAGGCCGCCCACCCGAACGCACGCTTTACCGTCGCCGCCACCCAGAACCCGGTGATCGACCCGGCCTGGGACGATCCGGCAGGCGTGCCGATCTCGGCCTTCATCTTCGGCGGCCGCCGCTCGACCACCGTGCCGCTCGTCACCGAAGCGCGCGACTGGATCGAAGGCGTGTACATGGCCGCGACCATGGGTTCGGAAACCACCGCCGCCGCTGCCGGCCAGATGGGCGTGGTGCGCCGCGATCCGCTGGCGATGCTGCCTTTCATCGGCTACAACATGAGCGATTATTTCCAGCACTGGCTGGACCTGGGCCGCAAAGTGGCCGAGAAGAACGGCGCCGCGCTGCCGAAGATCTTCTGCGTCAACTGGTTCCGTACCGACGAGTCGGGCAACTTCGTGTGGCCGGGCTACGGCGACAACATGCGCGTGCTGAAGTGGATTTTGGAGCGCACCGAAGGCCAGGCCGGCGGCAGCGAACACCTGTTCGGCACCTCGCCGAACTACGGCGACCTGAACTGGGATGGCCTGGACTTCACCGAGGCCCAGTTCACGCAGATCACCTCGATCGACCAGGACGCCTGGCGCGAAGAGCTGAAACTGCACACCGAGCTGTTCGAGAAGCTGTCCTATCACCTGCCGCAAGAGCTGGTGGCGGCCAAGCAGAAGCTGGAACAGCAGCTGGGTTAAGAAAGTAAAAGCAGTGGGGGAGAGACGGCCGGCTCACGTAAGCCGGCCGCACAAAACGAAGGAGGGGACGGGCACTTGCCTGTCCCCTTTTTTTCTTTTGGCGGCGAATGCATGCACGCGATGTTGTAGGGTGGGTTCTTGAACCCACGCGGTACGTCGGTTGAGCAGTCAAACAATCGGAATCGGTGGGTTCGAGAACCCACCCTACAGTGTGGTGACTTCGGTCTTGTTGCCGCCGAACCCATCGAAGATCTGCCGGTGCCGCGCATACGACATCGCATCGTCCCGTGAGTAATAGCCTGCCACCCACTCCAGCAGGAAGCCCAGCTTGCTCTGCTGCGCCTCCATCGACGCATACTTGTGCGGTTCCCACGGCCGCCGGCGGTTGTTCTCCAGGCAGGTTTCCAGCCCCGGATTCATGAACACCAGTTCCGAGCAATAGGGCAGGGCAGCTTCCACCAGGTCGCCATAACAGCCTTCCGCCACCCAGCTCTCGTTGCCTTCGACAAAAGCCAGCAGCTCGGCGCGCACTTGTTCCGGGGCACGCGGCACGGCAATCTGGCCCGGTTCCCAGACGATGGTGTCGAGGTCGAGATGCACCAGCCCATGCTGCGCTGCCAGCGCCTCTGCACGGTGCGATTTGCCCGATCCCGAATTGCCCATGATGAGTACGCGCATACGGGCTCAGCCGGCGCCGTAGCCAACGCCACGCGCCATCATCGCGGCAAAGACCGGAATGAGCGCGAAGACGTGGAGTTCGATCAGCAGCCAGCGGCGCAGCTTGGCGATTTCCGGCAGCGTTGGCACGAAAGCGGCGTTCGCCTTCAGCGATTTTTGCCAGGCCAGGATGCGCATGGTTGGCTTGATTGAAATGAGGCCGACCACGGCAAAGGCGGCGATCTTGGCCCAGAAGGCATGGTTGTGCAGGTAGAAGTCGGGACCCTTGGCGCCGTACCAGACGCGTACGAAACCGACGACCAGGATCGCCATCGCCAGCATGCCGTAGAAGAAGTCGAAGCGGCCGAGCAGTTTGACCGTTTGCGGCGACATGGTCGAGGATCGCATCAGCGCCAGCTCGGCGGCCAGCACGGCGGCGAGACCGAAGACGATCAGGTGGTGGACGATGGCCAGCAGGAGGTCGGTCATGGCGGGAGCGCGACAGTGAAAGTGTGTTCAATGTCTGCTTGTATTGTTAGCGTGTCAAGGCAAACCGGTGAGCTGTAGGGTGGGCACTTGTGCCCACGCGGACTCAACCTTGGTGACCCTGTGGAGGCGTTGGGGACCACTCAACCGGTGTACCGCGTGGGCTCAAGAGCCCACCCTACGAACTGCATCGAACGGTAGGGTGGGTTCTCGAACCCACCATCAGCCCAGCAGCCATGGCGCCAATAAAAAAGGCAGAGCCGCAGCTCTGCCTTTTCACGCATCAACGACGCCGGTGATTACTGCACCAGCAACGGCTTCAGGTACTTGCCCGTCACACTGGCCGGATTCTCGGCCACGTCTTCCGGCGTCCCGGTCGCGACAATCGTGCCGCCGCCAGCGCCACCTTCCGGCCCCAGGTCGACAATCCAGTCCGCCGTCTTGATCACATCCAGGTTGTGCTCGATGATCGCGAGCGTGTTGCCCTGGTCGCGCAAACGGTGGATCACCTTCAGCAGCAAGTCGATGTCGGCAAAGTGCAAACCAGTGGTCGGCTCGTCCAGGATGTACAGCGTCCGCCCGGTATCGCGCTTCGACAATTCCAGCGACAGTTTCACGCGCTGCGCTTCGCCACCCGACAGGGTTGTCGCGCTCTGGCCCAGCTTGATGTAGCCGAGGCCCACATCCAGCAGGGTCTGCAGCTTGCGGGCAATCACCGGCACCGGCTTGAAGAACTCGTGCGCGTCCTCGACCGTCATCTCGAGCACTTCGGTGATGTTCTTGCCCTTGTACTGCACTTCCAGCGTTTCGCGGTTGTAGCGCTTGCCATGGCAAACATCGCACGGCACATACACGTCCGGCAGGAAGTGCATCTCGACCTTGATCACGCCATCGCCCTGGCAGGCTTCGCAGCGGCCGCCCTTCACGTTGAACGAGAAGCGGCCCGCCGAGTAGCCACGTTCCTTGGCCGTCGGCACCGTCGCGAACAGATCGCGGATCGGGGTGAACACGCCGGTGTAAGTGGCCGGGTTCGAACGCGGGGTGCGGCCGATCGGCGCCTGGTCGACGGAAATGACTTTATCGAAATGCTCCAGGCCGAAGATCGCATCGTGCGGCGCCGGTTCGGTCTGCGAGCCGTACAGGTGGCGCGAGAGGGCCGGGTACAGCGTGTCGTTGATCAGCGTCGATTTACCGGAACCCGAGACACCCGTCACGCAGGTCATCAAGCCGACCGGCAGCGTCAGGGTCTGCTTCTTGAGGTTGTTGCCGGTGGCATTCGTGATCACCAGCTGGCGCTCTTCGTTGGCCGGGGTACGCTTCTTCGGCACGTGGATCTTGCGGCGGCCGTCCAGGTATTGCGCCGTCACCGAATGCTCGTTGGCCATGATTTCTTCCAACGTACCTTCGGCAATGACCACGCCGCCATGCACGCCGGCGCCCGGACCCATGTCGACGATGTAGTCGGCGGTACGGATCGCGTCTTCGTCGTGCTCGACCACCAGCACGCTGTTGCCGATGTCGCGCAGATGCTTCAGCGTGGCGATCAGGCGGTCGTTGTCGCGCTGGTGCAGGCCGATCGACGGTTCATCGAGCACGTACATGACGCCGGTCAGGCCGGAACCGATCTGCGACGCCAGGCGGATACGCTGGGCTTCGCCACCCGACAAGGTATCGGCGCTGCGGTCGAGCGACAGGTAATCGAGGCCGACGTTGTTCAGGAACTTCAGGCGCGCAATGATTTCCTTGATGACGCGCTCGGCGATATCGCGCTTGGCGCCGGTCAGTTCGAGCGACTCGAAGTAATCGAGCGTCTCGCGCAGCGGACGGTCCGACACTTCATAGATCGCGCGCTGCTGGACGCCCTGGCCAATCTTGACGAAACGCGCTTCGGTACGCAGGCGTGCACCCTCGCAGGCCGGGCAGCGCTTTTCGTTGATGAACTTGGCCAGCTCTTCCTTGACCGCCATCGAATCGGTCTCGCGGTAGCGGCGCTGCAAATTGTTCACCACGCCTTCGAAGGTGTGCTCGCGGATTACCGTGCGGCCGCGCTCGTTCACATAGGTGAACGGAATCGAGGTCTTGCCGGAACCGAACATCACGGCTTCCTGGGCATTCTTCGGCAGCTTTTCGAACGGCGTGTCGAGGTCGAAGTCGTAGTAGGCCGCCAGGTTCGACAGCATCTGGAAATAGAACTGGTTGCGGCGGTCCCAGCCCTTCACGGCGCCAGACGCCAGCGACAGGTTAGGGAAGGCAACGATGCGCTTTGGATCGAAGAACTCGATATGGCCCAGGCCGTCGCACTCCGAGCAGGCGCCCATCGGGTTGTTGAACGAGAACAGGCGCGGCTCGAGTTCCTGCAGCGAGTAGCCGCAGACGTTACAGGCGAACTTGTTCGAGAAGACGGTTTCCTTCTCGGTGTCCATTTCGTAGGCAACAGCGCGGCCATCTGCCAAGCGCAATGCCGTCTCGAAGCTCTCGGCCACGCGCTGCTTGATCTCGGCATTCACCTTCACGCGGTCGATGACGACGTCGATCGAGTGCTTTTCGGTTTTTTTCAGCTTCGGCAGCTCGTCGATCTCGTAGATCTTTGCCGGGTTCACGCCGCTCTGGATGCGGAAGCGCACGAAACCTTGCGCCTGCATCGACGCGAACAAATCGCCATGCTCGCCCTTGCGGCCGGCCACGACCGGCGCCAGGATCATCAGCTTGGTGCCTTCCGGCATGGCCAGCACGGCATCGACCATCTGCGACACGGTCTGGGCAGCGAGCGGCTCGTGCGGGTGCTGCGGGCAATACGGCGTGCCGACACGTGCGTACAGCAGACGCAGGTAGTCATGGATTTCGGTCACGGTGCCCACCGTCGAACGCGGATTGTGCGACGTTGCCTTCTGCTCGATGGAAATCGCCGGCGACAGGCCTTCGATCAGGTCGACGTCGGGCTTTTCCATCAACTGCAGGAACTGGCGCGCGTAGGCCGACAGCGACTCGACGTAGCGGCGCTGGCCTTCGGCGTACAAGGTGTCGAAGGCGAGCGAAGACTTGCCCGAGCCCGACAGGCCGGTGATGACGATTAGCTTGTTACGCGGCAGGTCGAGATTGATGTTCTTCAGATTGTGCGTGCGGGCACCACGAATACGAATTTCTTCCATTGGTTTTTTGGCAGGCTTTCTGTAAGTTTGTGCGGGCCGCGCACGATACTGTCGCGCTTGCGGGCCAATCGAGGGGAATCTGCTAGTTTAGCGCTTTTTTGCTTCGGCTGTACGTTTATCCAGTGGTGGTGTACCAGCGATGGCAAGCTGGCATATCGCACTGGCAAGTGTTCCTTAACGCACGCGACCGCTTCGGATGCATATGTGCCGTTTCAAGGCCGCTTCAATGGCAAACCCTTCAGAATCCGAAAAAAAATTTTGATAACGCCGGTTTTGGGGCCCACCACATGGGTGAAACCGGGGCCTGATCGCACGCCTCCAAGCGTTTGTCGGACCGCAAAAAATCCTCTTTAACTCAGGCGGCAACAGCCCCATAATAGCGAGCTGCATCACCCCAGTTCCCTGGCGCCTAGTCATCAAGCAGAGCCAGGGCTCACACAATCTGAAGGAGTCACACCATGGCATCAGTCAACAAGGTCATCATCGTCGGCAACCTCGGCCGCGATCCGGAAATCCGCTACATGCCGAGCGGCGACGCCATCGCGAACATCGCGGTCGCCACCTCGTTCAAGTCGAAGGACCGCAACACCGGCGAGCAAAAAGAGCTGACCGAATGGCACCGCATCTCGTTCTTCGGCCGCCTGGCTGAAATCGTCGGCCAGTACCTGAAAAAAGGTTCGTCGGTCTACGTCGAAGGCCGCCTGCAAACCCGCAAGTACACCGACAAGGACGGCATCGAGCGCTACGCTACCGATATCGTTGCCGAAAACATGCAGATGCTGGGCGGTCGCCAGGGCATGGGCGGCAACGACATGGGCATGGATGATGGCGGCGGCTATGACGCGCCACAGCAGCAACAGCGTCCGGCGCCACGCCAGGCGCCTCCGGCACCGGCAGCGCGTCCGCAGCCACAGCGTCCGGCACCGAACTTCTCGGATATGGACGACGATATTCCGTTCTAAGCCGAATCGCTTATGAAGAAAACAAAGCCTGCAGTCACCCGACTGCAGGCTTTTTTCTTGTCGGGCGAGCAAAAACACAACAGCTGAGCCAACGGCCTGAGGTGGCACAATACCTCCCACCCGTGTACCATGCCGGCTTGGGTGCGCTTCTTTCTCTCCGAAAGAGCGTTAAACGGGAAGCCGGTGAATCTGCGACGTCGTACATACGCAGCCATTCCGGCGCAGCCCCCGCTGCTGTAAGCCTGACGACTCCGTCACACGCCACTGCGCTTTGCGCGGGAAGGCACGGGGAAGGATGAAGGCGAGCCAGAATACCGGCCCGAATCGCCAGCATCATTCCCCGGGGTGACGGGAAGCCGATGTCGACCGGCTTCGCGTATCCATTCCCGAATCCCCGTCGTCCGTCCGCTTCTGCCTCTCCGCATGGTGCATTTATCGACCATTCGACGGGAGGTTTCGAATGCATATCATGGAAGGCTTTTTGCCGCCGGCGCATGCGCTCGGCTGGGCAGCCGCTTCCCTGCCTTTCCTGGCCTTTGGCCTGCACAGCGTCAAGCGCAGCCTGCAGGCGCACCCCGAGCGGCGCATGCTGCTGGGTGTGGCCGCCGCCTTTGCCTTTCTCTTGTCCGCATTAAAACTGCCGTCGGTGACGGGCAGCTGCTCGCACCCCACCGGTGTCGGCTTCGGCGCCTTGCTGTTCGGTCCTGCCGCGATGGTGCCGGTCGGCTTCGTGGTGCTGCTGTTCCAGGCGCTGTTGCTGGCCCATGGCGGCCTGACCACGCTCGGCGCCAACGTGTTCTCGATGGCGATCGTCGGCCCCTTCGTCGCCTACGGCGTGTTCCGCGCCGCAGCCGGCGTTGGCGCCTCGCGCTCGGTGGCCGTGTTCCTGGCCGCCTGCCTGGGCGACCTGGCCACGTACGTAGTTACTTCCATCCAGCTGGCCTGGGCCTTCCCTGACGTGGTGGGTGGCTTTGGCGCCTCGTTCGTGAAATTCGTCGGCATCTTCGGCCTGACCCAGGTGCCGATCGCCATCAGCGAAGGCTTGTTGACGGTGCTGGTGGTGAACGCGATGGCGCGCTTCAATGCGCACGAGCTGCGCGCGCTGCCGGTGATGATGGCAGGGAGGAAGAGCGCATGAAGATGCGTACCTGGATGACCTGGGCCGCCATCGTGCTGCTCACCGTGCTGCCGCTGTGGTTTGCCAGCGCGCCGCCGGCCGAACCCGGCGCCGAGGCACCTGCCATGTTCGGCGGCGCCGACGAGCGCGCGCAGCAGGCCATCGGCACGGTGGCGCCGGGCTACGCGCCGTGGTTCGAGCCCCTGTTCGAACCGGCCAGCGGCGAGATCGCCTCGCTGCTGTTTGCGCTGCAGGCGGCCATCGGCGCCGGCGTGATCGGCTACTGGCTCGGCACCTCGGTGGCGCGCGAACGGGCGCGCCGCGAATCTGCGACATCGTCGAATCCATCGGAACCGCATGCTGATTGAAACGGCGGCCTACGCCAGCCGCTGGCGCGGGGTAGCGCCGTCGGCCAAGGCGCTGTTTGCGCTGGCCGGCGTCGGCGCGGCCTGGCTTGCGCACAGCCCGGCCGTCCTCGCTTCGCTGGCGGTGATGCTGGCGCTGGCTGCGCTGTTCGGCGCGCGCATCGCACTGCGCAGCTTCCTCGGCCTGGTGGCGGCGCCGCTCGGCTTCCTGCTGCTGTCTTGCCTGGCGATGCTGGCCGGGCTTGACGCGCATGGCAACTGGGGCTGGCACGGTGCGCCGCTTGCGCTGGTGGCGCGCACCGCCTTGCGCTCGCTGGCGGTGCTGGCGGCGCTGCTCGGTCTTGTGCTCACCACGCCGCTGCCCGACTTGATTGGCCTGCTGCGCCGCCTGCGTACGCCGGAACTCCTGCTCGATCTGATGGTGCTGTGCTACCGCATGCTGTTCGTGCTGCGCCAGGCCTGGGACGATGGCGTCAGCGCCCAGCGCGCGCGCCTCGGCTACGGGGGCTGGCGCCATGCCTGGCGTTCGATGGGTCTGCTGGCCGGGCAGCTGGCGGTGCAGGTGTGGCAGCGCAGTGCGGCCTTGCAGATGGCGGCCGACGCGCGCGGCTACGCGGGCACGCTGCGCTTCCTGCCGGCCGTCTTTCCAGATGCGCGCCGCCAGAACCTGCAAGCTGCCCTGGCCGGTGCGCTGCTGCTGGCCTTGGCCGCGGGAGACCGCCTGTGGTGAAGCCTGTGCTAGCGCTTGACGCAGTCGACCACGTTTTTGAAAACGGCAGCGCCGGCGGCAGCTTCGGCCTGCGCGCCTGCAGCCTGGCGCTGGAACGCGGCCAGCGCCACGCGCTGCTGGGCGCGAATGGCGCCGGCAAGACCACGCTGCTGCAGCACCTGAACGGCCTGCTGCGCCCGAGCGCCGGCACCCTGCGCTGGAATAGTGAACCTTTCGATTACAGCCGCGCCGGCATGGCCGAACTGCGCCGCCGCGTCGGCCTGGTGTTCCAGAATCCCGACCGCCAGCTGTTCTCGGCCCAGGTCGAGGAAGACGTGTCGTTCGGCCCGCTGAACCTGGGCCTGGATGCCGCCACCGTGCGTGCGCGGGTGGCGGCCGCACTGGAAGCGGTCGGCTTGCAGGGGCAAGGCAATCGCGCCGTGCACCACCTGAGCTTTGGCCAGAAGAAGCGCGTCTGCATCGCCGGCGTGCTGGCGATGGAACCCGAGGTGCTGCTGCTCGACGAACCGATGGCCGGCCTCGACGCCGTCATGCAGGTGGAGCTGGAAGCGCTGCTCGACCGCCTGGCCGCGCGCGGCGTCACGGTCCTGCTGTCCACCCACGACGTCGATTTCGCCTATCGCTGGGCCGACCGCATCCACCTGATGGCGGCGGGCAGCTGCATCGCCTCAGGCCCGGCCTGGCAGGTGGCGCGCCAGGAAGGCATGTTGCGCGCCGCCGGCCAGCGCACGCCACATGCGCTGGCCCTGCACACGCTGCTGGCCGAGCGCGGCGTGCTCCCAGGCGACCATCATCCGCGCAGCGTGGAGGCAGTGCTCGATGCACTGCGCACGCTGCCCATCCCTCATTCAGGAGTAGTCAATTCATGACGGCAGCATCGATGGGCACAACAGGCAAGGTCTGGTTCGTGGGCGCCGGCCCAGGCGACCCGGAACTCATCACGGTCAAGGGGCAGAAGCTGCTGGCGCAGGCCGGCGCGGTGCTGTTCGCCGGTTCGCTGGTCGACCGCGCCGCCACCATGTGGGCGCCGGACGGCTGCACGATCCGCGATTCAAAGGACATGACGCTGGAAGAGATGACCGCCTGGCTGATCGAGCAGGCCGCAAAGCACGCCGTCGTGGTGCGCCTGCAGACCGGCGACCCCGGCCTGTACGGCGCACTGATCGAGATGGCGCGTCCGCTTGTGGACGCCGGCATCGAATGGGCGGTCGTTCCTGGCGTGTCCTCGGCCATGGCCTCGATGGCCGCCGCCGGCGAGTCGATGACCCTGCCCGAGGTGACGCAGACCGTGATCCTCACCCGCGTCGAGGGCCGGACGCCGATGCCCGAGGGCGAGGACCTGGCCAGCCTGGCGGCGCACCGCACCACGATCTGCATCTTCCTGTCGATCACGCTGCTGCACAAGGTCGAGACGGCCCTGCGTGCGGCCGGCTGGCCCGAGGATGCGCCGATGCTGGTGGTGCACAAGGCCAGCTGGCCCGGCGAACAGAAGATCCTGCGCGGCACGCTGGCCGACATCAAGGCGCGCTGCCGCGAAGCCGGCGTGGCCAGCCAGGCGATGATCGTCGCCAGCCCCACGCTCGGCGCCCTGCACTGGGAAACCCTGGTGCGCTCCAAGCTGTACGACCCTACTTTTACTCACCGATTCAGAAAGGCCAGCGCATGAACGCGGCGACCATGATGCATTCCCCCCTGACTCCGATGCCTGCCATCGGCGACACCATCCTCATCGTCGGCCACGGTTCGCGCGAGGACTCCGGCAACCAGGAAATCCGCGACTTCACCGAGCAGTGGCGCGCCCAGCGCCCGGACTGGCGCATCGAGCTGTGCTTCATCGAGTTCGCGCCGCCCGAGATGAACGCCGCCTTGCTTGCCGCCGCACGCTCGTCGCGCCGGGTGCTGGTGGTGCCGCTGATCCTGAATGCGGCCGGCCACGTGAAGATGGAGATTCCGGAAGCGGTGGAGGGCGCACGCGCCGCCTGCCCGAACACCGAGATCCTGCTGGCGCCGCACCTGACCGCCTGCGACCCGATCCTCGCGATCCTGAAGCGCCGCCTGCGCAAGGCGATGAATGCGCTCGACATGCCCGATCCGACCACTACCGGCGTGGTGGTGCTGGGCCGCGGCTCATCGGATCGCGGTGCGAACGGCGAGATGGCGAAGATGACGCGCTGGCTGCAGGAAGAGGGCGACCACGAACTGGTCGATCTCGCCTTTACCGGCATTACCTGGCCGCGCCTGGAAAAAGTAGTGCAGCGCCAGGTACTGCTCGGGATGCGCCAGGTCGTGGTGCTGCCTTATTACCTGTACACCGGCACGCTGATGCAGCGCATCGGTCGCCAGGTGGAACACCTGCGCAGCCAGTATCCGCAGGTGCGCTTCTTCTGCGGCACCCATTTCGGCTTCGAGAAAGAAGTCTTTGCGCTGATGGACGAGCGCGTGGATAACCTGCGCGCCGGCGTGGCCGACAGCCGCCTGCCTTGCGACGGCTGCAGCTACCGCGAGCTCGCGCACGAGATGGGGCATGGGCACTCGCATGCGCACACGCACGACCACGGTTCGGCGCATGCACACGAGCATCCGCATCCGCATCCGCATGAGCACGCGCATGAGCACGACCACGCCCATGCGCACGGTCACGACCACGGGCACGAGCATCATCACGACCACGGCCACGATCACGCTCATGAGCACGGCCACGCCCATCCCGCCACGGAGCAGCCGGCATGAGCACGATTAACACCGTCACCGAACAGCTGACCCGCGCCGGCCAGGCGATCGAGCACGACAGCTTCGCCATCATCGACGCCGAAACCGGCATGCACGACTACACCGAAGAGCAATGGCCGATCGTGCGCCGCATGATCCACGCGAATGCCGACTTCGACTTCAACGGCCTCACCGCCTTCCACCCGGACGCGGTGGACGCGGGCGTGCGCGCCATGCTGGGCGGCGCCGCACCGGTGGTGGCCGACGTCGAGATGATCTGCTCGGGCCTGTCGAAGCCGCGCCTGGCGCACTTCGGCATGCACACCCACCAGTTCATCAGCGACGCCGACGTGATCGAAACGGCCAAACTGGAAGACACCACGCGCGCCGTGCAGGCCATGCGCAAGGCGCACAGGAAGGGGTTGCTGGACGGCGCCATCGTCGGCATCGGCAATGCGCCGACCGCCCTGATCGAGCTGGTGCGCCTGATCCGCGAGGAGGGCGTGCGCCCGGCGCTGGTGGTGGGCATGCCGGTCGGCTTCGTGTCGGCGGCCGAGTCGAAAGACCTGATGGCCGAATTGAACGAGGTGCCCTGGATCGTGATCCGTGGCCGCAAGGGCGGATCGACGCTGGTGGTGGCGGCGCTGCATGCGCTGCTGGCGCTGGCCGAGGCGCGCCAGAAAGCCGCCTGAGCACATGGGCATGAAGGACAAGGCGGCCGAACGCGGCACCCGCACCGGTTTTACCACCGGCGCCTGCGCCGCTGCCGCAGCACGTGCCGCGGTGCTGGGCATGGCCGGTGGCGCGGTACCGGAAGAAATCGAAAGCCTGCTGCCCAATGGCAGCCGGGTGCGCTTTGCCGTGCAGGACGGCCGTGCCGACGCACAGGCCGCACACGCGATGGTAGTGAAGTTCGCCGGAGACGACCCGGACTGCACCGACGGCGCCCACATCACGGTCGACTTGCGCCTGCTGCCGGGCCAGGCCGGTGAGGTCAGCTACGTGGCCGGCGACGGCGTCGGCACGGTCACCATGCGCGGCCTGGGCCTGGAAGTGGGCGGCCCCGCCATCAACCCGGTCCCGCGCCGGAACATCGCCGACAACCTGCGCGAAGCAGCGCCCACGCTGCTGCAGGAGCACGGCATCGAGGTCACGATCAGCGTGCCGGACGGCCAGACCATGGCGAAGAAGACGACCAATGCGCGCCTGGGGATTTTAGGCGGCATCAGCATCCTCGGTACCACCGGCATCGTCAAACCGTATTCGACGGCGGCCTGGCGCGCCAGCGTGGTGCAGGGCGTGCAGGTGGCGGCCACCACCGGCCACGACGTCGTGGCGCTGACCACGGGCGGGCGTACCGAGAGCTTCGCCATCGCCGCCTTGCGCGCCGAGCGCCCGGAACTGCCCTCGGCCTGCTTCGTGCAGATGGGCGACTTCCTGCGCTATGCGCTGGACGAAGCGGTTGCCCAGGGCATCAAGCTGGTCGTGCTGGCGGTCATGGTCGGCAAGCTGACCAAGATCGCGCAGGGCGAAACCATCACCCACGCCAACCGCAGCGAAGTCGATACCGACCTGGTGGCGGAGATCGCGCGCCGGATTGGCGCCGCGCCCGAGGACTGCGCGGCGATGGCTGCCGCCGAGACCGCGCGCTTCGGCGCCGAACTGATGGTCGAGCGCGGGCTGGGCGACGCCTTCCACCACGCGCTGGCCCAGGCCGCCATCGACACCCTCACCGCGCCCGACCGCTACGGCCACGCTTTCCAGCTGCGCGTGCTGGTGTGCGACTTCAGCGGCGTGCAGGTGGCCGACGTGTGGTCGGCCCCGGCGCTGGCGCAGGCACCGCCACCGAGCGCGGGCCGCATCGGCATCGATCACCTGCCCGAAGCCGACACCTTCCACCAATGAGTTCATGGACACCATGCTGAAAGATCCCAACCCCTGCCGCGTGATCGGCGTGCTCGATGACGGCGCCGCCAGTCTGAGCCCGACCGCGCTGGCCTATATCCGCCATGCCGACGTGATCATCGGCGGCGCGCGCACGCTGGCGCTGTTCGAGCGCGAGTGCAAGCCGAATGCTGTCCGCTACGACCTCACCAAGCGCCTGAAGGAGGTGCCGGAATGGGTACGCGCCGCGCGCAACGATCATCTGGCCTGCGTGGTGCTGGCCACCGGCGACCCGCTCTGCCATGGCATCGCGCCCTATCTGGCCCAGCACCTGTGCGTGGATGCGCTCGACATCCTGCCGAATCTGTCGACGCTGCAGCTGGCCTGCGCGCGCGTGGGCCTGGCCTGGCAGGATGCGCGCATCGTCTCGGTGCATGCGCGCGACGCCGGCGAGTGGGTGCGCGGCAGCACGCCTGCGCATGGCTTGTACGGCCTGGCGCAAGCGCTGCGCCGCGAGTCGCGCCTGCTGGTGCTGACCAGTCCCGATAATTCTCCCGACCGCATCGCACGCCTGCTGCTGGCCGAAGGCCTGGCCAACGACTTCCACATGGCGGTGGCGGAAAACCTGCTGCAGCCGGAAGAGCGCGTGCTGGCCGACCTGAACCCGATCGAGGCGGCGCAGATGTCCTTCGCCGACCTGAACGTGGTGCTGCTGTGGCGCGTGACGGCCAGCACACAGCCCGTGCGCTTCGGCCTGATGGACAGCGAATTCGCGCAGCGCCAGCCCGAGAAGGGCTTGATCACCAAGCAGGAAGTGCGGGCGGTGAGCCTGGCGCGCCTGCAGCTGCGCCAGGACAGCCTGGTGTGGGACATCGGCGCCGGTTCCGGTTCGGTGGGCCTGGAAGCGGCGCGCCTGTGCCCGGACGGCCATGTGTGGGCAATCGAGAAGAACGAGCTGGATCACGCCATCGCCGGCCAGAACCACGCCGCCTTCGGCATCAGCAACTACAGCCTTCAGCATGGCAAGGCGCCGGAAGGCCTCGACGCCTGGCCCGATCCGGACGCCGTCTTCATCGGCGGTTCGGGCGGCGAACTGGCCGGCCTGATCGCCACCATTTTGGCGCGCCTGCGTCCGAATGGATCGCTGGTGATGAACTTCGTCACGCTGGAGAACCTGGCCACCGCCACCGCGACCCTGCAGGCCACGGACGGTGTGAGCTGGGACGTGCTGCAGCTGCAGGCCGCGCGCAGCAAGCCGATCCTGCACATGCACCGCATGGCGGCCGAGAACCCGGTGTGGATCGTCTGCGCTCGCAAGACTGGAGTTTTGCAATGACCGGCACCCTGTGGGGCATCTCGCTTGGCCCCGGCGACCCCGGCCTGATCACGCGCACCGCCTGGGAGGCCTTGCAGCGCCGCGATACGGTCTGGGTCTACCCCGCGCGCAGCGGCAAGACGCCGAGCTACGCCTTCGACATCGTGGTGCGCGCCGGCGTGACGCCGCCCGCCGAGCACACCCAGCTGCTGTTCCCGATGACCCACGACGGCGAAAAGCTGGGCCGCGCCTGGCTGCGCGCCGCCGAGGCCGTGCTGCCCTGGCTGCGCGCCGGCCGCGACGTGCTGTTCCTGGTCGAGGGCGACGCCAGCACCTACGCCACCTTCGGCCACCTGGCGCGCACCGTGCGCGCGCTCGACGACACCATCCCGACCCGCATCGTCGCCGGCGTGAACGCGTTTACCGCCGCCTGCGCCATGGCCGACGTGCCCTTCGCCGAACAGGACGACACGGTCGCCATCGTGCCGGCCGCGTATGGCGTGAGCGCGGTCGACCGCCTGCTGCCCGACTTCGACACCCTGGTGCTGATGAAGGTGAAGCCGATCCTCGATGAACTGATAGCCTGGATGGAAAAGCGGCAGTTGCTGGCGGGCGCCCACTTCATCGAACGCGTCGGCGCGCCGGACGAGCGGCGTTACAGCGGCATGGAGATCCTGGCGCTGCGCGGCACCAAGGTCAGCTACCTGTCGCTGCTGATCGTCAAGCACAACCACCGCATCCGCGGCGAACGCATCAAGGGCTGCCTCAAAAAAAGCGGCCCCCTACCCATTCTTACGGAGACTGCATGAGCAATCCTTCCATCGCCACGCCACGCGTGTGTCTGGTCGCCATCACCAAGCACGGCGCCGCCCAGGCCGCGCGCCTGGCCGCCGATTTGCCCGACGCCGCCATCTGCACTTCAAGCAAGTTCGCCGCCGTGTTTGCCGATGTGGGCAACCCGGTGCGCGCCTACGACGGCGCCCTGCGCGACGAGATCGGCCCGCTGTTCGAAGGCTATGACCAGGTCGTGTTCTTCGTCTCGCTCGGCGCCGTGGTGCGCCTGATCGCGCCGCACATGCGCAGCAAGGACGAGGACCCGGGCGTGATCGTGGTCGACGACGCCGGCCAGTATGTAATCCCTGTCCTGTCGGGTCACGTGGGCGGCGCCAACGAATGGAGCGAGCGCATCGCCGATTTGATCGGCGCGGCGCCGGTGCTGACCACGGCGTCGGACGTCGGCCGCACCATCCCGGTCGACATCCTCGGCCGCCACCTCGGCTGGCGCGTGGAAGCGCCGAAGATCAACATCACGCGCGTGTCGGCGCACGTGGTGAATGGCGAGCCGATCGCATTCGTGCAGGAAGCCGGCAGCCCGGACTGGTGGACGCGCCCGACGCCGCTGCCCGACACTATTCATCGCTTTACCCGCTTCGACCAAGTGGACCTGGCGCGTTACGCCGCCGTGCTGTGGGTAACGCATGCCGAGGTGCCGCAGGAGCGCTGGGACGGATTGCACGAGCGCCTGGTGGTGTATCGCCCGCCGCAGGACGACGCGGCGTGACCGCTTATACCGTCGGCCTGGGCTGCGACCGCGGCGTGGCGCTCGACACCGTGCGCGCGGCGGTGCAGGCCGCGCTGGCGCTGGCCGGCGCGCGGCGCGAGCAGGTGGTGGCGGCCGCCTCGATCACCATCAAGCAGGATGAAGCCGCGCTGCTGGCGCTGGCGCAGGAACACGGCTGGCCGCTGCGCTTTTACCCACCCGAGCAGCTGGCGCAGGTCGCGGTACCGAATCCGTCCGAGACCGTGCGCAAGTACACCGGCACGCCCTCGGTCAGCGAGGCCGCCGCACTGCTGGCCGCCGGACCGCATACGCCGATGACCGCGCTGGTCGTCGAAAAACACAAACACCGGGGCGCGGATGGCAAGAATGCCACCGTCTCGATTGCAAGGAAAACGGATGAACATGGAACCTGAAACGCCCGCAGTACAAACCGCCGGCAAGATCATGCTGGTGGGGATCGGCCCCGGCAGCGTGGACCACATGACCGCGCGTGCGCGCGCCGCCATCGCCGAAGCCGACGTGGTGATCGGCTACGTCACCTACATCAAGCTGGTGGCCGACCTGGTCGAGGGCAAGGAGATCATCCGCAAGTCGATGACCGAGGAACTCGACCGCGCCGTCAGCGCCCTGGAGGCCGCGCGCGCCGGCAAGAAGGTGGCGCTGATCTCGTCGGGTGACGCCGGCGTGTACGGCATGGCCGGGCCCACCTACGAGGTGCTGTTCCAGTCGGGCTGGACGCCGGACGACCCGGTGCAGGTGGAGATCATTCCGGGCGCCTCGGCCCTGAACAGCTGCGCCGCCCTGGTCGGCGCACCGCTGACCCACGACTTCTGCGCAATCTCGCTGTCCGACCTGCTCACGCCCTGGCCGACCATCGCGCGGCGCCTGGATGCGGTGGCGATGGCCGACTTCGTCGTCGCCCTGTACAACCCGAAGAGCGGACGCCGCACGCGCCAGATCGTCGAGGCCCAGCGCCTGTTCCTGCGCCACCGCCGTCCGGATACCCCGGTCGCCATCGTGAAGAGCGCTTATCGCCGGCGCGAGAACATCGTCTTCACCACGCTCGACAGCATGGCCGAAGCCGACATCGGCATGCTCAGCACTGTCCTGATCGGCAACAGCAATACCTTCGTGCGTAACGGCCTGATGGTGACGCCGCGCGGCTACGCCAACAAGTACGACATGCAGGATGGCGGCAGCACCCGCGAAGGCGAACGCGCGGGCCGCTCGCTGTCGACCGGCCTGCTCGGCTGGCTCGAGACCCTGGCCGCCGAACATGCGGCCGGCGACAGCATCGAGACCCTGGCCGCGCGTCACCGCCTGCCGGCCGACTACATTCAGGCCACCCTGGACGAACCCTGGGAAGCGGCAGTCGCTGCACCCACCGAGGAGAGCGAAGCATGAGCACCATCGATACCAATGACACGCCGCAGCCGGTGAAGCCGAAGATCGGCAGCTACCACCGCCACCTGCTGGTCTGCACCGGCCCGCGCTGCAGCGAGGACGGCGCCTCGCAGGCCCTGTTCGACAGCCTGGGCGACAAGTTCAAGGCCACGGGCCTGAACAACGGCCCGCTGCGCGTGAAGCGCAGCCGCGTCAGCTGCTTCGCCGCCTGCAAGGGCGGACCGATCGTCGCCGTGCAGCCGGACGGTACCTGGTACTACAACGTCACGCCCGAGAACATGGACCGCATCATCGACGAGCACCTGTGCCATGGGCGCAAGGTGGAGGAACTGGTGTTTCATCAGGCGGGGGACATGCAGGCCGAGTAAGGGGGCGAGAAGTCCCGGCAAGCAGTTGCTGGGTTCTTTTACAGGGCTGCGCTAGCAAATCCTCCTTCGAATTGACCGAGTAATTCCGCTGTCATCCCTGAGCTGGTAAGACGATCCGGAAGCATATGGATGATCAATCGGTCGCGCTTTGTCGCATCGCCCAGGATGTCGATAATGGCTTGGCGTGAAACATCTTCCATTATTTTCCAGGCATCGTGGCCGAGCAGCCTTGCCCCGGCCAGGGCCGGATCGAAGCCGCATGCTTCCAGAACAGGAAATGCATCGCCATACAGGCGATCAGTGTTCCCGGCATCCGCATAACGACTCAACAAGAAAAACAGATCCTGGGCGTCTTTTTTGTCCTCCAATCCGCGTTCATTCCAGGCGAGCAGCTTGATCGCTGCCAGCGCGGGTACCGAAATCACGGGAACAACCATCCCGCTCCCAACGTCGACTTGTAACGCAGAATGCAGGGCTTCCCTATAGCCCGTCACGTTCATGACCACATTCATGTCTGGTGGCCAGGAAATTTCGTGCGATCGGTGCTCAATGCCTCCAAAAGGGATAAGGTCGAGGGGATAGGCGTTCAGGAATTCTTGGGGTTTGTAGCGCAGTAGATGTTCACGCCCGTCGGCAGCAGCGAAATCGCCGGTTCTGAGGAGCTCGCTCTTCAATGTGTCGAAGGAAGACCAGTCTTCTAGTGCGACTGCAAAGTCGACGTCACGGGTCGCACGTTGGACGTCGAGTCCGAACACGTGGGTCATCAGGACATCCCGGGCTGTCGCGCCTACCAAAAAATAGCTGAAACCGAGTTTTGCCGCAACAGTGGACAAGGCGCCGAGGATGGCAAGGATGTCTGGGTTGAGCGGACGGTCTGCTCTAATGGCGTACATGGTTGATCACCTCCGATGCAATCTGCTTTGCGACGCCCAGGTTCCTTGAATCGTGGGTGCCAAGCAGGTCGGCATAGATGAGAGGCAGCGGTACAGTCGGAAACTTGTCGGCGAACCAATCCATGTTCCAGAATGCCTCGACCACTTCGATAGGGCCGGCTGGATCGGCTTTCAGCTTGAAATCCTTGACCAGGTCACGCAAGGCCTGCGGCGCATCCATCTGAATATAGATGGTGCAGGCGCCAGGTTTCAGATGCCTGGTATGAATCGCTGCACCCTTTTCACCGCCCCAGGCCGACTCACGGTATTCAGGCATCCATCGCTCGCTGAATTCCTGCACGCTCGGGCCGCTGAAGCGATAGGTTTTGAGCTTCGGTTTCAGGCGGCTCAAGTAGCCTGTGGCCCACTCTCCCAGCAGCAAATCAGGCGCCGCGATGACCCGGTCGCCGGTAGGTGCAATGGCAATGAATCCGCGTGCCTGCAATGTGTCGAATACCTTGCCAATCGCACCGGTGGAAACGCGCACCGCAGGCGCAATTTCGCGGTAGGGCGCATTCAGCATGGATGGGTCAGCCAGGAAGGCGAACATGACGCGCAGGGCAGTGGGAGTAATGGTTACGCCCTGTGCTGGATTGAGACTCAGGTCGCTGGCCCGGCGTCCGCTGACGAAAACATACAAGCCAGCCCCATTGTTGAGATAGGCGTTGCCGGCAGCGTCAATGAATTGCACCCCGAGTTCGCGGCATGTTGCTGCCAGCTCCTGGCTTAACAGCGTAGTAACAAGAAGACCGTCAGGCACGGCCAGGCCGCGTGCCTTGATGTCCAGCAGAACCGAACGACGATCGATGCGCCCCTTCACTTCGTAGTGGTATGTCAATTTCTGTCCACCCACTTCGAGGAGGACACGCCCATCCCATGGTGCATTTTTCGAAGCCAGAATTTTTCCACGGGCATCGATCGATTGCTCCAGCTCGGACAACGCACGATCAATGAGATCGCGTTCCATTGCTGCTGGGGGGAACGAAGCAAGGTTGTTCATAATTTTTCGTTTTTAACGTAACGTGAACACGCAAAAATTATGAACTAACTATCTGGATTGTTCAATGAATTTATGTTTTCACGTAACGTGAACGCGACAGAAAAGTGAACGTCGCAGTAAGGAATCCTTCATAAAGATGCCATTTGTCAAATGTACAGGGCTATTCATCCTGCTAGTAGCTGGGCAATTTGCCACTGCTAAAATCGTTCCACACCTCGCGGTGGCAGATATTCTTTTCAATGACAAGATGAAAGAAGAACGATGAAATTAACTCTCAAGAAAATGGCGTTCGTGCTGAGCCTGAGCCTGAGCCTGGGCCTCGGCGTTTCCATGTCCGTCAGCGCGGCGGCAAACAGCACCATGTGCGACACCTATGCACGCAAGTGCGCGCTGGGCATCGACATTGCCTGCCAATGGTGGGAAATCCACTGCAACACCGACATCTGAGCGGCTCGCCGCCCTCTACCGCAAGACCGGGCGCCCCGGCGCTGCGAACACGCCTAGCGCTCCCCCGGCGCCGGGCTGCCCGGCACTTCGTTCTCGACGATGGTGTACACGCCTCCCGCCGTCGCCCCGGATTCCCCTTTACGCGCCCGCAAATCGCGGTACACGGCGGCGCGAATGATCATCATCGACACCACCGGCGCCGTCATCAGCAGGAAGGCGGAAATGATCACCTCGTGCACGACGAGGCGCGACTGCCCCACCGTGAAGAACACCATCGACGCAATCAGCAGGCAGCCCGCCCCCAGCGTGATGGTGATCGCCGGCCCGTGCATGCGCTGGTAAAAGGTGCGCAGGCGCAGCAGCCCGAGGGCGCCGATCAGCACGATGCTCGCGCCCATGATCAACAGCAGCGACACGATCGCCGCCGCCCAGCCTGGCAAATCCTCGACGCCGCTCATTCGATGATCTCCCCGCGCATCAGGAACTTGGCCATGGCGATGGTCGACACGAAGCCGATCAGCGCAATCAGCACCGCCACCTCGAAATACACTTGCGTGCCGAAGCGGATGCCGAGCACCAGCGCAAACAGCATGCCGGTCATCCACAGGGTGTCGAGCGCGAGCACGCGGTCGTGGGCCGAGGGGCCGCGCAAGAGCCGCACGGCGCAGAACACCATCGCCACCAGCACGCACACCAGGGCGTAGCCGACGGATAACTCAAGCAGGGTCGCCACGGGCTGCCTCCGTTTCAAAAATCTCGATCAAGGGTTGTTCGTACCGGGTTTTAATCGTGTCGATCCACCACTGCTCGTCGTGCAAATCGAACACGTGCAGCGAGAGCTGGTAGCCGTCCTCCAGGATCTCGACCCAGACCGTGCCCGGCGTCATGTTGATCAGGCAGGACAGCATGGCCAGGCCGTAGGGATCGGTGATGGTCAGCGGAATACGGATGAACTGCGCATTCACATTGGCGTAATCGGCGATCAGGATGATGCGGCTGACGTTGAAGCAGGAGCGCACGATCTCGACGCCGGCCATGCCGATCAGGCGAATGAAGACCAGCGGCGCGCGCAGGCGCGGGTAGCCGAGCGGCTGCAGGTTACGCACCAGCAGCGGCACGACGATGCCGAGGAAGGCGCCGAGCAGGATGCTGGCGGGGTCGAAGGCCTGGTTCAGCAGCAGCCACAGGATGCACAGGGCCAGCGTCACCAGCGGGTAGGGAAGCCAGCGCGTCATGGCGCGTCTCCCCTGGCGGCCGGGCCGGGAACGGCCGGCTCCTGCAGTACCCGCTCGATGTAGTTGGCCGGGCGGTGGATGTCGGCGCTGGCGCGGCCGAGGTAGTCGAACAGGGGCCGTGCCTGCACCGTCATCGCCACCGACAGCAGCAGCAGGGCCGTGATCGGCGCCACCTCGGACAGGTGCAGGCGCGGCGGCGTGACCACGGGCGTGGCCCAGAAGGTGCGCACGCCGAAGCGCAGCATCGAGATGATGGAGATCAGGCCCGACACGAAGATCAGCGCCATCAGGGTCCAGCCGGCGCTGCGCACGGCGTCGCCCTCGGGATTGAGCAGCGCGTGGAACATGCCGAACTTGGCCACGAAGCCCGACAGCGGCGGCAGGCCGGCAATCATAAGGGCGCAGGCGGCGAAGCCCACCGACAGGAAGGCCATCGCCGCCGGCACGCCTTTGCCGCGCGGCTCGTTCGGGCTGTCGTCGGGTTCCTCGTCGTCGACGGCCCAGGCTTCCATGGTCAGCGCCAGCACGGCCGCGGCAGGGGAGCGGATGCGGTCGATCAGTTCGATGAGGAGCAGGAAGGCGGCCACCGCCAGCGTCGAGCCGATCAGGTAGTACAGGCCCGCCGTCACCAGCGAGGGCTGGCCGTAGCCGATCACCGCCAGCAGCGTGCCGGACGAAATGACGGCGCTGTAGCCGGCCATGCGCCCGGCCGTGTCGGTCGACAGCATGCCGGCCGCGCCGAACACGATGGTGGCCATGCCGCCCCACAGCAGGGCGTCGAAGCCGAAGCCGGCGCTCGATCCTTCCGAGAACAGCAGCAGCCACAGGCGCAGGATCACGTAGGCGCCGACCTTGGTCATCAACACCAGCATGGCGGCCACCGGCGGCGACGCGGCGGCATAGGTGGTGGGCAGCCAGAAGCCCAGCGGCCACATGGCGGCTTTCACCAAAAAGGCGAGCACCAGCACGGTGACGCCGAGTTTGAGCAGGCCCGTGCTCTCGGCCGGCATGGCGGCGATGCGCGCGGCGAGATCCGCCATGTTCAGGGTGCCGGTGGTGGCGTAGATCAGCGCGGTCCCGAGCAGGAACAGCAGGGCGGCGGCCAGGTTGACGGCGATGTACTGCATGCTGGCGCGCAGGCGCTCGGCGTTGTAGCCGTGCAGGACCAGGCCGTACGACGCGGCCAGCATCACCTCGAAGAACACGAACAAATTGAACAAATCGTGCGTCAGGAAGGCGCCGTTGATCCCCATCAGCAGGATCTGGAACAGCGGGTGGAAGTGCACGCCGATGCGGCTCCAGCGCTGCATGGCGTAGTGCAGGGCGGCCAGGGCGAGCACGCTGGTGAGCAGCAGCATCAGCGCCGACAGGCGGTCGGCCATCAGGGCGATGCCGAAGGGCGCGGACCAGTTGGCGGCAAGGTAGACGCCGATGCCGCCCTGCCAGATCTCGCGGTCGGTCTGCAGCATCAGCATCACGGCAAGCGCCAGCTGGCCCAGCACCGAGGCATAGGCCAGGCCGAACTTCAGGCGGTGCGCGCCTTGCGTGAACGGCGCCAGCACTGCGGCGCAGATCAGCGGCAGCAAAATCGGCAGGATCACCAGGTGCTGGGAAAAACTCTGCGTCAAACTCATACTTCGGGTTCCTCCCCGTCCACGTGGTCGGTGCCGGTGAGGCCGCGCGCGCCGATCATCACCACCAGGTACAGGGCCGTGGTGGCGAAGCCGATCACGATGGCGGTCAGCACCAGCGCCTGCGGCAGCGGGTCGGCCAGCTGGCTGGGGTCGACTTTGGTGCCGGCCGGGGTGAACGGGGCTTTATCGAGCCAGACCCGGCCCATGATGAAGATGAAGAGGTTGACGGCGTAGGACATCAGCATCAGGCCAGTGAGTACCTGGAAGCTGCGCGGACGCAGCAGCAGCCAGATGCCGGAGCCGAAGACGATGCCGATGGCCAGGGCGATGACGAGTTCCATCAGGCGATCTCCTTGGTCGGTGGCATGGCGTGGCGATTGGCGCCGGGCGGCATGCGGTGGCTGCGCAGCGACTGGTGCGCCAGCGCGACCAGGATCAGCATGGTGGTGCCGACCACCACCAGGAACACGCCCAGGTCGAAGACGAAGGCACTCGGGATGTGGATTTCGCCCAGCAGCGGCAGCGTCACGTGCGCGGTGTGGCTGGTGAGGAAGGGATAGCCGAAGGCCCAGGCGCCGATGCCGGTAAGGCAAGCGGTGAGCAGGCCGAAGCCGATCCAGCGGTGCGGGCGCAGGCGCAGGTGCGATTCGACCCAGTCGGTGCCGGCCACCATGTACTGCACGATGAGGGCGGTGGCGAAGATCAGGCCGGCGACGAAACCGCCGCCGGGCAGGTTATGGCCGCGCATGAAGAAGTACACCGCGATCATGCCCATGAAGGGCAGCAGGAAGCGCAGGTAGACGGCCGGCACGGCCAGGTAGCCGCTGCGCGCCTGCACCGCCGGCGGCTGGGACACGGCCGGATCGACGTCGCTGGCCTGCTGCACCGGAATCGCCACGCTTTCCGGCGCCGGGCGGAAGCGGCGCAGCAGCGCGTACACGGTCAGCGCCACCGCCGACAGCACGGTAATTTCTCCCATGGTGTCGAAGCCGCGGAAGTCGACCAGCAGCACATTCACCACGTTCGCGCCGCCGCCTTCGTTCAAGGCGCGCAGCAGGTAGAAGTCGCTGATGGTCTTGGTCGGTTCGCTGGTGAGCAGGGCCCAGGTGGCGGCCGCCAGGCCCAGGCCGCCGGCCACGGCGATCGAGCCGTCGCGCGCGCGGCGCAGCCAGGTGGAACGCGGCACGCGCCGGGCCAGGCCGGGCGGCGGCAGGCGTGGCGGCAGCCAGCGCAGGCCGAGCAGGATCAGCACCGTGGTCACGGTTTCCACCATCAATTGGGTCAGCGCCAGGTCGGGCGCCGACAGCCACAGGAAAGTCAGGCTGACCACGACGCCGACACCGCCGGCCAGGATCAGCGCCACCAGCCGGTGGTATTTCGCTTGCCAGGCCGCGCCCAGCGCGCAGGCCGCGCCGATCAGCCACAACAGGGCGAACAGGATGTCGATGTCGGCCAGGCCCGGCATGGCCAGTTGCGGCAGCGGACGCACCAGCAGCAGGGGCACGGCGACCATCGCCAGCATCAGCAGCAGCAGTTGCGGCTGCAGCTTGCGCGTGCCGGCGCGGCGCAGCAGCCAGTTTGACGCGGTGGACAGGCCGAGCATGGCGCTCTCGTAGGCTTGCGCGCCCTTGAAGCGGTGCAGCACCGGCACGCGGTCGCGCTCGGCCAGGTTGAAGCGGCGCCGCAGCACGATGTAGAAGGCCAGGCCGCCGAGCAGGGCGACGATGCTCATCGCCAGCGGCAGATTGAAACCGTGCCAGATGCCGAGGTCGTACTCCGGCATGTCGGGGCCGACCACGGAGTGGGCCGCCACTTCCAGCACGCGCCCGACCACGCGCTCGGGCATCACGCCGACCGCGATGCACAGCACCACCAGGCATTCGACCGGGAAGCGCATCCAGTGCGGCGGCTCGTGCGGGTGGTGCGGCAGGTCCTCCGCCAGCGGCCCGAAGAAGACGCTGATGAAGCGCAGCGAATAGGCCACGCTGAACACGCCCATCAGCACTGCGGCCACCGACATCGACCAGTCCTCGGTGCCGCCGACGATCATGGTCTCGGCAAAGAACATCTCCTTCGACAGGAAGCCGTTCAGCAGCGGCACGCCGGCCATTGCGGCGCTGGCGACGATCGCCAGGGCCGCCGTGTAGGGCATGGCTTGGCGCAGACCGCGCAGCACACGCATGTCGCGCGTGCCGGTCTCGTGGTCGACGATGCCTACCGCCATGAACAGCGATGCCTTGAACACGGCGTGGTTCATCACGTGGAACACGGCCGCCACCACGGACAGCGGCGTGCCTATGCTGAGCAGCACGACGATCAGGCCCAGGTGGCTGATGGTGGAATAGGCCAGCAAGCCCTTCATGTCGTTCTGGTAGATGGCGAAGAAGGAGCCGATCAGCAGGGTGCAGACGCCGGCGCTGCCGAGGATCCAGGTCCAGGCCTCGGTACCGGACAGCGCCGGCCAGAAGCGGATCAGCAGGAACACCCCGGCCTTCACCATGGTGGCCGAGTGCAGGTAGCTCGAGACCGGCGTCGGCGCGGCCATTGCGTGCGGCAGCCAGAAGTGGAAGGGGAATTGTGCGCTCTTGGTCAGCGCGCCCAGGACAACGAGGATCAGGGCCGGCAAATACAGGTCGTGGGCGCGGATACGGTCGCCGGCGGCCAGCACCACATCGAGGTCGTAGCTGCCGACGATGTGGCCAATGACCAGCACGCCCGCCAGCAGGCACAGGCCGCCGGTGGTGGTCACCGTGAACGCCATGCGCGCGCCGCGGCGGGCGTCGTTGCGGCTTTGCCAATAACCAATCAGCAGGAACGAGGTGAGGCTGGTGAGTTCCCAGAACACCACGAGTTGAATCAGGTTGCCGGACAGGACCACGCCCAGCATCGCGCCCATGAAGGCCATCATGTAGGCGAAGAAGCGCGCCACCGGGTCGCGCGGCGACATGTAGTAGCGCGCGTACAGCAGCACCAGCAGGCCGATGCCGAGCACCATGACGGTGAATACCCAGGCCAGGCCGTCCATGCGCAGCACCAGGTCGAGGCCGAAGGCGGGCAGCCATTCGTAGTGGGCCTTCAGGATGTCGCGCGAGGCGACGTCGTCGAAGCGGGAGATGGCCAGCGCCAATGCCAGGCCGGTGGCCAGGGCGGCGGCGCCGAAGGGCCGGTTGCGCGATCCGTCCGGCATGCAGCCGGCAACAAAAGCGCCGAGGAAGGGGAGGAGGACCAGGAGTTCGAGCATGGACTATCCTGCCTGGCGCGGCGGACGCGTTCGCCGGGGCGTGTGCATGTCAGCGGCCCCCATCGCGTGCTCCCATGTTGACCAGCAGGGTGTCGCAGTCGAGGCCGCGCAGCACCTGCTCGCCCTTGCTGTCCATGAACAGGCGCAGCATGCCGAACTGGCTGCGCAGGCCAAGCACGGCGAGGTCGACCCCGTGTTCGAGGGCGTAGCGGGCGGTCAGCAGTTCCGGCGTGCCGGCGGCGCTGTCGATGGCGATGCGGGCGCGCACCTCGGGCGCCAGCGTGCAGCCGTCGATAAATTGTTCGCAGCGCAGCTTGATGGCGCTGGCGTTTGCGCCGCCGTTGACATGGCCAGTTGCGCTGCTGCCTGCACTGCCGCTCGCGGCGTCGCCGCTGCGTGCATGGTCGGCCAGGCCCTCGGACCCCGCTTCGTGCACGTGGAAGACGATCAATTGCGCATCTGGGAAGAGGCGGGCGGCGGTTTCCAGTGCCAGCTGTGAGACTGGGGAAAAATCGGTCGGCACCAGGATGCGCGCGTAGGGAGCACGGGTGCGCTGGCGCACCACCAATACAGGCTGCGCCAGCTCGCGGGCTACCTGCTCCACGGTCGAGCCGAGGAAGATTTCGCCCAGGGTATTGATGCGCGCATCGCCAACGATGACGAGCTCGCTGTCACTCTGTGCAGCCGCCGCCAGGATGGCATCGGCCACGTCGCCGTCGGCAAACTGCAGCTTGACGGGGAAGCCGGCGCCCTCGAATTCGCGGGCGATGTCGCGCCGCGCGGCGAAGTCCGCTTCGGTGCTCGCTTCACTGCCGGCCAGCCATTGCACGACTTCCGCCGGCACTTGCGGACCTTCGCGCACTGTGAGCAGCGTCAGCTGCGCATGCCATTGCGCCGCCAGCGCCTTGGCGCGCTCGAGCGGACGGTCGCAACGCGCACTCAGATCGGTGGCGAGCAACAATTTCCGTGGCTGTAACGCATCGTACCCTTCGTTCACGCAAACCTCCGCACAGGACTGGATAAAGACCAGCCTCACTGTACTGTTTTTACATGGATTGCGGCAACGCGTTAGCCTTGTGAAACCATTGTTGACTTGGCAAGGACAGCTGGCGGCAACGAGCGCAGCGAATTTCCATGGTTAAGCTCAACAATTGTTTTTATGTGAAAACAATTGTTTGAGCGAATCCATAGAAATCCGATGCGGGCAGGCGGGCGCTAGGAATCGACCCGCATCTCGAAACCGCCGTAGATCATGCGCTTGCCGTCGAAGGGCATGTTTTCCGGCTTCATGTATTCGGCCATGCGCGGGTCGTTCATGACCTTGTCGTTGGCGGCGTCGCGCACTTCGCGCGAGGGGTAGACGATCCAGGAAAAGATGACGACTTCGTCGTCCTGCAGATTGACGCTCTGGGGGAAGGAGGTCAGCTGGCCGGGCTTGACGTCGTCCGCCACGCACTCGCGGAACTCGATGGCGCCGTGGTCGCGCCAGATGGCGGACGCACTGCGCGCCATCTCCAGGTAAGCATCGAGCTTGTTTTTTGGAACGGGAATCACGAAACCATCGACATACGCCATGATGTTCTCCTCGCTGTAAAGGTGATTGAGACCTCATCGACAAGCAAAAAATCCTGGGGCCCGCGCGGGGCATGACGTACGTCTAAACCTGCATGTCGAACCGATGCGATTTAGCCGAGCGCGGCCTCGATTGTGGACACCAGCGCCGGATCGTCCGGTTTCATGTCCGGTGCGAAGCGGCCTATCACTTTACCATCGCGGCCGACCAAAAACTTCTCGAAATTCCACATCACATCTGATGGGTTTTTCGGGCTCAGGCCGTGCTGGGCCAGCTTGTCGCCGAACTGGCTGCCCTCGGCCTGCTGCGCCTGCGGCTGCTCCGCGATGAGTTCGCGGTAGAGCGGGTGGCGGCCTTCGCGGTTGACTTCGATCTTCTCGAACATCGGGAAGCGCACGCCGTAGTTGCGCTGGCAAAAGTCCGCGATCTCGGTTTCGCTGCCCGGTTCCTGGGCGCCGAAGTCGTTGCACGGGAAGCCGAGCACGACCAGGCCGCGCTCTTCGTATTGTTCAAACAATTTTTCCAAACCCGAGTACTGCGGGGTCAGGCCGCACTGCGAGGCAACGTTCACGATCAGCATGACCTTGCCGCGGTAAGCGTCGAGCGAGGCGGCTTGGCCTTCGAGGCGGTGCAGGGGAATGTCGTACAGGTTGGCGCTCATGGTTGTGTATCCGGTAGTGGCAAAAACATCATCCTACCTCGCCCCGGAAAACTACGCTGACGGCTGCTGCACATGCGTAGCGGCCGCCTGTGCTTGACGCCAGCCGTGCGCCGCCTTATAAGCCATGCTTCACGAAAAAGCCTTCCATGACCGAGCCAGCCGACAAACAGAGCGCCAGAGCCGAGCGCGCACGCCAGCAGTCGCACCGGTACGCGCGCCTGCTCGACGGCCTGCGCACGTTCGTGCAGGCCGAGCGCGAGGCGGCCCAGGAGCAGCTGTTCGAGATCTGGCGCCAGCCGCTGGCGGACCGCCTGGCCAAGGGCATGAGCCAGCGCTTCCTGAAACTCGAAAACGGCCCTGAAACCGGCACCGTCTGGGCCTACACCGACGGCACCGACTCGCGCTTTCGCGAGGGCGACCTGGTCTGCCTGCACGGCGGCTCGCCGCTGACGGCCATGATCGCGCGCGAAGCCGCCTTCGAGGCCGAGGACGAGGACCGCTGGCTGCTGCGCGTGCGCCAGGCCGCCGCCATCGTGAAGGAATTCGGCGACACGCCCTGCTACGTCGACCCCGACGATTTCGACCTGTCCAAGTATTACGACCAGGTGCTGGAGGACATCGGCCAGGCGATCCCGCCCTCGCGCGCCCATTACATGCTGATGCCGCTGCTCGATGGCCGCATCAGCGATGCGTTCGACCCGCGCGACTTCGAGGAAGCCGAAGCCGCCGCCCTGGCCGCGGGCCTGAACGCCGCCCAGGCCGAGGCGGTCGGCAAGATCCTGGCGGCCGAGCAGGTGGCCTGCATCCAGGGCCCGCCCGGCACCGGCAAGACGCGCGTGCTGGCGCTGGCGGCGCGCCTGCTGGTCGAGCGCGGCGAGCGCGTGCTGGTCACGTCGCACACCCACATGGCGGTCAACAATGCACTGAACAAGATCGCGGCACAGGGCGTGAAGGTGGCCAAGATCGGGCGCGGCACGCAAGCGCTCGGCCTGGAGGGCGTGAGCGGCGCCGACAGCTTCGCCGAATGGCATGGCCGGCCCGAAGGCGGTTACGTGGTTGGCGCCACGCCGTTCGCCACCTGCACCTATCGCCTGGAGAACTGCGAGTTCGACACCGTGATCTTCGACGAGGCCAGCCAGGTGACGTTGCCGCTGGCCTTGATGGCGATGCGGCGCGGCAGCCGTTTCGTCTTTATCGGCGACCAGAAGCAGCTGCCGCCGGTGCTGCTGGCGCGCTCGGTGCTGGAAGACATCCCCGGCTCGATCTTCGCCAAGCTCACCGCGCACAACGTCGACAGCGTGATGCTGACCGATACCTACCGCCTGAACGCGGAACTGACCGCCTGGCCGAGTGCCTCCTTCTACCACGGCCGCCTGCGCGCGGCAGGGCCGAACCGCGCACGCAAGCTGGTGCTGGCCGAACGCGCGGACCCGGATGTGTTCGACGCCGTGCTGCGTGACCCGGCCAGCGCCGTCTTCATCCCGACCACGGACGCCACGGCGCGCAGCCGCAATGTGCAGGACGCCGAACGGGTGGCCGGGCTGTGCGCAGCGGCGCTTGCCGGCGGCCTGGCGCCGCACGACATCGGCATCGTCACGCCCTTCCGTGCCCAGGGCCGCACGGTGCGCCGCGTGCTGGCCGAGCGCCTCGGCTGGCACACGGCGCAACAGATCGTGGCCGACACCGTCGAGCGCATGCAGGGGCAGGAGCGCGAACTGGTGATCCTGTCGCTCGCCGCCGGCAATCTGCGCTTTCTCGCCGCGGTGGCCGGCTTCTTCTTCCAGCCCGAGCGCCTGAACGTGTCAGTCACGCGCGCGATGACCAAATTGGTCATCATCGGCCCCGAGCTGCCGCCCGAATTCCAGGCCGTCGACGACGAGATGGCGCGCTGGCTGGCGCTGTACCGCAGCCTGCTGGCGCAGGCACGGCGCATCGAGCTCTAAGCATGGCCCTCTTCATCCCCGAATGGACGCGCGCCAGCGGCCGCCAGTTGCAGCTCAAGCGCGTGCTGAATGCGCTCGACGAGCTGAGCGTGGTGCGTAAGCCCCTGCGCGAAGAGGCCGCTGCGCCCGAGCTCTTCATCGAGCATCCCGAGCGCGGCTGGCTGGCGCTGGCCGTGGTCGACACGCCTTTCGACGCCCTCGACGGCGCCCAACTGTTTGCCAACGACACCCGCGCCGACTTCGAGGAACAACTGGCAGCCTGGCGCGCGCAGCTGCCGCCGGGGTTGCCGCTGTTGATCCTGCTCTGGGCCTGCAGCGAAGCCGAAGCGCAGACCCTGGCACGCCAGCTGGGCGAGCAGCCGGTCCTGCACCTGCTCTCGCGCGAACGCTTCATGGAACACGGCGCGGGAGGGTTGGCGGCGCTGCTGCAGCCCATCTCGCCCGAAGAAGACGAAGCCCTGCGCACCCGTTTCTTCCCCGAGTCGGCGATTCCACTGGCCTCGGTGGCGCGGCGGCGCTTCCTGCGCAACAACCAGGCACACCTCTTCCTCGACGCCCAGCAGGAATGGGCCTCCAAACTGGACCTGGACCTGGTGCTACCCGACGAGCAGGCCGCCGCCGCCACCGACTTCGCGGTGCGCCTGGTGAACGGCGTGGCCGGCAGCGGCAAGACCCTGATTGCGCTGAGCCGCGCGCTGTTGCTGGCGCGCCTGCATCCGCGCGAGCGCGTGCTCATCCTCATCCACAACACACCGATCGTGGCCGACATCCGCGAGCGCCTGCACCGCGCCAACGGCAGCCTGCCGCGCAACCTGGAGATCACGACCTATTCGGCCTGGGCCCACCGCCAGTGGCGCCGCCTGTACCGCGCGCCGCTGGCGATGCCGTCCGACCCCGCGCACCTGCCGCAACTGCTGCGCCGCCTGCGCCCAAGCTGGCCGGAACTGAAACTCAATGAAGCCCAGCTGATCGAGGAGTTCGACTTCCTGAACGAGATGCTGGTGGCCAGCGAAGCCGAATACATGGACACCAGCCGCGCCGGCCGCGGCTTCGCGCTGCGGGCGAAAGAGCGCAGCGAAGTCTGGCAGCTGTTCGCGGCCACTACGGCCGCGCTGGAAGAGCAGGGCCTGCGCATGTGGAGCGCGGTCGCCACCGACGTGTGCCGCGCGACCGATCATGCCGCCCTCGAACGCTACGAACACATCCTGGTGGACGAAGCCCAGTTCTTTGCGCCGTCCTGGTTCCATACCGTGAAGCTGGCGCTGCGCCCGCAAGGCCGCCTGTTCTTGTGCGCCGACCCGAACCAGGGCTTCATGAAGAGCCGCCTCAGCTGGCGCAACGCGGGCCTGGACGTGGCCGGCCGCACCAAGAAGCTGCTGCGCTCCTACCGCACCACGCAGGCGATCCTGCATACGGCCGGCACGCTGTTGAACCGCACCGTGCAGGACGACCCCGAGCACTACCTGGCGCCCGACTACGCCGGCATGGAGCAGGGCGCGCCGCCGATCCTGTTGCGCGTGGCCTCGCCCCAGGATGCGGTCGACCGCGCCGTCAACGAGATCGTGGCGCTGGCCGATGCCCACAAGCTGCCCCTGTCCAGCTTCCTGGTGATCTATGGCGCCGGTACGCCCAAGAAGCTGCTCTACGAACGCCTGTGCCGCGCGCTGGGATCGCAGCAGATATGGTGGCTGAACAAGGACAAGAAGCAGCCGCCCGCCGGCTACGGCCCCGACTACCTGCGCCTGGCGAACCTGGAAACGGCGACAGGGCTGGAAGGCGCGGTGGTGTTCCTGCTGGGGATGGAAGACTTGCTGTTCGATGGCGCGGCTGGACGCGAAGCCGATGCGCGCAAGCTGTACATGGCGATGACGCGTGCCAGTCACCGCCTGGTGATGCTGAGTAGCGGAGCGTTGCCGCAAGACGCCGAAGCCTTGTTCCGCCTCGGCGAGTGAAGCTCACTTTCCTGAGGCGGCGTTGTCGAGCTCCGTCAGCTGTTTGATGCGGCGTGCGGTAAGCAGGGCGCGCAGGCCGGAGCCGGGCAGCGCCGGATAGCGGATCGCGCCGAACAGCTCCATCGCATCGCGGTAGGCGAGCCAGGCGCGCTGGGTCTTTTCGACGCCGGTCTTGCGGATCGAGCCGAGGTAGGCGCCGCTCGCCAAGCGGTTCAGCATGAACTGGCGGTAGAGCGCATCCATCTTCTTTTCCAGGCTGGCGAATTCCGCTTCCGAGAAGCGCGGCCCGCGGCCGGCTTCGAAATCCAGCACGTCGGCGGCGAAGGTATCGAGTTCGGCCGCCTGGGTGTCCAGCTGGAGCGAACGTGCCGCGCCGCCTGCTTTGTCGGTTTCGTAATCCACCCGGTGCTGGGCGAAATGGTGCGCCGCCTTGGTCGCCATTTCCAGGCCCAGTTGCTCCTTCTCGCTCCAGCTGCGCGCCAGGGTGGCCAGCTGGGCGGCGCGTTGCCGGTTGTTCCAATCCTTACGCTGGCGCTCGCGCACCGCGCCGCACTGGCCGCGCATCTCGGCGCCGGCCACGTCGTCGCAGACGTCGACCGGCCCCGGCTCGCGGTTCGCGGCCACGCGCTGCAAGTGCTGGACCCGGCTCTTCATTTCACCCACCGGACTCTGGATGCTGCAGGCATGGCGCGTGGCCAGGCCCAGTTGCGGCATGACGCCGTGGCCGTTCGCGTACAGCATCATCAGCACGCCGTGGGCATTCGTACGCGCCGCGCAGGCGTGCACGCGGCGCCAGGCGGCCTCGCGCGCATCGGGCGTGTTGAGGGTGTCGTAATAGAGGGCGGAAGCATCGCAGCGGCCGGATTCGGTGCTGCCCGGTGGCGGCTGGCGCGGCTTGTCGGCACGTACGCGCAGGCACTGGCGGTACCAGTCGCTGCCGCGCAGGACTTCGGGCGGCGCGCCGTACACGTTCGGGTAGGGCGCGGCGGCGGCGCTGCCCGTGGCCAGGACCAATGCCAGCAGCATTGGAAAAGCTACTGTCGTCATCGCGTTCTCCTCAATATTTCCAGTGGGAAGCTTCAACGCTACCGTGAGGCTAGAAGAGAAGTCGTGATATGGCGCAAGACGGCCAACCCGGGCGCGGCGTGCGGCGTGGCTGCGGCATCATGCCCCTTTGAACATGGACCAGGAAGGAATAGTGATGAGTACACACAATTTCCGCATCACTCTCGAATACACAGGCGGCAAGAAGGAAGCCGATCCACCGGCGCCGCTGTCGTTCGAGGCCGGCAACCACGACGACATCTTCGAGATCATCGCCCGGGTACGGAGCGCGGGGCGCTTCGAACACGACGAGGCCGCCGCGCTGGCGCTGGGCATGAAGCTGTTCAGCGAAGTCATGCTCAAGCATCGCGACGATCCCCTGTTCGCGCCGATCGGCGCCGCCTACCGCGACTACATGACGCAATTCAAAGAACAGATGCGCGCGGCCACGGCGAACAAACAGCCCGAGTAGCTCATCTGCTGCTCTGCAGCAAAATCCCGTCGGCCGGACAGGTGTCCGGCTTTTTTTATGCCAGCGAAAAAGAACAATGTGTCGCGGCTTTTGCAAGCCTTCGTCACACTCTCTTACACTCGGGTGAGCAAAAGTAGCTTGCCGACATGCAAGAGAAATCACACCTCGTATGCCTCTGTTAACAGTTGAAATTCCGACTGTGAACCTGACGCAACGTGCATAAAAATTTTCTTCGTGGAAAATGCAAAAGCGCGGTGAGATGCGTAAAATTGCTCTCCATCAGCTTCCTGACGCCAACTTTTTCGGTTGGCGTTTGTTTTTCTGCTCCAGTTAGCAAGGCGCTACGAACGGCAGAGCGAGCACAAAATTTCTTCCAGGCGGAAACTTTTCCGATTGGATCGGACTCTTAGAACACTCCTGCTCAGACAGGCTCTTACAAATAGATTCATACCAAATGCAAACTACTGTTCCAGCCATCGACACCCTGAACACCGCAAGCGCCGTTGGCAGCGTTGCCGCATCGCGCCGCAGCAAAGTCGTCGCCCAGATCCAGAACCTGTCGCTGCCGGTGATGTTCACCGTCTTCGGCGTGATCATGGGTTCGTGGGCCGGCCGTATCCCGGCCATGGCTGCACGCCTGAACATCTCGCACTCGGCCCTGTCGATGGTGCTGCTGTGCGGCGGTATTGGCGCCTTGCTGTCGTTCCCGGTCTCGTCCTTCCTGATGCGCCGCTGCGGCGCCCGCAAGACCATGCTGTACTCGGGCCTGGCCCTGCTGGCCGTGCTGGTGTCGATCGGCATCGCCCCGACCGTGGCCAGCGTGATGTGCGCCGTCCTGATGCTGGGCGTCACCGCCAGCACCTATGACGTGGCCATGAACGCCGCCGCCAGCAAGCGCGAAAAAGCCACGGGTAAATCGGAAATGTCGATGCTGCACGGCCTGGCCTGCGCCGGCGGCCTGGCGGGCGCCACCCTGGGCAGCGTGATGGCCGGCATGAAGATCGCGCCGGCGATTCACTTCATGATGGTTGCTGGTCCGATGGCCGCCATCCTGTGGGCTGCTTCGCAAGTGCTGAACATCCCGGACGAAACCGAGCAGGTCGAGAAGAAGAAATTCGCCCTGCCGCGCGGTCCGATGGCACTGCTGGGCCTGCTGGGCTTCCTGGGTTCGATGTCGGAAGGTTCGATCGCCGACTGGAGCGGCGTGTTCCTGAAAGAACACTTCAACGCCACCGACGGCCTGGCGCCGCTGGCCCTGTCGTGCTTCTCGGTCATGATGCTGGTCTCGCGCCTGGTGGGCGACAAGTTGAAGACCCGCTTCGGCGCCCAGCGCCTGGTGACCGTCGGCGCTTGTGTCTCGGCCATGGGCCTGTTCTTCGCGGTGCTGGCGCCAAGCGCCCACGCTGCACTCGGTGGCTTCGCTATCGCCGGCCTCGGCCTGTCGCTGCTGTTCCCGTTCGTGTTCAGCGCCGCCGGCGCCCAGGGTCCGATCGCCCTGGCAGGCGTGGCCAGCATGGCCTACAGCGGCACCCTGATGGGCCCACCGGTAATCGGCGCCATCGCCAGCCACGTCGGCATGCAGATGGCCATCGGCTATGTCGGCGTGCTGTCGATCGTGATCGCTCTCGTCGCCAGCCGTACGAAATTGCTGAAGTAATCCCGCTTTAAACCGAAGCAGTACCGCCGGCGCCGGCTGAGAGCAATCTCAGGCCGGCGCCGTGTCTTTCAGCCACTGCCGTGGCGAACTCCCCACCATCGTCGTGAACGCCCGCGTGAATGCGGGCGCGCTCGTATAGCCGGCCTGGGCGCTGACTACCTTCACCGGCAAGCCCTTGCGCAGCAGGTTCTGCGCCATGCCGATGCGCCAGCGCGTCAGGTATTCGCCGGGCGGCATGCCCACCACGTTGCGGAAGTGCTCGGTAAAACGCGCGCGCGACATGCAGGCCAGGCGCGCCAGCGAAGTCAGCTGCCAGGGTTCGTGGGCGCGCTCGTGGATCGCCGCCAGCGCGAGCGACAGCTGGCGGTCGGCCAGCCCGGCCAGCAGGCCGATCGACATTTCTCCCTTGTCGAACTCGTTGCGCAAGACCTGCACCATCAGCACGTCGCACAGGCGGTCGAGGATCACCTCGCGGCCCTGGCTGGGGCTGGCCGCCTCGGTGAACAGCAGTTCCAGGGTCTGGCGCAGGGCGCCCATTTCGCCCAGCGGCTGGTACAGGCGGTCGGGCAGGGCGCGCGCCAGCGGATTGGCGCCGCCATCCTCGAAGCTGATGTGGGCGCACAGCAAGGTGGCGCTGGCGCCGTCCGGGATTTCCAGCGTGTGCGCACTGCCGCGCGGATAAAACACCATCGCCGGCTCGTCCACGCGCAAGGGCTCGGCGCCCTCCTGGCGGAAGACGACCGGGCCGGAGCGGATCAGGTGCAACTGGCCCGCGGCTGGATCTTCCGGGAAAGAGTTAGCGTCGCAAAAGACGCCATTGAAAAATACACGTGCGCGAAACGAGTAACGGCCCACCAGCGACGAGATCTTGTCCATAAGAATAAGAATTTGACGAATTCAATATCCATTCTGGACGAATGGCTAAGTATTGGGAAGCGAATTGGCAGATTTCCGTGCGTTCAGGACGAAAATTCTGACAATGCGTTGTTTCTTATCCGCAAATTCGACAATTCACCAGGCGTCTGGCCAAAGCTGGCGATGCAGGTCGGCCACCTGTTCCGGCGGCAGGCGCGGTTCGCGTTGCGCCGTCAGCAAGCCGTTCTGTTCGTGCTCGACGTCGACCAGTTGGGTATAGCAGAGCCCGGCCAGGAAGGAGAGCGAGGCCAGGCCCTGCATCAGGGTGCGGTAGCGCTGGGCCAGCTCGTCGACGTCGCCGACGTTGCCGTAGTGGTCGTACAGGCGGTCGCGGCGGCGCTCGGGGCCGTCGGGTGTGAGCAGGTAGCCGCCGACTTCGGAAAACACGATCGGCTGGCCGCGGTACTGGGCGCCGGACAGGAAGAGTTCGCGCGCCTTGTGCCAGCCGGTTTCCGGCGGCAGGCCGGTGAGCAGGGTGCCGGCGTAACGCTCCAGCAGCTTTTCCACCGGATGCGAATAGTCGTGGATGGTGCAGATGTCGGTCACGTCGGTATGCTGCCAGCCGTCGTTGTCGATTACCGGGCGGGAGGGATCGACCATGCGCGTGCGCGCCACCATGCGTTCCAAAAAGTCGTGCTGGTGCGGGTGGCGCGTGAGTTCCGGGAAGCCGAAGCTTTCCACCACCGGTACCCAGCCGACGATGGACGGGTGATTCGCGTCGCGCAGCACCGCGCGCAGCCATTCCAGCTCGAGCCGCTCTTCCGACTCCTCGGACCAGGAGCGCGCGTTCGGCATTTCTTCCCACACCATCAGGCCCAGCACGTCGCACCAGTAGAGCCAGCGTTCGTGCTCGATCTTCTGGTGCTTGCGCACGCCGTTGAAACCGAAGCGGCGCGCCCATTCCACATCCGCGCGCAAGGCGTCGTCGGACGGCGCGGCCAGCAGGGTGTCTGGCCAGTAGCCCTGGTCGAGCGCCATCAGTAAAAAGGTGCGCTTGCCGTTCAGGTGGAAGAAACCGTCCTTCAGTTCGATCGAACGCAGCCCGGCATAGGCCTCGACGCTGTCGACCGGCTGGCCGCGATGGAGCAGGCGCACGCGCAGCTTGTACAGGTGCGGTGCGGCAGGCGACCAGGGGCGCGGATCGGGTACCTGGGTGTGCAGGCCCAGGCTGGCGCCGCGGCTGGTGGCGCGCGCCGTGGCGCAGACCTGTTCCGAGTCCAGGCTCTCCAGTACGTCGAGCTCGGCTTCCCAGTCGCCCCCCGGGCCGTGCAGGTGGACGGTCACGGCCAGCGTGCCGTCCGGGTGCGCATCGATGATGCGCAGGTGGTCGATGCGCAGCGCCGGCACCGGTTCCAGCCAGACGTTTTGCCAGATGCCGCTGGTGCAGTAGTAATAGATGCGCACCGGCGTGCCCGAAGACGACTGCTTGCCGCGCGGTTGATACGGGTCTTGCCGGTCTTCCACGCGCAGGGTGACGCGGTTCGTGCCCGGCTTCAGCCAGGGCGCGATGTCGAAGGAAAACGGAACGTGGCCGCCGCGGTTGCGACCGGCAACGCGGCCGTTGATCCAGACGTCGGCGCGGTAGTCGACAGCGCCGAAATGCAGCAGCAGGGCGCCGTAGTCCCAGCCTTCGGGCACCTCGAAGCTGCGGCTGTACCACATGATCTCGTGGACCTCGCGGGTGCCGATGCCTGATGCCTGGGATTGATAGGGAAAGGGCACCAGGATGTGCTGCGGGAGCGCGCGTCCGTCGAACCAGCGCTCGTGCAGGCCGGCGTCGAGGTCGTCGAAAGCGAATTCCCAGCAGCCGTCGAGGCTGGCCCATTGCTGGCGCACCATCTGGGGACGCGGATGGTGCGCGCGGGGGTCTACAAGCGTTTGCATGATGGTCGTGAAAACAGGGTGGGGGGAGGAGCCGCATTCGTATTCACTGCGTGTTTGCGCTCTCGTAAAGTACACTCCAATGGCGCAGAACTTTCAAGCCCCTACCTGCCTCCAATGATGAGCCGAGCAACCCTGCTCGCAACCAGGAGGCGCGATGCTGCACGAACCCGATGTACGCTCGATTACCCAGTATCACGATGCGGTATTGCGGTTGTCCGCCAGCGACGGGCCGGTGCCGATCACGGGCCGCGGCGCCTGACCGGCCATCGCCGCGAACCACGAATTTAATCTGCTGCTGTGGCGAGAAGAAGACAAGTGCCGCGCTACCAGTACGGCCACATTCCCGCCCTGCGCTGCCGGCTGGGGTCGGTCCCGGCCAGGAGCGCGCGTGCATGCTGGAGCACGGCGGCCGAGCGCTGCGCATCCGGGTCCCAGATGCAGCGGTGGTTGTCGCGGTCCAGCGGCGCGCGGCGCGCGATGTCGGCCTTGCTGAAGATGACCACGCTTTTCAGGCGCAGGCCGGCGGCGATGTGCGACACGCCGGTATCGTTGCATACCAGCAGCCGGGCCTGCTTCATCAGCGCCGCCATCGCCCCGATCGAGATCGGCGCGGCCGCATGCACGGCGCGCGCCTGCATGTGGCTCGCCACTTCGCCGGCCAGGTCGGCTTCGTCGGCGGAACCGGTCAGCACCACGTCGACCCCGAATTCGGCGGCCAGGCGGTCTGCCACTTCGGCGAAGCGGCGCGCTGGCCAGCACTTGTCGCGCTTGCGCGCGCCGGGATGCACGCAGATATAGCCGCCGGGTTTCAGGCCAGCGGCGATGCCGCTCGCTTCCAGTTCCTGCCGGTCTTCCGGAGCCAGCGGAAATTCCAGGTAGTCGCCCACCGCGCTGGCGCCCAGCCGCCCGACCAGTTGCAGCAGCCGGTCGGATTCCGCCCCGACCTCGGGGTAGGGAAACAGGAGAGTGCGCTCGGTGAGAACCGGTTTACCCTGGCAGTGGCCGGCCATGGCGTGGGCGCCGAAGCCGGCCACGATCTCGTTGCTGATGCCGCCATTGCCGTGCAGTTGCAGCGCCAGCGTGAAGCCGCGCGCGCCCATGCCGGCATAGAAGGGCGTCAGTTCCTCGTGCCGCACCGGCTGCTCGGGCAGCAGCGGGTGGCCGGGGAAGGGCAGGAAATCGTCGATGTAGTGGCGAAAGCGCGCGGCGAACTGGCCCGCCCAGGGCAGGCCGACCAGGGTGATGCGCGCACGCGGCAGCGCCGTGCGCAGCGCGCGCAGGGCGGGTACCGCGCACAGCATGCCGCCCAGGTGCAGGGCGCGGAACACGGCCACGGAACCGATGTCGAGCCGGTGGAAAAGCGGACGGCGTTGCACGGTGCCTCCTCGATTGGATGAGCAGTCCCGTCTACTTGGAGCACGCTGCGCTGCGATTAGTTCGGCACGGTTTTCAAACAGGCGCGGGCGGACGCGCACGGCTCGCGGTATCATGAAAACACCTTCTCATCCGAGTCCTTCCATGCTGCATACGCCTTCCACTTTCACGGCGCTGATGGCGCCGCAAGCCCATCCCGATCCGCTTACCTTCCTGTTCCATGGGGGCCGCCTGCTGGTGCGCGAGCACGACCTGGCGCTGCCCGACGCCGCGGCGCTGGCCACGCTGGCCCTCGATCCGGCGCACATGCAGCCGGTCGGCTTGTTGGGTGAGCGCTATTGCCAGGCCGGATGGAGCGAAGGAGATGCCGTGCCGCCGGGCCATGCCTGGCGCGGCCTGCGTTCGCTGTTCGGCGAGATGGATGAGGAATGGCTCGGCGTGGCCGGGCGCGCGGCCCAGATCGCCGAATGGGCGCGCACCCACCGCTACTGCGGCGCCTGTGCGCATCCCATGGAACGCCTGAAGCACGAGCGCAGCTTCAAGTGCACCCATTGCGGCCACCTGGCCTACCCGCGCATTTCGCCGGCGATGATGGTCCTGATCAAGAAGGACGACAAGGTGCTGCTGGCGCTGCACCACGCCTCGGCGGCGAAGCGCTTCACGCCGCTGGCCGGTTTCCTGGAGGCGGGCGAGTCGATCGAGGAAGCGATCCACCGCGAAGTGATGGAAGAGGTGGGCTTGCGGGTGACGAATCTGCAGTATTTCGCCAGCCAGTCCTGGCCTTTCCCGCATTCGCTGATGATCGCCTTTACCGCCGATTACGCCGGCGGCGAGATCCGCGTGGATGCCAGCGAGCTTGCCGAGGCGCGCTGGTTCGGACCAAGCGACGAATGGCCGGAGCGCGTGCCGCACATCTCGGTGTCGAGTGTGCTGGTGGACGCGCACCGGCCTGTTGGTCGCTAGGTCTCGGTCGCCGCCGGTAAAGCCGGCGCCGTACGCACCTGGACCAACGGAACGGCCGCGTTCACTGGAATGGAAGCAGGCAGCGTGCGCGGCGCTTCTTCCGGCCGCGCGCCAGTCCCGCGCAATTGTACTGCCCGCTGCAACAAATCGAACCAGAACGGCGCACCGAACAGGGTGGTGGCCGTCGTGATCAGCCACCCGGCCGCCTGCAGGGCAAAGGCGGAATCCCACACCGGCGGGAAACTCGTCCAGCCGATCGGCAGCGCCCACAGTTTGCCCAGGGTGGCGGCGTCGAGGGCGCCGGGCACGGCGTCGATGTGGGCCGCCAGCTGGGGCTGCTGCCAGAGGGTGCGGAACAGGGAGATGCTGTCGATGTTGAACATGATCGCCAGCAGCAGCGACAGCAGCAGCGAGATCAGCAGCTGGCGCCGTTTATAGGCGCCGGACACGCGTTCCATGGCGTTGTCGAACCAGCCCGCCACCAGCGCCTGGAAGCGCTCCAGGTCGCCGCCGGCGCGCGCGTACAGCGCATGCAGGGCGCGCCGCACCTGCGGGTCGGCAATGGCGTCGATGTCGGCGCCCAGGCGCGCGAAATCGCCGGGGACGCGCTGGATGCTGTCGATCAGCGCAATCGCGAACTGCGCCGGTTCGATGTAGGATGGACGGGCCGCGAGGTGGCGCTCGTCGACCGGCGTGCCGTTGCTGTGCGGATTGACCAGCGGATGCGCGTAGACCATTTGCGCCAGGGCGTCGAAACGCGGGTCGTTGAGCATGCTCTTGATGCCGGCCAGCAGGGTGTCGGCGCGCAGCCGGAATGCCGCCGCCAGCGCTTCCTGCAAGGTGGCGACGATCAGCGCCACGGTGCCGTAACAGAACGTCAATCCAATTGCCAATTCGAGTACCGAGCTGCCAAACATAGCGCCTCCCTTTAGCATGAAAACCCATTCACGCTAGCGCATCCGCGCAACAGAGGAGTCCGTTTTGCTCAAGAAATCGGCAGGCGCCGGAAGCATCCGCGCATTTTCTATATACTGGCGGCAATCGTATTTTTAGGGTATTTCATGTCTGACAAAGAAGCATTTACCGAACAGGATTGGCGCCGTCTGCTGACCAGCCTCGGTGAAGATCCCGACCGTCCCGGCCTGCACGAAACGCCTGCGCGCGTTGCCAAGGCCTGGAAACACTGGACCTCCGGCTACGGCCAGGATCCAGTCGAAGTCCTGAAGGCCTTCGAGGATGGCGCGGAGCAGTACAACGAACTGATCGTGGTGCGCGGCATCCCGGTCTACAGCCATTGCGAGCACCACCTGGCGCCGTTCTTCGGCAAGGCCACGGTCGGCTATGTACCAAATGGCAAGATCGTCGGGCTGTCGAAGCTGACCCGCCTGGTCGACATCTTCTCGAAGCGCCTGCAGGTGCAGGAACGCATGACCATGCAAATCGCCAACGCGCTGATGGAAGTGCTGGAACCGAAAGCCGTGGGCGTGGTCGTCAAGTGCCGTCACATGTGCATGGAAAGCCGCGGCATCCGTACCCAGGGCGAGGAAACCATTACCTCGGCCATGCTGGGCGAACTGCAGCCGAACCTGGCGCTGCGCACCGAGTTCCTGGCGCTGGCACGCGACTAAATCACGGGCCGTCCCGGCTCGCCAGGAACCTGTTCATTAACTTCGCCCTCAGACCCTGGTCGAACTTCATGTTCTCATAAGTGTCGAATGAAGAACATGAAAAGCACCATTTGAATTGGACACGCAGCGACATTGCTCGGGATTACGGACAAGATGCTGCAGCGCTGCGAGCGCGAGGGGGCTGATCCCGGCGGTGCGAACCACAACCGCGGCGTCAACGCGGCAGTCAATTTTGAGCGGCTCGCCACCGCTGCCCTCCAGGCAGGACAGGCGCTACCCGTGGCGAGTCCAGCGGCGACGCTGGACACTGCCGCCGGCCAGTCACCGGCGGGAGGTGGGAAAGTAACGCCTGTCAGGTACGAACACGGTCGGTAGGACGGTTCGGGGCAGGAAGAGAACGCTGCACACTTTTGTGTACGTTCTCGCTAGCAGATTTAGGGGGCGAACGTGATGGCCCGGCCCGAATTCCCCAGCGACATTGGGCGCGAGCAGTTCGAGCTCGTGCGCGACACACTTGAAGCGGCGCGCCGCAAGACGCGTCCGCGCAAGCACGATCTGTACGACGTGTACTGCGCCGTGCTCTGGTTCCTGCACACGGGCGCCGCCTGGCGCAGCCTGCCGCGCGATTTTCCGCCCTGGCGCACCGTGCACGAATACTTCACGCAATGGACCATGCTGCGCAACGGCGAGCGCTCCCTGCTCGAGCAGACGCTCGACACGCTCGGGCGCGACGTCGAGCTGGCCCAGTTGCAGCGGCTGATGCGGCCCCGTTAGGCCAGCTCAGCGGTGTGGCGTGTTTGCGCCGACATTGTATAAACTGATAACAACAGCGGTCGCACCAACCTGTGCTGCGCAGTCAATTTCTGCCTTGTCACATTCTGTTGCGATTTCAAACCGTGCGCGCCAAACGGCTGAGCTACGCTGGAGCGATTGTTTTCCATTCAAGCCGGCGCCCCGATGTTCGACCAACTCAACCTGTACCTGTTTTCACTGATCAATTCCGCTCCCGGCCTGGAAGGCTGGCGCCTGCATGGGGCCGTATTTGCCGCTGAATGGGTGATCATGATCCTGCCGCTCGGCCTGGTGCTGATGTGGATGAACGGCGATACCGCCGGGCGCGAAGCGGCCGTGCGCGCGTTCATGGCCGCCGTGATCGCCCTGACGCTCAACAAGATGATCGGCCTGGCCTGGTTCCATCCGCGTCCCTTCATGGCCGAGGTCGGGCAGACCTTCATGTTCCACGCACCGGACTCGTCCTTCCCGAGCGACCACGGCACCAGCATGTTCTCGGTGGCGCTGGCGCTGGCCTTCGGTCCCCTGATCGCGGCACGGCGCTTCGGCATTGCCTTGCTGGCGCTGGGCGTGGTCGTGGCCTGGGCGCGCGTGTTCCTGGGTGTGCATTGGCCGCTGGACATGGCCGGGGCCCTGGTCACGTCGGGCGTGGCGGCCGTGCTGGTGAATACCCGCACCGGGCAGGCGCTGGCGGCGCTGGTGGTACCGCAGATGCAGGTAGTGTATCGGCGCGTATTGCGCACGCCAATCAAGCGCGGCTGGCTGCGTCCCTAGCGATCTCTGAAAGACCAGCTTACTCCTTCGGCGCTTCCGCCTCTTCGAACACCAGGTTATTGTTGTCGTCGAAGTGGAACAGGCCGAGCGGCTGCCCGGTCACCTGTTCCGGTTCTTCCATCTGGCTGCAGCCTCCGGTTTCGAAGCGCCAGGCCGTATCGCCGGAACGGATCGTATAGACATTGTCGCCAGAGCCGAACAATTCGAGTTCCACATCCGACACCGGCATCTTGCCCAGCGCGAAGCGGCGCTGGCAATCGGGCATGCGCGCCGCGATCAGGTCCAGCGTCACTTCCTTCTTCCAGAACTGCTCCTGCACCGCGCGCACGGTCAGCGCATGCGTGTTGCCCTCGATGTAATACGTGGCCGAGTCGTCGACGCAGCCGGCCAGCAGCAGGGGAGTCAGTAGGAGAAGTTTTCGCATGCAAGGTTCCATGGTCCGGCGCGACATAGCGCCTCAGCCAGTATAGAACGGCCGCTCCGCACGCCGCAACTGCGCAGGCGAATCCTCTCGAAGGCCGCGCTTTGCGCATGTCGGGCATGCGTCGCTGGCGCTTGTTTATTCTCCGGCCTTTTCCCAGCCGCCACCCAGCGCCAGGAACAGCGCTACCTGGTCGCTCGTCAGCTTCGCATCCGATGCCGCTACCGACGCCTGTGCCGACGCCAGCGTGCGCTCCGCATCCAGCGTGGTCAGGAAATCCGTGCGCCCAAACCGGTACAGCCTGGCCGCCTGGTTCGACGCCAGCGCACTCTGGTCGCGCGCCGCCTTCAGGGCCGCATTCCGGTCCAGCTCACGCGCATACGACGTCAGGGCCGTCTCGGTCTCGCGCAAGGCGTTCAGCACCACGCCGTCGAAACGCGCCAGCGATGCCGCCGTGCTCGCCTCGGCCTGCTCGATGCGCACGCGCGCTGTGCCGGTCGAGGGAATGGTCCAGGAAATCAGCGGTCCCAGGCTGTAGCGGAAGGTATTGCCTTCGCCAAGTCCCGACAAACCGCCGCTGCTGCCCGCCGTCAGTCCGAGACTGATCTGCGGATACAGGTCCGCCGTCGCTACGCCGATGCGCGCCGTGGCGCCCGCCAGCGTGCGCTCGGCCTGGCGGATATCCGGGCGCCGGCGCAGCAGGGCCCCGCCATCGCCCACAGGAATCGTCGCCGCCAGTTGCGGCACTGTCACGCATTGCGCCACCGACTTCGGGAAGTTGCCCGGTGTTTCGCCGGTGAGCACCGCCAGCCGGTACAGGGCCGTGCGGCGCTGCGCCGCCAGCGGCGGCAGGGCCGCGCGCAATTGTTCCAGCTGACCCAGCGCACGGCTGTTGTCGAGCGCCATGCCGCGTCCCAGTTTCACGCGCTGCGCAGTGGAATCGGCAAACTTGCGCTGCAGGTCGACCGATTGCTGGGCAATCGCGATCTGCTGCCCGGCCGAGCAAGCCTCGGCGTAGGCGCGCGCCGTGTCGGCGGCTACCGTTACCCGGGTCAGATCGAGTGCTGCCTGGGCCACTTCGGTATCGGCGCCGGCCGCTTCCACAGCGCGGCGGATCTTGCCGAACAAATCGAGCTGGTAAGACACGTGCAGGCCGGTGTCGTAGGTAGCGCGGTCCGCCATCGAGCCAGGCACGCCATTCGCGGCGCCGGATGCGCGGCCGTACGCCGGAGCGGCCGACACGCTGGCTTCCGGCCGGCGCAGTTCTTCCGCTTCCGACAGCACGGCGCGGGCGCGCGCCAGGTTGGCGGCGGCCACGCGCAGATCGGTGTTGGCGGCAAACGCCTTATCGACCAGTCCGTCCAGCGTGCTGTCATGGTACAGGCGCCACCATTGCTCCGGCAGCGCTGCGGACTGGAAGGCCGGTTCGGCAGCGCCGACAAACGGCGCCGCCGCATCGGGACGCTTCACGGCAGCCTCGTCCGGCACATGGTAGTTGGGGCCGACGGTGGTAGTGCAGGCGCTCACGGCCAACAATGCCGCGACCGCCGCCGCTTTCAAGGGAAAAGTTCGATAGTCCATCATGATCAAGCCATCAGTTTTTCAGCGAACCTGGCGCCGCCATTGCTTGTGCACGGGGAGCAGGCCTGGCTTCGCCCGGCAACACCTGCACGGTGGCGGTCTGGCCGGCGACCAGGCGCACGTTGGCGGGCACCGGATCGAGCGCCACGCGCACCGGAATGCGCTGCGCCAGGCGGACCCAGTTGAAGGTCGGGTTAATGTTTGGCAGCAGGTTGGTGCCGGTGGTGCGGTCGCGGTCGGAAATCCCTTCGGCAAAGCTTTCCACGTGGCCGCCGAGCTTTTGCTGCGCGCCCATCAGGGACACGGTCACGCGGTCGCCCAGGTGGATCATCGGCAGCTTGGTTTCTTCGAAATAGCCTTCGACGTAAAAGGAGCCGCGGTCGACCAGGGCCATCACCGGATGGCTGGCGCTGACGTAAGCGCCCGGCCGCAAATCGAGATTCGTGACGAAACCGTTGACTACCGATTTCACCTGCGTGCGTTCCAGGTTCAGCCTGGCAGTGTCGCGATTGACGACCGCCTGGGCCAGCGCGGCGCGCGCCGTTTCCACGCGCGACTGGCCTTGCTCGCGGGTCTCAAGCGCCACCAGGTCGTCGAGCTGGACGTTGCGCCGCGATTCGCGCTGGGCCTGGTTCAACGCGGCCTGGGCCGATTGCTCGGCGGCTTCGGCCTGGCGCAGGGCCAGCTCGAAACGCGCGCGGTCGACTTCGAACAGCAAATCGCCCGCATTCACCTGCTGGTTGTCGTGCACGTACACCTTGGTCACCTGGCCGGTGACGTCGGGCGCGACCTGCACCACATAGGCCTTGACGCGGCCGTCGCGGGTCCAGGGTTCGACTTCGTAATGGCGCCACAATTGCCAGCCCGCATACACGGCGCCGGCGGCGGCGATCAGGGTAATAGCGACCCGGCCCACTGCCGGAAGAGAAAATTTCTTGAACATGGTCAAAGTAAATTCAGAACAGATTGGAACCAAAGAACACCAGCGCGCCGAGCACGATGACGAATAGTGAAAAATCGAACAGCGCCGGATGCCAGATGTGGCGGTACAGGCCGGTGCGCGCGAGCACCCAGTTGAACAGGCGCGAGACCACGAGCGCGAGCAGGGCCAGCAGCAGCAGCGGGGGAACATAGATGCCGTAGAGGCTGACTTCGCCGATCATCGGATCTCCTTCTCTAATACGGGCGAGGGTTGATAAGGTGGCGCCTCGGGGAACATGTCGCGGCGGATGCCGGCCAAGGCCGCCAGGGCGTCGCGCTGCGCACTTGAGGTTTGCGCCGCGCTCACCGAACGCAAGGCGTTGTCGAGTGAGGCCAGCAGGCGTGCGTCTTCTTCGGCATTGACATGCGGGCGTGCATCGAAGTGCTGCGACAAATGTTCCAGCAGCGCCCACAGCGCGGCCTGGCTGCGGCCGAGTTCGTGGCGCGCGGCGAGCAATTGCGTCATGTTCAGGCCGATACGCAAATCGACCAGGGCATCGGCCGCCTGCAGATCCTGCTGGACGCCGGCCATCGCCAGGCGCGGCGTCAGCAGGGCGATGCGATCCACCATGCGCGCGGAAAATTCCGGCATCGATGGCGCCTGGCGCCCATCGCCCATAGTGGCAAGTTCCTTCCAGCCGGCGCGCAGCAGGCGGCGCGCGGTCCAGCCGGCGCTGACGCTGCGGAACATGCCGATCACCAGCACCGCCAACGCCAGCCCGGCCAATTGCGCCAGGGTCGAGTTGATGAAGGAGGCGGCGTCGGCCGTGTTGGTGTCCTGCAGGGCCAGTGTGCCGCCGATGCCGAACAAAAACGGCATGGCGCGCCCGAAGGTGGCCGGCCGCGCGATCAGCGCACCCAGCACCAGGAAGGCCGGGGCGCAGGCCAGCACCAGCATCTCGAAGCTGTGGATCGCCGGCAGCACCGCCAGCAGGTAAAAGGCCGACAGCGGCACCGAATAAATCGTCCACACCAGGAAGCCTTTGATGAACGGCACCGGGTCGTCCTGGGTGGCGAAGAAGCAGGACATCACGGCGGCCATCATCGGCATCGCCGCGCCCGATGGCCAGCCGGTGGCGATCCAGAAGGCGCAGCCGGCCAGGGTGGCGATGATCGCCGCCAGCGACGACACCACGGCCATGCCGCGGTCCAGGTGCAGGGCGTTGGCCGGCACTCCGGGCAGGTGGCGCGCTTCGAGCGGCAGGGCGCCTGTCGCGCCGGCACCAATATGGCGGCGCAGCGTTTGCGCCTCGGCGCCGGCGTCAACCAGGGCGCGCAGGCGTGCCGCCAGGTTCATCTGCACCAGTTCCAGCCAGCTGCTGTTGCGCGAAGGCTGGGGCGCCAGGGCATCGATGGCGGCGCGCAGGCGCTGCGGGTCCTGCGGCGTGTCGTCCTTGCGGGTGCCGGCCCAGGCGGTGATGTCGGCCAGCAGCGTGCGCCAGCGCGAATTTTCTTCCAGCGCACCCAGCTGGCGCAGCGCCAGCAGGCGGTCTTCGATGGCCGAGAGCATCGGCACCATCGCGGCCAGGCGTTCCTGCAGCGCGTGGATGGCGCGCCCGGTCCAGCGCAGGTGCGAGGTGTCGAAGGGCAGGTGCACGGCCATCATGCGCAGCTCGGTGATGTCGCCGGCCAGCTTGCGGCGGTCGCCCGGGCTGTTGGCATCGCCATTCGGCGACAACGCATCGGCGATCCAGTTGCGGGCGTCGCGCAGGGCGTGGTCGAGACGGGCCAGCATCACCGGGCCAAAGCTTTGCGGGAACACCAGCGAATGCACGACGGTGGCGCAGGTGATGCCGAGCAGGATTTCCTCCACCCGCGCCAGGGCGATGTCGAAGATGGTGCCCGGGTCATTCACGGCCGGGAAGGCGATCAGGCCGGCGGTGTAACCGGCCAGCATCATCAGGTAGGAGCGCGGGGTGCGGTCCAGCAGCGACACGTACAGGCAGCCGCCGACCCACAGCGCCAGTGCCAGCGAGAGCAGCTCGGGCGAGTTCGCAAACGCCGGCACGATCAGCACGGTGGCAAAGGCGCCAAGGAAAGTGCCGCCGAAGCGGTACAGGGCCTTCGAGCGGGTGGGACCCGAAAAGGGGGCGCCGACGATGTAGGCCGTCATCAGCGCCCAGAATGGACGCGGCAGTCCGATGCGCATCGCCAGGTAAAGCGCGAGCATCGCTGCCGTGAAACTTTTTACCGAAAACAAAACTTCGGCCTTGCTGAAGAGCTTCACGCCTGCTTGTCCCCATTGGCCGGGTCGCAGGACCGGGTCTTCGATTGCAGGCCGGTGAGCACGCGCAGGCAGGCATCGATGTCGGCTTGCGCGAACTCCGCGAACAGATTGCGGCGGAAGGGAATCAGCGCTTCTTCCATCTGGGCAGCGCGGGTCTGGCCGTCGGCGGTGAGCTGCAGCAGCTTGGCGCGGCGGTCCTGCGGGTCTTCGTGGCGCTGGACCAGGCCGTTTTCGATGAGCAGGTCGATCACGCGCACCAGCGACGAGGCTTCCAGGCCCAGGGCATCGGCGAGCACGCCGGGGCGCACGCCGTCCTGGCCGAGGCGGCCGAGGATCAGCACCGGCAGGGCGGTGGCCTGGGAGAGGCTGTACTGCGAGGCGACCTTGTCCGCCATGGCCTTGTAGGCACGCGAGGCGTGGGTGAGCGTCGCGGTGAGTTGCATCAGGGTTTGATCGAAGGAGTCCATGCCGAGAAGTAATTCGTTTGAGTGCTAAAGTTTAGCATGCGAAGTATTTTTTTGCAGGCGAGGGACGAATTCGTAGGGTGGGCACTTGTGCCCACGCGGTGATAGCTAGCGGCAAGATCATCCGGCACGATATCGGAGCCGATAACGATCACCGCGTGGGCACGAGTGCCCACCCTACAAGTCAGCGATTAGCCTGCAAAGTAGAAATCGCCACCAGCGCCCCGGGCCGCTCGAACTCATGCTCCGGCGCCACCTTGCGCAGCACCTCGATCGGCGCATACCCCCAGTGCACCGCCGCGAAATCGACGCCGGCCTTGCGCGCGGCCTCGGCATCGGTGGCCTGGTCGCCGATGTACAGCGCCGCCGCCGGCTCCACCATCGCCCGCTTCACAACCTTGCGGATGCGCGAGGTCTTGCCGAAGATCGACATCCCGCATTCATACTGGCTGATCAGGGAAGCCAGTTCCGGCCCCAGCACCTGCCGCACGTTGTATTCGGAATTCGACGACACGATGGTCAGTTCAAGATTGCCGCGCGCCAGTTCGCGCAGGGCATGGTCGACCTGAGGAAACAAGCGCACCTGACCGGCGTTCTCGCTCATCAGGGTCTTGAAGCTGGCGGCGGCCAGGGGCAGCTTCCAGGGCGGCATGCCGACGTGGCGCATCATGTCGCGCGGTTCGTAGTGGCGCAGGCGTTCCACCTGCGTGATGTCGATGCGCCGGAAACCGTGCTGGTCGGCGATCTGGTTGAACACGCTGAGGAAGAAGGGAAACGAGTCGGCGAGCGTGCCGTCGAAGTCGAAGATGGCGAGACGGTAGGTCATGCTGACAAGAGAATCGGTGGGCGCACTTGCATGATACACAAGGGCGCCCGCAGGCCTTGTTCCGCCAGGGTCAGGCAGCCTGGGCGGTACGTTCCGGCGCCACGAAGGCCAGGCCCTCCTCGAACGAGCGCAGCACCATGTCGACGTGGTCCTGCACCACGGCCTGGCTGACCGAAGCTTCGCCGAAAGGCAGGCGGATCGTCACCAGCAGCACGTTCGGCAGGCGCGCGTGCAGGTCCTGCGCCGCGTCCAGCCACTGCGCCAGCGTGGCTTCGACCGGGTAGGTGATGAACACGGTCGAAATCAGGTCGGCTGCATCGGGCCCCGGGCTTTCCTGCTCGGCGCCGACGACGGTGCTGCGCGCATCGATGTCGGCTTCGCGCAGGGTGCGCACCAGCAGCTCGGTGAGGAGGTCGTCGCGCTCGGTGGCGAGGCCGGCGCACAGCACGACCGAGCGCGCGGGCACGTCGAGCGAACCCTGCCAGCGGCCCAGCTTCTCTTCGCGCATCTTGCGCAGGTGGGCGCCGACGTTCGCGTCGAGCAGCGACACGCGCTGGCGCCGGCGGTTGCCCGGGTAGGCCGAGACCGGCGTGAGCGCGTTGGCGACGTCGGCGATCGTGGCGCGGATATGCTCGGCCTGCGCCTTGTCGATCTGGTTGCCGCGCTGCTCGGCCGCGGCCAGCACCAGGCCGGGCAGCAGCACCTGGTCGCAATAGCGCGCAAAGCCGTGGCGCGCGATGTAGCCGCGCGCGTCCTCGATGATGGCGCGCCGGTCGCCGCTCAGCACGCGCTGGTAGAAGCGCTGCGAGTGGGTCACGTTCGGCACTTCGCCGAGCAGGATGGTAACGGGTTCCAGCGCGCGCACGTGGCGCCCGGCCACCACCAGGCACAGGGTCAGCGGGGTCGAGAGCAGCAGGCCGATCGGCCCCCACAGCGCGCCCCAGAACAGCGCCGAGACGATCACCGCCAGCGGCGACAAACCGGAACTGTGGCCATACACCTTCGGTTCGATCACGTTCGCCACCAGCAGCTCCAGCCCCACGAACACGGCCAGGCAGGACAGGGCCAGCGTCCAGCCCGGGTCGATGGCGGCCACGAACACCGCGATCATGGCGCCCGCAGCCATGATGCCGAGGTAGGGCACGAAGCGCATCAGGCCACTCAGGGCGCCCCACAGCAACGCGTGCGGTACCCCAAAGGCCCACAGCACCGCGCCGATCAGGGCGCCGAAGGTGAGATTGACGATGAACTGCGACAGGAAGAAGCGCGACACGCCGCGCGTGGCGTCGGCCAGCGCGCGCACGGTGCGGCCGATCTCGGCCTGGCCGGCAAGCCGGATCGCGCGGTCGCGCAGGGATTCGTGTTCGAGCAGGATGAAGACCAGCAGCACCAGCACCAGGCCGGCCTCGCCGATCGGCCCCAGCACCAGCGACAGCAGGCGCGCCAGCGCGTCGCGCGTGGTCGGGCGCGGCGCGCGCACTTCCACCGGCAGCGGTTGATTCGCGGCGGTGGTCAGCGTGCCGCGCTTGACCGTCACCGGCGGCGCCGGCGGCGGCGCGAATTGCGGCGTGACCGCGCTCAGCTCGGCCTCGAGGCGGGCGAAGGGGCGCTCGGTAATCTCGCGCACCTTTTCCACTTTGGATTTGATCGCCGCGCGGTACTGCGGCAAATCGCGCGTGACGGCGACCAGCTGGAAAGCGAGGATGGTGCCGATGCCGACCACGCAGGTGCCGGCCAGGACCACCGACAGCAGCGTGGCCGGCAGCTGCGGCAGGCCGACGCGGCGCAGGGTGCGGATCAGGGGCGCGAGCACCAGGCTCAGGATCGAGGCCAGCGCCAGCGGTTCGAGCACGTCGCGGCCGAAATACAGCAGGCCGAGGACGCAGGTGGCCGTGACGATGGTGCTGGCGGTAAGGTGTTTGAACAGGCTTGAATCGGGCATCGAATGCGGGAGCGTCGGAAGTCGGTCGGCGCGTGCAGTCTAGCACCAATGGGAACGCGGCAGGAGGGTGGGGATAGTGTTCACGCGACGCGCGATTGTACCGGCGGCGGTAACCGTACGGTGGGGTCATTGATGCCGGGGGCATCAATGACGAAGTGCCCACGCGGATGCGTGCGTGGTGTTGGCCGCGTTTGTATCGTGCATGCCGCCAAAACGCGGCGTGTCCGGATGATCATTTGGACACGTTAGCGGTCGGCCCGCATCGCGTCACCGAAGGAAGCTGGCAATGCGCGGCATTCCGCGTGGGCACAGCGTGCCCACCATACGGTCAGTGCAGCGGGCCAGAAGTTACGCCGGGACGTTCAACGCCTCGATCAGCGACCTGTGCGCCCCCACTCCCGCCATCGCCCCATCCGCCACGGCCAGCGCCACGTTCCCTGCCGCGCGCGCCATGTCGCCGCAGCAGAACACGCCCGCTACGCTGCTCGCCTTCATCACATCGGTGCGCACGAACTGGCCCGCGTGGCCATCCTCCATCGCGCACCCGAGCTGCTCCGCGACCGGACTCGCCATGCGCATCTGCGGCATCACGAACAGCCCCGCCATCGGCAGCGTGCGGCCATCTTCCAGTACCACGTCGGCCTCGCCCTCGATGCGCGCCACCAGGGTGCGCTCCAGCGCCACGCCGCGGCTGGCCAGCGCCGCCAGCTGCGCCGCATCGGGCTCGAAGGCGCCGTTCAGGAACAGCGTCACAGAACCCCAGTCCGGCAGCATCAGCGCGTGATGCATCGAGAGTTCGCCCGTGGCGATGACGCCGATCGCACCCTGGTCCAGTTCGTAACCATGGCAGTAGGGGCAGTGGAACACGCTCCGGCCCCAGCGCTCGCGCAGGCCCACGATGGCCGGCAGGTCGTCGATGACGCCGGTGGCCAGCACCAGGCGCCGCCCGTGCACGCTGGCGCCATCGTCCAGCGCGATGCGAAAACCCTCGCCCTCGGGCGCGGCCTGCACCGCCTTGCCTTCGACCCAGCGCACGTTCGGATATGCCAGCAGCTGGGCGCGGCCCTGGGCGGCGATGGCGGCGGCCTCGGTGCCGTCCTGCGTGAGGAAGCCGTGCGAGTGCGTGGCGAAGCGGTTGCGGCGCTGGCCGGCGTCGATCACCAGCACGCGGCGCCGTGCCCGCGCCAGCTGCATGGCGGCGGACAGGCCGGCATAGCTGCCGCCGATGACGATGGCGTCGAACTCAGTCTGGTTCGGGGTGGTGTGCATGGTGGGCTCCTCGATGTTGGGTGTACTGCGCGTTGAAGCGATCGGACAGCTCGGCCAGCGTGACGCCGGCGAAGCGGCTGATCAGCAGGGCTTCGGCTTCGTCGAAGGCCGAGGCCAGCGACTGATTGACTACTTTCTCGACCAGGCAGCTTGGCGCGTCGACCCGGTTTCCCATCGCGAACACGGTCGGCGCGCCGACGGCGTCGTAGATGTCGCGCAGGGTGACCGTGTGCAGGTCGGCCGTGACGATCCAGCCGCCGCCATGGCCCTTGCCCGAGCCGACATAGCCACGCTCGCGCAGCCCGGCCAGGGTGCGCCGCACCAGCACCGGGTTCGTGTGGAGGAAGCCGGCCAGCTCGTCGGAAGTGAGCGGCCGGTCGCTGTGGGCCATGTGCAGGAGCAGGTGCAGGACCGAGGATAGTTTGCTGTCGCGTCTCATGTAACTTATGATAGTACAAAAATGGGCAGAGTGGGGCGGGTGCCGTTAAAAAGCCGAGATTTCCAGTTATGGCCCAGTTCTACGTTGGCGCTAACCGTACGGTGGGGTCACAGCCGCAGGCCGGATTTCAAGCGTAGGCGTTTGACCGCTCATCCAGCAGCGCCAGCAACTGCCCCGCATCCACCGGCTTCACCAGGTGATGATCGAACCCCGCCGCGCGCGAGCTGGCGCGGTCGCTGGCCTGGCCGTAGCCGGTCAGCGCCACATAGGCCGCTTCGCGCAATGCCGGCTGTTCGCGCAGCCGGCGCGCCAGCGCGTGGCCGTCGATGTCGGGCATGCCGATGTCGAGGATGAACACATCCGGCACCTCCTGCGCCGCGGCGGCCGGCACCTGGCGCGGATCGTGGATGGTGCGTACAAAGTGGCCCACCCCCTCCAGCAGCGCCGCCAGGGTCTGGGCCGCATCCACGTTGTCGTCCACGAGCATGATGCGCAGGGGCTTGCGCGCCGCGGCGCCCGATACAGGAGACGCCGCCGGCATCGCCTGCGCCGCTGGCCCCGGACCCGGGCGATCTGCGCGCGCAACCAGCGGCAGCTCCACCGTGAACATGCTGCCCCGTCCCGGCCCCTTGCTGTGCGCCGCCACCTGCCCGTCGTGCATGCCGACGATGTTCTTCACCAGCGCCAGCCCGAGCCCGAGGCCGCCCTGGGCCCGGTCCGGCGTGCGCTTGCCCTGCACGAAGAGCTCGAACACCTGCGGCAGCAGCTGCGCCTCGATGCCGCTGCCGTTATCGCGCACCGCGATGCGCACCTTGCCGTCCGCCGGCTCGACCGACAGCACGATGCGCCCGCCGGCCGGCGTGTACTTGGCCGCATTCGCCAGCAAATTCGCCGTCACCTGGATCAGGCGTGCACGGTCGCCGCGCACCAGCACCGGCGCCGCGCCCAGCTGCACGGTCAGCGCATGGCCGCCGGCCTCGATCAGCGGATGCACCTGCTCGGCGGCCTGGGTGACTACCGCCTTGATGTCGACCTCCGCCATCTCCAGCTGCACCATGCCGCGCGTGACGCGCGAGACGTCGAGCAGGTCGTTCACCAGCGTCGTCATGTGGTTCACCTGGCGCGTGATTACCTCGCTGTACTGGCGCACCTTGTCCGGCTGGCCGGGCGCGATGCGCAGCACCTGCGCCGCGGCGCTGATCGGCGCCAGCGGGTTGCGCAGCTCGTGGGCCAGCATCGCCAGGAACTCGTCCTTGCGGTGGTTGGCTTCCTGCAGCGCTTCCTCGGCCAGCTTTTTCTCGTGGATGTCGGTGTCGGTGCCGAGCCACTTGACGATCTCGCCGGCGTCGCTGCGCAGCGGCAGGCCGCGCGTCAGGATCCAGCGGTACTCGCCGGAGCGGTGGCGCAGGCGGAAGGTGCGCTCGTAGGGCACGCCGCTGGCGACGCAGTCCATCCAGGCCGCGTGTGCGCCGTCCTGGTCGTCGGGATGCAGCATGAGCTCGGCCCAGGTCGTGCCCTCGGCCTGGCCCGGCTGCAGGCCGACGAAATCGTAGAACTGCTCGTTGTGGTAGTCGATCGCCCCGTCCGGCAGCGCCGTCCACACCATCTGCGGCATGGCGTTGGTGATGGTGCGGAAGTGTTGCTCGCTGTCGCGCAGCTCTTCCTCGAAGCGCTTGCGGTCGGTGACGTCGCGCGTGGTGCCGGCCACCGCCTCGACCTCGCCGTCCGGGCCGAGGATGGGCACGAAGATGTATTCGTAGATGCGGCGCCCGAAGGCGCCGTTGAACGGCACCTCGCCCCGGATCGGCGCCTTGGTGGCGCGCACCTGCTCGATCTCGCGGCCGTGCATTTCCGCGTGCCAGTCCGGGTAGCCGAGTTCGAGGCAGTTCTTGCCCAGCGCCTGCTCGCGCGTCATGCCCCACATCTGCAGCAGCACCGCGTTGGCGTAGGTGAAGCGGTGATCGAGGTCGAACACGTAGGCCAGGTCGGGCGTGTTCGACAGCACCGCTTCGTAGAGCCGGCGTTCGCGTTCGGCGTCGGCCACCAACACCGCCAGCGCGCGCTGGGCATGCTCGTGGCGCGCCTCGTTTTCCTGCTCGCGCAGGTGGCGCTCGGTGAGCAGGGCGACCAGGTCGGCGAAATAGGCGATCTCGCCGCGCAGCGCCGCGCTTGGCGCGCTCGGGGCCGGGTGGTAGAAGGCAAGGGTGCCGAGCACGCGCCCGCCCGGCGAATGCAGCGGGAAGGACCAGCAGGCGCGCACGCCGTGGCTGGCCGCCAGCGGACGATAGGGTTCCAGCAGCGGCTCGGCCAGCACGTCGTCGACGATGATGATCTGGCCCGAATGCACGGCCCGTCCACAGGCGGCTTCGCGCGGGCCGACCGGCACCAGCGCCAGCGCAGCGGCAAAGTCCGGCGGCAGGCCGCTGGCCGCGGCCAGGCGCAGCTGGGCGCAGGCGTCATCGGCCAGGTAGATGGCGGCCCAGGCTTGCTCGCCGATCATGCGGCGCGCCTCGTCCAGCATGCTCTGCAGGGTAACGGCGTAGGGCGCGCCACGTACTGCGATGGCCAGGACATTCTTGAGTCCGTCGAAATCCAAGCCTTCTTGGTGTGGCTTCATGCATCTGTCCTGTCGGTGGCCTAATTGCATTGGCGATTGTAGCTTATGGCAATTGCATAGCGCTTCCATACGTCATGCGTGCGTCTCCTGGCAAATGCCTGCCAACAGTGTGTTTGCTTCACGCGAACACCGTTACAATCTTGTCATCATCGTCTCGGCAGATGCTGGAAACCACCATGGCCCAAATCCACCCTACTGGCTGGCGCGAAATGTCGGTCACCGGCGCCGCCGCGCGCGAGATCGAAACCCTCGCCCTGCTCGACAAGCGCTTCGTCAACGATCCCTACGTCATCTACCACGGCGTGCACTGGACCAACGTGGAGCAGGGCTACTCGGTGTACGGCGACGTCGACTTCATCGTGGTGGCGCCGAACGGGCGCATGCTGCTGATCGAACAGGTCGCCGGCTTCCTGAACGAAACGCGCGACGGCCTGGTGAAGAACTACCAGGGCAAGCCGCGCAAGATCCGCACCCAGATCCTGCACACCATCGAAGGATTCAGCCGGCGCTACCAGGGCGAGCTGTCGATCGACTACCTGCTGTACTGTCCCGACTACATCGTGCGCGACCCGCACCTGGCCGGCATCGACCCCGCCCACATCATCGATTCCACGCGCAAGGGCCGCCTGGCGCAAGTGATCCGCGAGGCGCTGCCGCTGACCGAGAAGACCGAGGACTTCGACAGGGTGACGCGCTTCCTCGGCGACACCCTGAGCCTGCGCCCCGACCCGAGCGCCATGATCGGCTCGGCCGTGAAGATGGTGACGCGCCTGTCCGGCGGTCTCGCCACCTGGGCGCGGCGGCTGGAATTCTCGCCCTTCCGCCTGCGCGTGGTGGGCACGGCCGGCAGCGGCAAGACCCAGCTGGCGCTGGCCGAATACACCGCCGCCATCGACGCCGGGCTGCGCCCGCTATACGTGTGCTTCAACCGGCCGCTGGCCGACCACATCGAGCGCCTGGTGCCGGCCGGCGGACGCGTCGCCACCTTCCACATGCTGAGCGACGCCTGGATGCGCGCCCAGGACGTGACGCCCGACTACGGCGCGCCGGAAGTCTGGGAGAAGATCGAAGGCGCGCTGTCCGCCGCCACCCTGCCGGAAACCTGGCAGTTCGACGTGCTGATCGTCGACGAGGGCCAGGATTTTTCACTAGCCTGGCGCGACATCGTGCTGGGCATGCTAAAAGAGAATGGCCGCGCGATCTGGCTCGAGGACCCGGACCAGAACCTGTACGGCCGCGCCATGGTGCCGCTGCCGGGCTGGGTGGTGCTGCACTCGAACACCAACTACCGCAGCCCACGCCAGATCGTCAGCATGCTGCAGTCGCTTGGCGCGGCGCGCCAGCCGGTGGAGGCGGGCAGCCCGTTCAAGGGCGCCGACATCGAGGAGCTGACCTATCCCGAGGGCGACGTGGAGGCCATGCTGGAAAAGACCCGGCGCGCGGTGACCCTGTGCCTGCAGGCCGGCTTCCAGCGCCAGGACATTGCCATCTGTTCGTTCCGCGGGCGCGAAAAGTCGACCATCCTGAACATGGACAGGCTGAGCGACTCGCATACGCTGCGTTCGTTTACCGGCGCCTACGACTTGTTCGGCAATCCGGTGTTCCGCGAAGGTGGCTTGCTGGCCGAGTCGGTGTACCGCTTCAAGGGACAGAGCGCGCCTTGCCTGATCTTTACCGAGATCGACTTCGAACAGATGGACGAGCTGGTGCTGCGTAAGCTGTTCGTCGGCATGACGCGGGCGCGATTGAAACTGGTGATGGTGATGAGCGACCGGGCGTCGTTGCAGATGCTGGACCGCAGCGAGGCGTCGACATGACACGCCGTTTCGACAAGGTGGACTTGCCGCTGGAGCAGGTGCGGCGCTACCTGGAGCCGGGGCCGGTGGTGCTGCTCAGTTCAGCGTTTGAAGGCGAACGCGATGTGATGACCATGGGGTGGCATACGGTGATGGAGTTTTCGCCTTCTCTCGTTGGCTGCGTGATTGCGTCGTCGAACCACAGTTTCGAGCTCGTGCGGCGGAGCAAGGCGTGCGTGATCAATGTGCCGACTGCGGCGCTGGTGGATGCGGTGGTGGGGATCGGTACCTGTTCGGGGAGCGAGGTGGACAAGTTCGAGCGCTTCGGGCTGACGGTCGAAGATGGGTTCGATGCGCAGGCGCCGGTGATTCGCGAGTGCCATGCGAATTTTGTCTGCCGCTTGCATGACGATTGCCTGGTGGAGAAGTACAACTTCTTTATCTGGGAAGTGGTGGCGGCCAGGGTGGCGCGCTCGCCGAAGCATCCGGAGACCTTGCATTACACGGGGGCCGGGGAGTTCATGGTGGCGGGGAAGGTGATCAGCCGGAAGACGAAGGGGATGCTGGCGAAGGAGCCGTAATGGTCTAGCCAGCATCCGGTCCGCTATCTGGGCAAGTAGGCTTTGAGCGCTCGTTGCATGTCGAGCGAAAGCGTGTCCTTGTCCACGTACTGATTGCGCATCTCGGTCCTCAACTGTTCAGCGCCGCCAAATGCGCGCTCCAGTCTTCTTGCGTAGTCTGTCGCGAGCAGCTTGCGAACAGGCCTTTTAATTTCTCCATTGAACGGCTTAGCCTCGAACGTTTCTCTTGTTTCATCGAGGGTGATGCACGTTCCCCGGTCGGTAACAACGATGAGGCCGTAGACATTGGTAAAGAACTTCTGAGCGCCGACCGCGTTGCTGCCAATGTCGTAGCCGCCGATGACAAAATAAATCTTGCCCGAAGAGTCTTGCGCCTGTGCATGGATGAACCATACACTTTTCCAGCCTGGTTCGTCATTCATGTATTCGCAGTTTGCGATTGCGTGCTTCGGCAAAGGATCGAACCTGACGCGGGCCGTTTCATAACGTAAGCCAAGTACGGGATCGGTAGCGATATCAGGAGCAGGCAACGCTGCAAATGCGCTGTAGTTGATGAAAGTAAGAAAGGCTGTGACGAGGAAACGGCTGAAGTCAACAGATTGCATCGTGCTCGGCTCCGAAAAAACTACTGGTTGCAGTGTCGAAGGGCAGTGGTTTCCCAGGCCGATGCATCTCGGCCTGAAAATGCCGCGCTATTGATCGGTGAAGTAAGGCTTCAACGTAGCCAATAGCTCGGGTGGGAGAGCGCTCTTGTCCACGTGTTGTTTGCGGAGTTCTGTGCGCAGCCTGTCCGCGCCACCGAACGCTTTTTCAAAGCGTTTGGGGATATCCGCAGCCAACAGCTTGAGTACGGATTCCGGCAATTCTTCGTCGAATAGACGGTCCTCGAATACCTGACGGGCTGTGTCGATATAGGTGCACGACTTTCCTTCTGTAAAAAATACAGCGCCTAGGTTACCGGTTTGGAAACGTGCATACCCCCGCTCGTCGTTCCTGATTTCATATCCTCCACTGATGTAGTAGGTTCTGCCCGATGGAGCCTCGGCTTGCGCAAAAATGAACGAGATGCTGCGCCTGTACTTCGTGTCCTGCATTGTTTCGCAATGGCTTAGCGCTTGTGCAGGCAGGAGGTCGAATTTGACGCGCGCGGCTTCATAACGCAGTCCCAGCACCGGCTCGCTCAGGACACGTGGTCCCGGTTCAGCAGCGAGGAGGCTGCCGCTGAAGATGATCAACACGGCAGAAGTGATATGTCTAAGGACGATAGAATGCATGACTTGGCCTATGAGTGCGATAACCGGAACCGGACCAGAAGTCTTTTTGAATAAAATCTGAAATCCAGATCCGGCCATCAAAAGCTGCAATGTGTCCTGACTTGCGTTGATCGAGATAGGGTTGGATCACGACGATGTCGCCTTTGATGAACCGGTAAGTGGCCGAGTTTTCCACTGCAAGTTCGCTGAAACCCATTCTTCGCAGAACAGGCCCGTACTCCTTCGCATGCCCTGGTTGTTCTGGAACGATGCTGCCTCCAGCCCGCAAGGCCAGGCGAACGTATTTCGCACATTGGCCTTTACTGTACTTCCCGGCGTTTGTGCGCAAATGCTTGACGAATTTTTCGATATCGAGCGGCATGCCGTGACCTATGCAGCGACTCGGTTAATGGCCAAATCCCAGCCACCCAGGGTGCTGCCGCCCGTACCGCCTGCGATCTTTTGCTGCGTATACTTCCATTTGACCTTCGAGAATTTCAGACAGATGTTTTCGGTCATCCCGGTACCCGGCTGGAGACCTGGCTTGCACATACCGATCAGCACATTCTCAAGCTCGATCTCGAAATACTTGATCGGCTTGCCATCGCCATCCGCACGCATGAATTCGAATTTCGCCTTCGGGATGGTCTTGCCCATCGCGCAGTGCTGAAGCAGGATGGGTGTCGACAGGTCCGTCATCTTCGACAGCAGGATGTCGTCGAACTCGGCACGCTCCGCAGTGTGGCCGCCACCCGTGGATGCCGTTGCACTGCGCGGCTGTGTCACGCCAAAGTCCACATCGAGGCATTCGATCCATCCCTTGTGCCCGTCGTCCTGGGACTCACCTTTGATTCCGTCTATTTGCAGATATGCGTCGATAGCCATGTTCGCTCCAATCCTGATCGTCAAATGGGTGTGTTCGTGAGCGCAAGCAGGTCGCTGCACGCGATTCGAACAGCCGAGATTGTGGAGCGAGGATTACTGGCCGACGTTAAGGAACGTCAATGCCTAGAGCGCATGGCAATTGCCGGAGATGTTGATGAGCGGAGAAAAAAACGGACGACGAGTTCGATCGAGAAACTCGCCGGTTTGACGCCGGGATCTGCTGTTAAATTCCTGTCGAGATAAGAAAATTCTTAGCTGGATCCGCGCTCTTCTTGATTGTCCGCGACAGACTCCTGCCTGCCCAGTTCAAGCAATGCACTGGCTTGCGCCACACGCACGCAATTACGCCCCTCATGCTTGGCCTCGTACAGCGCCAGGTCGGCCGCATGCACCAGCGTCTGCGTGTTGTGCCCATGTGCCGGATACGAGGCGACCCCGATCGACGCGGTCGCACCGATGCGCTGGCCATTGTGCAGCACGTCGCCCGCCGCAATCACCAGGCGCAGCGCGTCGGCGCGCTTGACGGCATTCTCGGCGTCGCACTCGGGCAGCAGCACGATCATCTCCTCGCCGCCCATGCGGCAGGCGACGTCGCCCGAACGGATGTTCTCGCGCAGCGCCTGCGCCACCTTGCGCAGGATGGCGTCGCCGCCCTCGTGGCCATAGGTGTCGTTGATGCGCTTGAAGTGATCGAGGTCGAGCACCAGCACGCTCAGCGGCACGCCGCTGCGGCTGGAGCGGGCCAGCTCGCGCTTCAGCACTTCGTCCAGGTAACGGCGGTTGTAGAGCTGGGTGAGCGGGTCGATGATCGACTGCTGGCGCAGCGACACGCGTAACTTGACGTTGCTGAGCGCCAGCCCGAGTTGCTCGGCCACCTGGCCGATCCAGGCGCGCTGGTTTTCCCCGGCCTTGGCCAGCTCGTCGCCGGTAACGGTGATGCAGCCGATGACGTCGCCTTGCGTGACGAGCGGCAGGCACAGGCGGTCTACGCCCGTATCGGATGCATGCCGGCAGGCCAGCCCGTCGCCGCCGACGTAGAGGTGCGGGCTGCCGCGCCGCAGCGCCAGCAGTCGAGCGCTTCGATGGTCTCCGGTTCGCCATCGAACACGCCCCAGCCGGCCTTGCGTTCCAGAAGGTCGCGCGAGTTGTTGTACAGGTAGAGGCTGCCCGACAGTTGCGGCAGCAGGCGCGGCAAATAGCTGGCGATGATGCCGGCCGATTCGTCGACCGACTCCGCCAGCTCCAGCGAATGCATCAGCTCGGCACTGCGGAAGAGCAGTCGTTCTGTGACGAGATGCGCTCGGCCGTCACCTCGGCCTGTTCGGCGGCGGCCTGGGCCTTGAGCTCGGCCGCATTCCGCTGGCGCAGCACGCGCTGGCCGGCGAGCAGCATGCCGCCGAGGAAGAGGATGTTGGTCAGCGTGGCGACCAGGCTGGCCGTGGCCGCCGAGTTAGAAGTGGCGCGCAATTGATCGCTGAGCTGGCTGCGGCGCTGCGCAAACACGGCCAGTTCGTTACCGATGAGCTGGCGCAGCACGTCCATCTGCTGCTTGCCGAGGCCGGACGCAATCAGGGCGGCGGCCGCATCGAAACCCCGTTCACGGCGCAGGTTGATCGTTTCCGTCACGGTGCGCAACTTGGCCGCCGTGGCTTGTTCGATTTTCTCGGCGCGCGCGATCTCGGCGTCGCTCGTCATTTCCTTACGCAGCGCGGCCTGGGTGGCGGGAATGCCGTTAACGGCGGAATAGTAGGGTTCGAGGAAGCGCTCGTTACCGGTGACCACGAAGCCGCGCTGGGCAGTCTCGGCGTTCAGCAGGCTTTCCAGCAAGGTCAGCTGCAAGCGCTCGACGTTCGCCGCGCTGTCGAGCTCGTCCATGACGACCGTGACCTGGCGGTTCACGATCATCGGCAGGACAGCAACCGTGGACATGACCAGGATGATGGCGGCTGCCGCGGCTTTGATCTTGGTTTCAAATTTCATCAGGTGAGGCCACGCCTTGGATAACGAAAACGTTGCGCGGGAGTGCTGCATGAACGGTGCATGCACTGCTTCCGTTCACGCTTGCGCATTCGGGGAGGGTAACACATTGAATAGAAGTGCAACTCCTCCACGAGGGCAACAGTATTGCAAGCTCAGCTATAAGGACGACACAAAGTTGCAAGCTCGGCTATGATGCGGCCAGCCGGCAGTATCGACAGCATTGTTTGCTTGGGTTACGTCGAGCGGACATGTTGGAGGTAAAGCAGGTGAGGTCGGAATGAATACAGCAGTAATGGCGGCGCCCGGTTTGGCCGGGAATCAAGATAAACAGTATGGTCTGATTAATGTGCTGAAGGTCGTGGCGGCGCAGCTGATCGTGCTGCATCACCTGGCCTTCTATGGGCCGATGGCGGATCACGCGCGGGTGCTGGCGCCGGGGCTGTTCGACTGGCTGGCGGATGATGCGCGGATTGCGGTGCAGGTCTTCCTCGTTATCGGCGGCTTCCTGGCTGCGAAGTCGCTTTCTCCGCATGGCGTGCCCGGCATTGACCATCCCCTGCAAACGATCCTTCGCCGTTATCTCAAGTTAGCGCCACCGTTCCTGGTCGCCATGCTGCTGGCGATTGGCGCATCTGCGCTGGCCAGTCTTTGGATGACGCACCCGTCGATTTCTGCTCCTCCAGGCTTTGCTCAACTTGGCGCGCATGCGCTGCTGCTGCATGACCTGCTTGGCTACGACGCCTTGTCCGCCGGCGCCTGGTATGTGGCGATCGATTTCCAGCTGTATCTGCTCATGACCATGCTGCTATGGGGCTCCCGGTGCTTGCCGGCTGGCCGACTAGTCAACTGGCTGGTGCCCATGCTCATCGTGACGGCAGTCGGCAGTTCACTCTTCTTTTTCAACCGGCAATCCAGCTGGGATATCACGGCGCTCTATTTCTTTGGCAGCTATGGGCTGGGCGCCATGGCCTGGTGGGCCAGCGATACGAAGCGGTCACCGCAAGCAGTCACCATTTTATTCGGCATGCTGCTGATCCCGGCCCTGGCGGCGCTCGCAGCCGACTTCAGGGAACGCATCGCCCTGGCCTTGGTCGTTGCGTGTTTCCTGTTCATGTTTGGACGCCGGAGCCTGTCCACAGCAAGTTCACTCACAGCATCTTTCTTGCACGCTGCTGCGAATGCCTCGTATTCGGTCTTCCTGGTCCACTTTCCGATTTGCCTGGTCATGAATGCCGCCTTTGTGCGCTTCGTCGCTATGCGGCCTGAAACGCAAGCGCTGGGCGTCTGCGCTGCATGGGCGGCCAGTATGCTCGTTGGCGCACTGTTTCATCGATGGGTCGAGCGTCCCTTGGGCCGCTGGTGTGAACTGGGCAAAGGGCGCGTCACAGCATTTCACATCGGCGCCGAGCATTCGCGCGCCCAAAACTGTCCAACAAGCGCGCCTGGCGGTTGACGTTTTCGCTCGACCAGCCGACAGTGGCGATCGGTGCCCATAATTACCCATTGCCAGCACATATCCTGCCCCTATGAAAATCCTCGAGTACGTCGAATTCTCTCCGCCGCGTAACAAGACCTTGTACACCAAGGTACGCGACGCGATCGAGCGCGACGATTTCCGTGCAGCCGATGTCAAGAAATTATCGAATCTTACGCACGGTAAGTTCTACCGCGCGAAACTCGATTATGCCGACCGCTTGCTGTTCTCTATCGTTCGCTATAACGGAGAAACCTATGCGCTGATGCTGGAAGTGATCGAGCAGCACGCTTACGATAAATCGCGCTTCCTGCGCGGCGCCACGATCGACGATGCAAAGGTCCCGTCGGCCGATCCGGTCGAAGCCATCGGGGAAGCCCAGCCAGTTACCTACCTGAACCCGAGCCAGCCCCGGGTGCATTGGCTCGACAAGGTCATTTCCTTCGACGATGCGCAGCTGAAGGTCTACCTGCAGTCCGCTCCCCTGATCATCGTCGGCAGCGCCGGCAGCGGCAAGACCGCGCTGACGCTCGAGAAAATGAAGCAGGCGCAAGGCCATGTTCTCTATGTGACGCTGTCGGCGTATCTGGCTCAGTCCGCGCGCGATTTGTACTACGCGCATGGCTTCGAACGGGAAGGGCAGGAAACCGATTTCCTGTCCTTCCGCGAGTTCCTCGAATCGCTGCGCGTCCCGGCCGGCCGCGAGGCAGGCTGGCCCGATTTTTCCGCCTGGTTCGCGCGCATGCGCCAGCAGTTCAAGGGTATCGACGCCCACCAGGCCTTCGAGGAAATCCGGGGCGTGATCACCGCAAGCGCCAGCGGCGTGCTGACCCGCGACGAGTATGTGGCGCTCGGCACGCGCCAGTCGATCTTCGCGTCCGGCGAGCGCGGCGCCCTGTATGCGCTCTTCGAGAAATACCGGGCGTGGCTGCGCGAAGCCCGGCTGTTCGACCTGAATCTGGTAGCCCATGAATGGCGGCAGCAGGCGCAGCCGCGCTATGATTTTATCGTGATCGACGAGGTGCAGGACCTGACGCCGGTGCAATTGGCGCTGCTGCTCGGCATGCTCAACAAACCGGGACAGTTCTTGTTATGTGGCGACTCGAACCAGATTGTCCACCCCAACTTTTTCTCTTGGGGCAAAGTCAAGAGCCTGTTCTGGCAAGATCCCGAATTGGCCGAGCGGCAGCAATTGCAAGTGCTTCGGGCTAATTTCAGGAATGGTCAGCAAGTCACGCGGATTGCCAACACACTCCTGAAAATCAAGCACAGGCGCTTCGGCTCGATTGACCGCGAGAGCAATTTTTTGGTCGATGCCGTGAACCAGGATGCCGGCGCCGTCAGTTTGCTGGCCGACAGCGATGCCGTGCGGCGCGACTTGAATGCGCAAACGCGCCGCTCGACCCGCTTTGCGGTGCTGGTACTGCGCGACGAGGACAAAGCCGAAGCACGCAAGCATTTCGACACCCCGCTGATCTTTTCGGTCCACGAAGCCAAGGGTCTTGAGTACGACAGCATCGTCCTCTACCGTTTCGTGTCCGACAACCGCGCTGAATTCTCGGCAATCGCGGAAGGCGTTGGCGCGGACGATCTCGCAGGCGACGAGCTGGAATACAGCCGCGCCAAAGACAAAAGCGACAAGTCGCTCGAAATCTACAAGTTCTATGTCAATGCCTTGTATGTGGCCCTGACGCGCGCCATTCGCAGCGTCTACCTTGTCGAATCGGACAGCGGCCATCCCTTGCTGCGCCTGCTCGATATCGCATAGCTGAGCGCACCGGAAAAGGTGGCCGCCCAGTCATCGAGCATGGAAGAGTGGCAGAGGGAGGCGCGTAAGCTGGCTTTGCAAGGCAAGCAGGAACAGGCCGACGCGATCGAACGCATGATCCTGAAGACCGCGCCCGTTCCCTGGCCGGTGCTCGACGAAACCAGGCTGCGTGAAACGCTGTCCAAGGTCTTCCTGGAAAAAGCGCCAGGCAACAAGACCAAGGGCCAGCTCTACGATTACGCCACCTGCTTCGACGAGCCCGTCCTTGCCTGGTTCCTGGCGCACGATGCCGGCTACGAACAGGCGCAGGGTTTTCCGGCCCATGGCACCGTCTACGGCCGGCGTCACTACCAGGCTTATTTCGCACGCAACTTCAAGGACATCCTGAAACTGTGCGACAAGCATGGGGTTGAGCATCGCACGCCAATGAACCAGACGCCGCTGATGGCCGCCGCGGCGGCCGGCAATGTCGCCCTGGTCGAAGCCCTGCTTGAACGCGGCGCCGACACCAACGCCGTCGACCACCTGGGCCGCAATGCCCTGCACTGGGCCATCGCGACCGCACTGCGCGATCCGAGCTATGCGCAGGGCCCGTTCGGCGCGGTCTACCGCCTGGTGGCGCCCTCGCACATCGACGTGATGTCGGGCGAGCGCCTGGTACGCCTCGACGCACGCCACGCCGAGTACCTGATGCTGCAACTGATGTGGGTACTGTTCAAGTATTGCTTCGGGAATGCCGACCGTAGCGACCGCGGCGGCTTCGACGCCGGTACCCTGCTTACCGCTTACGACAAGATGCCGGCCAGCGTATTGGCGCCGGAACGCAAGAAGCGCGCCTATCTCTCGGGCATCCTGGCGCGCAACGAGATCGATCGTGACTACGCCTACAACCGGCGCTTGTTCCAGCGCATCGCTACTGGCGTCTACCAGCTCGCTCCCGCGTTATCGCTGCGCCGGCCCGGCCCTGACGGCGCCGATGCATGGGTGCCGGCGTTTTCCGCCCTTAACCTCCCACTCGTAAAAGAATTTGCCGATCCCTGGCATGACCGGCGTATCGACAAGCTGCTCGGACTTGCCGGCCTGCCGCCCACACCCGATCCCATCATCCACCGCGCCGAACGGCGCCGGGCCGAGCAATGAATACCATCCTGACACTGTCGATTACTTGTATCTCCGGTGCCCATCTCGTTGAAGACTATCGCTTCGTGCTCGCCTTGCAGGCCGAGTCCACCCTGGAGGAACTCGGGGCATGCATCCTTGAGGTCCTGGATTTCGATGGTGATCACCTCTCCGAGTTTTACGTGGCGAATACGCCGCACGGCAAGCGGGCGTGGTCGACAAAGCTTGTTGAGCCGGAGGGAGATACCGACGATTGGCAGACGCGGCTGTGCGGTCTCTACCCACTTGGGCACAACAAGAAGCTGTACTACCGTTACGACCTGGGTGCGGAGTGGCAGTTTGAAATTGTCAGGAAGGGGCGGGAGACGTCAGCACTGGAGGGTCAAGCCTATCCCGTGCTGGTGATGGAGGAGGGCATCAAACCGCTTGAATATGGCGATGATGACGGTTTCTGATGAGAAGTCGGCCGCAGAGCCCTACGTTCCGATCGCTCATCGAGCTTACTTTCTTAGAACGTAAGCGCGGTGATAAGCAAGGAATGGCGCCTGGCTCTTGACTGAGCCAACGTTCATTACATCAGGAATGCCCCATCGCTGAAGGATGGAGCGGTCCAGTGCAGGGGAGATGATCAGGTCACCGTTATCGGCGAAGGAGATGAAGCCTCGGTCGAATAAGTGGTCGACGTGTGGCGCTAACATGAAGCCGTTACATCCATTGAGCTTTTCCATATCCGAACAGTCTTTCCACGGCTTGATATGGCTTGCGCGTAAATTGCGCGGGTCTCTTACGCCTGTCACTCGGCAGGACTTTTCGTTCCGACGAACGTTGATTTTAAAGAGCCCTTGCCCTCGTCGCGACTTCACTAATTGTTCTTTCATCGTTGCGCCAATATCGGTTCGTCCAACGATGCCTTCCTCAAGCACATCGCATTCGCTCTTGTACTGTAGGTCATGAGCACGCTCTATGGCTGCTTCGTACTCCTTACCGATGAGATCAATCAGCATCTCAGCCATGGGATTTGGTACATGCGCAAGATAGACCGATTGCAGTCCATCACCGTTAGTCTGTAAGGGTGAGTACTTTGAAGGAAGGAGTGGACGAAGGATCTCGATATGGTCTTTAGGACGAATAGTATCGGTCAGCTCCGTGTAATCAACTGGAACCAGCCAGCCATCATCTGACCAGTTACCGCCTGCCTGCCCGAAGTCGGGTTTGGGGGCGCTTTCTGCAGGGCCGGTAGCGATGCCGATGGCTTTGATACGGGTCGCGCAATACGAGAAGATGACGTCCCCAGGGCGTACCTCTTTCATGAAGTTATAAAACTGATTCTGATGGCCATTGGCTTTGAGCTTGGGCGACCAAAGAAAGCTGCCGTTGATTTCTTCTGCGTAAGTCTGGTTCTGATTCACCCACCAGTAGCGTGGATCAGATAGCTGCTGCGTCGATGGCGCATGGAACGCAGTGACGGTGTCGGAGGCAAGGTGCACAGAAACTCTCTCATTGATGGGCCAACAGATGGCACAGCATTGTAGAGTGGAGTATCACAATGGTGTCAAATAGAAATTGAACAAACCCAGTTGGTTTCTGCTTTTGTTGTATGAATGGCGGTCACAATTGGGTCGGATGATTCCCGAATGTGCAAAAAAAAAGGCCAACGCATGCGTTGGCCTTTCTGTGTGCAAGAACGACAATTAAACGTCGATGTTACCTGCTTGTAGGGCGTTGGATTCAATGAAGTTCCTACGCGGCTCCACCTCATCCCCCATCAGCGTGGTAAAGATCTGATCCGCCGCAATCGCATCCTCGATCTGCACCTTCAGCAAACGGCGCACGGTCGGATCCATGGTCGTCTCCCACAGCTGTTCCGGATTCATCTCACCCAGACCTTTGTAACGCTGCTTCGACACGCCACGCTCCGCTTCCTCGCGCAGCCAGATCATCGCTTCGTGGAACTCGCGCACGGCAAATTCCTTCATCTTCTCGCCTTCGCCGCGGCGCACGATGGCGCCTTCGCCCATCAAGCCCTGGAAGGTGGCGGCTGCATTCGCCAGCACGGCATAGTCGTTGCTGACAACGAAGTCGGCATCGATCGACGTCACGTTCACGTTACCGTGGCGCATGCGCTCAATGCGCAGGGCGTGCTTCTCGCTCAGCTCGTCCGAACGCACGACCACGCGTACGGCCGGGTCGTTGATCGCCGCTTCCAGTGCGTTGGCCGAGGCCGAGGCCGCTTCCAGCGTCATCATGTCCAGCGTCACGCCGCTCATGATCGCGGTTAGCGCGGCGCGGTCGATCACGCGGGTCAGGCGCATCATGATGGCGTTCGCCAGGTTGTACTGGCGCACCAGTTCCGACAGCGCTTCGCCGGTGATCGGGTCGGCGCCTTCGCGCGGCAGCAGCGACGCGGTGTTCAGCGCCACCATCATCATGTAGCTCGCTTCCTCGACGTCGTCCTTCAGGTAGCGCTCGTCGCGGCCGGCCTTGACCTTATACAGCGGTGGCTGGGCAATGTAGATGTGGCCACGCTCGACCAGCTGCGGCATCTGGCGGTAGAACAGCGTCAGCAGCAGGGTGCGGATGTGGGCGCCGTCGACGTCCGCGTCGGTCATGATGATGATGCGGTGGTAGCGCAGCTTGTCGACGTTGAATTCGTCCGGGCCGATCGAGGTGCCGAGGGTGGCGATCAGGGTGGTGATCTGCTCCGACGACAACATCTTTTCGAAACGCGCCTTTTCCACGTTCAGCACCTTGCCGCGCAGCGGCAGGATCGCCTGGAACTTGCGGTCGCGGCCCTGCTTGGCAGAGCCGCCTGCCGAGTCACCCTCGACGATGTACAGCTCGGCCAGCGCCGGGTCGCGTTCCTGGCAGTCGGCCAGTTTCGACGACAGGCCCAGGCCGTCCATGATGCCCTTGCGGCGGGTCAGGTCGCGTGCCTTGCGCGCGGCTTCGCGCGCACGGGCGGCTTCGACGATCTTGCCGCAGATGATCTTGGCGTCGTTCGGCTTTTCGTTCAGGAAGTCGGTGAGCGTCTTCGCCACGATTTCCTCGACCGGGCCGCGCACTTCCGACGACACGAGTTTGTCCTTGGTCTGCGACGAGAATTTCGGCTCCGGCACTTTGACCGACAGCACGCAGGTCAGGCCTTCGCGCATGTCGTCGCCCGAGATTTCGACCTTTGCCTTTTTGGCGAAGTCGTTCTCGTCGATATATTTGTTGATCACGCGCGTCATTGCCGCACGCAAGCCGGTCAGGTGGGTGCCGCCGTCGCGCTGCGGGATGTTGTTCGTGAAGCAGAGTACCTGCTCGTTGTACGAGTCGTTCCACTGCATCGACACGTCCACCGAGATATTCGTGTTTTGATCCGACAGGCGGTCGCCGGTGGCCTGGAACACGGTCGGGTGCAACACGGTCTTGGCCTTGTTGATGTATTCCACAAAGCCGCGGGTGCCGCCTTCGAAGGCGAAGATTTCTTCCTTGCCGTTGCGCTGGTCGCTCAGCTTGATGTTCACGCCGTTGTTCAGGAACGAGAGTTCGCGAATACGCTTCGACAGGATCTCGTAGTGGAATTCGACGTGCGTGAAGATTTCCTCGTCGGCCCAGAAATGCACTTCGGTGCCGCGCTTGTCGGTTTCGCCGATGACTTTCATCGGGGAGACTTCGAAGCCATCGACGATGTCGATTTCGCGGTTCTGCGGCACGCCGCGCACGAATTCGAGCTGGTGGACCTTGCCTTTTTGGCGCACGGTCACGCGCAGCAGTTTCGACAGTGCGTTCACGCAGGACACGCCCACGCCGTGCAAACCGCCCGAGACTTTATACGAGTTCTGGTTGAACTTGCCGCCGGCGTGCAGTTCGGTCAGGGCGATTTCGGTGGCCGAGCGCTTCGGCTCGTGCTTGTCGTCCATCTTGACGCCGGTCGGGATGCCGCGGCCGTTGTCGGCGATCGAAATCGAGTTATCCGAATGGATGGTGACGTGGATTTCGGTGCAGTAGCCGGCCAGCGATTCGTCGATCGAGTTGTCCAGCACTTCGAATACCAAGTGGTGCAGGCCGGTCCCGTCCGAGGTGTCGCCGATGTACATGCCCGGACGCTTGCGCACAGCTTCCAGGCCTTCCAGAATTTGAATCGAGGCGGCGCCGTATTCATCCGACTGCATCGGCGATTGCGGCATTTCGTTAGTGTTCTCGGACATGGACTGCTTTCTCTAAAAACTATGTATTCAGACTGCTCAGTTCAGGCCGCAACCCGGCAAAACAAGGCGCGGCCCGGATGCGTTGAATTAAATACGCATCGGCATGACGACGTACTTGAAGTCGCCATTGTCGGGAATTGAGATCAGGGCCGACGAATTCGAATCGCCCAGGGCGATGTTCACCTGGTCGCACTTCAGATTGTTCAGCACGTCGAGCAGGTAGGTGACGTTGAAACCGATGTCGATGGCGTCGCCGCCGTAGTCGATTTCCAGTTCCTCGACCGCTTCTTCCTGGTCGGCGTTGGTCGAGCTGATCTTCATGCTGCCCGGGGTGATGATGCAGCGCACACCCTTGAACTTGTCGCTCGTCATGATCGCGGCGCGCTGCAGCGAGCGCAGCAGTTCGTCGCGGCTGATCGTGAAGTCGTTCTTGTAGCCCTTCGGGATGACGCGGGTGTAGTCAGGGAACTTGCCCTCAACCAGCTTCGACACCAGTTCGATGTCGGCGAAGGTGAGTTTGACCTGGGAGGCGGCGATGTCCAGCTGGACGGTCTCGTCGCTTTCTTCCAGCAGGCGCTGCAGTTCGATGATGGTCTTGCGCGGGATGATGACTTCCTGGCGCTCGAAGGTCTGCTCGGCTTCGACCTGGCTGAAGGCCAGGCGGTGGCCGTCGGTGGCGACGGCGATCACCTTGTTACCGTCCAGCACCAGCAGCAGGCCGTTCAGGTAGTAGCGGATGTCTTGCTGGGCCATTGCGAAGTGCACCATGTTGAACAGGTGCTTCAGCGTTTTTTGCGGCAGGGTGACCGAGGCGTTGTGGCTTTCCGCGACCGAGACGGTCGGGAATTCCTCGGCGGCCAGGGTCTGCAGCGCGAAGCGCGACTTGCCGCTCTGCACGGCCAGGCGCTTGTTGGCCAGGGTCATGGTCACGTCGCCGGATTCCGGCAGCGCGCGCAGGATGTCCAGCAGTTTACGCGCGGCCACGGTGGTGCCGGTCACATCTGGACCGGAGCCGATGTTGGCATGCGTGGTGATCTGCACTTCGGTGTCGGTCGACAGGAAGGAGACGCTTTCGCCGTCCTTGCGGATGAGGATATTGGCCAGAATCGGCATGGTGTGCCGACGCTCGACAATACCGCTCACGATCTGCAGTGGCCGGAGAAGCGTGTCTCGGGTGGTTTTGACCAGTTGCATAGTTATCCTCGGATAAGTGTTAATACAGTGAAATTATTGCTACAGCACTATTTTGCCGGTTGTGTGGGGCAAACACAAATGCGGCGGATATCGGCTTTCATGCACGCGTGGGCACGGGGCGCCCACCCTACGAGGATGTGAAAAAATCGCCATGGCTGCGTTGCCTCGTCTCGCCGTACGCTCGTACTTTCTTCGACTCGGCGCCTTGCCCTGACAATTTTTCACATCCTCTACGATATCAAACTGAATTGGGCATAACGCTCAATGTTGTTCGCCCCGTACATTTGAAGCACGTAGGGTGGGCGCCCCGTGCCCACGCGTTCAACCAGCATGAGCACAGAGACGACCCATCCCAATTAACCCTTCAGGGTCTGTTCCAGCACGTGCAATTCGTGGTTGCACTCGGCATTCTTCTGGCGGTCGCCGGCGATCTTGCGCACCGCGTGCAGCACGGTGGTGTGGTCGCGCCCACCAAACAGCTCGCCGATTTCCGGCAGACTCTTTTGCGTCAGTTCCTTCGCCAGATACATGGCAATCTGGCGCGGCCTGGCGATGTTGGCCGGGCGACGCTTCGAGTACATGTCGGCGACCTTGATGTTGAAGAAGTCGGCCACCGTTTTCTGGATGTTTTCCACGGAGATCTGGCGGTTCTGCACCGACAGCAAATCCTTCAGGGCTTCCTTCACGATGTCGATCGTGATGTCCTTGCCGTGGAAGCGCGAGTAGGCCAGGATCTTGCGCAGCGCGCCTTCCAGCTCGCGCACGTTCGAACGCAGGTGCTTGGCCACGAAGAACGCGACGTCGTCCGACAGGACCACGCCTTCGGATTGCGCCTTCTTCAGCAGGATCGCCACGCGCATTTCCAGTTCCGGCGGTTCGATGGCCACCGTCAGGCCGGAGTCGAAACGCGAGATCAGGCGGTCGTCCATGCCGGTGATCTCTTTCGGATAGGTATCCGAGGTAATGATGATCTGTTTCTTGGCCGCGATCAGGGCCTCGAACGCATAGAAGAATTCTTCCTGCGTGCGGCTTTTGCCACCGAAGAATTGAATATCATCGATCAGGAGCATGTCCAGCGAGTGGTAATAGTGCTTGAAGTCGTCGAAGCCTTTGCGTTGATAGGCGGTGACGACGTCGCGCACGTACTGCTCGGCGTGGATGTAGCGGATGCGCGCGCCCGGGTTGTCGACCATCACCTGGTTGCCGATCGCGTGGATCAAGTGGGTTTTACCGAGGCCGACGCCGCCGTAGAAGAACAGCGGGTTGTACGACACGCCCGGGTTGTTCGCCACCTGGATCGCGGCGGCGCGCGCCAGCTGGTTGGCCTTACCGGTGACGAAACTGTCGAAGGTCAGGTCCGGGTTGATGCGGCTTTGCTCGCGCTTCGGCGAGTTGGCGATGTTCAGGTTCGGCTGCGGCTCGATGCTGTGCACCGGCACGGACGGGCGCAGTTCGCCGGGCATGGGCGAGCTGTCCGGCGCCGGGCGCACTTCGGCCGGTTTTTTCGGGGCATTGTTCGGGTCGAGCACGAACTGCACTTCGACCGGCGCTTCCCAGAACTGGCAGGCGAGGGCGGTGATGCGGTTGGCGAACTGCGTCTTGACCCAGTCGAGCTTGAAGCGGTTCGGCGCCGCAATGCGCAGCTTGCCGTCCTCGTAGTCGAGCACGACGAGCGGTTTGATCCATGCGCTATATTGTTGCGGCGTCAGCTCGAGCTCCAGCTGCGCGGAAGCGGTCTGCCAAAAGTTATCCATTGTGTGCGGCTTAGTGATACGTAACACGCTATTTTACCCGTCTTCGCGAAGGTTATCCACAGGTGGCGCACAGATTTTCGCGACGGCTGGGGATAAATGCAAAGTTATCACCACCCGCTGAAAACAACAGGCTTCTTGACAGGGGGTTGTCAAGTAGGGTCTAATTCAGGGTTCCCTGTCCGGCCGCCTGCTCAGCCTTCGTTTGATGGTCGAGAAATGCACGGACTAGCTGTGGCGTGACGCTGGCTGGACGAGCGAACTGTCATTGGCGCCGATTCCTGACGAACAGACGTCAGACCCGATTTTGCATACTATTTTGCTTTAAGCGAGACCACCATGAAACGTACTTACCAACCTTCCGTCGTTCGTCGCAAGCGCACGCACGGCTTCCGCGCACGTATGGCTACCCGTGGTGGCCGTCAGGTTCTGAACGCACGCCGCGCCAAGGGCCGCAAGCGTCTGGCTGTCTAAGCCAGTCGCACCAGCTGACCGCGGTCACATGACAGGCGAAGGTTCGCACGACTTCGCGCGCGCTCGGCGCATTCTGAAAACGGATGAATTTTCATCCGTTTTTCGTTTGCGGCCCACGCAAAAATCCGCGCATTTCGTGCTCTATACCCGGCCCAGCCCGCTGCCCCATGCGCGGCTGGGCATCGTTGCGGCCAAACGCTTTGCGCCGCGTGCGGTGACCCGGAATACCATCAAGCGCATCACGCGCGAGCTGTTCCGCACCAGCGAGATCCAGTCGGTCGACTGCATCGTGCGCCTGGCACGTCCGGTGAACACCAGGCAGGGGCCCGCGACCAACAGCGCCCTCAAACGCCTGTTGCACGCGGAATTGTCGCGCCTGCTCGCTTCGCAGCGCCCGCGCAAGCCGGCGGCGCCACAGGCGCCGGCTGCGACAGTCCAGCCCTCTCCGGCCTCCTCATGAAAATCCTGCTCATCTGGATCGTGCGCGCCTACCGGCTCGTGCTGTCCCCGATGCTCGGGCAGAACTGCCGTTTCTATCCCTCCTGTTCCTGCTATGCCATCGAGGCGCTCCAGTCCCATGGTGCGCTGCGCGGCAGCTGGCTGACGGTGCGCCGCCTTGGCCGCTGCCATCCCTGGAACGCGGGCGGGTTTGACCCCGTACCGCCCAAGCGGCACACGCATTCCTCATCAGCCGCTTGCGGTTGCAACCACTCCTGACGAATACCTCAATGGAAATCAACAAACGTACCATTCTGTGGATTGTCTTCGCCGTCTCGCTAGTCGTTCTGTGGAACAACTGGATGGTGTCGAACGGAAAGCAGTCGATGTTCTCGCCGGCGCCGCCGGCCAAGGTCGCCGAGGCGCCAGCCAATACGCATAACACCAGCGGCGTGCCAGGTGCACCGGCCCAGGCTGGCGCAGCCGCCGTTCCCGGCCAGCCGGCAGCCCCGGCCCCGGTGCGCGCCGAGCGCATCACCATCACCACCGACGTAGTGAAGGCCGAAGTCGACACCCAGGGCGGCGTGATCCGCCGCCTCGAGCTGCTGCACTACCCGGACCACTTCGATAAAACGAAGAACCAGGTCCTGTTCGACGTCGCCGGCAACAATACCTACCTGGGCCAGACCGGCCTGATCGGTACGACCCCGGCCGGCGTGCTGCCGAACCACAACACGATCTTCACGGCCAAGCCGCTGAACGAAAGCAACGGCCAGGTGCAACTGGTGCTCGAAGCCGAGCAGGCCGGCGTGCGCCTGACCAAGACCTTCACCTTCAAGCGCGGCGACTACGTGATCGACGTGCGCCACGATGTGACGAACCTGACGGCCGCGCCGGTCCAGCCTTCGCTGTACCTGCAGCTCCAGCACGACGGCAACAAGCCGCCTGGCGATTCCTGGTTCACCCCGAGCTTCACCGGCCCGACCCTGTGGACGCCGGAAGACAAGTACCAGAAGCTGAGCTTCGAGAACATCGAGAAGAACAAGGCCGAGCACTCGAACAAGTCGAATGGCGGGTGGGTGGCGATTTCGCAGCACTTCTTCGTGTCGGCCTTCATTCCGACCGAAAACACCGCGCGCGACATCTACACCAAGAAGCTGGCGACCAACATGTACGCGATCGGCACCACGCAATCGCTGGGCAGCGTGGCGCCGGGCGCCACCGTCTCGAACACCGCGCGCCTGTATTCGGGCCCGCAGGACGAGAAGAAGCTGGAAACCATCACCCCGGGCCTGGAGCTGGTGAAGGACTACGGCATGTTCGCGATCATCGCCAAGCCGCTGTTCTGGATCATGGACCATATCCACCAGCTGCTCGGCAACTGGGGCTGGACCATCATCGCCTTTACCATCCTGATCAAGCTGGCGTTCTTCCCGCTGTCGGCCGCCGGCTACCGCAGCATGGCGAAGATGCGCGTGGTCACGCCAAAGATGCAGGCGATCCGCGAACGCTACAAGGCCGACCCGGTCAAGATGCAGCAGGCCACGATGGAGCTGTACAAGGCCGAGAAGATCAACCCGCTGGGCGGCTGCCTGCCGATCCTGATCCAGATGCCGGTGTTCCTGGCGCTGTACTACGTGCTGCAAGCCTCGGTCGAGATGCGCGGCGCGCCGTGGGTCGGCTGGATTACCGACCTGACCCAGCCTGATCCGTTCTTCATCCTGCCGGTGCTGTACGCGATCTCGATGTTCATCACCGCCAAGCTGAACCCGCAGCCGGCCGATCCGATGCAGGCGAAGATGATGCTGTTCATGCCGCTGGCGTTCTCGGTCATGTTCGTGTTCTTCCCGTCGGGCCTGGTGCTGTACTGGGTGGTCAACAACCTGGTGTCGATTGCGCAGCAGTGGGTGATCACCAAGAAGCTGGCTCCGGCCACCATGAAGTAAGCTTTTGCTTCTCTTCCAAAAAGCCCGTGCACGTCACGGGCTTTTTTTATCCATTACAATTTCCGCATGAAGTTAGATACCTCTCCCATCGCCGCCATTGCCACCGCACCAGGACGCGGCGGCATCGGCGTGGTCCGCGCCTCGGGCAAGTCGCTCGGGCCGCTGATCGAATCGCTGTTCCCGGGCACGGCGCTGACACCGCGCAACGCCACCTATATTCCTTTCAAGTCCGCCGACGGCACGGTGCTCGACCAGGGCCTGGCCCTGTACTTCAAGGCGCCGCATTCCTACACCGGCGAAGATGTGCTGGAACTGCAGGGCCATGGCGGCCCGGTGGTCTTGCAGATGCTGCTGGCGCGCATACTCGAAGCTGGCGCCGAGCACGGCCTGCGCCTGGCCGAGCCGGGCGAATTCACGCGCCGCGCCTACCTCAACGACAAGCTCGACCTGGCCCAGGCCGAGGCCGTGGCCGATTTGATCGACGCCTCGACCGAAGCGGCGGCGAAATCCGCGTCGCAGTCGCTGTCGGGCGCCTTCTCGCAAGTCGTGCACCGGCTGGTCGAGCAGACCATCAACTTGCGCATGCTGGTCGAGGCCACGCTCGATTTTCCGGAAGAGGAAATCGACTTCCTGGAAAAATCGAACGCGCGCGGGCAGCTGGCCGGCATTGTCGAGTCGCTGGAACACGTGTTTCGCCAGGCGGCGCAGGGCGCGCTGCTGCGCGAAGGCCTGAACGTGGTGCTGGTGGGGCAGCCGAACGTTGGCAAGTCCTCACTGTTGAATGCGCTGGCCGGGGCCGAGGTGGCGATTGTCACGCCGATTGCCGGCACGACCCGCGACAAGGTGAGCGAGACGATCCAGATCGAGGGTATTCCGCTGAATATCATCGACACGGCGGGGATTCGCGCGATCGACGAAGGCATCGACGTGGTCGAGCGCATTGGCATCGAGCGTACCTGGGGCGAAGTCGGCAAGGCGGATGTGATCCTGCACTTGCTCGATGCGAACCTGGGGCCGAGCGCGGCGGACGAGGCGATTGTCGCGGCGTTTCCGGCGGGCGTGCCGGTGCTGCGCATCTGGAACAAGATCGACTTGTCCGGGCACCGCGCGGTGGTAGAGGGGGCGGCGGATGCGACGCACATCTATTTGTCGGCGAACGAGAAGACCGGGATCGACCTGCTGCGCGCGGAGTTGCTGCGTATTGCGGGCTGGCAGCAGACCGGCGAATCGCTGTACCTGGCGCGCGAGCGGCATTTGATTGCGCTGCGCGCGGCGCGTACGCACCTGGACGTGGCGGGGCAGCACGCGGCGCAGGACGACCAGTCGCTGGATCTGTTTGCCGAGGAGTTGAGATTGGCGCAGGATCAGCTGTCGAGCATTACCGGGGAATTTACGCCGGATGATTTGCTGGGCGTGATCTTCAGCCGGTTCTGTATCGGCAAGTAGGCTTTCACATCCTCGTAGGGTGGGCTCTTGAGCCCACGCGGTCTCACCTTTTAATCAGAGGCGCCGTCGCCGCCAAGTCCGCACCGTTGATTTACCGATAACGGGGCGTGCGCCGGACGCGCATCAAATTTCAAACGCCGTACCGCGTGGGCTCGAGAGCCCACCCTACAAGGAGCTAACGTGCCCATCACCCGCCGTCGATTGTTGACCAGCTTTGCCGCCGTCTCCGGCGCCGCCTTGCTCGCTTCCTGCGCCAGCATGCTCGGCCCGCGCGAAGTTGACCTGCCGCTGTCGACACTCCAGTCCAGCCTCGACCGCCGCTTCCCGATGGACAACCGCATGCTGGAGCTGTTCGACGTGCGCCTGACCCGCCCGCAGCTGGCCGTCCACGGAGGCGACCGCGTCTCGCTCAGCGTCGACGCCACGGTCGCCCAGTCCTTCCTGCGCCAGCCCCTGGCCGGCAGCCTGGCTTTTTCCGGCCGCCTGTACATCGACCAGTCGCGCAGCGGCGTCTTCATGGCCGAGCCGCGCATCGAGCGCTTCGAGATCAACGGGATCGACGGCGCGGTGCAGCGTCAGCTGGCGCGCGCCGCGAACGGCCTGATGAACAAGGTGGTGCTCGACATCCCGGTCTACACCTTCCGCAGCGAAGACCTGCGCTATGCCGGCGTGCAGTATGTCCCGACCCGCATCGTGACCACGGCAAACGGCTTGCGCGTCTCGCTCGAACCCGAGCCAAAGCGCTGAACGCCGTTACAAAATTTCCTCTCCAAAAGCACCGCACACAATTGGAATCGTGCTGAAATTGTTGTCAATACTGCTATGATTTCCGCAGCTGGAAGCGCTGCCGCGTCCAGCGTCCACGGAAAACGACAAGGTGTTGTTCTGTTGCCGCAACAACGAAAGTCGGGCGTGGATGACATTGCGGAGGCGCCGGGTTCGGCGCACACTGAGCTTTCGAAACGGCTGTTGCTGCCTTGCGAAATGCACTGTGAAGCGGGTACCAGGGCAACGGATTGCGTTTTCTCATGCCCAGGAAGTTCCGCTGAAGTAATCTTGCTCTACGGATTGACGTGCTGCTGGTTGGAGGTGATCTTGGAAACGATACAAGAAAGTTTGGCTGGCGATACCGCCATGGCTGAACCCATGGCGGCAGCAGCGGCAGCCGCCCAAGCCCGGCCCACGCGCCTGAGCTTGCCGCCAAAGGGGTCGTGCTGGTACTGCGAAAAGCCGGTCGACAGCGTGCGCCGTTTCTGCGGCAAGACCTGCACCGACTCCTTCGACGAAGAAGCCGAATACACGCGCTGAAAATCGCGCCTGTCAATCGCGCCTGATTAACCGGCAGTGCCGGCCCGCTCTGGCCGGTCGAGCAGCGCCAGCGCGCGCTCGAAGTCGAATTCTCCCACCGCGGCGCTGAAGCTGCGGTAGTCGCTTTCTCCCAATAGCACGATCAATTCTTCCTGCGCCTGCTCGGCCAGGTCGACCGCTTCGCCGTCGCCGATGTCAAGCAGGGCGCGCAGGCGCTCCAGCAGGTTAATCGGAGGCGCGGGGCGCGGCGTGGCCACGACGGCCTCGGCCAGGCCCGCCATGCCGTCGAGTTCGCGCAGCACGTGGGCCAGTTCGGCATCCAGGCGCACAAACAGCGCATCCACCTGGGCAGGATCGGCAACGGAAATGGAATCCGGCCCGCCCGTGCGCAGCGCCGTTTCCAGCGCCAGCGCGGCCGCATGCAGGGAACGTGCCTCGATCATCCCGGCCGCACCCTTGAGCGTGTGCACCAGGCGCTGGGCCAGCGTCGGGTTGCCGGTCTCGAGCGCCGTGCCGATGGCGGCGCCGGCGCTGCGGTAGTCGTGGCGGAAACGCGCGAGTGCGCGCAGGTAGACCTGCCGGTTGCCCATCAGGCGCTCGACGCCGGCCTCGACATCGACCAGCGGCGCAGGCGCCTTGCCCGCTGGCGCCGGCCCCGGTACGACACTGGCAGCCGCGGGCGGCTTCTCCATCCCGGTCAGCGGGTGGTGAACGACCAGCTGCGGGTTACCGCAACGCCGTCGGCCGTGCCCGTGAAGGTGACGTCGTAGGTGGTGCCCGCCGCCAGCGGCTGCAGTGGCACGATGGCGGCCGACGAGCGTCCGGTGTGGCTGTCGTTGGCGTTGCTCAGCAGGCGCGTGCTCAGGTCGGCGCCGCCGCGCGGACGCACCGTGAAGCTCGTTACCGCAACCGGCACGTTGATGTTGGCGTGCACGCTGATCGGGTAGCCGACTTCGTTGCGGTTCGGGACCGGGTCCGGCGATTCGGTATCGCTGAAGAAGTTGCGCGGCACGCTGGTCTGGGCATCGTAGGGCCAGACCGCCACCTGGCCGCGGCCGAGGCCGGCGCCGTAGCCATTGTTGGCGGTGAAGTTGGCGGTGAAGTAGCTGCGCCCGTTGCTGGCAGTGGCGGCGCCGGTGCCGATTTCCTTGAACACCGGCTCGAAGATGACGAAGCGGTGGTAGATGGCGGTGATCAGTTCCTCGGCCATGTACTGGCCGGTGCCGCTCGAGGTGGCGGAGATCACTTCGCCATAGGCGCGCGCGGCGCTGGTGTTGAACACGTAGCCGGCCGCGGTCAGGCGGTCGCTCACGGTCACGCCGGTAAAACCCTGGCGGCCCTGGATCTGGTCATGGGTGATGGTGTTGTTCAGGCGCTGGTAATCCGAGTGATTCTGGGCGGCCATGTTGATCACGCTGTTCTGGTTGAGCGTGGACATGCCGACCTGGCTGCGCCGGAAGTTCAGCCATTCGCGGCCATCGACGGCGATGTTGCCGGTGACGGCGGGGCCGCCCGGCGCGGCCGGTGTATCGGGCACAGGCGGGCTCGGCGTGAGCGGGTTGGGCAAAACGGGTGGGCTCGGGTCCGGGGTAGGGGTGGTCGGCTGAGGATCCGGCACGGGCGTGGTCGGATTCGGCGTGTTGCCGGTCGGTGGGCTGGTTGGGGCCGGGCTGTCGTTGCCGCCACCGCCACCGCCACCGCCACAGGCAGCCAGGGCCAGGGCGGTGACGCATCCCGCCAGAATCGTCCTCGCGCGAAGCAGTTCGCTCATCCGTCACTCCCGATGTCAATCATGTCTGTGGATGCACATTCTAGGGCAAATCCCGAATGCATGACCGCGGCGGCGTGCGCGACCGTGCGCTGGCCGCCACGGTAGAATACGCCAACCACCTCTCTTGCGGACACCAATTGAACCAGCCCCGACCCAAGCGCCTGGCGCGCGCCAAGTTTGCCCTGCCGAGTTTTGTCACCCTGCTATCGATCGCCTGCGGCTTCGGCAGCATCGTCATCTCGGTCGACAACGCCCAGGTCGGCGCGCCGGGCGACTTCCGGCTGGCCGCCATCCTGCTGGTGCTGGCCGGCGTGTTCGACGCGCTCGACGGCTTCGTTGCCCGCGCCACCAACACCCAGTCCAGCTTCGGCGTCCAGCTCGATTCGATTGCCGACGTCATGAACTTCGGCTGCGCACCGGGTCTGCTGCTGTACTGCTACGGCTTCGCCCAGCTGGGCGCGGCGCACCCGACCATCGTGCGCATGGGCGGGCTGGCCTGCTTCATCTTCGTTGCCTGCGGCGCCCTGCGCCTGGCGCGTTTCAATGTCTCGGTCGGCAAGACCGACCCGCGCTACTTCGTCGGCATGCCGATTACGGCCGGCGCCGCCTGCGTGGCTGCGGTGGTTGTCGCCTGGCCTGATCCAGTAGTAAATATGGCACAGGCATTTGCGGTGATGGCGCTGATGGTCGCTGTCGGCACGCTGATGGTTTCGACCGTGCGCTTTCCTAGCAGCAAGCAAAAATTGACCAAGGGAATGTACATCGTGCTGGCGGTGGCGGTGCTGTTGCTGGTCATGTTGCAGACGCGTTTCTTTGTGTTGTTTTTCCTGCTGTACATTTGCGCGACGCTGTTGCTGAACCTTGCCTGGCAAAGCGGCTGGCGCGGCATTGCGCCGCCGAAGGTGTACGAAGATGAAGAAGTTGCTGTGTAGGGTGGGCACTTGTGCCCACGCGGTCTCATCGGTTGGTACGCGCCGTCATATGATCTTATGGCATTGATATTCAACCGACGTACCGCGTGGGCACAAGTGCCCACCCTACAACGGCGATCAGGCAAACTTGTCCAGTAAAGCCGCGAGCCTGGCTGCAGTAGCGCGCGCTTCTTCCACATCGCCGGCCTGCTCGCTGCCGGTCACGACCGTCGCCATCAGCAATTGCACAAACGACCGGTCGAGCGCCTTGCGCGCTGCCGCCATCTGCTGGGCCACCGCGTCGCAATCCGAGGGATCGGCGGCCATGGCGATCAGCTTCTGCACGCCGCGCAGCTGGCCTTCGATGCGCGCCAGGCGGTTCAGCAGGTCTTTTTTCTGCTGGCCTGTGAGCGCGCTGCCCTCGACGATCTTCAGCTGCTCGGGCATGGCTCAGGCCACCTCGTGCCCGCGCGCGGCGCGCAGGATGGTAAACCAGTCGCTGCGCTCGAGCGTGAAACCGGTGGCGGCCACGGCGGCGGCGACTGCCTCGATGCGCCCGCTGCCGGTGAGCGGCATTGGACGGCTCGGCAGGGCCATGATCCAGGCGAACACCACGCTGGCAAACGACTGGCCAAGGCGGTCGGCCACGTCCTGGATGGTGGCGCGCAGCTTGGCCACCTGTGGCTCGTTCGAGGTAAACAGGCGCCCGCCGCCCAGCGGCGACCAGATCATCGGCGCCACGCCGAGGTCTTGCAGGCCATCGAAGGTTTCGTCGAACAGCGGCGCCACGTGCAGCGGCGAGAACTCGACCTGGTTGGTGGCCAGCGGCACGCGCCGGTTCAGCGATTCGAACTGGTGGCGGGTGAAGTTCGACACGCCCACGTGACGCACCTTGCCGTCCTGCTGCAGGCGGGTGAATGCTTCGGCGACTTCGTCGAAGTGCATCAGCGGGTCGGGGCGGTGGATCAGCAGCAGGTCGAGACGATCGGTGCCGAGCTGGCGCAGCGAGGCCTCGGCCGAGGCGACGATGTGGTCGAAGCTGGTGTCGTAGTGCTGGATCGTGTGGCCGGGGCGCTTGGCGGAGAGGAGCTTGATGCCGCACTTGCTGACGATCTCGATGCGCTCGCGCAGGCCGGGCTGGGCGCGCAGGGCTTCGCCGAACAGGGTCTCGACGCCGTAGTCGCCGTAGATGTCGGCATGGTCGAAGGTGGTCACGCCGAGGGCGATGCATTCCTCGATAAAGGCGACGCGCGACGCCACCGGCATGTTCCATTCGCCCAGGCGCCACATGCCGGCAACGATGCGCGACAGGTCGAGGCCGCCCTGGCGGGTGGCGATGCGGGGGCAGGGGCGGACGGGCTGGGTCATGGGGGACTTTCTTGCTTTAACGGTAACAAGCAATTATAGCTGGGACGAGCCTGGTCGGCGTTCGTAGGGTGGGCACTCGTGCCCACGCGGTCTCACCGGTCGATATACGGCGCCACACGATCTCGCCGCAATCGATGATCGACCGCCGTACCGCGTGGGCTCAAGAGCCCACCCTACGCAATCCGTCACGCCGCAGAACGAAAGTGAAAATGCCCGCCGGGCACAGGCCGGGCGGGCATTTTTCAAGCTCACGCTACGCGCTTACTTCATCCACAAGCGCATCGAATCCCACGCGCGGCCAAAGATGCTGGCTTCCGGCACTTCTTCCAGCGCCACGACCGGCAGCACCAGCAGCGACTTGTTGTCGACCATCATCTTGAGCGTCCCAACGCGGGCGCCGCGCGCCAATGGCGCGACCAGCGGGTCCTTGCGTTCCAGCACAGGCTTGAGCTTGCCGGCCACGCCCTTCGGCACGGTCACCAGCACGTCGTTGGTGAAGCCGAGCTTCACGTTCGACTGCGAACCTTTCCACACTTCCGGGGTCGCCACAGCCTGACCCTTCGAGTACAGCTTGACCGTGTCGAAGTTCTGGAAGCCCCAGTTCAGCAACTTCTGGCTTTCCTGGGTACGCACGCCGTCCGAGCTGGCGCCGGACAGGACCGAGATCAAACGGCGCTCGCCGCTGTTGCCGTTCGGGCGGCGCGCCGAGGCGATCATGCTGTAGCCCGACGATTCGGTGTGGCCGGTCTTCATGCCGTCCACGGTCGGGTCCAGCCACAGCAGGCGGTTGCGGTTCTGCTGGGTGATCTTGTTGTAGGTGAACTGCTTGACCGAGTCGATCTTGTAGAACTCCGGGAAGTCGCGGATCACGCGGGTGGCGAGCGTCGCCAGGTCTTGCGCGGTCGAGAAGTTGTCCGGGCTCGGCAGGCCGTGCGGATTGGCGAAGCGGGTGTTCTTCAGGCCCATGCGCTGGGCTTCGCGGTTCATCAGGGTAACAAAAGTACCTTCGTCGCCGGCCACGGCTTCGGCCAGGGCGACGGCGGCGTCATTACCCGACTGTACCATCAGGCCGTGCAGCAGGTCGCTCACGCTGACCGGGGTGGCCGGGTCGATGAACATCTTCGAGCTGCTCGAGTCGACTTTCCAGGCGCGGGTCGAGACGTTGACCATGGTGTTCAGGGCCAGCTTCTTGTCGCGGATGGCTTCGAAAGTCACGTAGGCCGTCATGATCTTGGTCAGCGATGCCGGCTCGATGCGCATGCCCGGATCCTGGGCGGCGATCACCTGGCCGCTGGTGGCGTCGAGCAGCAGCCAGGATTTGGCTGCAATCTGGGGCGCTGGAACGGTTTGCGCATTGGCCGATACCACCAGCAGGCTGGCGGCAAGTGCCGCAATCAGTTTTTTCATGGGAGCGTAAGTCTGTTCAGTGGGTGGGTGAAGCGCGGGCCATGTTGTAAAGACATTGCCCAGGGAAAAAGAGGAGACCCATTATAGGCCAGTGCTGCGGCCAACTCTACCGTCTTCAAGCCCGCAAATCTTAATGCGGGCTTAAACCTTGCAGCGATGGTCTCAGGCGTCGCGGCGCCACATCTGGGTAACAAGGTTTTTGATCGGATTCAGGCGGCGGTGGAAGAAGTGGTCGGCGCCCGGAATCACGATCACCGGGATTTCCAGCGGCCGCGCCCAGTCGAAGACCATTTGCAGGGTGATGGTGTCGTCCTGCTCGCCGTGGATCAGGATGGTGTCTTCCGGCACCGCCGGCATCGGCCACTTGCCGGCCGCGGTGCCGACCAGCACCATGCGCTCGATCGCCTCGCCCTTGCCCTCGGCCGCCAGGCGCGCATGCAGCTGGGCCTGGACAAAGGTGCCGAAGGAAAAGCCCGACAGCGCGACCGGCAAGCCTGGATACTGTTCCTGCATGTGGTTGAGCATGACCTGCATGTCGTCGACCTCGCCGTGGCCACGGTCGTGCTCGCCTTCGGATTCGCCCACGCCGCGGAAGTTGAAGCGGGCCGTGGCGTAGCCGAGCGAGACGAAGGTGCGCGCCAGCGTCTGCGCGACCTTGTTTTCCATGGTGCCGCCATACAGCGGATGCGGGTGCGCCACCAGGGCGATGCCGCGCGGGGCGTCTTCCGGCAGATCGAGCAGGCATTCCATCTTGCCTGCCAGGCCGGTCAGGTAGAACTTCTTCGAAAACTTGTTCATGTAGCTAAGCGGTTCAGATCTTCAGGCGCTCGACGACCTGGCCGCCGAGGATGTGGGTGTCGATGATGTCGTCGATGTCGCTGGTGTCGACATAGGTGTACCAGGTGCCCTGCGGGTAGACTACCAGCACCGGGCCTTCCTCGCAGCGCTCCAGGCAGCCGGCCTGGTTGATGCGAACCTTGCCCGGCTGGTTCAGGCCGAGGTGCTTGATGCGTTTCTTGGCATGCTTTTGCGCGATCTCGGCGCCGGCCTTGCCGCAGCTCTGGCGGCAGTTCTCGCCTTCGCGCACGTTCATGCAGAAAAAGACGTGGTGTTCGTAGAAGGGTTTGTCGTCATTCATATCGTGTCCAATGCAGAGGGCATGCGCCATGATACGCGCTCTTGTGCGCCGTCCTAATGCCGATTGAGTTTATGCGAGGGCAGCAGGAGGAACCAGAGCGCAAAGAAGGGCCAGGTAATCGAGAGGAACTGGGCCGCCCCGTTAAAGTTCAGGAACTTGCCCTGCACCCAGCCCTGCAGGGTGGACGTGAAATACGGGTTTGCCGGAATCGTGTTCACCACGATCAAACTCAGCACCAGCGTCACCACCGCCAGCCGCCGCTGGGCGATCTGCGGCGCAAAGGCCAGGCCGGCCAGCATGATCAGGCCGATCAGGAAGCCGCCCTCGGCGCCCGGCGTCACCCACACGAAGGCGTTATCGGGCCGGAACAGCAGCGAACTGGCCAGGGTCTTGAGCACCAGCGCCGCGAACAGCATCAGCATCACCAGCGTATAGCGCGGCGCGCTGCGGCGCAGCAGGCACAGCAGGGTGAGCGCCGCGCCGGTCATGCCGCAGGCGGTGATGATGGTTTCCGACAGCCAGTACTGTTCCACGCCCATGGCAGGGCCGGGGCGCAGCATGGCGACCAGGTCGATGTCTTCGTCGAACAGGTCCGACAGCCAGCCCGACACCATCGGCAGCACCTGGCCATGGCCGAACAAGAAGCTTTGCGGGTAGATCTGGGCCAGCGGCCACAGGGCCAGCAGCACCAGGCCCTGGCTGGCGTGCGGGGCGAACCAGCGCTGGCGCAGGCGTTGCAGCCGTCCTTCCTGCAGCAGCCCGCGCGCCAGGAAGGGGCCGATGCAGGCGCCGGCCAGGCAGCCGACGCTGTTGGTCAGCAAATCGAGATTCGAGGGCACGCGGCTGGGCAGGAAGTTCTGCACCGCTTCCATGCCGCCCGAGACCAGCACGCCGAGGATGGCGGCCAGCAGCGCCGCCCAGATACCGCGCACGAAAGGATACAGGGCCAGCACCAGCAGCACGCCCAGGGGCACGTAGCCGACGATGTTGACCATCACGTCGAAGCCGGTCCAGTAGCGCTGCTTGACCAGGTTCAGGAAGGAGAATACCGGCAGGCCATTGTTGCGCCAGCCGGTGAAGGGATACCAGCTGGCGTAGACGATCAGCAGGAAGTAGGCGAGCAAGGCCGCGCGCGCCACGGGCGAGCCACGGCGCGGCGCGGCTTCGGGCAGGTCAGCGCCCGAGGCCGTGTCCTTGACTTCCTTCGTGGTCATTTTGCCTGCGTGTCGATTCCGGCCAGCCAGGCGGCGATGTCGGCGGCTGCGGCGTCGGTGCTGGCGGCCAGGGCGCGCACGCCGCCGGCGGCATCCGCGCTCGGGGCCGGGGAGGCGCGGCTGATGGTCTTCTGGTCGAGCAGGGTGTGGCCGCGGAATACCGAGGCGCGCAGCACGACTTGTCCCTCGCTCTGGCCGGCGCTGGCAAAGGCGTGGGTGAAGTCGTCGACCTCGATGCGCAGGATCGGCACGTTGTTCATGGTGTCGGTGGCCGACAGCACCTTCACGCCGGACTGGGCCAGGCGCGCCTTGATGCGCTGGGTGACCAGGATCAGCGGGTTCGCGCTCCAGCGGCTGTTGGCATAGGTGCGCGCCTGCAGCGGGTCGGCATAGTTCAGGCGGTACAGCATGCGCTCGTTCTCGAGGGCGGGCGAACCGGTGACGTCCATCACGACCACGGCGGCGATCGGCGCCTGGGTCATTTGGGTGACCGGCGCACCCAGGGGGCCGAAGTCGTACTGGTCGTTGTTGGCCTTGGTTTTACTCGACGAGGCGCAGCCGGCCAGGGCAAGGCTCATGGCAAGGGCGGCGGCGCCGAGAATGCGGGGCGAAATCATGGAGGTCCTCATTTGGTCGGGGCGACGAAGCCCGGTTCGCCGGGGCCGGGTTGGGCGTCGGGGGCGCCGAACAGGATGCTTTGCGGGCGGTCCGAGAGCGAATCGGCGGTGCGGCGCACCGAGCGCAGGGCCGTTCTCGCCTCGTCGGTCATGCGCACCACGTGCGGCAGGGTTTCCGCTTCCAGGTCGGCGGTCACGCCGGTGAGCGAATCGATGGCGCCGTTCAGGCGGTTGAGCGGGCCGTCCGGCGCCTGCAGGCCGGTGGCCAGGCGGTCGAAGTTGTCGGCGGTGGCCTTGGCGCTGTCGGAGAAGGCGCCGAAGGAATCGGCGCTGCGGTCGATCTTGTCGGCCAGGGCCGGCAGGCGGTCGATGGTCGGGCCGAGTTTTTGTGGAATCTCGCCATACGCGGCCGCGGCCTTGCTGATGTTGTCGAACGCGCCGATGATGGTCTTCTGGTTGTCTTCGCTCATCAGGTTGTTGATGCGCGCCGTGATTTCCTCGGTGCGGTCGAGGATCGCCAGGCCGCGCTTTTCCAGCTGGTCGAGCAGGCCCGGACGCAGCGGGATGCGGCCCACGTGCTCCTTTTCCGTCTTCAGCAGCGGCGAGCCGGTGCGCTCGTCGTCGAGCTGGATGAAGGCGATGCCGGTTACGCCCTGGTAGCCCAGCGAAGCGAAGGTGGTGGTGGTGATCGGCGAGCCGTCTTCCACCGACAGCCGGATCAGGATCTGGCCGGTGACCTTCGGGTCGAACACGATCTCGTCGACGCGGCCGACTTCCAGGCCGCGGTAGCGCACCGTCGCCTGCGGGTTCAGGCCCGGGATCGACTGGGTGGTGACGATCTCGTAGGGCGAGAGTTCGGTTTTGTCGCGGTTCAGCCAGAGGCCCACCAGCACGGTGGCCACCAGCAGGGCAATCGTGAACACGCCTGTCATCAGGGCATAAGATCGGTTTTCCATGTCACTCCTTCGCTTCGTCTTCGGCGGCTTCGTCGCGTTCGTCGAGCACTTCGAGTGCCCGGCGGCCGCGCGGGCCGAGGAAGAAATGTTTGATGAACGGATGGTCGACCCGCAGCACGTCGCGCGACGGTCCCACCGCCAGCACGTGCTTCTCGGCCAGGACCGCGATGCGCGAGGAAAGCGCAAACAGCGTGTCGAGGTCGTGGGTCACCATCACCACGGTGAGTTTCAGTTCCCGGTGCAGCGACTGGATCAGCGCCACGAAGGCGTCCGACAGGTCCGGGTCGAGGCCGGCGGTCGGCTCGTCGAGGAACAGCAGGCGCGGCTCCAGCGCCAGGGCACGCGCCAGCGCGGCGCGCTTGACCATCCCGCCCGACAGATCCGACGGCATCTTGTTGGCGTGCTCGGCGCCGAGGCCGACCATGTCCATCTTCAGCAGCACGGCGTCGCGGATCACATCCTCGGGCAGGGCGCGCAGTTCGCGCATCGGCTGGGCGATGTTGTCGAACACCGTCAGCGCCGAATATAGCGCACCTTCCTGGAACAGCATGCCCCAGTGGTTGCGCATGCGCTGCAGCTGCTCGGGTCCGGCCGCGCTGATGTCTTCGCCGAACACGCGCACGCAGCCGCGCGTCGGCTGGTTCAGGCCCAGCATCTGGCGCAGCAGCACGGTCTTGCCGGTGCCCGAGCCGCCGACGATGGACAGGATTTCGCCCGAATAGATTTCCAGGTTCAGGTCCTGGTGCACCACGGTCTTGCCGAACTTGGTCCACAAATTGCGGATGTCGACCACCGGCGGGCCGACGTCTTCTTCGGGCTTGCGGTTCAGTTGTTGCTGGCGCTTGTTTTCTTCGACCATCAGAAACCGACCCCGCTGAAGATGATGGCGAACACGGCGTCGGCCAGGATGACGACGGTGATCGAGGTGACCACCGAGGTGGTGGTGCCGCGCCCGAGGCTTTCGGTATTCGGCTTGATGCGCAGGCCGAAGTGGCAGGACACCAGGGCGATCAGCATGCCGAAGGTCATCCCTTTGAGCAGGCCGATCGTGTAGTTCACCAGCGGCACCGCGTCCGGCAGCTTTTGCAGGAAGTAGCGGAACGACAGGCCCAGCTCGATCTTGGCCGAGGCCGCGCCGCCGAGCAGGGCCATGGCGTCGGTCCAGACCACCAGCAGCGGCATCGCGATGCCGAGCGCGATCACCTTCGGCATGATCAGGCGGTAGCCGTGCGAGATGCCCATCACCAGCATGGCGTCGAGTTCCTCGTTCACCCGCATCACGCCCAGCTGGGCCGTGATCGAGGAACCGGAACGGCCGGCCACCAGGATCGCCGCCAGCAGCGGGCCGAGTTCGCGGATCACGGCCATGCCGAGGATGTCGACCAGGTAGACGTCGCCGCCGAACTGGCGCAGCTGCTGCGCCGACAGGTAAGACAACACCACGCCGATCAGGAAGCCGACCAGGGCCGTGATGCCCAGGGCCTGGAAGCCGGAGTGGTAGATGTTGGCCGAGATTTCGCGCCAGGGCCCGGTATTCGGGCGGCGCACCAGGCGGCCCAGGTCTTGCACCAGGCGTCCGATCAGTTCGATGAAGCTGTGCAGGTGCTCGAAAAAGGTCAGCAAGCCCTGGCCCAGCACGATGATCCAGTTCAGCGCGCTGGTGCGCGGGCGCGGCATGCTGATCTCGCTGGCCTTCTCGATACGCGCGAACAGTTCTTCCTGGCGCGGGTCGAGCTTCAGCTGCGCGGGGCGCTTCTTGCCCCAGGCATTCCAGAACATCTGGGCGCCGATGTGGTCGATGCTGTCGACTTCAGTCAGGTCCCATTCCAGCGTGCCGGCCTTTTTCAGGGCGGCCAGGGAACGGTTGATCCCCTTCAGCTTGCCGCTGGCGGTGAGGGCGTGCACCTGCCAGACGCCGCTCGCCATGACAGATTGCCCGGCGCCGGAGGCGGATTTCTGGATAGTTAATATTGGCGCATTATCAATCTGCATTGTTGCAGTGTAAAAGGAATCGGCCAAATTTGCTGAGATGCGCTCCTGTAGAGTGCTCAGGCTGCCAGATGGCGTACCTGGCGCGCCGGGGCGGCAACCGGTTGCGGCGCGGTGTGTGCCTTGGCGTCGGCCTTGCCGGCGTAGTCGCTGGCCAGCAAACGCGCGGCCTCCTCGCGGCCCATGCCGGTCTCCACCAGCCACTCGCCCACCAGTTTCGCCAGCTTGTCGAGGGCGATGCGGTGGGTGGCGTCGGTGCGGCTGTAGATCCAGTCCGAGAAGGCCATGAAGTTCACGAAAGGCTGGGCTCCCAGCAGCACCTTGATCGTGTGCGCGAAGCGGCCCGAATTCGCCACCAGGTCCCAGTAGCGGGCAAAGCGCACCAGGCGTTGCATGGTGGTGAAGTCGACCGTGCTGGTGGCCAGCACCGTGTACGGCGGGTAGGGGTCGTAGACCATGGCGAACGGCCCGGTGTGGCGGATGATGGGCGTGCCGCGCAGGCGTTTCAGGATGCCGAACTGGATCTCGTGCGCGCCCAGGCCCACCAGCTGGTCGAAGCCGCGTGCGAAGCTGGCCATGTCTTCGCTCGGCAGGCCGGCGATCAAATCGACGTGCAGGTGGGCCTGCGACTGTTCGCACAGCCAGCGGATGTTGTCGGCGGCTTTCTCGTTGTTCTGGCGCCGGCTGACCAGGGCCTGCACTTCCGGGTTGAAGCTCTGGATGCCGATCTCGAACTGCAGGGCGCCGGCCGGGAATTTCGCAATCGTTTCCTTCAGCGCTTCGGGAAGGTGGTCGGGTACCAGCTCGAAGTGGGCGTACACCGGGTCGTCCGGGTTGGCTTCCAGCTTGTCGAGGAAGAACTGCATGATGCGCAGGCTGGTCTTCACGTTCAGGTTGAAGGTGCGGTCGACGAACTTGAACAGGCGTGCGCCGCGTGCATGCAAATCTTCCATCTGCGCCAGGAAGTCGTCGAGCGGGAAGGGCCAGGCCGTCTTGTCCAGCGAGGACAGGCAGAATTCGCACTTGAAGGGGCAGCCGCGCGAGGCTTCCACGTAGACGGTGCGGTGGGCGATGTCCTCGCTACTATATAAAGAGTAGGGCAGGGCGATCTCCGCCATCGGCGGCTGCACGCCGGCGTGCACCTTCATCAACGGCTTCGGGCCGTGCAGGATCTCGCCGCACAGTTTCGGGAAGGTGACGTCACCCCAGCCGGTGACGACGTAGTCGGCCAGCCTGCAAATCTCCTGCTCGCCCGTTTCGAACGACACTTCCGGGCCGCCCAGCACGACCGTCACCTCGGGCGCCACGCGTTTCAGCATGGCGACGATCTTCGTGGTTTCTTCCACGTTCCAGATGTAGACGCCGAAGCCGACAATGCGCGGCTTGCGCGCCAGCAGGCGCTCGACCACCTCGGTGGTCTTGGCGCCGATCACGAATTCCATCAATTGGGTCTGGTCTTGCAGCGGCCCCATGTTCGCCAGCAGGTAGCGCAGGCCCAGGGATGCGTGGGCGTAGCGGGCGTTCAGGGTGGCGAGCAGGATGGTCATGGCGGGCGGCGGTTCGGACGAAACAGCCATTTTACGCGCTGGGCTCCGGTGAACACTAGCGCAATGCGAACTTGCCTGTTAGAATGCACGCCGGAATTCAGGAAGCCTGTTGCCCAGTTGTGGAACAGTTTTCCAGCAAGTTATGCCTGATGACCATAGCAAGTCGGTCCCACCCCTTCCCATCCCGAACAGGACCGTGAAACGACTTTGCGCCGATGATAGTGCTGCAACCAGTGTGAAAGTAGGTTATCGTCAGGCTAGTTATATGTAGTAAATGCGAAAGCCCGTTAGCGAAAGCTAGCGGGCTTTTTGCTTTGTGCTTGTTACAGCATGAAATCGTAGGGTGGGCACTCGTGCCACGCGTAAATCGTGCACGGNTAGTAAATGCGAAAGCCCGTTAGCGAAAGCTAGCGGGCTTTTTGCTTTGTGCTTGTTACAGCATGAAATCGTAGGGTGGGCACTCGTGCCACGCGTAAATCGTGCACGGTGTTGGCCCGCTTTATGCCAACACCATGCATGCGTCACGCGTGGGCACGGAGTGCCCACCCTACCTGCATTGCATTCCGTAAATATCCATGCATAAAATACATGCTCAGCCACTTCTTCATGAAAGCAGATCATGTTCCTCAGCAATATCGAAACGATCCCCGGCAAGACCATCACCGCCAGCCATGGCGTCGTCTCGGGCAGCACGGTGCGCGCCAAGCACGTGGGCCGCGACATCATGGCCGGCCTGAAGAACATCGTCGGCGGCGAACTGCGCGGTTACACCGAGCTGCTGAACGAATCGCGCGACCAGGCGATCGAACGCATGAAGGCGCAGGCCCAGCAGATGGGCGCGAATGCCATCGTCAACGTGCGTTTCTCGACCTCCTCGGTGGCGGTCGGCGCTGCCGAGATCTACGTCTACGGGACCGCGGTCACCGTCGCCTGACATGGAAGCTTTTGCTCCCTTCTTCCCGCTGCTGATCTGGGTCGTGCCCCTCGTGCTCGGCTTCGTGTTCGGGCAGTTCAACGAGAAACGCCACTACCGCTCGATCCACGAGCGCGAAAAAACCTGGCTGCACCTGCCGGCCACGGCCAGCCGCCATCCGCTGCTGCAGGGGGCGGTCGCACGCAGCGAACTGGTGGGCGGCAGCGTGGTCGTCTCGGTCGATTACTTCAAACGCGCCGCCGCCGGCCTGCGCAGCATCGTCGGCGGCCCAGTGAAATCGTATGAAAGCCTGCTCGACCGCGCCAAGCGCGAAGCCATCCTGCGCCTGAAGGAAAGCTGCCCCGGCGCCCACGAGATCGTGAACCTGCGCCTGGAGACGGCGCCGCTGTCGAGAAATGCCAGGGGCGGCATCGGCGCCGTCGAGGTGTTTGCCTTTGCCACCGCCATCTATATGGTGGAACCAGGCGCGGCATGAAGTACTTGCCCTCGCAGCCCAGCCGGAACGACAACGTCAGCGAGGAGCACCCGCTCAAGGACTTTCTGTCGATTCTGTTCAGGTTGGCATTGCTGGGGCTGCTCGCCTTTTTCCTGCTCGGCCTGCTGGTCGATGCGGTAGTCGACCGCATGGACGCCTCCACCGAAGCCTCGCTGACGCGCCTGCTTGCCCAAAAGGCGCCCGAGATCGCCGCGCCGGGGCAGGGCAACGCGCGCGAGGCCCGGCTGCAGGCGCTGGTCGACAGCCTGCGCAGCTGCGCCGGCTTTACCGGGCTGGCCACCGTCAAGCTGACCGAATCGACCGTACCGAACGCGGTCGTGCTCCCGGGCGGGAACATCTACGTGTTCTCGGCCCTGCTGGAACACGTGCAGTCAGAAAACGGCCTGGCCTTCGTGCTGGCCCACGAGATGGCCCACCTGTCGCATCGCGACCACCTGCGGGCGCTGGGGCGCGGCATCGTGCTGTATGGCCTTGCCGCCTTGCTCAGCGGCGATACCTCGGCCTTGGCCAGCGTACTGGCGCCGGTGCGCCAGCTGGGCGACGCCAACTACTCGCGTTCGCGCGAATCGGCGGCCGATGCCCGCGCCTTGCAGGTATTGGCCTGCCGCTATGGCCACGCCGGCGGCGCCACCGAGTTCTTCGAAGCACTCGACAAGGGCGAAGACATCGCGGGTTCGCATTATTTCGCTTCCCACCCGGCCATGCAGGAGCGCATCGCTGCGCTGAAGACGGCCATCGCGCAGCAGGGCCTGCAGACCCGCGCCGTAGTCCCGCTCGTTGCCCCAAAGTAAGCTACGCCGGCAAGCTCCTCCTAAAAGCCACACAAGCAAAAGCGCGGCAGCAATAGCGAGCCCATCGGCTTGACGAATTTATAAAGGGCATGCCAGCATTCAAGCTGGTTCTTCGCATCAATCTGGGGCATGCCTGCCCCATGTAGGTTCACTTTCCCCACCCGGTCACGCGGCCCTGCCGCAGAAAGCGTCCATATGAAGCGTAGTAACAGCGCGAGCTATCCATCGTGCCGACTCCTCCTTGCAGCATCCCTCGCCCTGGCCCTGGGCGCCTGTCACCACAGCGACGACGACGATGCAGCCGCGCCGCTCCCGCCGCCGGCCACCGCCTCGCGCATCTCCGTCGAGCTGGCCCGCACCACCCACGGCGTGCCGCATGTGCAGGCGAACGATTTCCGCAGCCTCGGCTATGGTCTGGCCTATGCCTATGCCCAGGACAATGTCTGCATGTTCGCCGATTCCCTGCTCACCGTGCGCGGCGAGCGCTCGGCCTTCTTCGGCGGCGAAGCGCGCGCGCCGAAACGCAGCGCCGACGAATACGGCGCCGCCAGCGGCTTCATGGACCTGAAGAACGAAGACAGCGACTTCTTCTTCAAGGGCTATATCGACCTCGATCAATTGCGCGCCAACTATGCTGCCGGCGGCCAGGAAACCCGCGACCTCCTCGCCGGCTACACCGAAGGCTACAACCGCTACCTCAAGGATTACGCCGGCAAGCTGCCCGCTCCCTGCGCCAGCGCGCGCTGGGTACGCCCGATGACGGTCGACGACATGATCCTGGTGATCGCCGAAAAAGCCTTGCACGCGTCCGGCCAGGCATTCTCCAGGGAATTCGTCGCCGCAGGACGCACGCCGGCCGCCCCGGTCAGCCTGGCCAAACAAGCCCCGCGCAAGGTCGACCCTTCCTTCCTGGTGGCGCGGCTCGACAAGCTGAACCGGCAAGGCTTCGGCAGCAATGCGCTGGCGGTCGGCAAGGACCTGTCCGCCAGCGGCCGTGGCCTCCTGCTCGGCAACCCGCACTATCCCTGGACCACGACCGACCGCTTCTACCAGGCCCACCTGACGGTGCCGAACCGCTACGACGCGATGGGTGTGATCATTGGCGGCGTGCCGGTGATCGTCATCGGCTTCAACAAGGATGTTGCCTGGAGCCATACCGTGACCACGGCGATGCACTTCACCACCTTCCGGCTGGCGCTGGACGCCGGCGACGCCAGCGGCACGACCTATATGGTCGATGGCGCACGCGAGAAAATGACGTCGAAGACGGTGACGGTGGACCTGTTGCAGGCCGACGGCGCCATCCAGAAGCGCAGCAAGACCTTTTATTTTGCCAGGCAGGGCGCCGTCATCGTCAAGCCGGAAGCGGGCCTGACCTGGACCGCCAGCGCCGCCTACGTGCTGGCCGACCCGAACCGCAACAACACGCGCCTGATCGAACAATGGCTGGGCATCGGCACCGCCACTAGCGTACAGGGGCTGAAGACCTCGCTCGATCAATCGGTGGGCCTGCCCTGGGTGAATACGGTGGCGGCCGACCGCGCAGGCAATGCCCTGTATGCCGACGCCAGCGTGGTGCCGCACATGAATGCCGACAAGTTCGCCAACGGTTGCCTGCTGCTGCAGGCGGCGCTGCTGTTCGACGGCTCGCGCAGCAGCTGCGGCTGGGGCCAGGATGCAGGCGCACCGCCGGGCATTTACTCGCCGGCGAATGCTCCGTGGCTGATGCGCACCGATTACGTCGGGAACTCGAACGACAGCTATTGGCTGAGCAATCCCAAGGCCCTGCTGACCGGGGCGCCGCCGCTCGGCTATTCGCCGCTGTACGGCCGCGTGGGCGTCGAGCAAAGCCTGCGTACCCGCATCGGCTTCCTGCAGTTCGAGGACATGATCGCCCAGCGCGGCAAACTCAAGCTCAGCGATATCCAGGAGCTGGCCTTTGCCAACCGCCTGTACGCCGCCGAGCTGGTGCTGCCCGAACTGTTGCCGGCCTGCGCCGGAAATGCCGACGCCGTGCTGGTCCAGGCCTGCAACGTGCTGAGCGCCTGGGACCGCCGCGTGAACATCGACAGCCGCGGCGCCGTCCTGTTCCGCGAGTTCTGGAACACGGCGGTGGCGATTCCGAACAAGTGGGCGGTGCTATTCAACCCGGCCGACCCGGTGCACACGCCTTCCGGGGTAGCGCCGGCAGCCGTGCCCGCCATGCTGGCCGCGCTGAAGAATGCCGCAGTCAAGTTGCAAGGCCTCGGTATCCCCCTGGATGGCCGCCTCGGCGACTACCAGGTCGAACCGCGCAACGGCGTGCGGATTCCGCTGCACGGCGGCATTGGCAACCTCGACGGCTCCTACAACTCGCTTACCATGCGCAACCCGCTGGGCACGGGTGGCTATGAAGGCGTGCATTGGGGCCAAAGCTATATCCAGACCGTCACGTTCGACGACGCCGGCCCGGTGGCGCAAGCCATGCTGACCTACGGCCAGTCGACCGATCCCAAGTCCCCTTGGTACGCCGACCAGACGCAGGTCTTCTCGCGCAAGGAGTGGCCGGTGCTGCCCTTCACCGCAGCGAAGATCAAGGCCGACCCCAACTACACGACGGTCACGCTGAAAGAGTAGGGTGGGTTCTCGAACCCACCTTCCGGAAGCGCCCGTAGGGTGGGCTCTCGAGCCCACGCGGTCTCACCGTACGATCATCGGGAAAAAAATCCCCTTGCGATACCTCATCCTCCTTTGCTATGATTCGCCTCCGCTTCAGCGCTGTATGAAAACGTCAACGAAATCAAGTAGTTGATCTTCCACCAGCAAACTCAGGAAACTGAGCTGAAGCAAAGAAGGAGTTGACGAGAAT
>NZ_JAULSI010000090.1 GCF_030711405.1 Massilia brevitalea
TATCCACCTATCGATGTGTCCGGGGACATTAGACCACTACACAATGGTGCCAGATGAGCGTGGAGAACCGAGCCATTACATTGCTGTTTTTAGTGATATCACCACGGTCACTGAACGGCGACGTTGGCTCGAGCAACGTAGCTATTTTGATAATTTGACAGGCTTGCCAAACCGTGTCCTTCTAATGGAGCGTTTGACTCAAGCTGTTGAAAAGGCTAAGTCGTCTGGCACCACAGTCGCAATAGCTTTCATTGACCTCGACGGTTTCAAGGAAGTGAACGACAGTTTTGGGCATGCAGTAGGAGACGATATTCTTGTTCAAGTAGCAGGCAACCTCTCAACGGCACTACGAACGTCAGACACTTTGGCACGCCTTGGTGGGGACGAATTTGTTGCCGTTTTACCTGACGTGAATGATGGCGTAGTCTTATCTGAACTAATGAGACGTCTCCTTAAGGCAGGTAGCGCCTCGGTTGACGTCGAAGGAGCCCCAGTAACCGTATCAGCAAGCATTGGTGTAGCGCTATTTCCAGCGGACGCGGTGAGTCCAGAGGAGCTACTAAGAGTAGCAGATGCTGCTATGTACGTTGCTAAGCGTGAGGGGCGCAATTGCTACAGAGCTTGTCGACCAAGGGCGAAGCCGGCGCCTTAGTTGCCAGGTCAACTTGGCATTAAGCCCAGGTAAGGCATGCTTCACTACCTACATCGCTTGTTCTACTGAACTTTGACCTCACCAAACAAGCCGAGTTGTAAGCTTGAAGCGATTCGTTGAGCAACCGCCAGCATCGGCTGAGCCGTCTCCGCTCCAAAAATCTCGATTGACGTCATTCTGAAGAGCGTAAGCCATCTGACGAAGTGCTCCTTCTCAATGCTGGACAGCGCCATATGTTTTCCAAAAACATTGCCTTGAAAGTCACCAGTTCCAAGTAAGGCCTTCGTCCAGAAGGCATACATCCGGGGCAAATGAGTATCCCACTTGCCGGCAAGGTGACTCTCAAACACCGGCCCTAGGACGACGTCTTTCCGAACGCGTTCGTAAAATACGTCGACAACTTTCCGTATCGAAAGCTCAGTAATTACCTCGGATGACATCGTAACCCTCTGGGTTAAATGCAAGTCCTCCGTGCCACCTTAATGACACGGAGAGTATGCTTAGTTCAAGTAATTCAAGAGCTCGGGTCCGAATACTTCGCGGTGTAGTCGAGTCGGTGGCACGCCGGCTTCAATGAGCGCACGCCATTGCGTTTGCATGAACTCAACTGGGCCGCAAAGATACACTTGCGCCTCTCCATAAGGCCACTTAGGAAGTTTCGATATGTCCATGCGGCCGGGATAGACACCTTGACCTTCGTGGACGTTGACGTTCTCGTAAAAGGTCACGACCTCCAGGTTGGGCATCGTCTTCTTTGCTTGAGCAACGTCCTGTCGATGAGCGTGATATGCCTCTTCTCTAGCCGCGTGGGCGAAGACCACCCGACGGGAAGGTTGCATCTGCGCGATTTGATTCAGGACCGAAATCATCGGAGTAATTCCAATGCCAGCCGAGAGTAGGGCGATTGGTGCTGCGGTCGCGGTTGCAGCTAGCCGAGCGGTTGAGAGATCTGGCGCTTTTCAACTTGGCGATCGACAGTAAGCTTCGCGGCTGCGACCTGGTAAGTCTCCGCGTGAAGGATGTCGCACAAGGCCAAAGCATATTCCATCGTGCCATCGTCATGCAACAAAAGACGCAAAGGCCTATCCAGTTCGAGATTACCGAGCAGACTTGCCAGTCAGTGCTCAGTTGGATCAATCATCGAAAGCTAACGTCTAGCCAACATCTGTTTCCCAGTCGAGTGATCGATGCAGGTCATTTGTCGACTCGCCAGTACGCACGCATCTTGTCGAGTTGGGTCAAATCTATTGGTCTGGACGACGGCATACGGTACACACACTATGCGTCGTACCAAGGCTACCTTGATCTATCGGCGAACAAAAAATCTCCGTGCGGTTCAGTTGCTTCTCGGGCATACTAAGCTGGAGAGCACGGTTCGCTACCTGGGCATTGAAGTCGACGACGCCTTGGAGATTGCTGAGCAAACTGAAGTTTAATGTATGAGGCCCACGTAGATGGGCCATGGGTCTGCAATCGGCCAATAGCGGTCATTCAGTAACTAGAGAAAGCTGTCGTCGGCCTAATAATTGAGAAGAAAGATCATCTATTTCTGCATAGGCGCTCCCCGGTCTCGATCATAAGCGAACTCAAATATAAATATGGATGCACAAATTAAACAGCTTAGGGAAGAATTTTCACAGGTCCTTCATGGTATAAATTCTGAGTCGGATCGCGGATGTGCTTTATTCGCTGCCGCATACTTAGATAAGGCTCTTGCTGAGCTTTTGCGTTCGAGAATGATTCAAGATAAGCGCTTGGACGAAGATATTTTCTCGTCACAAGCACCACTGGGGACCTTCTCATCCCGCATTAAGCTGACGTATTACATGGGAATGATTACCGTCGAAGAGCGGAAAGGTTTGGACACTGTTCGATCAATCCGAAACCATTTCGCGCATCATCCTGACGTAGCCCAATTTTCCGATCAGATGATCCGAGATAAATGCTTGAATCTCTTCCCGCAAGAGATGGCAGGTGGCCTGAACACACCCCGCCTTAGATTTGTAGGTGCGATCGCTTTTCTTCTAGGGAAAATTCAAGGCAGCATGTTGGAGTCGAAAAAAGCAAATTTAGGTTGAGCACCGAGGTGCCACTACGTCAAATGGGCTTCGTCCGTATCGGCGGCCCAGGTTTTGCCAAGCTCGACTTTATGTACGCAGAATGTCCTCTATGGGTCGATAGCGGACGCTACGATAGTCCGCAATCGGCCAGAAGCAGACCGTCAAGCTCACAGATTGGGCCGCAAGGAAACGTGATCGCAATGGTCGAATACCGCACTCAACCAGTCGAGTCCACCGTGCTCATCGAAGAGCTGGTATCGTTCTGCCATCTTGCAGCAACCAAAGGGACAGACTCTGGGATTCTCATGTTTGGTTGGGATAGCAACTTGGGAATTGACGAAATGTGGCAGGACATCCCTTTGCCGCTAGCAGACATCGTTGACTATGTGCGAGCGGCAGAGCACGCCGGAACGATCACTGTCGGGAAATCGGACATTTTTGTGAAGGCTCATGGATTGGAAATCACCTTATGTCACGAAGGTGATCTCCACATCGAAGCCGAAGACGCTGCAGCACAGCACTTCCTTGAGCGTTGGAAAAGCAAAGGCTTTATGCCATATCAGGTTCTACCCCCGTGACCGAACATAAAGAACCAACTGCTTCAAGGTCCGGTTCGGGTCGACAACTGCCGTACACTGAACGGCCGAGATCGGCCAGAAGCGGACGGTGGCAACGAAACCAGTAACTTCTCTCACAGGAGCGCCAATGGGACCTCTGTTCTCGCTGATGTTGATAACGATGGCATCGGCAGCACTGTTTGCGGCGGTATTTCTCGTGTTGCGAATGTTCCTGCGTACCGCTGATGCGCTTCGACGCACAGGTGGGTTTGTCATAGGAACTGGTATCGGCGCGACGCTATCTGGAGGCGTGCTTGCTCTGGCAATGGGAACTGATGCCACGCTTACGTCAACAACACAGGTCACTGTTTATCTTTCTGCAATCGCTCTTGGTGCGCTTGTTGGCGGGACCACTGTCTCGTACCATGTCGCGCGCAAGTTTCGTTAAAGCGGCGTCCGCTTCGGGTCGGAAGCGGAACTAACTAACGTCTGCTTTCGAAAACGGACCTTTAAAGCTCACACTTCCTGCCGCTGCTCAGAAGTAGCGTGGGTCGTAGTGCCACTTGCGCACGGCCGTGGCCACAATGCGCGTCGCGTCCGGATGCAGTGGGTTGATCAGCACGTTGAATTCCTCTGGCACAATCACCGAGGGCACCACCGCCAGTGCGGACGCCTTGCTCAGCAGCCAGGCCTCGCCCGTCTGTACGCTGGTCATGCCAGCAGGCAGCGCGTCCCAGCCGATCGGCGGTGTCAGCACTTGGCGCGCGGTCCACACATCGTCCGGCACATCGATGCGCACCAAGTAGCGGTTCAATGGCAAACCGCCGCTGCGCAGGTGCACGACCGTCTCGTGCACGGCCAGCGCAATACTCTCTGAGCTGTACGTGACGGCCATGCCCACCGGATTCCAACGCCCGCCCGTATTCTTTGCGCCCGTACCGGACATATCATCGGCGACATACTTTGGTGTGGTGGCCGCGATGCGCCAAAGCGACACCGTCATGCGTAAGCTCCGCTCTGCACCATCTCCAGGAGATTGCCAACGTACTTCTGGCCCTCGACCGTGTCCATAAAGCTCGCCGGCGTGGCGCCGCCCAGGGCGGGCAGGGGAGCTGCTAACCAGCCTGCCAACCACTTCGCGGCGTCAAATTCTGGCGTACTCTCTGTGTCGATCATAGCCTGCACCTGGCCGATCAACGCTTGCATGCCCATCACGCGTTCGGTTTCGTCTGGAGACAGCCGCTGTTCACGCTGCACTTTGCGATTGATGGTGGCGCGGGAGAGGCCCAGCGAGTCCATCAACGCTTCTTTCGGCATATTCATAACCGAAGACAGTTCTCCTACACGCTGCGCGGGTACGCCCGACCGGATAACGTGGATTTTGTCGGCAACGTCCATTTTGTACCAAGAAGTTAACTGCCCAGTTTTTGTGTCCCGGTTGAGGCTGAGCACAGTCACCTTACGCGCTGGTTTCCGGGTTGCCTGAGTCGCTGCAACTTTTGCTACCGCCAGCGGCGCTGAGCGCTTGGCGGCAGGCTTGCCTGTCTGAGATCGAGTGGTCATATCTGGCTCCTTTGAGACTACAGAATAGCTCATATGAGCTTAGCTAGCAACCCGGGCTCTGTATGGTGGTGATTGCAATCTGACCGCAGCAGGCGGCACGAGAAAAGCACAGATCATGCGTTCAGCCCCCAAATTATCCATCCACGGTGAGCTATCTTCAAAGCACGGGTCGGTTGACGACGAAACGTTCTCGAAAAAAGCCGTTTGGGGCGGTGATACGGCAGACATCTTGCCGAAAATTCTCAAGGCGTCTTAGATGAAAATCGGTATTACCATCTACACGTTTTTGAAGAAAACGCTGGTGCGCTTCTTGCCTAATTTTTAGACAATGCCCCAAGATCCGCATGAACGCTAGGTCATGCATCTTTATAAGCAAGGATATCCACAGAAAATGTGGATATCCTTGCTTCACACCTAGCAGCGCTCGGCCCCTCAAAAGGGCAGCGATGTGCCTCCTAACGTGACCGTGAAAATCGGTTAAATTCTGAAATCGTCTAGAGTCTTTCCGCCAGCTAATCCATCAGCAATCCACCTCGGCTGCCGGCCACGGCCAGTCCACGTCTGAGTATTATCAGCTGGGTTTCGGTACTGCGCTTCGACCTTTTTGCCAGTGCCCTTCGATTTTCCGCCATTATTCGCAAGCAGCTCTTCTACCGAAACACCCAAACCCTGAGCAATAGCCAGGATCTGTTCACGCGCTTTTGTTACTTCTTGCTGCTGGCGATTCTTGATTGCTTTTTCAATTTCAACTTGCAACCTTTAAGTTCACTCAGGTTGTAATCCGACAGATCCACCTTGTCCATATTCGTTTTCATGCCGGTGCCGTCTGCCGGATCAAGGTTCAGCCGCAGATTGCGTTCAACGCCCCCTGTCTTGTCAGGGTCGATTACGTACGCAAGCGGAAAGGAGGCCAGTTCCTCGCGGCGAAGTCCGCTCTGAACCGCGAATCGGATCATTGCGTGATGATGCGGATTATCGGCTGCCGCCAGCAGGCCCTCACCTGGTCCCGAGACAGAAATTTAACAAGGTCTCTGTGCTTGCGGGGCATTACGATAGGACCGCCTGCCTACCGCCTAATGCGTCGACGTGCGCAAGAAACCCACCCGACTGCAGGATCTGGCGCTCCTCGTACTCGTAGGGAAGGGTCTCCACCCAGCCTTTTCGCTTGGCGAAAACGTAGAACGCACAGACGTATAGCAGACGCTGTCGAATAGTGTTCCGGGCTAATCGCGCCGCCTCAAAACAGTAATCGCGGTATGCCGCGACCAGCGTTTTTGCTTCACCTCGATCAACGTCATCCCACGACAGGTCGTGTGCTTCAAGAAACCCGAAATAGTCGTACATGGC
>NZ_JAULSI010000091.1 GCF_030711405.1 Massilia brevitalea
ATTATTCGTTAAACGCGTTTACGATCAAACGGGACTTGACATCTAATCTCCTCCCCGCCTGCTTAACGCCCGGCTAGCGATTGCTGCCGGCGCTTGTTTTCATTCGCGGAGGATTTATGCTTTCTATTTTCAAGCCGTATATATGCGTGCCAGGCGCCCCTGCACGGAAACTCCACACCCTGCTCGTAGCTGTTCTGCTTCTTACCGCGAGCATAGCTAACGCTAGCCCAACGCTGCTCACCTTCGACGAGGCGCTACGTCTCGCTACCGCCGCCTCCACCTCTGCCAGGGCGTCCCGTGCTTCAGTCGCAGCAAGTTCTCAGGCGGCGGCAAGAGCAGACCAACTACCGGACCCGATGCTCAAGCTGGGCCTCGACAATCTGCCTGTGTCGGGCCCCGACAAATTCCGCCCCAATGCCGACTTCATGACGATGCGTCGGATTGGCATCGAACAGCAATGGGTCTCTCGAGACAAGCGTCAAGCCCGGTCAGAACGCGCTCAACGCGCGACGGAGAGCGCTGAAGGTGAATACCTCGAAAAGGTCGCGACCGTACGCGAAGAAGCCGGCAAAGCCTGGCTAACCGTTCTGTACCGTCAGCGGGCAGTAGTGCTGTCTCGGTCCGTCGCGCGCGAGATGGAACAGGACCTTGCGGCCCTCCAGGCGGCACACCGCGGCGCAAAAGCCTCAGCTAGCGATGTGCTGCAGGCAAAGACTGAACTTATCTTGAGTCGCGACTCGATACAGGCGGCAGAGCAGGAGCTGGAAACAGCGCAAATTAACCTGCGCAGATGGACGCGCACGGACATTGTTGGGGTGGCAGACACACCGCCTGAACTCACAACACACGTGCCAACACTGCCGGCCTCCGACCTTGAACGCTATCACCCTACCGTTCTCAACGCGCGCCGTGCAATTAGCCTCGCTGACGCTGACAAAGCGGTGGCCGTCCGTGAGCGTAATCCTGATTGGTCGTTTGAAGCCGGCTTTGCCCAACGGAGCAGCCAGTACTCCAACATGGTGTCGTTTGGCGTGAGCATTCCGCTCACCCTCAACCGGGCCCAACGACAGGACCGTGACATCGCGGAGAAGTCCGAGCTCGGAACGAAAGCCAGGCTGGAATACGAAGAAGCCCTTGTCGACATGCAGTCGATGATACAAGCGCAGTCAGCTCAACTTGAAAGCTTCAAGCGCCGTATTGCGCTCCTCAAGATGGAGCTGCTCCCAACCGCCAACCAACAGGTAGACCTCTCGCTCGCCGACTACCGCGGCGGCACCGGCACCTTAACTGCCGTTTTCAAAGCTAGGCGTACGTCGCTTGAAAAGCGTTTGCAAGTTAATGCGCTGGAACAGGAGGCTGCCCTCGTCTGGGCAAGCCTCGAGCTTCACGTAATCCCGCATGACATCGCAACGCAATCGAGGGCGGCACAATGAAAACCACAAACAAGCAACGCACCGCAATTTTCATCGTTGCAGGTTCGCTTCTCGCCTGCGGCGGCTACTGGGCGGGCACAAGGACGGCCGCCTCCAGAGCAGGCGCAGGCACGCAAGGCAACACGCCGCCAGCGGTTACTTCCGCATCTAATGTCGACCCGGCGACAGGGAAACGAGTCCTCTATTGGCATGACCCAATGGTCCCGGGTGAGCGCTTCGACAAGCCAGGCAAGAGTCCTTTTATGGATATGGACCTCGTGCCTGTGTACGCTGAGGAAGGTGGCGAAGCGGCTGGGGTAAAAATCTCACCGTCACTTCAACAAAACCTTGGCATTCGCTTTGCGACCGTTCGGCGCGCCGAGCAAGCGGTCTCTCTGGAACTCATAGGCAGCACCCAGTTCGATGAAAGCAAAGCCGAAGTCGTTCAGAGTCGAGTAGCTGGTTTCATCGACAAGCTTCATGTGCGAGCACCCCAGCAAGTAGTGAAGCGCGGCCAGGCTTTCGCGTCTATCTATGTCCCGGACTGGCTGGCTCCGCAGGAGGAGTATCTGGCGCTAAAGCAAAGCGGTGACACAACATTGATGGCCGCCGCTCGCCAGCGAATGCGAGCGCTGTCTATTCCGGATTCGATGGTGGCGGCCATGGACCGTACAGGCCGGCCACAGAGCCACCTGACACTGTCGTCCCCGGTTTCTGGCATCGTCACCGAACTAGCTGTCCGAGAAGGGGCGCAGGTTACGCCTGGGACGACGATTGCAAAAGTCGTCGGTATAAACACGATTTGGCTGCTTGCCGAAGTGCCAGAGGCAGTTATCGGCTCAGCACGCCCTGGTATGCAGGTAACCGCAACCTTCGCTGGAGACCCACAGCGCACTTATCAAGGAAAGGTACGGGAGATTCTGCCAGGCGTAAGTACCGCCACCCGAACAGCCCAAGCTCGACTGGAATTGGAGAACAAGGATGGGAGCCTAATCCCGGGAATGCTGATGCAAATCAGGCTCAGCGCTGCGAAACCTGAAGCCCGTCTCCTCGTTCCATCCGAGGCCATCATCGCGTCGGGTAAGCGCTCCATTGTTTTTGTTGCTGACGAGAAGAACAGCATGCGCCCGGTTGTCGTCTCTCCAGGACGAGAAATTGGCGACGAAACTGAGATTCTCAGTGGGCTAAGCGAAGGCCAGCGTGTAGTCGCGTCAGGTCAATTCTTGATTGATTCGGAGGCGAATCTGAAGTCCATACGGCCGAAGCTTGCGACCGACGCCCCAATGCCCCCCAAAGGCGCCAGTTCGAGCGCACCGCTACCCGACGCGCAGCCAAGTCCAATGCCACAGATGTCGATGCCTCCTAAGCCGACAGATACGAAGAAACCTGTCCAACCATCGTCACCATCCCACCAAGGAACTGGCAAAGTCGAACAGGTAACCGACGAGGCGATAACGCTGTCCCATGGACCTATCGCCACGCTGCAGTGGCCTGCAATGACGATGGACTTCAAGAAGCCGAAGCCCGATTCGTTCAAGGAAATCAAGGTCGGCCAAACCGTCCAGTTCTCCTTCGTCGAAAGCGGAGACGGTTATGAGCTCAAGAGCGTTGTAGCGGCCACCGGAGGTAAGCCATGATTGCCCGCATCATACGGGCGTCAATCGCGGGGCGTGTTTGGGTTCTGATTGCGGCCGTGTTGGTAGCGGTCTGGGGCGTCTACTCATTGCGCGCAACGTCCCTCGACGCCCTTCCCGACCTTTCAGACACTCAGGTCATTATCCGAGCCCAGTATCCCGGCAAGGCGCCGCAGCTAGTCGAAGACCAGGTCACCTATCCATTAACGACGGCTCTCCTCTCGGTGCCGGGAGCGAAGACCGTTCGCGGCTACTCGTTCTTCGGAGACTCATTCGTCTACGTCTTGTTCGATGACGATACTGACCTGTACTGGGCGCGCTCACGTGTTACTGAGTACGTCAACCAGGTGCAGAATCGCTTGCCCGCCGGCGTGCGAGCAGAACTAGGACCTGACGGCACCGGTGTTGGCTGGGTGTTTGAGTACGCCTTAGTCGACCGAAGTGGGAAGAACGACCTTAGCCAGCTTCGCGCTATCAACGACTGGTTCCTGAAATTCGAACTCAAGACCGTGCAGGACGTTGCCGAGGTAGCGAGCATTGGTGGGATGGTCCGTCAGTATCAGATTGTGCTCGACCCGGACAAGCTCCGGGTGTTTGGCATGTCGCACGCCCAGGTACTCGAAGCAGTCCAAGATGCAAACGAAGAGTCAGGCGGTTCTGTCATCGAGATGGCCGAAACTGAGTACATGGTGCGCTCCCACGGTTATTTGCGCTCGTTGGAGGACTTCCGAAATATCGTTCTTAATGCGAGCGATGCGGGCACGCCAGTCCTGCTTCGCGACGTGGCCTCGGTCCGCCTGGGACCAGAGATGCGCCGCGGGATAGCGGAGCTGAACGGGGAAGGAGAGGTAGCAGGCGGCGTTGTCATTATGCGCTCGGGGAAAAACGCGCTCGACACCATCGAAGCAGTGAAAGCCAAGCTAGCGACACTTCAAGCGTCCCTTCCAAAAGGTGTCGAAGTCGTGACCACTTACGACCGTTCGAAACTGATTTCAGCGTCGGTTGCGAACTTGCGTGACAAGCTCATCGAAGAGTTCGTGGTCGTCGCAATCGTATGCGCTGTCTTCCTTTTCCACATCAGGAGCGCGCTGGTCGCTGTCGTGACACTTCCACTAGCAGTACTCGCGGCCTTCATTGTGATGCGATACCAAGGTGTGAATGCAAACATCATGTCGCTCGGAGGTATCGCTATTGCGGTCGGGGCTGCGACCGACGCTGCCTTGGTGCTTATCGAGAACGCGCACAAGCACCTGGAAGCGCATGCGCACGCCCATCCGAAAACGAGCCTCGACGCTCGTACCCGCTGGGACATCATCGCGAAGTCGTCCGTGGAAGTCGGTCCTGCACTCTTCTTCTCGCTTCTCATCGTCACGCTTTCGTTTATTCCTGTGTTCGGCCTCGAGGCGCAAGAAGGCAAACTGTTTGCACCTCTCGCCTTCACAAAGACGTATACGCTTGCCGCGGCAGCTGCACTTTCAATTACGCTGGTACCAGTGCTGATAGGTTACCTCATCAGGGGACGCATACCCAGCGAGGAGTCCAATCCAGTAAATCGGCTGCTTATCAAAGGCTACCGGCCACTTCTGGAAGCAACTTTGAAACATCCTTGGACAACGCTCGGCATGGCTTTGATTGCACTACTGCTGACGGCTATCCCTATTTCGAAACTGGGAGGAGAATTCCTTCCCCCATTGAATGAGGGGGACCTGCTGTACATGCCCTCAGCGCTTCCAGGGCTTTCTGCAGCGAAGGCCAGCGAGCTGCTCCAGCAAACAGACCGCCTCATCAAAACCGTTCCCGAGGTGGCCACTGTATTCGGCAAAGCTGGTCGCGCAGAGTCCGCGACCGACCCAGCTCCGATGGAAATGTTCGAAACGACGGTTCAGTTCAAACCACGAGACCAGTGGCGTCCGGGCATGACGCCAGAGAAGCTCGTAGAGGAGCTCGACAAAGTTGTGAAGGTTCCCGGGCTCTCGAATGTCTGGGTGCCGCCGATTCGCAATCGCATTGACATGCTCTCCACCGGCATTAAAACCCCAGTCGGTGTCAAAGTATCAGGCCCCGACCTGGCTCAAATCGACAAGATTACTACCGCAGTTGAGGCGGCAGTAAAGACAGTCCCAGGTGTCACCTCTGCCCTTGCTGAGCGGCTAAGCGGCGGCCGGTATATCGACATCGACATCGACAGGCTTCGCGCAGCAAGGTACGGCATGAGCGTCGCGGACATACAGACCATCGTGTCGTCGGCAATCGGTGGTGAGAACGTTGGAGAAGTTGTCGATGGGCGCCAACGTTTCCCAATAAACGTGCGTTACCCGCAGGACTATCGGAACTCTGTTCAGTCCCTGCGGGAGCTTCCCATCGTTACCGGACGTGGAGGCCAGATTCGCCTCGGCGACGTCACGTCCCTGTCAATCACCGACGGTCCTCCTATGATTCGTAGCGAGAACGCCAGGCTGTCAGGATGGGTGTATGTGGATGTCCGGGGCGTCGACCTCTCGACAGCCGTTCGTGCGATGCAGACACAGGTGAACGACAAAGTGAAGCTGCCGCCTGGGTACGCCATAGGTTGGTCCGGACAATTCGAGTACATGGAACGCGCGTCCGCTAGGCTCAAGACCGTTGTGCCGCTCACCTTGTTGGTCATATTCATGCTGCTCTACTTCGCCTTTCGCTCCGCCGCGGAAGCGGCGTTACTAATGCTAACCGTGCCCTTCGCTCTGGTTGGGGGATTCTGGTTCATCTGGTTCCTCGGGCATGCGGTATCAGTCGCCACTGCGGTAGGGTTCATTGCGCTTGCGGGACTCGCGGCAGAGTTCGGCGTTGTCATGCAGGTGTACCTACGCAATGCCCTTCAGAGTCGACTAGATGCGGGATACCCTCTAACACGTGAGTTGGTCTTGGATGCCATCCGCGAAGGCGCCTTACTGAGGGTTCGCCCCAAAGCGATGACAGTCGCCGTCATCCTCGCGGGTTTGTTGCCAATTATGTTTGGGGGTGGCGCAGGGTCCGAGGTAATGCAGTGAATCGCTCCGGGTTTTGAGGAGGCTCCATTGTTTGAGAGAA
>NZ_JAULSI010000092.1 GCF_030711405.1 Massilia brevitalea
TTAACGAACGCCAGCCGGTTGGACTGTTGAACCCTCCGAAAACAGACCAAGAAAGTTGCTTGCCGACTTTTTCAGCACAATAGGCCCATTGCGGACGTTGACCTAGCGAGCAACTGTAGCCCTTAATGCAGCGGAATCTGCTGTCCAGCGTTGACTTGGCGCAACCTTATCCCGATAATAAAAATTCATTGTCAAATCTGAGCGCGCCATGAGGTTACCCGTCGTCTTTTTGGGATTGTTCTTTCCAGCGCTCGTTGTCGCGCAACAAACAGCTGATATACCTGTTCAGGCAGCAACTCCAAAAAAGGTTATAACCTTTTCGACTGCACAGGACTTGCAGGCAGCGGCCGCAGCCAAAGCAGCGGAAGAAGAGGCGCGGCGTCAGGCAATTTATGACGAACCAGTGGGAAAAACCTATTGGTTCAAACCATCCGAAGCCTCCGAGCCTGTTCGCTTCTACCAGACGTTCCGGCATGACGATTATTTACCCAACTGGGGGCATCTGGAAGACGAGATCCGTCCGAATGTCACAGTCAGCTTCAAGGTAGTGGAGCGCTTCATACTTCGTCGGTCAGGCACCGATCGATACAGCGACTTCTACGGCTACACGATTGTCTTCGAGGACGGCACGCGCGCCTTCGCTGATCAATCCGAATTCGGCTTTGGCCTGAAGAACGTAAGCCTCAAGTCGTACGGTTACAAGCCTACCAATTCGCCGGCGGCGGCGGTCAACCCTAAGAATACCAGCCTATTCACTGAAGATCCCGATTTGCTCGCCAAGCGGTACGCCGAAGAGCAGGAGAGAAAAGCGCTCCTTGAGGAAGAGCGCCGCGCGGCCGACGCGGCACGCTTGGCAGCCGAGCAGGTCGCGCAGCTGCGGGCGAAGGCGGCAGAGCAAAAAAGGGCGAAGGCCGCGACCAGAGAGTCCAAGCGGCGTGGCGGCGTAGCGCTGGGTATGACGCCATCGCAGGTCCGCGCATCGAACTGGGGTTCGCCTCAGCGAATCAATCGCACCACAGGCAGTTTTGGAGTGCACGAACAATGGGTCTACAGTGGGGGCAATTTCCTGTATTTTGAAAACGGCGTGCTGACGTCGGTTCAAAATTAATTAGGCAACGCACCTGTCGCGCCAGACCCTGCTGCGCGGGTACCAGCCTTACTCATCCTTGCCGCCCATGCGGCCGACCAATCCTTCAAGACATGCCATCAGCGGCAGGGCCTCTTCCTTGGTGAGAGAAGCCGAGAAGCTGATGACAGTGTCATAAGGCTGGTTCTTGTAACGCGTCGTAAACTGCATGCGTTCGCTGGCGAGCATGGCGGCGAGGACCCAAGCTGCTCGCCGGTCTGGCCATAATCGTTCTCCTTTTCGGCAAGGCCGATCGACCAGTACAGCGCTGCCTTCTTCATGCCCCGGTAAAACGCCACTTTCTTAATGGCGGCGATTTCGCGCGCGATGAACTGCTTGAGCGTTAGCTCGGCAAATAAACCTAGGCGGTCGAGGTCGGACGGCTTGCAGTCACGCTTCAGGTAGAAGTGGTCGGTTGGTCCTTAAGGGCGATATTTCCGCAAATACCTGCTACCCCCTCTTCAAATCATATTTACCCTAGTTCGTATCTGTTGAGGAACGTCCGCTCTTGGCCGGTTTCTGCCGGTCAAGAGCGTCCAAAACTGCCCCTGTTCTGCACAATCATCTTCAGGTTTTGTTGCGCTCCAGCATGGCCCTGGTTTGCTGCTTGTAACAGGTATTCCGTAGCGATGCTGTAGTTTTGCGGTACGCCTTGTCCTTTCATGTACATTAAAGCCAGATTCGCCTGCGCATCGGCATACCCTTGCGCTGCCGCTTTTTTATACCAGAACAGAGATTGCTCATCGTCTCGCAAAGCGCCAGTCTCCCTATATAGGACACCTAGGTTGTATTGGCATAGTGCATTTCCTTTCTCAGCAAGGACGCGGAAGCAGGTCATCGCCTTAACAATGTCCTGTGGCATGCCCCGGCCCTTCAAGTACATCTGCCCGAGGTTATAGGTCGCGCCTTCATGCCCTTGTCGGGCCGCTCTGCTGGTCCAGAACGCAGCTCGTGCATCGTCCTGCTGCGCACCTGTGCCATCCAAGTACATTACCGCAAGGTTGTGTTGAGCATCCATCAGCCCTTGTTCGGCAGCTCTCCTGGTCCACTGTGCCGCTTGGACGTCATCTTTAGACACGCCCCGACCCTCGGAATATCGCAGTCCGAGGTGATTCTGGGCTTCCGGCATGCCTTGCTCTGCCGCTCGTGTCAGCCATCGAACGGCTTCCGAATCATCCTTCGCCGTGCCATGTCCCAGCTCATGCATTAACCCAAGGTCATACTGGGCATTGGCAAGTCCTTGATACGCAGCTTTCGATATCCAGTCGATTGCAGTCCCGTAGTTCTTCTCTACGCCAAATCCTTCACGGTACATCAGCCCCAAATTGTATTGGGGCTGCGGCAGCCGTTGTTCAGCAGACTTCCGATACCAGCTCGCCGCCTCAGCCAAGTCCTGAGCCACGCCATTGCCTAGATGATGTCGAATCCCAAGCTCATTTTGGGCGTATGGATCGCCTGCTGTCGCTGCTTTTGTTAGTTCTTGCAATTCCATGCTCTCGCTACTCCTTTTTTGTTATTCATTAGACCCGACCGGTCAACTTTCCTGCCCGCAGGTGCAATGCGCGCCAGTCCGGAACGTCTCTTACGCTCTTCATCTACCTCGCGGTATCGAACGCAGTACATCATGCATGATGGAAACATTTGCCACAATAAACTGATAAGTCGATTCCTTATGTTTCGCCGAGTGCGACCCAAGGTAGCGTATAGCGCTGCCAACGCATCTACCGAACATGCCGCTGTGCAACTGCCGATGACGGACGCGTTCCGACGCAGCTTCGAAGCCCTCGCCCCGATGTAGGGTGCGGGCATCAAACCTCAGCCTGCTCCGCATGAAAACACGAACACGTGCGCTATAACTGATGAGCGTAGTTCGCCCGCTCCATGATGGCGCGAACAAAGTTCCGGTTTTCCTGGGTTGGCTCCTTGTCGCGAAGCCATCGGATCTCCAGTCCGATATACAAGGCCCAGTCGATCCCCTTGTCGAAGGCGTTTTCCCTGTGGTTTTTTGCGGCTAGTTCAACGAACTGGTTAACCAGGTCGTATTGGAGGTGTCCTGCCTTGTACTTGGCCAGCTCGAATGCGCGCTCGTAGTACGGATAGGCTGCCTCGAATTGCTCACGGCGATAGTGGTAGATGCCACGCAACCAAGGAACAAACCAGTCCAGCACCTCTTGCAACCCCATCTGCACCAGCGACTGCTCGAAGGCATCGATCTCGTCCAACGTGGTCGTCGCGTTGCGCCTGAGTTGGAGTCCTTCAGCAAGTAGCACGACAAAGCCTTCTGGCGGGGCAACGGCTCGTTGCCGCGTTATCCTGTCCACATTAGCGTGCACTGCAAACCCGCCGAACCTGCGCGCCAATCCAGCGAGGAGTTCAGGCAGAAAGGGTGCCTGCGGCGCTTTTTCAAGGAAGTCCGCCAGCGTTGCGGCGACCTGCATGAGTTTGCCGCGCACGAATCGTTCATGGTCGGCACATGCACGAAGCCAGACACCTACAGCCTGGTCAGCAGACGCCTGCCTTTGCATGACCGGGGCAAGCTGCCGCAAGAACTCCTGTACTTCGTCTTCTAGCAGTTCCGTCAACTGCTGTATCTGCGCGCAAAGATTTTGTAGGTAAGCTGCGCCGTACGTATCCAAGACCTGCTTCGCTATAAAGCTGGCGACCCGCGCGCATACTAGGGCGGTCAATACGCTTTCTTGCAGCTGCGGATCGATCGGACGCCCGTGTGCGTCTTGCACGACGAACGATTCCTTGAAATTGGCCAATAGGGCTGGCAGTGACGGCGTGCCTTTTCCTCGTGCCCAGTTAACCGCATTGCCCAGGTTCTGCTGCTGGGCTGGTGAAACGGTATCACCCGGCTTGCCCGGACAGTGGAACTGCTTTTGCGACAGCCCACATGCTGCGTAAGCCCAACGCATGACTTTGGCCAAAGGCATTGTCACTTTATTGTCAGCCTCGAAGGTGGGCAGATACCAAAATGTGTCGTCACGCCATACACCTGGACCGTCACCTAGCCCGCAAAGTAGCCTGCAGCGCTTCAGTGCCAATACCAACACTGGCACGGCCTTAATGGACATGAAATACCGGAGTGAGTCACGTTGGCCCAAGTACGTTCCTTCAGTCTGGATCAGCTCGGCATAGGCCGATTCCAAGTCATCAAGGACCGTCCCAAGCGTTGCGACATGCCCTGGCACGGGCAGGTACTGGCCTAGCAACTGACGCAAGGTAGCGACGGCTTTTTGGTAGTTCTCGATTAGGTTGCCCTCTTCGGAAGCGAGTCGGCCTAACTGTCTCTGCAGCGTTTTCTTGTCTCTTTCGTCGAAGTCCTCCGCGCGTGCTTCCTTGCGCGGCAGCACGCCGAATGCGAGATACAACTGCTTGAGTGCTTCGCCATGCGTCGCAAAACCAATCGTCGATGTCATCATTACTCCAAAGGTCCCCGGCAGCGCCTGGAGGACCGCATGCGATCAGCCAGGGCGGCGATTAGGGTTAAGTTGACCGCCTCGGTTGCCGTGCACATGGTCGTACGCCTTGTTCGTACCCGGCGTGCCGCGATTTGGGTTGGCTTGGTCGGCCTTATGATTTTGATCTGCGGGCTGGCTTGGGGTAGGGGCGGCACTGCGGTCTTTCGGTTTACTCATGAGGCTCTCCTGCGTCGTGTAAGGGCCTTCATCATAAGGATCGCCTGACGCGTTTGGAATTGGAATTTTGGCGACGACATCTTTCCTGGAAATGACGCCACGTTCCTGCCGCCGCAAGCATGCCTCGGCGAGCAGTGACGTACTGCTAGCGACAGAAGCACTCGGTGTGACGGTCTAGCTAAATCGAGCCGATCTGCCTACAGGAAATTCGGCGCATCAAACGGAATTCCCAAAGTACAAAATTCGGCAGATCGCCAAGAGATCGAGTACGTCCATAGCCTTCGCCATGACCCAGCTAGAATTGAAAATTGGCACGGATCGGTACGTAGATGGCTCGATGTATCAGGAACACAAGTCACGACTTACTCGAACGTTCGATTGAGTGACCGCTTCTGGCCTATTGTGTTGAAAAACTCCGAGCACTTGCCAGTCGTCCATGAA
>NZ_JAULSI010000093.1 GCF_030711405.1 Massilia brevitalea
AGCGGCCAGCTACGAATGGGTACATGATCCCACGAGTCTAAACACGTAGCGAGTGCGATTTTCGAGATTTTCATATTTACTCCTTGGTTGGTTGCAAACATACTCATCCCATCTTTTGCTGCTAGCGTCGACGCTGAGTTAGGACGACGACGCCTTGTACTACCTGGCTAATTACTTCTGAACTGCGAGCTGCGTCACGACGTATCGTCCCTCGAGCTTTTCGGCGACAAACTTGATTTTGTCGCCCGCTTTGAGGGAATCAAGCGCTGAGGCATCCTTCATACCAAACACCATCGTCATGCCTGGCATGCCCAGGTTCTCAAGCGGACCATGTTTGATGGTGAGTCGGCCGGTGTCTTTGTCTACCTTCTTAATTTCGCCATCGGACATGGTCGTCTCCTGACCGGCGACGGCAGCAGCTACATGATTTCCGTGGTCATGCGATTGGGCCATAGCGCTATTGAAAGCGGTCAGCGCGAACGTAGCTGCAGCGAAGTGGGTGACGATTTTTGCGATTTTCATTTGGTATCTCTTCTTTCAAGTTAGATTAGCGGTCGTTTTCTAACCGCCAGTTGCGACTTCGATTGACTACGTTACTCAGCAACGCTGTTTCCGGTCAGTGCCCGGAGTGCCCCGACGGTTTGCGAACATTAAACTCTACGTTCTGCGCTGGCTTTGGCGCAGGCATAGACTGCCCGCCGGCCGACGTACTCCTAACCGCTTCAGGCGGCGCGCCATTCCATTCGTAGGCTAGAGTTCCGGTTGGGTGCTTGTACCAACCTGGGTCGCTGTAATCGCCCCGCTTCTGGTCTTTACGGACTTTCATCACGGTGAACATACCGCCCATCTCGACTCCGCCAAAGGGGCCTTGGCCACCCATCATCGGAAGAGTGTTTTCCGGCAGCGGCATCTCCATTTCTCCCATAGAGCCGCCCGTAGAGCCCATTGCCATGTAATCCGGAATGATTGAACTAATCTTCTTCGCAGCGTCGCGCTGGGAGACGCCAATCATGGTTGGGACGTCGTGGCCCATGGCGTTCATGGTGTGATGAGACTTATGGCAGTGGAATGCCCAGTCACCAGGGTTATCCGCGACAAACTCAATGGCACGCATCTGGCCCACGCCGACGTCGACGGTCACTTCTGGCCAACGCGACTCCGGCCGGGTCCAACCACCGTCCGTGCCGGTCACTTCGAATTCGTGCCCGTGCAGGTGAATCGGGTGATTAGTCATCGTCAGGTTGCCAAAACGAATACGCACACGCTCACCCTGGCGCGCGACCATCGTGTCGATACCTGGGAAGACGCGACTGTTAAACGTGAACAGATTGAAGTCCAGCATTGTCGAGGTCTTCGGGACGAAGCTTCCTGGCTCGATGTCGTAGCTACCAAGCAGGAATACGTAGTCGCGGTCGACTTTCATGAAGTTGGGATTCTTCGGGTGGGTCACCCAGAAGCCCATCATCCCCATGGCCATCTGCACCATTTCGTCGGCATGCGGGTGGTACATGAACGTGCCCGGCCGCCTAGCCTCGAACTCGTACACCATCGTCTTGCCGGGCTGAATGCCTTTTTGCGTCAAACCGGTAACACCGTCCATACCGTTTGGCAGCGGTTGCCCATGCCAGTGGATGCTCGTGTGCTCTGGCAGGCGGTTAGTCACGAAAATACGGACACGGTCGCCTTCGACCACTTCAATGGTCGGCCCCGGTGAGGCGCCGTTATACCCCCAAAGGTTTGCTTTCATGCCTGGTGCAAACTCACGCACGACCGGCTCAGCAACCAAGTGGAACTCCTTGACACCGTTGTTCATGCGCCATGGGAGCGACCACCCGTTGAGAGTCACAACCGGGTTGTAAGGACGGCCGTTCGGTGGTGGCGGCGGAACCTGCGTCGCAGCGCTCTGCATGATTACTGCTTCGGGAAGGGAGGCTGCACCGACTCGGCTGACCACCCCGGCTCCAACCAGTGCCGCGGCACCGGTGAACAAATCTCTACGTGAAACCATCTCAACTCTCCAATTAATGTTCAGCTGCCGGCGCGGAGCTCGACGTTGCAACGGTTGGCCGTGAAACGGCCCCGCCGCTGCCGTTTATGGCCGCCTGCAGCTCGGTCTCTGCAATCCAGAAATCTCGTTGCGCTTCAATGGCGCCGTTGACGCTCGTGACTTGGTCGCGTGAGTCAGCTAACAACTCGAAAACGCTGGCAAGCATCCCGTTGTAGCGAAGGAGGACCTCTTCCGAAATCTGCTTCCTAAGCGGGACTACCTCGTCGCGATAGTGCTTGGCGACGTCATAGGTCGTGCGGTACGCCGAGTACGCTTCTCGCACTTCCGAGCGCGCGCGAACAGCAGCGTCGGCGGTGCGATTGACCGAGAGCATGTACGTTGCCTTCGCACGAGCACGTCGAGCCCCACCCCAGTCGAAGATAGGTAGCTCAAGCGATATTTCGTAGCCGTTCTCACGAGGCGCGCCGGTAGTGCTTTTGTTGGCGTATCCAGCGTCCAGAACATTGATAAAGCCTGTAGCGTTCGTCAGGCCCAGTGACCGAGCGGTAGCATCAACGTCCCGCTTCGCAATGTGGATGTCGAGTCGCTGCTCCATCGCAAGAGCCTCGAGCGCTCCCGGCTCATTCGGCTTTTGGGGGAGGTCTGGCAGACGGTCGGGAATCTTGTAGTTGACGTTCGAACCCCAGAGGCCTAGTAAGCGGACAAGTTGCTCTCGCGTTGCCGTAGAAGCGTGCCGGGCGCGGGCATACTGCGTCGTCGCCTCCGCGTAGAAAGCCTGCTCACGTGCCCTGTCCAGTTTGCTCCAGTTGCCAACCTTGGCTTGCTCCTGTGCGAGCCGGGCTCCAGCCTCGGCTGAAGTCACTACCTGGCTCATAAATTTCTCCGTCTGAGCAGCTGCAACAGCGCTGAAGTACGCGCGACGTGTTTCGCCAGCCAGACGAACTGCTTCTGATGCAGCCGTTATCTTTGCTTGCTCGAATCGGCCTTGCTCAATAGTGCTTCGCAGTGGAATAGTCAGCAGACCAATAAGGTCAAACATCACGCTACGTTCGATTTCGACTTCGTCGCCGCCACGCATCCGGCTGAATGAAAAGCCCGGGTTACGCATACGGCCGGCTTGGACAAAGTCGGCTTCGGATACACCGAGCTCAGCGAGCGAAGCTTGAAGGCCGCGGTTGTTGAGCAATGCAATCTGCACCGCAGAGTCAGGCGTCAACGGCGCTGCCAGGAGCTTGGAGACTTGGGCAGAGCTAGCCAGCGCGTCGTTGTCGGTTCTTTCGCCGGTCACTCCAAAGCCGATACGGGGCTGCGTCAACTTCGAGACGTCGCTCGCCCCGCCGTCATTGGACAACGTCGAACATCCGGCTAAAACCGATACGGCCAGCAAGAGACTGGAAGTCTTGAGTAATGGTGTGAAAACGATAGGCTTCATTTCTTCGTCTCTTTTCCTTGTTGCTGATGCTGTTCATGCGACGCCTCATTCGCCGCACCCTTTGCAGGGGCTGGGCGAGTAGCATTGGCCGGCATTTTTTCCTGGCCCATCTGGTGTCCTGCATGCGGGTCGGGCTTTGGCACCGGCGCCATCTGGTGCCCGGCGTGTGGGTCAGGCTTTGTCACCGGCGCCATTTGATGACCAGCGTGTGGGTCAGGCTTAGTCACCGGTGCCATTTGATGACCCGCGTGGGGGTCCTGCTTTACCGCCGGTACCATTTGATGGCCTGTATGCGCTGCTGGCGAACGTTGGCCAGTCGGGGCCGCTGGAGCGATAGCTTGAGCTGGCATCTGATGACCCGCGTGTGGGGTCTGGCCAGCCGGTTCGGCTGGTGTGCCTTGGCCGGCATGGGCGCCCGAAGTCGCGCCTTGAGTCGGCATCGTGTGGCCACTGTGGCTCCCTGCACCTTGCGCTGCTGGCGCGTGGCCCGCGTGAGCGCCACCGTGCATACCCTCACTCGCGACAGTAGCGTTAGCCTCTTTCCAAACTTTGTCAGGCGAGACGTTATCCGTAGCAGCCGGTAGGTAAGTAGAGAAAGCAGACGTGTACGTCGTTTGTGAAACCTGCGCAGCCGGGTCGGCCGCTTTGAGCGAAGCTGGTGGCTCGCCCGCGATGGACGCGAACGATGTTACGGCTACCGCAGTGGCGGCAACAAAACGTTTGGAGAACATAGTCGTCCCATAATCGAAAGTAGACGCGCAGCACTAATGCGCGACAAAAGCACAACGGAATACGAGCGAGTACGCGCGTCGTTGCTACCGAAAACGATTAAGCGGCGAGATGCCGGGGGGGACGTTCGAGACTGTCGGGAATGAAACCAGCGACAAGAGTAGAGCCAAAGGTCACATAGACCTCAGCGCTGTTGAAGGAGGGTTTGAAGGTCAAGAGCTGCGGCGGTGCAACCGCACCAACACAGCACGCAGCACAAGCACTGCATGAGCCATGCTTAAAGGTGTCGGAAGTATTGTCACTGTGGTCGTTGGATGACGCCATCTCAGGACATGCTTCATCATCACCTGACTGCTGGTCCATAGCGCCAACGTGCGAGCTAGTCGACGCACTGCTGTGGTCCATCGAGGCAACTGCGCCCATGGTCATACCCTGATGGCCAGAACTGCAGACGCGCAGCACATTTGCCGCGAATGCCTGGAAGGGCATCACGGCAATTAGCAGCCATAGCAGATAGGTTTTCAGGGTGCGATTCATTGGCTGAGAGTGTAGCACGGTCGTTTATGTCGTCAAGGCGACGCAAAACAGTCATTTGTATGTAAGCGTCAAACCACCACCGTCTAGACACTGAACGGCG
>NZ_JAULSI010000094.1 GCF_030711405.1 Massilia brevitalea
CAGCCGCAGGCGTGCCAATGGGGTGCCGGTCAAATCGTTGAAGGTACGCCGGCACGCGAAGCAGCGGTAGCGCTGCAGGTCGTTCGCGTGGCCATGCCGGTGCCAACGCTCGCACCGGCAATAGGGGCAGCGGCGGCCTGGGGACCGGCATTGTTCGGTCAGGGCAAGCACCTGGTGCAGCCCGGCCGCCGGACGCAAGGCGTCGAGGACCCGCAGCCGCTGGGGCTGGTTGAGTGCGGGCAAGGCCGCAAACCACTTCGTGAAGCGAGGTGATTTCATGGTCATTCCGTATTGATGGCGATACGGCTTGGACCGCGAATGAGCTCAGCAGTTCAATCCTCATCCATAGCTAACGGTGACACCGCCAAGAAAAAGCGGCAGCCCCCCGATGGCGGGCTGCCGCTGTCGACCCTGCCTTCGTTTTACAGCTCGCTCGAGCGTACGGCGCTTGCGCTATCGGAATCGAGGCCGTTCACATCACGCACGTTCTTTTGCTATGCATCTTTCTTTTCGTAAACATCCCGCNCCGCCAAGAAAAAGCGGCAGCCCCCCGATGGCGGGCTGCCGCTGTCGACCCTGCCTTCGTTTTACAGCTCGCTCGAGCGTACGGCGCTTGCGCTATCGGAATCGAGGCCGTTCACATCACGCACGTTCTTTTGCTATGCATCTTTCTTTTCGTAAACATCCCGCTTTTCAGACTTTTCTCTCCCGCAAAAATGGTCCGGTGTGGATAACTTATGTCTGGTAGCGGCGAAAAACTGTAAACAAGTCGCGTGCTAAAAAGTTGTTTACAAATACGCGGACGCGCTCCCTTGTGGCTGGGAGTGCCCACGCGCAATACGTTGCCTTACGGCTACTTTGGACGCGCGGGTCGGCGACGGCGTACTGGGGGGTCCCAGTAAGGACATCGCGCTAGATACCATACTTTCATGCTACGACCTGATGCTACCGCGGACTGCTATATTCCTAGACAATGACTCTGAGGGCAAGGTAGATTAAGTCGCCTCACTACCTGGAACGCCTCGCGATAAGATGCACTTTACTTAAATGGCGTACGAGAGAGTCTTCTAGCTACAGCATACTTCCGACCAATTCGACTGTTGGTTATGTAGTTATAAAACCTAGAAAAGTGGCTGGATGGATTTTGCGCCCAGCTCAACCAGTTCAAACTCGATTCCTCTTGTGACTTCCTTGAAAACCTCAGGGGACTCATCAAACGAAGCGGCTACAATTCCTTGAAGCAGTGGAGCACCAACAATCTGCAATAAAAGTGCTCGCTGACTAGATTGCGCCATTGAATGCTGTCCCGGCTCATCAAGCAACAGAATACCAGGATGGCGCCCACCGCCGCCTGGCAAGGATGACGCTTGATGTAATGCTAGCAAATAGCTAAGTATCAGCCGCACAAAATCACTTGCGCTGGAGTCTGCCTTAATATCCGTCTTAATTTCGCGCAGTTCGATATTCTGTAAAAACGGAACCAACGTTTCGTCGTTGACATGGATGTCTTTGACCTCAGCACTCTCATACTCGAATGAGCTTGCATTAGCACGAAATAGTTTTTCGAATACCCGAATCTTTCGTTTATCTTCTTCGGAATAATACTCCTTTGGAACCACCTTTCGTCGGCTCTGATTGGCTTGAAGCTGTTTAGCGAGCATTTGAAACTTACCAATCAACTTGTCGAGCTCCGCTTGTGCGGTTTGCAGTCGCTCAATCTCCGTCTCGATTTGAACCTGCCTGCGGATTAGCGCTCGCGATTCAACAGCATCGGTAGCCACGTCAGAACGAAGCGCAGCAAGCCATTCACGGGTCTCACTCATTTTTCTGCTCAAATCGTGGATGAGTGCGTCGCTCTCCGCTGCTGCATTTCTACCGCCCGCAATCTGCCGCTCAAGCATTCGCGCCTGTTTTTCCAAGTACAGGACGTTCGTTTCGAGGTCCATTTGGGGCCCCTCAATTAATCCAGTGAGCAGCGAATCTTCCACCGTCTGATGACAGGTCGGGCATCGGTCACTCGCTAGCGCTACTTCGAACTCTTCAGCACCAAGCTTTCTTAATTTAAGAGCCGTCCTGTTGCGAGCAAGGTCATCCGCAGCCTCTTTGTAGAGTAACTCATACTCTTGCACAGATGCCCTTTGGTAGGCCAGCGTACTCACAGCGGTATCATACAAATTTGCTAGTCGGAAAAGCTCCTTTTTGCCGAGGTCCAACGCAGATTCAGCTTCGCTCGATTTCGGTTCCGGGCCAGTGGTAGTTCGCTGTTCAATTCTCTCGTGCTCAGACTTTAGTTTCGCTATATACGTGTGCAATGGGAACAGCTCGTCACCATCTCTCTTTTGCACTACAATTTCGCTTGTGAGAAAGAGTGCAGAGACTTTGGAGGGAACATTCGCAACATCAAAGCTGTTATCTTGGCTAATGCTCTGCAAGGCCTGAAAGGCGGAGTCCCACGCCGTTGCAATCGCCACTGATTCGGCGTTCAGACGGTTGCGCTCAGCATTAGTCGAAAATACATCAAGGTCAAGTAAAAATTCGACGACACGAGTGCGCGCGTCTCTTATACCGAAGAACGGGATGTTTGCAATATAGTCAGTCCATCCCCGCTTCTGCTCAACAGCGATAGCAGCGAAGATTGCCTGCAAATAAAGCTTTGTACTACCGCCGCTAGTAGTCGGAACACTAGGAAGTTCATAACCCAAGAATTTCTCGAGTAGATTATGAAATCCTTCAGCCTTTTGTGCGCCGCCGGCATCATGCAAATAGGTCGGGCGTATGCGTGAGGTGTGCGGCCGGTCAGTAAGCCAAGTCCCGTCTAAGACCTCAATCAGCTTAGAACTCTTCTGCGGGTCACGAATTGCCCGGCGAAATGTAAGTACCTCACCTGAGCCATTCGTAACCTCCAAGTAAACCTCGGAAGCAAGCACCTCAATACGGCGCCCCTCATACATGAAGTGGTCCTTGGTCGCATATGGGAGGATAGCTTCGTTTTTTCCGCCAGCGATTTCTTCCATCCCGAGCGCATACAGAAGGCAAAGAAAAAGCGTACTCTTGCCTGATGAGTTGTTACCTCTAATAATAGTTAATTTTTTTCCGAACTTTACGAAGAATCCGAAATCGCCTTCGCCAGTTGCAACCCGCAACTTGACCGCGTTAATGCGCATTTTAGTTCCAATCTTTAACGACTTTATCGACCATTGCTTCTGTAATACCCTTACCGATGACAGCCAAATCCGTGCGCTCTTTGGAAAATATTTCAGCGTCTTTCAAGGCTTCTTTAATGAAACTCGAGCCGTGGTTAGTCAACTGATATCCGTTTGAAATCGATTCTATGAATCGCTCAGCAATAGCGTAACGCAATGCGATTGCCAAAGCGGGGTCAAACCCCCATGCTGGAACTAACAAAGTACTGCGAGCTGCTGCCTCACGCAACGCAACAATTCGTCGCTCTGATTTAAGTGCCCAGTTAAAAAGATGCAGTCGGAGTACACTTGACTTCTTCCCGCGCGAGAAGTGCAAGACAAGAAGTATTTGGGCAATTTTGTAAAGTGGCCGGTGCTCAGGCAATACGGGTGTCGGGCGGCGTATGAATTTTAGTTTGGCCATGCAATTCAGTCGAAATCTAGTTCACAAACTGCAAGCCATCGAGCTACGATGTGCCGTGAGACTCGTTCTGCTTCCGTTAAATCGACCTGCGGACCTAACTGTGTCGTAATCCTGTGCGTCAGGCCATCTCTTACCCTGGCAACTAATTCTTCCGCCGGTCCAGACCAAGTGTCAGTGAGTTCAGTCACCGCCAACTCATATTCGCTTACAATACGCATTAATTTGATGTACACCGCTGGAGCTAAGCTATTTATTCGACCTAACACTGCGCCGTGCTCCAAGAAAGCCGATTGAGTCTGGTCAAACAGTGAATCTAGTCTTCGCTGAAATTGAGGATGAGCGGATTTTGGAGCGAGTCGGACTTCGGTTTTGCGTCGCAAATTTGCTTCATATTCTCCCGGGGGGCCACTGAGACTCGGCAACAGCCGAGGACCGACGTCAAAATTTAACGCCTCTCCGTTCAATGAGCGAATAGCATTAATTTCTGTATGGTAGTAGTCTGCATCACGCAAATAAATCGTGAACGCTGGGTCGAGTATTGGTAGATTCCAAGAACGTACCTCCAACTCTTTCGTTCTCGCGTGCGATATAAGCTTATGACGGTCAATCTCAGGAGTTACGAAGTGCCACTCACGGATTTTTAGTGAACCAATCCGCTGAGCAATTTCGCTCGAATAGGTACGAAGTTTCGCAAGGTCGGTCGTAATTTTATCCCGCTGCTTTTCGTATAATTCAGTAGGGTTATAATTGTGGTCCGGGCAGTAACACTGAAAGCCTATTCCACTTTGAAGTGTAAAACCCTCGAGACCAAAGTCACCTGGAGAAGCCGGGATTTCGTGGTATCCTGCGCTTTCATATTTTCTTTTGAAAACGAGCTGGCACAGACTTTCCCAGGATTTGCCATCGAATAGCCCGATTTTGGTTACTAGCATGCTGCTCCATTTCGAATACGCGACGACCTGTCGAACTCACAATAGGCTTTAGAAGACAATCTACTTGTCAAGTCCCGTTTGATCGTAAACGCGTTTAACGAATAATTCT
>NZ_JAULSI010000095.1 GCF_030711405.1 Massilia brevitalea
CGCCTTTGCTCCCAGCTCTCAAGACGGTGCTGGGATGACGCTTACATTTGTATCAACAGGTAACTTGAATCGAACAATACAGCTTCCCACAATGGGAGGGTCAAGTGAAATCGTAGACTTCGTGAAAATAAAAGCGAGCATTACGAAAAGCCTAACAGCCCGTCTACCAACTCTAGCTAGTGCTATTTGCTCCGGGACAGATGAATCAACCGATGGCCAGCGACAAGCGCCCCTCTTCCGCGGAGAGTGAGTCCGACTACGGTGACACTAGCTCGGCAACTATGCGGCTTCAGACAACACACGTCAGCGGGTACACGTGACGTGACGGAACCAATGTTCGCGAACACTACCGCAGCAAGTACCCGTCATTGTTAACACGACCGCGCCTTAGGGACAGCCTCTTTATTCTTTAAAGAAGTTACATCCCGGGCAAAGATGCCCCCTACTTGCCTACGATAAGCAAGTTCGCATCTTCATCCGGCGGCGTGATTGAAGTCGCCCGGGCATACCGGTTCGCGCAAATGCGCCAGTACTCCAGCCAGACTTCAAGCGAACTTGCTCGCTCCTACCTCACCCCTAGCTGCTGCCCAGTGTGCGCCCATGGTATCCCGCTTGGCGCTCTTGCTCCTCGTCGACCGCGGGGTTTTGAGCCCTCTCCTTCGACAGAGCGGTATACAGACCAGTTTTAGCCTTCTTGTCGCTTATTTGGTCCAAATACTATGCGGGCATTACTTTCGAAATTTGGTCTTGACCTTCCCATCGTAGCAACCACTATCTTGGAATCTCACCTTTCGAAGGAGCTGTTATGTATGAACTGAATGTCTTAAAAATGAACTGTGGAGGATGCGTCCGAAGTGTTACGCAGGCGGTGCAAGCTCTCGACAGCGCCGCTCGCGTCGAGGTCGACCTCGCAGGTAAGAAAGTACGCGTTGCTACAGAAATGGGCTTAGATGCCATCAAGTCGGCCATCATTAATGCTGGCTACCCGGTGACAGAAGCCTCTGGCTCCTAACGCCACCAGGCGGAGCGGGCAACCCGCTCTGCCTCGCTTTCGCAACTACTCACTTGGCATGCGCCTGACCAAGTTTCCGCAGCCGGCATCCTGCTTCGCAAAAGTTCCCAACCCAAATACCTCACCTCCAGCAAGCCCCCGAGCTAAGCGCAGGCACGCGGCTTCGCTAACTCATCAAGAATCGGACAATCTGGATGACTGTCGCCATGGCAGTTGTTGGCCACGTGGTGTAACTGGGCCCGAATCGACTGTAGTTTCGCAATGTCCTCATCGAGCTCAGCGATGTATCTCTGGGCTAACTCTTTCACGTCTGAGCTATGTCGGCCGCGGTCCTGCCAGAGGCTTAGCAAGGTTTTGATGCGTTCAATTGAGAATCCCAGGTCCCGAGAACGCTTGATGAAACGTAGCGTCTGGACATCGTTTTCGGTGTATTGGCGGTAGCCCGAATCGGTACGATTCGCAGCAGAAATCAGGTCAATGCTTTCGTAGTACCGAATCATCTTGGCACTAACGCCTGACGCCTCGGCAGCTTGTCCAATATTCATCATTTACCTCCGATAGCAAAGGCCGGCTTCCACCGGCGGAGAAGCAGCGCGTTCGATACTACGCACACGCTTGAGAGAGCCATTGCAGCTCCTGCAATGATTGGATTAAGGTAGCCTAGGGCAGCAAGTGGTATGCCTACAATGTTGTACACGAAGGCCCAGCCTAAATTTTGCTGAATCTTCCGGTACGTCTTCTTCGATATGTCGATAGCATCCGCAACCAGCCTCGGGTCTCCCCGCATCAACGTAATCCCTGCGGTATGCATCGCTACGTCCGTGCCGGTAGACATAGCAATCCCAACGTCTGCGGACGCAAGAGCCGGCGCGTCGTTGATGCCATCGCCTACCATTGCGACGACCTTGCCACCGCTCTTTAGCGCGGCTACTACATCGGCCTTGTCAGAGGGGAGCACCTGGGCACGAAAATCGTCTATACCTACAGCGATGGCTACACTTCGAGCGCTACCAGCGTTGTCCCCGGTGAGCATGACCGAGGCCACGCCAATATCTCTCAAACGACTCACTGCAGCCTTGGCCGATGGCTTCAACGTATCCCCGAACGCCAGCAATCCAGCCAGCTCGACTTTGCCGTTCTGTTGCACAGCAAGCCAGGAAACTGTTCGGCCGGCGGCTTCATGGCGCGCTGCCGACGCGTCAATATCGCTGAGCACGACACCTATCTCCTCCAACAGCCTACGGTTTCCCAAGAATACCGTCGCCCCCTCAACGTCGGCACGAACACCACGACCGGGAAGTGCCTGTGCATTCGTGGCTGGAAGCCTCCTGCCTGCGCTCTTCTGAGCTTCTGCTTCGACCGCCTTAGCAAGAGGGTGGTCACTATATTGCTGGACAGCCTGCGCCAGGCAGAGAACCTCATTTTCGGTTCTTCCAATTCCTTCGGTAGCAACGACAGCTGGCTTGCCCTCAGTCAGGGTGCCGGTCTTATCGAAAGCCACCACGTTCACTGCGTGCGCTGTCTCAAGCGCCTCGGCGTCTTTGATGAGAATCCCGTAACGCGCTGCGACGCCAGTTCCTGCCATTATCGAAGTGGGAGTCGCGAGACCGAGTGCACAAGGACAAGCGATAACTTGCACTGCTACGGCGTTGAGTAGCGCTTGCTGCCAGTCGCCGGTCAGCAAGCCCCACCCGAAAAAGGTCACAACTGAAATCAGGAGAACAACCGGTACAAACACGGCGCTGACCTTGTCGACTAGACGCTGAATTGGTGCCTTGACCGCTTGCGCGTCTTCAACGAGCTTGATGATATTGGACAGCATAGTGTCGCCGCCAACTGCCGTGGCCTGCAGAACAAGCATGCCCTCGGCATTTACTGCGCCACCGGTGGCAAGGTCGCCGACGTTTTTCGCGACTGGCAGGCTTTCGCCGGTAAGCAGAGACTCATCAAGATGACTGGCACCTTCGACGACCTTGCCATCGACCGGTACACGGTCGCCCGGCCGGACAATAACCAGGTCACCAACGAGGACCTGCGCAACTGGAATCTCGGCATCATGACCACCTCGTCGTACCAATGCGACTGTGGCACGTAACGACTCCAAGGCACGCAGTGCGGCGACAGTTTGATGTTTCGCTCGTGCCTCTAACCATTTGCCCAGAAGAACCAATGTAATGACGACGGCGGAGGTCTCGAAGTAAAGATGCGACATCCCCTCATGATTGCCTTGTGTGAGGAGCAGATACACCGACAGCCCGTAAGCCGAGGTGGTCCCGAGAGCGACCAGGAGGTCCATATTCCCTGTACGCGCAAGGAGGGCTTTCCAGCCAGCCTTATAGAATCGGGCGCCTAGCCAAAACTGGACTGGCGTTGCCAACGCCAACTGCAGCCAGCCAGGTAATGCCAAGTCGATGCCGAAGGGCATGAGCAGCATCGGTAACACAAGCGGCAGACTCAGTAGTGCTGCAGCCGCAACCGGCCACCAGGTTGGAATACTGCTCCGCGGAGCGTCCTGTTGAGCAGAGGCGTCAGTTGCGGCGACAGCGTGATAGCCGGCCTTTTCAACAACTCCAATCAACTGCTCGACTGTGACGCCGACCGCATTGACATGTGCCTTCTCGGTCGCAAGATTCACTGACGCTTCGGTTACGCCGGGCACGTTCTTGAGCGCCTTCTCAACACGCCCTACACAGGATGCGCACGTCATTTCAGAGACCGAGAGCGAGAAAGTTTCACCATGCACCTCATACCCAGCCTTTTCGACAGCGGCATAGAGCGTGCGGGGGCTGACACCTGGGGTGACGTGAACGGTCGCCTTTTCTGTAGCTAGGTTGACAGCAACGTGCTCTACACCAGCAATGGCCTTCAAGGCTTTCTCAACACGGCCGACACAGGAGGCGCATGTCATGCCGCCCACTGGGAAGGTGAAGGCCGCCGCTGCGGCGTTAGGTTTGATGACTGCATTCATTTTGATTCTCCGGTCCTCGATTAAAAGAAGGATAGACCTTCCAGCGATGGTAAGGTCAAGGACTTGTTGCAGTCGAACGTAAGGTCGGAAAAGCTCTGAACTCGACACAAGACTGGGATAGAATCGGTGCCTACACGATTACTGTTTAGATAATTCCATCCAATGCGGCGTTCTTTCCCGTCACTGTTCCGCTATGTTGCTCTGTTGTTGGTGCTTACCGTTTTCAACACGGGAATCGCCATGGCTTCGTACGTCTGTCCAGAGCTGACGGCGAAAGTGATGGACTCTCAGATGATAGACGGCATGCCATGTGCTGGCATGGACATCGAGAAGCCGGTGCATTGCGCTGAACTCTCTGCAGACACTAAAGCATCGCTGGAGCACCACAGTGCACCTCCAGGTTTGGCACCGCTCTCGAATCCAGCATTAGTGCGCATTCTTGTACCGCTCCTGCAGATGGCGTCGCCCACGCCGTGGTCTGGCGAAATTCCCGAGCCCGACGCCGACCCGCCGTACCTCCGTACGCTCAGAATACGAATCTAATTGTTTAGTATCGTGCGATCATATTCCTCGCCGTAGCTGGCC
>NZ_JAULSI010000096.1 GCF_030711405.1 Massilia brevitalea
CAGAATTATTCGTTAAACGCGTTTACGATCAAACGGGACTTGACACCTAAGAAGCCCTGGTGTATTAGCTCTGGCTGCTCGTTCGACCTTAGCCGTAACTGCTCCTAAGTTGAGCGTCATACTGTTTCGGCTAATAGGGCGAAGCTATCCGCAACTCTACAGCCCGTAGCCACCGTCGTTTTGGGATACTCGGCTAAGGTTGCGCCGAATATAAACGCGGATGAGCTGCCCGAGTTCGACCGCAAGGTCCTGGAGGTGCTGCGCGAGCCGCTGGAATCGGGCCGCATCACGATTTCGCGGGCGGCCAACCAGGCCGACTTTCCGGCGCGTTTTCAATTGATCGCGGCCATGAATCCCTGCCCTTGCGGCTGGTACGGCCATCCTTCCGGCAAATGCCATTGCACGAGCGAGGCGGCGCAGCGCTACCAGGACCGCATCTCCGGCCCTCTGCTCGACCGCATCGACATGCAGGTCGAGGTAACGGCCATGCTGCCCGACGCCATGGCGGCCCAGGCCGACGGCGAAAGCACGGCGGCCATCGGCGTGCGCGTGGCGCGTGCGCATGCACTGCAGCTCGAACGCCAGGGCAAGGTGAACAGCCGCCTGAGCACGCGCGAGATCGACCGCTACTGCGCCCTCGACGAAGCGGGCGAGCGCACCCTGCGTGCCGCCATGTCGATGATGAACTGGTCGGCGCGGGCTTATCACCGCGTGCTGAAGGTGGCGCGCACGATCGCCGACATCACGGATTCGCCGGCGATCACGTCGGAGAACATGGCCGAAGCCATCGGTTACCGGCGCGGGCTGCGCGATCGCTAGCTTCTGTAGCCTGCACGGCGGCGCCCTGCTACCATCAAGGGATGCGAAAAAATAAACTTGCCGTCACACTCGTCCTGGCAGCCACGCTGCTGGCTGGCTGCAATCCCACCTATAACTGGCGCGACTACAGCAGCCCGGAAGCGCCCTACCGCGTGATGTTCCCGGCCAAGCCGGCCAGCCACACGCGCAGCGTCGACCTGAACGGGGTCAAGGTCGAGATGACCATGACCGCCGCCGAAGTCGAAGGCGTGATGTTCGCAGTCGGCACCGGCGTGGCCGAGGATGCGGCCGGTGCGCAGGCGGCGGTCGACGCCATGAAGACAGCCATGCTGCGCAATATCGGCGCAACCGTCCAGCGCGAGAGCGCCAGCGCGGCCAGCAGCGGCGATCCGGCGAGCGCACGCAAGAGCATCGACATCGATGCCACCGGTACCGGGAATGGCGGGCCGATGCAGCTGACCGGCCACTTCGAATCGCGCGGCAAGCGCTTCTACCAAGTCATCGTGCTGGGCAAGGCCAAAGCCGTCCCGCCCGAGCAATCGGAACAATTCATGAAGTCGTTCACGCTGCTATGAAGATGGATTCGCCTTCCTTGTTGATAAGCGGCCTGCGCAAGCAGTTCGCCCGTCCCGCCGTCGACGGCCTGGACCTGTCGATCGCGCGCGGCGAGTTGTATGCGCTGCTGGGGCCGAACGGCGCCGGCAAGACCACCACCCTGCGCATGGTCGCCGGGCTGCTGGCGCCGGACGCGGGGCGGATCGAGGTCAACGGCATCGACCTGGCGCTGGACCCGGCCGGCGCCAAGCGCAGCATGGCCTATCTGCCGGATGACCCGATGTTGTACGGGAAGCTCAAGCCGACCGAGTACCTGGAGTTCGTTGCCGGGCTCTGGGGCGTGGATGCGGCGGCGGCCGAGCCGCGTGCGCGCCAGCTGCTCGACTGGCTGGACCTGAGCAAGCACGCGCACGAACTGACCGAAGGTTTTTCGCGCGGCATGAAGCAAAAACTGGCCCTGGCCGGGGCGCTGATCCACGAACCGCAGTTGCTGATCCTCGATGAACCGCTGACCGGGCTGGACGCCGGCGCGTCGCGCCAGGTCAAGGATTTATTGCTGTCCCATGTCGCCAAGGGCGGCACGGTGATCCTGACCACCCACATCCTCGAGGTGGCGGAGCGACTGGCCCAGCGCATCGGCATCATCCAGCACGGTCGCCTGATTGCCCAGGGCACGCTCGAACAATTGCGCATGGAGACAGCCGCGGACACGCTCGAGGACATGTTCCTGCAACTGACGGGGCAGGCATGAGCGCCCGGCCCGGCAGCGCACTGTGGCTGCTGCGCCATGAGTTGCGGATGTTCTGGTACAACATGCTGTCGTCGAAGAACGGCAAGGAGCCGCGCGGCTTCCACTGGAAGCTGGTGGCGGTCTGGCTGGTCTTGTGGCTATTCGTGCATGCCGGGGCCTGGTTCGTGGTCGGCCTGATCTCCGGCGGCGATGACGAGTTGCCGCGGCAACTGGTGCTGGCGGCCAGCGTGCTGCTGGTCGCGACTTTCCTCTTCATGCTGTCGAGTGCGCTGAAGTCCAGCGTCGAGGTCCTGTTCGACCGCGGCGACATGGACTTGTTGCTGTCCTCGCCCCTGCCCTCGCGCAGTATTTTCACGGTGCGCCTGGCGGGCGTCGTCATCGGCGTGGCCACGATCTACCTGTTCTTCCTGGCGCCGCTCGCACATGCGGGCGCGCTGCGCGGGCATCCACGCTGGCTGGCGCTGTATCCGGTCGTGCTGGGCATGGCGGCAATCGCCTCCGCCGGCGCCATGCTGCTGACGCTGGCCCTGGTGCGCTGGCTGGGCGCGCGCCGCACCCGTGTGGTGGCGCAGGTGCTCGGGGCGCTGGCCGGCGCCTTGTTGTTCATCCTGTCGCAATTGCCCAACCTGGCGGTGCAGACGGGCACAAGCGAAGGCTTCCTGTTGCGCGCGGCCAGGAGCAGCGCCTGGATTCCCGCTGACAGTCCGGTCTGGCTGCCAGGCCGGGCGCTGCTAGGCGATCCATTCGCCGCCACGGCTGTCGGCGTGGTGGCGCTGCTGGCGTTTGCACTGACGGTGGCACTGACGCATCGCAGCTTTACGCGCGGGCTGCAACTTGCCGCGAGCGTGGCGCCGGTTGCACGGCGTCCGGCGGGCGAGCTGCGTTTTCGCTTCGGCCGCAGCCTGGCGTCGTCGCTGATCCGCAAGGAGTGGCGCCTTATCTTGCGCGATCCGCAGCTGATCTCGCAGGTGCTGTTGCAGCTGCTCTACCTGATTCCCATCCTGTTCCTGGTCTTCCGGAAGGATGGCGCGCAAAACCTGGCGGTCGGCGCCGGCCTGACGCTGCTGTGCGGCTCGCTGGGTTCGTCGCTGGCCTGGGTGATCCTGCTGGCCGAGGACGCGCCCGACCTGCTGTCCGCCGCGCCGGCCGACATGCGCACGATCCGCCGCGCCAAGATGGCCGCGGCCATCGGTCCTGTGCTGGCCCTGGTCTGCCTGCCCGTGCTGTGGCTGACCTGGCGCGCGCCGCTCAGCGGCTTGCTGGCCGCATTCACGGTCTGCGGCGTCACGCTCGGCGCCACGCTGATCGTCATGTGGGTGGGCAAGCCCGGTCCGCGCAGCGCATTCACCCGCCGCGCCCAGGGCAAGGGCGCCAGTATCCTGTTCGAGATGAGTCACCTGTTCGGCTGGGGCGGACTGGCGTTTCTCCTGCCGTACACAGCCAGCCAGCCGGAGACAGGCCTGCTGACGGCGGTTGGCATGGGCGTTGCAGGCGCGGTGGCCTTGGGCGTACCCTTCCTGGCATGGATCTTTCGGCACCGCTCCCACTAGCAGGCGTGCGCGGGACGACCTGAAATGGGCAGTCGTGTTATCGTTTAGTTACGAAGTAAAACAAGAAGAGAATGCATATGTTAATCACTTTTAAAAGCAAAGCTTACCCTGACGTGATGATGTATCAAGAGCACGCCAAGCGCATCCTGGACCTCCTGAACAAAGAGGCGGACATTGGCGTCATCACCTCTGCGGAAGCCACCCGCGCCGTCCAGCTGCTGGAACACGAGATCGAAGAAAGCCGCAAGCACCCGTCCACCGACGAAGTCGAGCAGGACATCAAGGCGCACCGTTTGGATGAAGACGATCCCGAGCATGAGCAGACCGCAGTGGTCAGCTTTTCGACCCGTGCCTACCCAATGCTGGAAATGCTGCGCGCGGCACGCGACCAGCAGTGCGACATTCTCTGGGGCGTGTAAGTTTTTCCCGCTGAGCCGGCAGCAATGCCGCTCAGGGCGATCGGCGTAATGTCGATAAAAAGGAAGCGCTTGCGCTTCCTTTTTTGCTTATAAGACCGGTGTTGGGTCTGCTTGTAGGGTGGGCACTCGTGCCCACGCGGTCTCACCATCTGATCATCGGCGCCGCATGTAAACGGACGAAAAATGAATTGAGCGCCCAAAGCAAAAAACCCCACAGAGATCACTCTGCGGGGTTTTTCATATACCTAGCCTGACGATAACCTACTTTCACACTGGTTGCAGCACTATCA
>NZ_JAULSI010000097.1 GCF_030711405.1 Massilia brevitalea
ATTCAATCTTCTTCTTGCAAAACGGGTGGAGTCCATAGATACGATCTCATCCGTCCGTGGCCATCCGGCATGTCATCACGGCGCGATCTCATCCGTTCACGGCCGTACGACGCGCTTAGCTTATGCCTCTTATAATCCCGCCTTCTTCCATACCGCTGCTTCGCTCTGTGAACACCCGCCCCTGCATTGCTATCGTCAGCCCGGCCGCTGCCAGCGACAACAACGGCAACTGGCAGACGGCCAGCCGCTGGGCGCGCTCCCTGGGCAAGGACTATCGAGTGCGCGTCGCCGGAAGCTGGCCGGACGCGAACGAACCGGAACCCGGCCTGTTAATCGCCCTGCACGCACGCCGCTCGGCCGCGGCGCTGGCCGCTTTCTGCGCACGTCACCCGGACAAACCCAGCATCCTGGTCCTGACCGGCACCGACCTCTACCGCGACATCGACACCGTGCCCGAGGCGCAAGCCTCGCTCGAGCACGCCAGCGCCCTGGTCGTGCTGCAGGAGGCCGGCCTGGCGCGCCTGCCGCCGCGGCTGCGCGCCAAGGCCCGCGTGATCTACCAGTCGGCCCCTGCCCTGCTGCCGGCGCCAGGCGGCAACCGGCGCCATCTCGACATCTGCATGATCGGCCACCTGCGCCCCGAAAAAGACCCGCAAACCTTCATGCGCGCCGCGCAGCTGGTGACACATCCACGCCTGCGCCTGCTGCACATCGGCGACGCGCTCGACCCCGCATTGGCGGAGGCGGCAAGCATCACCGAACAGGCAACAGAGCGCTACCGCTGGCTCGGCCCGATGACCCGCGCCGCCACGCGCCAGCGCCTGAAGCGTTGCGCCGCCATGGTGATCGCCTCCCGCATGGAAGGCGGCGCCAACGTCATCATCGAAGCCGTCACCAGCGGCGTGCCGGTGCTCGCCTCCGATATCGACGGCAACCTCGGCATGCTGGGCCGCGACTATCCCGGCTACTTCGCGCCCGGCGACGCCGCCGCCCTGGCCCGGCTGCTCGACCGCATCGCAAGCGACCCCGCATTCGACGCCCTGCTGCGCCGCCAGTGCGCCGCACGCGCTCCGCTGTTCGCCCCGGCCACCGAGCAAGCAGCCTTGTGCGACTTGGTGGATAATCTGCTGCGCGCAAGCGCCCCCTGAATCAACCAATAAAGTGGAACCGAACATGAGCGACCAGACCATCAAACTGACTTCCTTCTCGCACGGCGGCGGCTGCGGCTGCAAGATCGCACCCGGCGTGCTGGCCGAGATCCTGAAGAAGTCGAGCGGCTTCCCCGTGCCGCCGCAATTAATGGTCGGTATCGAGACGGCCGACGACGCCGCCGTCTACAAACTCAACGACGAGCAGGCATTGATCGCCACCACCGACTTCTTCATGCCGATCGTCGACGATCCCTTCGACTTCGGCCGCATCGCCGCCACCAACGCCATCTCCGACGTGTACGCCATGGGCGGCACCCCGATCATGGCGCTGGCCCTGGTCGGCATGCCGATCAACAAGCTGCCTTTGGCGACCATCGGCGAGATCATCCGCGGCGGCGAATCGATGTGCGCCGAAGCCGGCATTCCGATCGCCGGCGGCCACACCATCGATTCGGTCGAGCCGATCTATGGCCTGGTGGTGCTGGGCCTGGTGCATCCGGACCGCGTGAAGCGCAATGCCGACGCCCGCGCCGGCGACGTGCTGATCCTCGGCAAACCGCTGGGCGTAGGCGTGCTCTCGGCCGCGCTGAAGAAGGATGCGCTGGGCGAGGACGGCTATGCCGCGATGATCGCCAACACCACCAAGCTGAACAAGCCGGGCAAGCTGCTGGCCGAAATGGACGGCGTGCACGCCCTGACCGACGTCACCGGCTTCGGCCTGCTCGGCCACCTGCTGGAACTGGCGCGCGGCGCCGGGCTGGAAGCCCGGCTCGACATGGACGCGATTCCCCTGCTGCCCGGCGTGCTGCAGCTGGCCCACGACGGTTACTTTACCGGCGCATCCGGCCGCAACTGGGATGCCTACGGCAAGGATGTGGTGCTGGCGGAAAATGTCAGCGCGGCCCAGCGCGCCCTGCTGACCGACCCGCAAACCTCGGGCGGCCTGCTGGTGTCGTGCGCACCGGAAGCGGCCGATGCGGTGCTGGCCCTGTTTGCGCACGAAGGCTTCGGCGACGCGCGCGTCATCGGCCGCATGGACGCAGGCAGCGCCCGGGTCGTGGTCGACGCCTGAGGCCGATGCAAAAACGGTGCCTCCCCCGGCGCCGTCCGCAGGGATGCATATCGTTGCGCCTGACATATTCTCGACGCTTGTCTACGCAATTATTTTTGCATCTCTCTGGCAACAAATTATCTTTTTGAGAATTGTCGGTTGTATAATCGCAGCGCCGGCGCAGACCGGACTCGACACCCAAGACGACTTCCAGAGACACATGCCGACGCCCGTGGCCGCATCCGCGCCCCCCGATCCCGACCCTGACCTCGAGCGCCTCCCCCATTGGCTGAGCCGCCTGGGCGACGCGATCCTGACGACCGACAGCCGCCAGCGCCGCACGCTCAGCCTGCTGCTGCTGGCCGCCCTCGTCACCGCCACCGTCGTGGCGCTGCTCGGCTACGCCACCATGATCGGCGTTGCGCAAGCAAAAAACATTGCCTGGCTGGCCGGCCTGTTCGGGCTGTTCATGGTCGGCTTCTACACGACCATCCGCAGCGGCCTGAACCGCCGCTTCAGCGATCCCACCCTGGCCCTGCCCCAGGTAATCTCGGCCCAGAGCCTGATCGCCACCGGCTACGCCATGACCGGCCCGGTGCATGGCGCCACCGTCATCATGCTGTCGCTGGTGATGGTGTTCGGCATGTTCAGCCTGCGCCCGGCGGCCCTGCGCGTGGCCAGCCTGTACACGGTGGCGGTAATGGGCGCGGTCATGTACTGGTGCGTGCGCCACCAGCCCGAACTGTATCCGGCGCGTCTCGAACTCTTCAATTTCGCGCTGACGGCGGTGGTGATGCTGGCCATGTCGCAATTGTCGGGCCAGCTGATGGACATGCGCACCCGCGTCAAGACCCAGAAGATCGCCCTCGAACAGGCGCTCACCCATATCAACGAGATGGCGGCGCGCGACGAACTGACCGGCCTGCCGAACCGGCGCCGCATGATGACCCTGCTGCAGGAACACGCGACGCGCCATGCGCGCGGCGGCCCGCGCTTCTACGTCTGCATCATCGACCTGGATCACTTCAAGAACATCAACGATACCTTCGGCCATGCCGCCGGCGACGCCGTGCTGCGCGCCTTTGCCAACCAGGCGCAGCAGGTGCTGCGGAATACCGACATGATCGGCCGCTGGGGCGGCGAGGAATTCCTGCTGCTGCTGCCGGAAACCCCGCCGGGCGAACCGACCCTGGGCGTGGCGCGCCTGCGCGATACCCTGGCCGTGATGCCGGCCAGCCCGGCCCTGCCCGACCTGCGCGTGCGCTTCTCGGCGGGATTCGCCCGCTACGAAGACGGCGAGCCGATCGACCAGGCCATCGAACGCGCCGACCGCGCGCTGTATGCCGCCAAGTCGGCGGGACGCAACCGCAGCGTTGTGCTTTGAAGGAATTAAGACGAAATAAGTTGAATGTGAACCAAATTTATCGTGCGCAGACGACTTTGTTGCTTCATCAACCACAGTAGATAAGTCCGCAGCCCACGTTTTTATGTATGACGGCAAAAGTGGGTTCACAATGGCGGGCGTAAACCTCTTCGTCATCGATTCGCATTACAGCGGGGCCTGCATCCACATCTTTTTAACCAGGCCATCAAAGTCAACCGACATGCGGCTGCTTGCAAAATAAATGACCTGGCTCACAGCATTGCTAAAGCAAGCGGCCTAAGCCTTTAAGCGCTTTATTCGTACCATTCAGCCGGCGGGTGTTTTTCCGGCCAGCGCATATCGTTCTTGTTCTTGCCGCTACAGATCGACTCATCAACGAATATGCCGGTTTGCACACCACGACATGTCCAAATCATCCTTCCTTGATGATTAAACATATCCCAATCAAAATCATAATCTGGTGCGATTTCGTATTGGGATGGCACCCGTTTCGAATGAGACTTTTTATCTTTCGCTTCGGTTTTTGATGATTTACCCGGAAGCTCTTTCGAGCCAGGCTCCGCCATCACACCACTACAAAAGACCGCCACCAGAAAAAATATCATTGACGACTTCACAATCACCTCCAATGCGCACTGCCTAATGATCCCAAAAACAACCCACCCTATATCAGGGTATCAAGTCAAGAAGCTGTCACCATACAATAAAAGCAAAATAGACGCACGCGACTGAGGAGGGTAGGAAGGGTCTGTTACCAGAACCCCTCCCCCCTAA
>NZ_JAULSI010000098.1:0-1241 GCF_030711405.1 Massilia brevitalea
ATATCCGCAGCTTCGGTGACTGGCTTAGCCCCGTTACATCTTCCGCGCAGGACGACTCGATCAGTGAGCTATTACGCTTTCTTTAAATGGTGGCTGCTTCTAAGCCAACATCCTGACTGTTTTAGCCTTCCCACTTCGTTTTCCACTTAGCCAATCTTTGGGACCTTAGCTGGCGGTCTGGGTTGTTTCCCTCTTGACGCCGGACGTTAGCACCCGACGTCTGTCTCCCAAGCTCGCACTCATCGGTATTCGGAGTTTGCAATGGGTTGGTAAGTCGCAATGACCCCCTAGCCATAACAGTGCTCTACCCCCGATGGTGATACTTGAGGCACTACCTAAATAGTTTTCGGAGAGAACCAGCTATTTCCAAGTTTGTTTAGCCTTTCACCCCTACCCACAGCTCATCCCCTAATTTTTCAACATTAGTGGGTTCGGACCTCCAGGGCGTGTTACCGCACCTTCATCCTGGCCATGGGTAGATCACTTGGTTTCGGGTCTACACCCAGCGACTGTCGCCCTGTTCGGACTCGATTTCTCTACGGCTCCCCTATCCGGTTAACCTCGCCACTGAATGTAAGTCGCTGACCCATTATACAAAAGGTACGCCGTCACGGATCAAGTCCGCTCCGACTGTTTGTATGCACACGGTTTCAGGATCTATTTCACTCCCCTCCCGGGGTTCTTTTCGCCTTTCCCTCACGGTACTGGTTCACTATCGGTCGATTACGAGTATTTAGCCTTGGAGGATGGTCCCCCCATGTTCAGACAGGATTTCTCGTGTCCCGCCCTACTTGTCGTACGCTTAGTACCACCGGTCTGATTTCGTGTACGGGGCTATCACCCGCTATGGCGTCTGTTTCCAAAGACTTCCACTATCAGTCCGACTATCACGTACAGGCTCTTCCCATTTCGCTCGCCACTACTTTGGGAATCTCGGTTGATTTCTTTTCCTGCAGCTACTTAGATGTTTCAGTTCGCCGCGTTCGCTTTGCATACCTATGTATTCAGTATGCAATGACCTAAAAGGCCGGGTTTCCCCATTCGGAAATCTGCGGATCAAAGTGTGTTTGCTCACTCCCCGCAGCTTATCGCAAGCTACTACGTCCTTCATCGCCTGTAATCGCCAAGGCATCCACCATGTGCACTTATTCGCTTGTCCCTATAACGTTAGCCCCTGATCGCAACCAGGGAGCGTTATAGAAATCAAGAGTACAGCTTGTTGCATGTTTGTTGATTTGTTA
>NZ_JAULSI010000098.1:1246-3939 GCF_030711405.1 Massilia brevitalea
CTCGCATCATTGCTGATCCGTTTGCACGCTTAAAAAAACTTTACTTCTTCCAGATTGTTAAAGAACGAAAACTACACTTATCGAAGGCGCTAGCCTTGAATAAGTACAGTTCTGATCAACAGTCGATAAGTGTGAGCGTTTGGTGACTGGTCTCTAGGACCGGTGCTACTCTAGAAAGGAGGTGATCCAGCCGCACCTTCCGATACGGCTACCTTGTTACGACTTCACCCCAGTCACGAATCCTACCGTGGTAAGCGCCCTCCTTGCGGTTAAGCTACCTACTTCTGGTAAAACCCGCTCCCATGGTGTGACGGGCGGTGTGTACAAGACCCGGGAACGTATTCACCGCGACATGCTGATCCGCGATTACTAGCGATTCCAACTTCACGCAGTCGAGTTGCAGACTGCGATCCGGACTACGATACACTTTCTGGGATTAGCTCCCCNCGTGGACGCTCAATGATGAGACTTTTCAATCTCCGGTGCTACTCTAGAAAGGAGGTGATCCAGCCGCACCTTCCGATACGGCTACCTTGTTACGACTTCACCCCAGTCACGAATCCTACCGTGGTAAGCGCCCTCCTTGCGGTTAAGCTACCTACTTCTGGTAAAACCCGCTCCCATGGTGTGACGGGCGGTGTGTACAAGACCCGNNNTAAAAGACCAAACCTAAGCGTCATTCGCTTACGTTTGCACTTTCAGGCTTCGGTACCAGGTAAATGGTGGAGGATGACGGGATCGAACCGACGACCCCCTGCTTGCAAAGCAGGTGCTCTCCCAGCTGAGCTAATCCCCCATTGGGTACGACTGGTAGGGCTGGTTGGACTCGAACCAACGACCCCCGCGTTATCAACACGGTGCTCTAACCAGCTGAGCTACAGCCCCGAAACTGTGTTCTTCTTGTTCAACAGTCGATAAGTGCGGACGCTTGATGATGAGTTCAGTTTTGAGGCTGACTCCAGTGCTACTCTAGAAAGGAGGTGATCCAGCCGCACCTTCCGATACGGCTACCTTGTTACGACTTCACCCCAGTCACGAATCCTACCGTGGTAAGCGCCCTCCTTGCGGTTAAGCTACCTACTTCTGGTAAAACCCGCTCCCATGGTGTGACGGGCGGTGTGTACAAGACCCGGGAACGTATTCACCGCGACATGCTGATCCGCGATTACTAGCGATTCCAACTTCACGCAGTCGAGTTGCAGACTGCGATCCGGACTACGATACACTTTCTGGGATTAGCTCCCCCTCGCGGGTTGGCGGCCCTCTGTATGTACCATTGTATGACGTGTGAAGCCCTACCCATAAGGGCCATGAGGACTTGACGTCATCCCCACCTTCCTCCGGTTTGTCACCGGCAGTCTCATTAGAGTGCTCAACTAAATGTAGCAACTAATGACAAGGGTTGCGCTCGTTGCGGGACTTAACCCAACATCTCACGACACGAGCTGACGACAGCCATGCAGCACCTGTGTTACGGCTCTCTTTCGAGCACAGCCAAATCTCTCCGGCCTTCCGTACATGTCAAGGGTAGGTAAGGTTTTTCGCGTTGCATCGAATTAATCCACATCATCCACCGCTTGTGCGGGTCCCCGTCAATTCCTTTGAGTTTTAATCTTGCGACCGTACTCCCCAGGCGGTCTACTTCACGCGTTAGCTGCGTTACCAAGTTAATTAAAACCCGACAACTAGTAGACATCGTTTAGGGCGTGGACTACCAGGGTATCTAATCCTGTTTGCTCCCCACGCTTTCGTGCATGAGCGTCAATCTTGACCCAGGGGGCTGCCTTCGCCATCGGTGTTCCTCCACATCTCTACGCATTTCACTGCTACACGTGGAATTCTACCCCCCTCTGCCAGATTCAAGCCTTGCAGTCTCCATCGCAATTCCCAGGTTGAGCCCGGGGCTTTCACGACAGACTTACAAAACCGCCTGCGCACGCTTTACGCCCAGTAATTCCGATTAACGCTTGCACCCTACGTATTACCGCGGCTGCTGGCACGTAGTTAGCCGGTGCTTATTCTTCAGGTACCGTCATTAGCAAGAGATATTAGCTCCCACCGTTTCTTCCCTGACAAAAGAGCTTTACAACCCGAAGGCCTTCTTCACTCACGCGGCATTGCTGGATCAGGCTTGCGCCCATTGTCCAAAATTCCCCACTGCTGCCTCCCGTAGGAGTCTGGACCGTGTCTCAGTTCCAGTGTGGCTGGTCGTCCTCTCAGACCAGCTACTGATCGTCGCCTTGGTGAGCCTTTACCTCACCAACTAGCTAATCAGANTCACTCACGCGGCATTGCTGGATCAGGCTTGCGCCCATTGTCCAAAATTCCCCACTGCTGCCTCCCGTAGGAGTCTGGACCGTGTCTCAGTTCCAGTGTGGCTGGTCGTCCTCTCAGACCAGCTACTGATCGTCGCCTTGGTGAGCCTTTACCTCACCAACTAGCTAATCAGATATCGGCCGCTCCAGGAGCATGAGGTCTTGCGATCCCCCACTTTCATCCATAGATCGTATGCGGTATTAGCGTAACTTTCGCTACGTTATCCCCCACTCTTGGGTACGTTCCGATATATTACTCACCCGTTCGCCACTCGCCGCCAGGTTGCCCCGCGCTGCCGTTCGACTTGCATGTGTAAAGCATGCCGCCAGCGTTCAATCTGAGCCAGGATCAAACTCTTCAGTTTAATCTCTGTTTGT
>NZ_JAULSI010000099.1 GCF_030711405.1 Massilia brevitalea
TGAGGAGGGTAGGAAGGGTCTGTTACCAGAACCCCTCCCCCCTAAGAACCGTGCATGCGACTTTCATAGCACACGGCTCAAGCACAACAAAAGTTCCTATTCAGGAACCGGCTTAACAATTTGTAATCCAAGGCTATGCACTTGCGAGTGGCAATTGGGGTGCAATAATACGCGATTTCCAAGGGCATTGCTGCCACCGGCCACACGGTACTCTATGTGGTGATCATGCCATCCGGTATACATGTCCATCTCGTGCCCGCATAACGCGCACAGGCCTCGTTGGTCGGAGTACAACTTCGCCCATTCCTTTCGGTAGCGCATGCTTTTCAGCATCCGCTCCTGACGAAGGGTTTCGCCGTACACTTCCCATTGTGGGTCATAAGGGTTGTATTCCCCCTTGATTTTCCTGTGGCGTTCGATTGGGGTACCCGGGAGCGAGTACAGCTCCATTAACCCTTTCGTGCCATCCTTTTTGCGCACGACTGCCGCAAACACCCAGTTCCGATCTCCTACTGTCCGCCAGTACTTCTTGCGGATTTTGCTGAGCTTCATCCTTGGGTGCCTCCTCTTGGCCCACCTCGTGAGCCGCCAAAACATCAGCGACTCCACGAGCGAGAACGTTGCTTTGGCCACCACGGGACTGTGGTACTGTGCCCAGCCCCGTAGTATCGGGTTCAGCAGTCGAATCAGGTTCTCATGCTTACTTGCGAGGTTATCGCCGATGACTTTCCTCAGCTTTTCGTAGAACGTTTTAACGTTTTTCTTACTTGGCTTGATAAGTAGTTTTCCGTTGTATTTCCGGAAGTTCCACCCGAGGAAGTCAAAGCTTTTGTCGATGTGTATGACTTTGGTTTTGGCTTGGGATAGTCGTAATCCCCGTATTGCTAGGAACTCTTCCACCCAAGGCCGGATCTCGTTTTCCAGAAGCTCTTGGGAGACCCCTGTGATCACAAAATCGTCCGCATATCGTACGACCCCGACTTTCAGCTTTTCGACCTTCGACCGACCGACTCGTGTACCGAGGTACTTCGTCAGTTCGGTTTCCAATCCATTCAGCGTCCAATTTGCTAGTGCAGGGCTGATGATGCCACCCTGCGGCGTTCCTGCTGTGGTGGCCAACAATTGCGCCCGGTCGACTACCCCGGCTTTGAGCCACTTCCGAAGGATCGTCTTGTCCATGCAGACATGTCTGATCATCCATTCGTGGTTGATGTTGTCGAAAAAGCCCTCAATGTCCGCGTCCAGCACCCATTGCGCCGAGTTTCCCCGGCATGTCTGGAGGAAGATTTGGTTCATTGCGTCTGCCGTCGAGCGGTTCTTCCTGAACCCATACGAGTTCGGGTCGCTTACCGTCTCCAGCACCGGATCGAGCGCGAACAGGAAAAGCGCCTGCATCGCTCGGTCTCTCATGGTTGGAATACCCAGTGGGCGTTCTTTCCCATTGGCTTTCGGTATATAGACCCTCCGGAGAGGCCGGGGTCGATACCGCCTTTTCTGCAACTGCGCAATTGCCGCGTACTTCTGCGATGGTGTTTCCCATAGCTGCTGGTCCACACCTGAGGTACGTTTGCCTTGATTCTCTGTCACTCGTTTAACTGCTAGCGCCTTCGCGCTGAACGAGCGGGTCAGCCACCTTTGCAGGGATTTCACCCTGCGCCAGTCGCCTTCCTGTGTGGCCTTCGCTAAACGGATCTGCATGACCTTCACACTCTTCTGAACGCGCCGCCAGTCAATGGCGGCCCATCCGGTGGGAGCATGCGAGGACGCAGAACCGAAGTTGTTTTCGATTACTCTCATTGCTGAACCTCGTCGTAGTAGTTGCCCGGCGAGGACGCAATCCTCCCCGAAGGGAAGGCTGTGTCCCTTGGGGCGATTAAATAATCTACTTTGTCTATGTAGTCGTTAGACGACTGTTGCACCAGATGGAAGTCTGCCCGCTTTCACGTTAGGACAAATTTCGAATCCCTATCCAACCCATTACAGGCTGGCGTTCGCTTTTTCCATCCTCCCATACCCGCTCCGCCAAGGGCTTCCCTTAGGGTCTTCCCCCGTCGAGTCACTTGCCTTCCCGGTACTCTGGGCTAGGCGGCGAATCGGGCTTACCCTGTTCCCTGTGATACCAGCACGGCATGTTCTGCCGCACATGACTGTTTAGGGTCTGACTTTCCCCCGGTGGTTTGGTAACGACGTGTCCCCTGGGCCGACGGAGACAACTAACCACATACCGTTTGGTTCGGGCCAGCAGCAGCTTAGGCCCGTCAATGTTTACGAGGGTTCCAACGTCAGTTCACATTACATTACCCATGCAGCCTCACCTAGCCCCTCCACCGCTTTGCTGCTAGCAGTTTCCACATCCCCACTCGCGTGTAAGACGTGCCGCGTTGTGCGGGGGTTCATCGTCGTCGGAGCTTCAAACCACTCCGTTACCGGAATAGCATGTCCGAGTAGGTGTCAGGTGGTCGTACACCTGGTCACAGCCCCGATCCCTCGGGTGTGACAAGATATCGCAGAGTTTGCGCTTACCGCCGTACCTTTTTGAATGCAAAACCCGGACGGGTCTATCTCTTTAATTCTCAGGTTGAGAAATTTGCTTGGATTGCGAAGAATCGTTGCGTGAAGACAACAAACGTAGCCTAATTGGGCAGTTAACGCAGCAGAACTCACGCGCATGGCCATAGAAATTACCATGTCGAAGGTTGCTTATGTCAGTGTTTGTTTGCGTTGTTTTCCCAGAAATTGCAGACGCAATTAGGGGGCCCACGGTTTTTCAATGCCAGCCCAAGGAATTTAGTTAAACTAAATCAAGGACTTACCGAGTGGCTTCTAAGATGAGGTACAGCTTCAAATGATTGCCGCAGAGCGACATAAGCGACCACAGGTCGCACCAGCCC